>JAJYLX010000005.1 GCA_021787495.1 Microcaldota archaeon | reverse complement strand
GTTTGCTAGGAATTGCATCGCTTGGAGATTTGAACCACTCCAAACTGAATGATGACTTTATGGACAGATTTCAGACTTTGCGGACAAGTGAGGGTTTATGGACAAAGCCAACGGCTGAGCCGCTACATAGTTCCGCGGCTGTTGCTTTTTCATGCCTTTTGCAGAGTCACTCTTCCTCTTCTACAGCCAAGCCGCGTATATCGACCCTTTTTCTCTCGTGCTTCTTTGCACCTTCATAGTCTATGACGGGCTGCCCAAGGTCGATGTTGAACCTCTCCTTGAGAACCGTATTGTGGTTCAGGCACGCATTGTCGTACTTCCTCATGCATATCGACCCAAGTACGGGTGAGGTCCCGACCAGGTAATGGAGCTGCAAGCCTCTTAGCCTCTCCAACTCCCCTTTTATGGCATCCTCGTCACCGTCATGGAAAATGGGCGATACCAGCATCCAGCTACCCTCAGCGTAGGTGTACCCAGTTAAAGAGTACTTGTTCGTCGGTCCTGGCGTATCACTTATCAGGTGGATAAGGAAGTCCTTGTCGGACGCCGAAGCGGCCTGCTCGTTGGTCTCCTCTCCCAGGATTATCGAATTGTATTTAACGGGCATGCTCCGCATGTCAAGCGTGACCCTCAGTATGACGCGCCTTGCCCTTAGTTGATGGTAGGTGTACTGCGCCCTCCCCTCGTCGAATCCATACCTCTCGTCTATCTCCTTGAAGTTCGTCTTACCGTCCAAGGCGAGTTCGCGTATTACCGCGTATTCCCTGTTGGTGATCTGGTCGTGCTTCGGCTGCGGATTTTCCTTCGTCTTGTGCCATACCCTCTTTTTGAGGACCTCGTCAAAGAACTCCTTCCTTAGTGGTATGTAGCCGTAGGTCCTGCAGAACGGCACGATTCTCCACTTTGCATTGTGAGTTCCGACCACTTCCCTCCTTATCCTGCGCATTGTGTCCTCATTCTCGGGCGCCCTCCTGTCGACCAGGAAGTAAAGCATAATGTCAAAACTACCGCTCGTCATCGTCGCGAACTGGATGTTCGGAATCTTTTCTATAGCCTCCATCACCTCCTTACGCGGCGGCACGCTGTCATTGAACTTTACGAATGCAATGTATTCGTCGAACCCTATTGCTTTGGGCTCTATCACAGCCGTGTATCTGATGCCAAAATCCCGCTCTAGCCTCTTGATGCGAGCATAGGTGTTGACTCCACTTATGCCCATTATCCTCTCTATGTACGGCACCTCGATGCGCCCGTTCATGCTGAGTGCCATGAGGATTTTCCTGTCGGTCCCGTCGTCCATCTGCCGGCGGCGCTCCCTCATCTCCGCCAGCCCCGAATAGTCGGGAGCGGGAGGCCGCGCTGCCTTGCCATCGTTTCCGCGCACAGCCTCCGCGCCCTTTCGGTCCTGCGCCTTCCCCGTTCTCCCACCGCAGCTGAGGAATCTGCCGTCATGGGTTATGCGGCCTACGTACTTCGCAAGGGTTTTCACCCTGCCGCCCTCGCGGACCGACGTCTGCGCGTAGACGTAGTACTTGCCGTGTATATTCGAGAGCGCCAGGTAGTACGGAGAGTCCATCCTGAGCCTCTCCAGCGCCTCGACTACACCCTTTGGGACACCCGCCGCAGAGCCCAAACGACCAACCCCTGTTTATACACGCCGCCGAGGGAATATATATACCTTGCTGAAGGGCGGCATTAGCGGAACGCAATAGATACAATATCCAGGCGCATGATTTTCGCGTCGTTCCGGTGGTGCGGTTCGCACCGCTCACAGCGGCAGGATCGCGGCACCTGTATATACAAGGTATGCGCATATATTTCAAACGGGTTGGTAAGATGGTTAGGTCTGGCATCCGGGACTACTTCTGGGCGCAGGGAATCATTGCCCTATTAGCGTCCGGCTTATACTCCCACCCGACCGGCGCCGGACTCACGCTTACCACCCACCCCTTCTCTGCCTTCAGGCATGAAAGACAGGATTGGTGCGGGGATAACGGAAAACCCCGAAATATGGGCGGGACGTGAGATGTGACTGGAATGGGATCCTCGGAAATACGCAGTCAGCTGCTCGGAAACACGTCGCACTACGAACGCCTTCTCTCGATAGAGGCAAGGCGTCTCACGAGAAAGTACCCGGATCCGGAGCTCGCAAGGCAGTTCGCGAAGATATCGATGGGATTCGTTTCAATCGCCCCGATGGCACTGTGCAAGGCTGCTCTCGCCGACATGGATCTGAAAGCGCCGGACAGGCTGCTCGTCGCCCTCGCTCTAATCAACGTGCACATCTCGACGCACGATGACGTTGTGGATGAGACCCCCGAAACCAAGAGCGGCATCGCTGCCATGCTGTACGCCGGCAACATAACGCTGATAGAGGGTATGCAGATGCTCGTCAACGAGGGGTACGAGAACGTGCTGGATGCCGCTATGGAGAAGGTGAAGGTGAACCACCTCATGCAGCGCAGGGTCATCGACTACTTATGGAAGGAGGAGATGCCCACGAGGGCCGAGTACCTCAAGGGCATACGGCACATAATATCATGGGCGTCTATAGGAGTATACGCCGCGCTGGAATATGCTGGACGCACAGCCGATTACGGAAAGCGCATGGGGGTGTTCTGCGAGAACTATGGCCTGTCGATCCAGTTCATGGATGACATGAGGGAGATGGAAGAGGATTCGCAGCACGGGTACTGGTCGCTCCCGATAATAAGGGCGAGGACGCACAACCTCGACATCTCAAGCATGGAGGTGAAGAATGAGTTGGCAGTAGATCTTAAAGCCATGATATTCAGGAACACGGACAGGGCCGCGTCCGCCCTCCCGACCAACTGGGACGCGATGCGAAGCATGGTCACCAGGTTATATGATTATGCATCGAAGTTCTCTTATGAGTGATCCGATGGAGAAAAAGGTAGTGGTGTGGTGCGGTGCCTTCCTCAGGCACGGCGGGAGGTTCCTCTTCGTAAAAAGGGCGCCGTCGAGCTCGTGGGGACGGAACCAATGGCATCTCGCTGGCGGCAAGATGGAATGGGGCGAGCACCCACTCAAGGCCCTGAGAAGGGAGGTGCTTGAGGAGACAGGTCGCACAGTATCCGACATACGCCTTGTGGGCATCGACACTATGCAGTTGATTGCGAAGGGGGCGCATTACCACGTCGTGCAGATCGTCTACTCGGGCGCCTGTGCGGGCGGCGCGGTGAAGATGAGCGACGAGCACACCGGATACGCATGGAAGACCCTAGACGAGGCCCTGGGCATGGATCTGGTGGATAACCTGAGGGAGTTCATAACGGAGAACCGTGAGAGGATATGAACAAGGTGATAGGCATCACGGGTCAGTCCGGCAGCGGCAAGTCCACGCTCGTCGGAATAATAAGGGAGAATTACCCCTGCAGCGTCGTGGATGTCAACTGGGTCATGCACAGGGAGGCCCGCCGTCTCGGATACGCGAGGCTGTCCGACTTCATGGGGGCCATTGGCGCAGCCAATGTCTTCAGGTTGTTCGCGCCCGAGGTCATGCGGAGGATAAGGCGCGGGTACGCCTCCAGCAACGTGATCGTGGACGGGCTTTACGACGTGCACCTCGCGGAGGACATAAGGAAGGCGTACGGGAAGGACAGCCACATAATCAATCTCAAGGCAAGCGAGCGCACCCGCGAGTGCACGATCGCGCTCCGCAACAATTCGAGCCTGGGCGGGGGAGCATTAGAAGCCGAACGGCGCGACGCCGTAAAAAGGCAGGCCGGCATGGATAGGGTCACAGCCATGGCCGACCTCACGATAAGCAATGATGGCGGCATTGCCGACCTGAGAAGGGAGGCGCTGCGGGTGCTGCGGCGTGTCCAATAAGAAGGTCGCGTTCTTCGGCAGGCGCAAGACAGTCCATGTGCTCCTCACCTTCTGGCCTCTTCTTTTCATCTATCTCGGTTTGCCTGTCCAAGAGGAAATTCTGCTTTACGCCCTTTACCTCACGCTCTGGCTCCTATCCGAGTGCGTCCGTGTGCGATACAGCACGTGGACCCCCACCGCCCCGGTAATACGCGCTATATCGAGGAGCAGGTTCGACGGCACGTTCAGGAGGGATTGGAAGCGCATAAGGGTCCCTTACTGGATAATTGGGAGCATGCTGGCCATGCCGTTCGGTGCAGTCCCGCTCATCGCCGCGACGGTGTGCCTATCATTTGGCGATGCAACAAGCGGTATGGTGAAGGCAGCGCTGGGCGTCAGGTCATCACCCGCGGGCCAGGCCGCCATGTTCGCAATCAGTGCGGCGGCGATTCTGGCGCTCACGGGCAACGTGGTGGTTGCATGCGCCGCCGCCGGGCTCGGCGCGCTGGGCGACTCCATAAACTTCGTAAACGACAACCTGACGATACCGATGTTCTCGGCTGTCGGCGCATGGATTGCGCTTGCGGCAGCACCTTTTATTTAAACCGTCAGTGGGATAGATAACCGCAGCGTCTACGATGGCTTGAGCAACCAAGCGTTCAGGGGCGGCAGCGGGGACAATTCGGTCCTCGTTGCGGTAAGGAGGTAGCTCCGCGATTCCACTCGGAGATTTTGAAATGCTGCTGAGACAATGCTTTTAAGCTTTTATAACGATACCCAGCCATAAACGATGGTCGTACGCTATGATACTAGACAAGCATAGTGCTGTGCAACATGTCTGCTACATTATGGATGGGGACAGGACATTTGCCATACTGGAGAACGTGCCGAAGGCTGACATAGATCACTTTGCGTACCACAGCGGTGCAATGGCCCTGGAGAACCTTATGAAGATGGCGTTCGACGAGCTCGGGATAAAGTGCTTGTCGGTCAATCTGATTGGCAGGAGGAACTGCCTGAGCCGCAGGGAATCGACCGCCAAGATAGTGAGCCTCGTGCCGAAGTTCTTCGGTAAGAAATGGATTGATTATTTCGTCAGGAAGGGTGTGAGAGTAAAGTTTTTGGGCGACATAGACTTGTTCTGCAGCCTTGCTGAGGATCCATCCGCAATCAAAGATGAGATATTGAGGATTGAGACGCTGACCTCCAAGTTCCACAACTTTCACCTGTTCCCGATGGCCGCATACGAGCCCTCGTTCGAGTATATGAAGCTCGCCAATGAGGGTAGACTGACGAGCCCAGAGGAGGCGAAGCTCGCCCACTATGGGACGGATGTGCCGGACGTGGACCTTATCATAAGGTCATGGAGGCCGAAGTTTTCGGGCTGCGTCCCAATACTGACAAGCGACTATTCAGACATCTACTTCTTCCCGGCCCCATTCCAGTGCTTCAGGCTCAAGCACTTCAAGGCGATAGTCGCTGACTACGAGGCGAGGAACAAGACGGTAATAAGGTACAACCAGGACGATATGGAAGTGATAAGGGAGCATGGCGCCGAGATAAGGAACGGAACGCCCGTGATAATAGGCAGGAAGGTCGGGAAGATCTGGTTGCCCATACAGTGAGTTGTTATGGAACCCGAAAGGCTTAACAGGGACCTGAAGGCCCTTGCTATGGTCAAGGTCGTCATGGTGAGGTACTCCATGGACCTGCTCTCGAAGAAGAATGTGTTCGAGCTGCTCAAGACACCACATTCCCTCGAATCGATAAGCATGAGTTGCGGTCTGAAGCACGCTAAGATGCTGGAGAACATGCTGGATCTTCTGGTGGGGGAGGGGATTCTCTCATTCGACGGCAAGGGTTATTCCGTGAAAAACTTGAAGATTACTGACACCACGGAAGCGAAGAGGTACCTGTCAGAGGGCTACAAGGAATCCCTAGAATGGATAGACTTTGTGAACCGGTTCTCCGAGAGCACGCTGACGACGGGGAAGGCGTCCGAGCTTACGGGATTCGAGGAAGAAAAGGCAATCTATTACTGGAACAAGATAATGGAACAGGGACCCCACTCCCTGAGGGTGATTGCCATAACCGAGCTGTACAAGGATATGAAGCCCGGTGCACTGGTGATGGACTACGGCTGCGGCGGTGGCGTTGGACTAGAGCAGCTGCTGGAAATGTCAAACAAACCTGTCAGGCTGATAGCAACTGACCCGAGTACTAGATTCTTTCAGGAGGCAAAGAGGAGGGCCAAAGCGCTATCGTTCAGCGATCCGGTGCGCAACCAGAACAAGAAGGACATCGTCTTTGAGGGCTTTGGTGGCATAGACAAGTATATAGGGAAGCTCGATGGCATTTTCATCTCGATAATATTCAACCACATAGAGGAGATGGAGCACGTGCGCATATTCAGGATGCTGCGCTCACTGCTGAAGCCCGGTGGCAAGCTCGTCATAGTACAGCTCATGGACTTCGGGAAGCACAACAGAAATCCAATTTGGGTCATGCACAACATACCAACCCACAGGGGCTACCCGATGAGGGAGAGGTTCGTGCGCGATTTGCGCTCGGTCTTCGGCAGCGTGGAGGAGCGCCTCGACGGCATGGTCACAATATCAACTAAGTGACACCCTCAAGTATCCCTGCCTGACGTCCTTACTTATCGTGGAAAAGCTCACTGTCCTGCCGGAGAGCGTCGACAGCATACCAGCGAGGAATCCCGAGAAAATCAGATACGACGCATCCCTGTAAAACTTTGCGTACGGGAAATAGTCTGAATTGGCGAAATACGCAGCGCCCTTGCTCGCGACGAGTACATCACCCCACCCAAACGCTGACATATAGTCGCTGACCGTCTTGGTAGTCGGGTTTTTGACTCCCTTCAGGACCTGCATTCCAACATCGAACGCCGCATTGTATATCTCGCCTGAGTAGTCCCTCAGGTTCGTTTCTATCAGGTACAGGGCGCTGACCTCCAATATGAAATACCTCTCGCCGCCGCACATCATGAAGCCCCTGTCGAACGTGAAGAACTTCGAGTCCAGCAGCGTCCTGAGTGAGTAATCTGAATACTGCAGTTTCCTCACCCTGTTAAATTCCTCATATTCGGGGGTGGGCTCCATCCCAGAGAGGTCACGCTCAGTGCTTGGGCTCTTTCCCGCACTGATAAGGTCGACCGACGGGGCGTACAGCAGCGACCCCATGCCGCTCTTTAGGTCGAAGCCCTCTAGCACGCCCTCTATCGACGGGTCTTGGAACAGGTAGGACATCAAGCCGGCGGCTGCGCCGAGCGGCATGAAGTACCCGTAGCCGAGCTTGTCCACGACCACGGGGTTCTGCATTGTGTACCTTACAGATTTCCTGTCCACGTCGATGTCGCAGCCGATCCTCGTGGCGTATGTGCCTTCTATAAACTTGTTTATCACGTCTATGTAAGAGACCAGCTGCCGCCCCGGCTTGTCCTTGCAGGTCGAGAAGTTTCCGAGCATGGAGAATCTGTAGCCGAACCTCTTACCAGTAGAATACAGCCTCCCGGCCGTCTCTGGACCCCTCTTTGCCATAGCCTTTTCAAGGTTTACGAAGAAGTCCTCCGGCATGACAACCTGCCTTGCGTAGAGGGGAGTCTTCCCAGAAAGCCTGAAGAAGACGAAGCCAGGTGTCTCGATATTTTGGGACTTGCTCATTATAAAGTGCTGTATGTAGAACCGCTCTATGTCGTCTTTGATTTCCAAGAATATTACCCTTGTAGGGCAATCCCATTGTCACCTATCTCGTACGATTTTATCTCTCCTTCTATCCTCGTCTTCCTCATCTTCGCCACCTGTATGGTTCTGTTCAGCGTGTCACCCATGGCTGAAGCTCTCAGGATTATCAGCCCATCCGCCGCGAACTCACTCACCCCGTCCTTCGTCACGACCGTACCGTCCTGGTCCGAGGCCGTTATGATAAGGTTCGTCGTTCCGAGCTTTGACAGCTCGTTGATGAGCAAGTAGGTTATTCTCTCTTTTGACCTCCCCGAGTAAAACATCTTGTCCTTTTTGTCCGGAGCCACGTCAATCATGTAGTTGAGAGGTATGACGAACTGATCCACGTTTATCGAGAAGTTTATCAAGCTGTCGAACACCACTCTCTTGGCGCCCATCTTCTTGATTGCCCCTTCGATGCTTTCGAAAATATTGAGACCGGCGGTGTCGAGCGGCACTTCAAGGACCATCAGCTTCCCCGCTTTCTCGAGCGCCTCGACGTCCATACCCAGCATCTTCCCCTGCTCGAAAAGCTCATCCTTTCTGGTGTCAAGCGTTATGTAGAGGCCGGGCTCGCCGGAGCTGGCGCCGTTGTACAGGTACTGTATTCCGAGTATTGTCTTGCCGGTTCCGGGCGCCCCAGTCACGAGGATGTTCGAGCCCTCCGGGATGCCCCCTCCCATCAGCCCGTCCAGCCCCCTTATGCCAGTCTTGACTCTCTCTACCATGCCAACCACTACTTACCATATCGCAAGCAACGCTTTTAAGCCTTCGGAGCGAGTGTCAAAGCGGTGAGATTTGGAGACGCTCCTCGATACGTCTATGGTCGTCGGGATGTTAAGTAAGACCATGCACAGAGTACCGCTGCGCGGATCCAGCCGCCACATGGACTCCAAGTTTGAAAGGACGTCGTGAGACAAAGAGCGTCAATGGCTTTGGCTTAGCAAGCGAAGAGGTACGTAACCGCGCGGCCTCCATAGACAGCCCGGAGGTGTGCGAATGATTTTAAAAGGGGCTCCGCCCCTTATTTCACATATCCCTTCTCATGTTTATGCAGAGCGGCGCTGCCATGGCAAACGGCGAACGCGCCAGAGCGGGAATACGTGGCCTGGACGGGCTGATGAGGTTGAGGCCGGAGTACACGCCAGGTTCATGGAGGGGCTGGTGAAGAAAAGCTACAAGCGCATGGAGGACAGCTGATTCTTGGTTGGCGGCCGGTAGCAGCCCCAGCGCCTCGGGTGCACATCTCCAGCAGCGGGCAGCCCTCGCAGAGCGGGTCGCTCTTCGTGCAGTGCCTCTTTGCGAGTTCGACGAGCTGGGCGTGCATGTCCTTGTAAAGCCCGATGTCCTTCCTGAGGGCAGAGTGGAATGCCTCCTGAAGCTCGTCGTATGATGGCTCATTGCGCAGCCCAAGCAGCCTTGATACTATCCTCTTTGTGTATGCGTCCACAACAAAGATGCGCTTGCCGAGCGCGTAGAGCATTATGGAGTCGCAGGTCTCGTTACCGATGCCGTTCACAGAAAGGAGCTCCGCCCTCAGGTTCGGCCCGCCAAGCCTTTTCATGGCCTCGAGCGATCCGTGCCTTGCCTTTACGAACGAGCAAAAGCCTTTCAGCCTCGCGGCCTTCTGCCTGAAGTAGCCGCTCGGCCTGACCAGCCCCTCGAGCTCGGCGGTGCCGAGGCCGCATATCCCATCGAGGCTAAGCGCGTTCGCGTTCTTGAGGTTCGCGATCGCCCTCTCCACATTCGTCCACGAGGTCTGCTGCGTCAGGATTGCCCCGACGGCGACCTCGAAGGGCGTGTCGGCCGGCCACCAGTCTCTGAAGCCGAAACGCCCCCTGAGAAGGGAGTATAGCCTTTCGACGGACCTGGGGCTGAGCGTCAGACCTTCAGCTCGCCCTTGTCCAGCTTCGCTATTACCTGCCTCGGGTCCTGGCCGTCGCATGTCACACCAACGCTCTTGCACGTGCCGAGCACCTGCTTGACCCTGTCGGCAGCGCTGTTGCCGTAGATGCGTGCGGCCTTGCTCTCGGCTATCCTCTTCGCCTGGTCGAGCGTTATGTTGCCGACGATCTCGCCCTTGCCCTTCGCGCCCTTCTGCACTCCCGCCTCCTTGAGTATGAGCGCGCTGGTCGGCGGGGTGCCCACCTCTATCCTGTACTTCTTCGTGGAGGTGTCGACGAATATCTTGACGGGCAGCTTTATGCCCGCGAAGTCCTTCGTCTTCTCGTTTATCTCCTTCACCACCGCCTCGGTGCTGACGCCCATAGGCCCCAGCGCGGGGCCGAGCGGAGGACCTCCGCTCGCCTTCCCGCCTTCGATAAGTCCCTCAACTACCGCTTCTGCCATAAATACACCGTTAAGCGTTCTCCTCCTTCTTGGCCTTCTGCACGATCTTCGCGGTGCCGACCTTCGTGGTTATCGGCATAGGCACGACGACGTCCATGAGCAGCACCGTCATCTCACCCTTGGCTTCGTCGACCTTGAGCACCTTGGCCTTGTAACCCTTGAGCGGCCCGCTCAGGAACTCCACGGTGTCGTCCCTCGCGATCGGCTGCTCGGTCTTCTTGGCCGTGAGCAGCTTCTCCAGATCAACCTCGGACAGGGGCTTCGGGAGCACGCCCTTTATGTTGTGCTCCTTGGTTATGAACGTGCGTATCGCGACCTCGTCGCTGGCCTCGACTATTATGTAGCCCTTCATGCCGCCTATGACGAGTATAGAGTAGATGCCGAGATCGCTCATCCTGGCTATCTTGTTCTGCAGCATGTTGGCTGCGATCCTCTCCTGTCCGGAAGTCACTTTCACGGCGAAATACACATCATCACTCAGTCAAGCGTAAATCTCTTGCTCATTAATTATTAATCGTTCCTGTCCAATCATATGGGGGCGCTGTAAGTGTTGCATCTCAAGGTGAGCAGAGCCGAAGCGGAGGCGGCAAAGAGGATGCTCTCCAAGTTCGGTATGCTTGGAAAGGGCATTTCCGTGCAGCATCGCGGCAGCTATGTCTATTTTCCCCTGTCTAATATTGACAGGCGAAAGGTTAAAAAGGTTCTTGAAGCCTGCGGCGCCTCGATTTCCGAGATGGCGCCCAGACCCGGAAAGACTAGGGACTACAAAGGCGGTCTGGAGAGCGCCCTCGGCGCCGATGTCGCGCACAGCGTTGATACGGGCTACGACCACCTGGGAAACATCGCGGTCATAGACCCCGACGGCATGACGAAGGCACAGGAGAAGGTGCTGGCAAAGCACATACTCGCGGCGAACGGGGCCATAACCACGGTGCTTGCGAAGGGAGGACCTGTAGAGGGCGTGTACCGCGTCAGGAAGGTCAGGCACGTGCTGGGGAAGCGCACCTTCGAGGCGCGCTACAGGGAGCATGGCTGCGTGTACGATTTCGACGTCAGAAAGACGTTCTTCTCGGCGAGGCTCGCATACGAGCGCGCTAGGATAGCGGAGCTGGCGAGGCACGATAGGCATATAATCGTCATGTTCGCGGGCATAGGTCCGTTCGCCATACAGATCGCGAAGAGGAACTGGGCGGCCAAGGTGATTGCAATCGAGCTGAACAGGTATGCATGCAGGCAGATGGACGAGGAGATAAGGCTGAACAGGACCACGAACGTGATGCCCGTGCAGGGCGACGTGAAGAAGATGGGAGGAAGGTACGACGGCTTCGCGGACAGGATAGTCATGCCGCTGCCCAAGACGAGCACGAGGTTCCTCGACGAGGCCTTCGCGATGGCGAGGGATGGCTGCGTCGTGCACTTCTACTCGTTCATAAAGATGGGCGGGCTGCCGCAGCTGATAGGGGAGATAAGGGAGCATGCCAGACTCAATTCCTGCTCGGTAAAGGTGCTGTTCACGAGAACCGTAAGGAATTACTCCGCGAGGGAGATAGAGGTCGTGGTCGACTACAGGATAAACAGGATAAAGAAGGCGCGGCCAAGCCGAAGCACAGCGTAGGTATATTAATCCTTATCTGCGCATATCTAACTGAGCAGTGGGGATCCAATGGGCTTGCTTTTGGAAATAGTCATAGGAGTCGTAATTGTCGTCGTGCTCATCATAGTGGGCATAATAGTGGCGATATACAACGGCTTCGTCTCGAAGAGGAACAGGGTTCAGGACGCGTCCGCGCAGATTGACGTCCAGCTCAAGAGGAGGTACGACCTGATACCGAACCTCGTCAACGCCGTGAAGGGCTACATGAAGTACGAGAAGGGCGTGCTGACCCAGATAACCTCGCTGCGCTCGTCGATAGTCACGGGCAGCATGCAGGACAAGGCCGCGGCAAACAACCAGATCAGCCAGGCGCTGAAGAGCATATTCGCCGTTGCCGAGAACTACCCCGACCTGAAGGCGTCGCAGAACTTCAAGGACCTGCAGGACCAGCTGATGGACACGGAGGACAAGATCGCGTTCGTGCGCACCTCATACAACGATTACGTGCTCGACTACAACAACGCGCTGCAGACCTTCCCGGGCAACGTCTTCGCGCCGAGGTTCAACTTCCAGCCGGCCGTCTTCTTCCAGACGCCGGACGAGCAGAAGCAGCCAGTGAAGGTCGACTTCGACGACGTGAACGCGCCGTCCGTGAATACTGGCGGCTCTCAGGCTGCGCAGCCGGTCCAGAAGCGCGGGAGGCCGAAGAAGCAGCAGGGCCAGGCTCAAAAGCCTAGCTGAAGGTGCTTGAGGCATGGCGAGCTTCTTTGACGAGATTGCGAGGAACAGGCTCAAGTCGAGCCTGCTGATGGCGGTCTTCGCGGCATTCTTCATAGGCGTGATCTACCTCTTCGCGCTGTATGTAGGCCTAGGCATATACGGCATCGCCGTCGCCGTCATACTCGTGGCGATATACGGCATGTTCACGTACTACACGGGCGACAAGTTCGTCCTGAAGATGTCAGGAGCAAAGCCGGCAGACAAGCCGTCCAACAAAGTGCTCTTCGACACCGTCGAGGGACTGGCGGTCGCGAACCAACTCCCGGTGCCCAAGGTTTACATAATCAACGACCCGAGCCCGAATGCCTTCGCGACCGGCCGGGACAAGAAGCACTCATCCATAGCGGTGACGTCCGGCCTTCTCTCCATGATGGACAGGGACGAGCTGCAGGGAGTGCTGGCGCACGAGATGTCGCACATCTACGACAACGACATAATGTTCATGCTCGTCGCAGTGGTGTTCGCGGGCGCCATAGGCATAATAGCGGGGTTCGTCCGCATGTCGATGTTCTTCGGCGGTATCGGGGGAGGGAGGAACGAGAACGCGGGGCTGATAGTGCTGATAGCGCTCATAATAGGGCTGCTCGCGCCGTTCTTCGCGCTGCTCATAAGGCTCGCCATATCGAGGAGGCGCGAGTACATGGCTGATGCCAACGGCGCGAGGATAACGAGGGATCCGAAGGGCCTCGCCGACGCGCTCAGGAAGATACAGTCGTACACGAAGAACCCGCAGGCGCAGGGCGTGAAGAAGGCCAACGAGGTGACCGCGCCGCTCTATTTCTCCAACCCGCTGAGCGTGAGGAGCATGGCCAACATCTTCTCCACGCACCCCCCCATAGGGGAGCGCATAAAGAAGCTGGAGGCGATGTACTAAGCCGCCTTATGCCCGCGCAGGATCCGTGCTGGGCGCAATCGCCGATGACTTCATCCTATAAAAATGAGTATTCGGTAAAGTGTAAACCGTCCTAGGACAGAATGCGGTACGTGAAAATCTGCCACAGTGCAGATTCTTATCCCGACAAACGGACAAAAGGTGTCTGAGTCTAATTTATGGTAAAATGTCCACTACCGATTGATGACCCTCTCGGTCGCAGTTCACCGGTCGCAATGAATCTGTATGGTACGCCAAGCCGCTCGGCGGTCTGGTCGTAAAGTCGCTGTTTTATGTTGAAGGCAAGAATCCTCAGCGCAATCGACATGTCCCTCGATTTCGCTTTTATCGCCCTGACATAGTTCCAGTACCATCTCTTAACGGTGGACATTATACTCTCGATGATGGAGCGCAAGCGGTAGATTGCATTGTACACCCTCGTTCTTTCCCTTGCGAACTCTATCATCGCCCTCCATGGTCCAGATTCCTTCGAGACCAGAGTCGTGTTCTTCTTCAGGTTGAAGAACGGTTTCTCGTTCTTCTCAGCGACGATGTTGTAGTTCCTTCTCGAGATGTAACCTGCGTCTCCCAGGACCATTAGGATGTCATCAAGCTCCCTCAGCAGGAACTTCAGCTGCGCAGCGTCGTTCCTTCTCTTTATAGTGATATACAGGAGAATGGATAAAAACTGCCCTCGTGAAGTTCCGGTATTCACGACGTTACTGAATTATGTGATAAAGCCACTCCTACAGGTACACAGAAAAACATAAATATCAGAATTCTAAAAGCATAACTGGTTTCGATGAACTCAGCGACACATAGGCCAAAGGCGGTCCAGGCCCAGCATGAGAGCGCCGCGAAGCCGGTAACGGAAAAGCCGGCGCAGCTATTCGACTATCAGGTGTCCGCACAGGTAAGTCATGCGCGTGAGAGGGTTATGAAGAAGATTGAGGAGATTGCCGGCCTTGAGGAGAGGGGAAACGGTCAGGTGAGTATGGCCGACATGGCATTCATAATGGGCGACGGCAAGGAGGTCCTCGAGGAGAAAGCCAGGCTTATCCGCATTATCAGGGAGGGGATACGGGACTAACCAAGATGCTCCCGCCCGGGCGCTTCAACCAACCTTTATAAGCCTTTTACGCCACATTATAAGAGGCGACTAGATGGCGGAGGGACTGCAGGTTTCAGAGCATATCAGCAAGCTCGATATCCAGGACTTCGTCCAGAACGCCACGTGGAGGGAGCTCCTCGTGGAGCTGGTGGAGGGCAAGAGGCTGGACCCGTGGGACATCGACATAGCCGAGATGCTCGACGCCTACATAGGCGTGATAAGGAGGATGAAGGTGCTGGACCTCAGGGTCCCGGCAAACATAATCCTCGCGGCCTCGATACTCCTGAGGATGAAGAGCGAGAGCCTCTCCGTCTACTACGAGGAGGAGCGGGAGCCGGCCGCGGATGAGGGACAACAGCAGTTTTCCAGGCCCGCGGTCGAGGTGCCTGAGCTGGTCAACAGGATGCGGATACAGCCCGGGAGGAAGATAACGCTGCAGGAGCTGATGGCCGAACTGGAGAGCGCGATGAGGACAGAGGAGAGGCGCAGGCACTACACGGAGGAGATAAGGATGCCGCTCACCATAACCGTCATGGAGGACATAGACAGCAGGCGCGAGGGCGTGCTCGCGCTGCTGAGGGCGAATGCCGACAGGCTGGGGATGGCGACCTTCTCGGCGCTCGGCCAGGGATTCCAGAGCGTGGAGGACAGGGTGCTTAAGCTCTTTGTGCCGCTGCTCTTCCTCGCGCAGGACGAGACGGTCGCGCTTTCGCAGGAGGAGCTGTTCGGGGAGATAATAGTGAGGTTGATTGAACGGAAAGGGAACAACAAGAGCGCGAGCACAAGAACACGATAAAGGCGGCGCTCTTCGTAGCAGGGAAGGCGCTCGGCCCTGACGAGCTGGCCGCAGCCCTGGGAATCTCGTCCGTCGGCTACCTCAACAGGGTCCTCGACAGGCTCGTCGAGGAGGGCAAGTCTGAGGACGGGCCGTTCGCCGTCGTGAAGATAGGGGGCAGGTACGAGCTGTCGGTCAGGGAGCCGTATGCGAGCAAGGTCAACGGCCTTGCAGGCAAACCGGACATAACGAGGGGAAGCCTCCGCATCCTCGCGTACATAAGCAAGAACGAGCCCATAATGCAGAACAGCGTCGTCAAGGCGTTCGGCTCATCAACGTACGACCACGTGCGCGAGCTGATAGAGAAGGACTTCATCTCAGCGAAGAGGATCGGGAGGACGAAGAGGCTGACGACCACCGCGAGGTTCAAGGAGTACTTCAACCTTGGCGGCTGAGCCGCAATAAGATCACATGGACGGTATAATAGAGGGCGTAATAGGGGAAATCAGGAGGCTGTCGGCAGCGAAGGGAAACACGAAGGACTATTCGAGGTTCGATAAGGGCGTGAAGGAGGGCGTCCACCTCTCGACGCCGCTGGTGAGGAAGGTAAGCTCGAGGTTCTTCCCGAAAGGGGCGCGTTCAGACAAGGAGCGCATATTTGGTCTCTGCGAGGCCCTTCTCGAGACAAAGGATGGCTGTGCTAGGACGATCGCGTTCGACTGGGCCTTCAGGATACGGAAGCTGTACAGCCGCAACGATTTCGGCGTGTTCGAGCGGTGGCTTGGCAGGTATGTTGACAGCTGGGGAAGCTGCGACGACCTATGTACACACGCGCTCGGATACCTGATCTTCATGTTCCCAGATCTTTCTGCCAAGGCGCGCCTATGGGCCAGGTCGCGGAACAGGTGGGTGAGGAGGGCCGCTGCGGTAGCGCTGATATATTCGCTCAGACGCGGGAGGCAGATGGCTTCCGCGCTGGCGGTGGAGGATGCGCTGCTGCACGATAACGATGACACCGTCCAGAAAGGATGCGGCTGGATGCTCAAGGAGGCGGACCGCTTTTTCCATGCGGAGCTGATTGGTTATCTGGTGCGCCGCAGGACCGCCATTCCGAGAGTGACACTCAGGTACGCAACGGAGAAGATGCCACAGGCGGTGAGGGCAAGGCTGCTGGCTTAGAGCGCCATGACCATCCGCATAAGTCAGTCCTTCATTTTAGTAGTCAGGGTGTGCCTCCTCGACGCCCTCCTTCTTGTTGACGTACAGGGCCATCACAAACAGCATTGACGAGAGCCTGTTCAGGTAAGCCGGTATCCACCTGTTTTTGCACTCTGCTCCCAACCCCACGACCGATCTCTCCGCCCTCCTCGCTACCGCCCTCGCGCTGTGAAGGTGTGAGGCCCCGATGCTCCCCCCAGGCAGCACGAACCTCTCCACCCTGCCGACCCTGATGCCATATTCATCAATCAGGCTCTCCAGTTCCTTGATCTCTCCTCTCCCTATCGTGCGCTTATTCGAAGGCACAGAGTACCCAGCCAGCTCCGCTCCTATAACAAACAGCTCATTTTGCACGCCCATCAGTGCAGCCCCGACGTTGTCGTCCGATATGTTGGCGATGGCAACGCCTATCGCGCTGTTGAGCTCGTCCACGTCGCCTATCGCGGAGAATATCGCACTATCCTTACTCGCGGTCCTGCCGTAAACATGGCTTTCGCCCCCGTCCCCCTTGCCGGTATAAAATGGCACGCAACCACAAACTTAATTAAATGGCAGAATACTTATAGCTAATCGCTTGCCGCAGGTGGGCCTGTAGTCGAATGGTAAGACGTCCGCTTCACACGCGGGAGACCGGGAGTCCGATTCTCCCCGGGCCCATTTTAGCTCTGTTGCGCGAATCGGAGGCAGTTAGATGAGGTTCCTCGCATGGCACGTGGATTACGTCAGGGCCACTCCGACGGAGCGTGGCCGCTCCTCCATGCTCGGGAATCCCGAGTCGGTATATGCGGAGAACGCGCTGCTCGTGTTCGCGAACTTCGAGAAGGCAGACGAGCAGCATACGACCGATGTTGTCGACAGGGCAATATCCGAGATAACTGCGATAACGGCGCAGCTGGGCGTGAAGACCGTGGTCCTGAACCCCTTTGCGCACCTCTTCGCCGAGCCATGCAGCCTCGAGACTGCGTCAGGCATGCTCGACTCGCTCCACAAGGGACTCTCAGACAGGCAATTCGACGTCAAGAGGATGGCCTTCGGGATGTTCTACGAGCTCGAGCTGAAGGCGAAGGGCCACAGGCTCTCAAGGATAGCGAGGAGCATAGGGTGAAATCCAGGCGTGCGGTGCATGGCAGGGTAAGTAATTTAAGCGTTCATTTAGAAAGGGATGCAGGTCGCATCGTATGAAGTCGAAGGAGGTGTTCGGTTACGAGCTGCTTCTGGACTGCTACGGGTGCAAGCCGTATACTGTCGATGATCTTGACCACTGCTACAGCTTCCTGGACAAGATGGTGGACTTCATAGGTATGAAGAAGCAGGAACCACCGTCAATATTCAGGACTGACAGGAAGGCGTATCCGGACAAGACAGGGCTGAGCGGATGGGTTCCGCTAGTCGATTCATCGATAGTCATACACACGTTGACGAAACGTGACTTCATAAGCGTCGACGTGTACAGCTGCAGGGAATTCGACCAGAAAAGGGTGCTGGAATTCACTAAGAAGTATTTCGAGCCGAAGAAGATTGAGCATCAGTTCATACTCCGCGGCAAGGACTACTTCAGGCCGCAGAAGCGCTGACCGTCCGCATGCCGCTCGCTGCTGCCTTCCTCTGCGTATGGTCCAGGACCAATGCCCGGCGCCGGCCTGCTTCCAGAACAATATCGCGGCGTTGACGATAGGCAGCGCCATGGTCATTGAGAGGTCTCCCAGTGCTGCGGAAGCCATAAATATTTTTGAGACCAACACGAACCGATGGTTCGATGCAGTCTACCAAGGGCATGGGGGCGAACGAGGCGTACGACCCTACAAAGCCGTACAATGCGGCCACGAACTCGGTCATAGAGCAGACGTGGGGGAACGCGGATCGCTGGAACCTCATGATACGCAGGGACGGCAAGAGGGCTGAGATAATTAAGGATTATAGGAAGCCGCCATGGTCCAGGAAAGGGGAGGCGGCGGGCGAAAAAGACGCGACCGACGGCACAGGGACAAAGGGCAGCATCCACTTCAAAGCGCTGACATTCGACTACGCCGCCCAGGATGGCTTCGCTATGGTGGCGGACGACCTGATAGAGACGGGGCATGTGATATACAAGCTGCAGGACCACCTAATAACTGAGTCGGACACCGGTAAAGGCGCTGCCGCGATCCGCGGTGCCATAGAAGGGCTGGTCAAGGTCTGCAACGAGCATAACGTAATAGTGACGGGGGGCGAGACCGCGGTGCTCAACACAATCGACGGCTTCGAATTGGGCATAACGGGCACAGGCGTGCGGATGTATAACCCGACCGGGCAGCTACTCCAGAACGACGCCCTCATAGGCCTTGGGAGCAGCGGTCTGCACTCAAACGGGTTCACCTTCGTGAGGGAGCTGTACTTTGACAGGCTGCACTACGGCCTCGACTCGCTGGTAAGCGGGTTCGTGCTCGGGGACGCGCTGGTCCGCCCAACGGCCATATACCTGAAGGAGCTGCGCAGGCTGCTGGACGAGGGCGGGGACAAGGTGCACGGACTGGTGCACATAACTGGAGGGGGGCTGACCAAGCTTGCTGAACTGGACCCGTCCGGCACGCTGGACATCAGCGTGGCGGGGCCAAAGATGTGGCCGCAGCCGATATTCTTCGACATCTTCGACAGGAGCAGGAGGTATGCCGGAGGGCTGACAGTCAAGGAGATGTTCACCAAGTTCAATTGCGGCGTGGGCTATGTGGTTGCGGTTGACAGCGGATTTGCACCCAGGGCGCTCGATATACTGTGCGCGCATAACCCCAGGATCATCGGCACCGCATTCCCAAGGGACGGGGAAAAGAGCAGGGTGCACATCATCGACGATCCGTTCAAGGGCATGACGTTTGACCTGGCCTGACCCGTGCAGGACGCCGCAGCGCCGCCCTCCCGAAAGGGCTATATATATTTACATTCATAAATATATCATGGCGGCGAAGGCGGGCAGCCACGTGGTGTTCAAGGCGCTCGGGGACGAGACGAGGCTGGGCATAGTGATGGCGCTGCTCGACAGGGAGATGTGCGCCTGCGACCTCCCGAAGGTCGTGCGCAGGGCGCAGCCCACGGTCTCGCTGCAGCTCAAGTACCTGACGAACGCGGGCATACTCGGGTCAAGGAAGGAGGGGAAGATGGTCTACTACTCGCTGAAGGACAGGCGCGTGAAGGGCCTGCTGAAGTGCATAGCGCGCTGATTTTGCGGTGATACGATGGGATTGATAAAGGACGAGGATGCGAAGGCCGTGAAGGAGATGTTTGCCAGGGAGCTGGAAGGAAACGTCAGCATAGTCATGTTCTACGACAGAAAGGAGGACTGCCAGTACTGTTCCGGGACCATGGAGATACTCGACACGCTCGCGAAGCTCGATGGCCGCATAAAGGTCACGAAGTACGACATCAAGGCGGCGAGGAAGGAGGCGAAGTTCATGGGCGTGGACAAGGTTCCCGCAATCTCCATAGGGGGGGCGAAGATGTACAACGTGCACTACTACGGCATGCCCGCCGGATACGAGTTCTCGTCGCTGATAGAGGACATAGTCGACGCCTCGAAGGGGAGGACCGGCCTCAGCGAGAGGACGAAGGCCGCGATAAAGGGGGTCAAGAAGCCCGTGGACATAAAGGTCTTCGTGACGCCGACCTGCCCGTACTGCCCGAAGGCCGTGAGGATCGCGCACCAGTTCGCGATGGAGAACCAGATGATCACGAGCAGCATGATAGAGGCTCAGGAGTTCATGGAGCTGTCCGAGAGGTACGGCGTCATGGGCGTGCCAAAGGTCGTGATAAACGACACCGTCTCGTTCGAGGGCGCCTATCCGGAGGACGCGTTCGCCAAGTATGTGGTGGACGCGGCGAAGTAGGCTTTGGATTAGGCGAACTTCAGCGCCACCGCTATCACGGCGAACAGGACGATCACGGCGGCTATGGACGCGTAGAGTGCAGCCTGCCCGCCCGCGCCGCCAGTGCCGGGAACGGTTGTGGTCACTGGCTGGCTGGTCGTTGCCTCGGTGGCCGGCGCAGTTGTCGCCTGGGTGGTGGGCCGCGCGGTCACGGTCGTGCTATTCGTGGCGTTCGCCG
Organism: Microcaldota archaeon; assembly: GCA_021787495.1. Taxonomy (GTDB): domain Archaea; phylum Micrarchaeota; class Micrarchaeia; order Micrarchaeales; family Micrarchaeaceae; genus A-MIC-10. The sequence goes on along the minus strand of JAJYLX010000005.1, from coordinate 39,537 downwards.
TTGTGGTGGCCGCCGCATTATTCTGCGCCACCGTGAGCGCGAAGGTGGCCGGCTGCTGCGACGGATCATCCCCGGTCGCAACGAACGTGACGTTGTAGGTCCCCGGCAACGCCGACGACGAGACGTTCATGGTCGCGTCGCCGCTGAACGGCGGGTCGCCGCTCGGGTTGCTGATCGTCACCGTTATGCCGCTGTGCGCGAGCTCGGCACTGTTCTGCACCTCTAGGTTCGTGCCCCACACGCCGCCGGTCGCCAAACTGACCGTGTACGATGTGGCAGTCGAAGTGCCTATTGTGACAGTCCCGTTTGGAGGGTTGAGCGTTATGCTAGAGGTCCCGTATCCCTGCGCCTGCGACAGCGTCGCAAGCAGCGCGAACGACACTATGAGGGCCGCCAAGAGCCTTGTCTGCACGCTCTCACCTCTTCCTCTTGAGCGAGCCTATGTCTATCCACAGCCATACCAGGTCCGCTATGAAGATAACCACTCCGAGCGCGAGCCACATCGGGTTGAGGTAGCTCGTGTACGTCCAGTATATGTCGAGGACTCCAATTATTGCCCCCATCAGCACGGCCAATACGAGTTTTGCGCCAGCCATTCACGCACCGCATCTACAGCCGTGCGCATCAATAAATAGGGATGGGCTTTACTTCGGTATAGTGGCATAAAAGGCTAGCCGAGCGACCTGATGAACTCCCTGGAGGTGATTATTCTGACCTCGGGTCTCGTCCTCCTTATGTCGTCGAACGTGAAACGGTCCGTCCTGGCGGAGTCGGAGGCGCACGCGTCGCTTATCACCGTTACGCTGATGTCCCTGTCGTAGGCGTCAGAGACCGTGCTCCTCACGCACAGGTTGGTCATTATGCCGCAGACCGCAATCTCCCTTATGCGCCTCTTCGCGATGAACGAATCGAGGCCCGTCCTGTAGAAGGGGCTTATCCTGTTCTTTACCACCACCTTGTCGGTCTTCACAGGAGACAGCCCGTCAATTATGGCCGCGCCCTTCGTTCCCCTCTTGAAGGCCACCGTCGGTTCGGGCTCTATGTGTTGCGTGTAAATCACCACGAACCCCTTCTCCCTGGCGGCCGCCAGCACCCTCTTAGCCACGGCAATAGCGGGGTTGAGCCTGCCGATGTAATAATCCGATTTCCTGTCGCTCCATTCGTTCTGGTAGTCCACCATGATTAGAGCCCTGGCCATGCATGTCACCCGGTAGCGTCAAGCTCTTCTATCCTGTGCGTGGAAAGGGTGTCGGTGCCCTTGTTGAAATGGAACTCACCTCTGATCCTCTTGCCGGAGAGCACCATCGGAACCCAGAGTTTGTCGTCGTCCCACATCCTGTCGAACGGCAGCGCGTCCCTGTCGTACCACTGCAGGGGCCCCTCCTCGGTCTCCCTCAACGTGCCGGAGAAGCCCTGCGCCCTGTACACATCGACGAAAAAGAAAGGTTCTGTGCCGTCGTAGAACTCAAGCCTGCCGAGGCTGTCGAGCCCGTCGATGGCGAGCCCGGTCTCCTCGAGGACCTCCCTTGCAGTTGATTGCTCGGATGTCTCTCCGTCATCTATCTTGCCACCGGGGAAGTTCCACTTGCCCTTGCTGACGCCCCTCGTGGCGCGTTTGAGCAGTATCCTCCCGTTGTCCTCTATGATGCAGAGATTCCCAACCAGCATACTACTCTTTGCGCGATCACAAATAAAAACCTGCGCACCCCGGCAGTTCCGCTAATGCCGCGCTGCAGTGAAGCGATTCAAGCGTTGCAACGGCAACCAGATCATGTACATCGGGACATGTCACGCATAAGGAAGATAAGGAAGGGCCTGGACACCCTCGCGTACGCGTCCGTGGGGCTCGACTTCCTCGTCGGCATAGTGACGCTCGCGTCGCTGAAGTATTACTCGAACGTCTCGGGCATACTGATGTACTTGGACTACGCGCTGGCGGCCGAGATCGCGATCGCCGGGGTGCTGTTCGTCACCCTGCTCTCGCTGTCGCACTACGAGCGCGTGCTGGACGGCTTCTCTTATGCGGGGTTCGTCATACGGAACGGCCCGATGAGGAGAAGGAGGATGGCGCGCCTTCCTGCAAATGTATAAATAGATACAGGCAGATTTCTCTTGCGAGGGCCCGTAGCTCAGCTTGGATAGAGCGATACCCTCCTAAGGTAGAGGTCGCGGGTTCAAAATGCATGCATGAAAATCCCGCCGGGCCCGAGTGTGGTAAAATGCAATCGAGAAAGAGCGCGCGTGGGCGTGCCAAGGAGCAGCCGGTTTTCGTTGTAAGGTCGACGAGGATGGGGGGGCTTGACTACCTCCACATCTCTCTGCTGGTGCTGGTCGCCGTGCTGATAGGGCTGGCTTTCGCCCTCGCGTACTTCCAGCCGGGCATAATGCTGAAGGACTGCCCGTACGGCGTACTGAACGACACGTGCGCCCCGGCGCCGTACAACGCCAGCCAGGTCATGTCAGCAGTGGGGAGGGTGCTCGACGGCTACGCCCGCTCAAACTCCTCCCTGTCGCTGCTCGCGTACTATTCGATGCCCAACAGGACCTCGTTCTCGTATTCCGCCGACACCGGCGAATGGGTGGCGATAGTCCCGTATGTGGACCCGTTCTACAACAATGAGACGCTCAACGCCACGTTCGTGCTCTCCAACACGCTCGCGCTGAAGCAGTCGTTCCTGTCCATGGTCAACCCTGCGAGGCCGGGCAACGACACGGTCGTTGCGTTCGGGACAATCGCATTGTCGGGCAAGTCGCTCTGCGCGTACAGGCAGCCGATACCCGTGTACTTCATATCCGACCCGTACGTTCCAGGGTTCGTCGGCTATCTCAACGGCGCGGTCAACATGTCCAGGAAGTACGCCGGCAGGGTGAACATGAGCTACTACTTCATAGCCTCGCAGTACGCGGCGAGCAAGTACGCGCAGTACGGCGCGGGGACGACGCAGAACCTGCTCAGGTACCTCGCGTGCGCCTCCTCGCAGAGCGGGTTCGGGCGGTTCGTGTCGAACCTTAGCATCGGATACACCGGCAACCCGCTCTCCAACTCGACCCTGCATGACATGGTGCTCGGGTCGGGTCTCAACTCGACGAGGTTCTCGGCATGCCTCGCCAACGTCAGCTCGGCGCTGGTCGCGCAGTCCACTCTCGCGTCGTTCTACAACGTGCAGTCCGTGCCGGCGTACATAGTCGATTGCAGGTACGGCTCGATACCGGACGTGGTCGGGGGCGCGATAAACTACACCCTCAACGAGGTCAAGTGAGGGTGGATCGTTGCGGCACGTGATTGTCGGGATCGATGCCGGCAAGACCGCCGCGATAGCCTGCATAACGCTCGACGGCAAGCTGCTCCGCGCCGCGCACAAGACGTTCGGCGGATACGACTGGATGGTGAGCGAGATACGCGAAGCAGGGATACCCAGCGTGGTCTCCACGGACAAGGCCAGGCCGAACTCGCTCGTCAGGAGGATCAATGCCGCGTTCAACTCCAGGATGTCGCTGCCCGAAAGGGACCTGCAGTCCGAGGAGAAGCGCCAGATCGCCAAGGCCGCGAACCTGAAGAACAGGCACGAGCAGGACGCCTATGCTGCGGCTGTAAAAGCTTATTATAAGTATGCTAACAAGCTTAACCAAGCGAACCGTTCGATTGCCGGCATGGACTCCGAGCTGCAGGACAGGATAATGGCGAAGATAATAAAGAAGCACTCGATAAGCGAGGCGATAAGCAACAAGACCGCTAACAGGAGGTAAAGCAATGGCGACCAGGACCAGATTAAGCAGGGCTAGCAGGGAGCGCCGCGAGTCAATTTCGATACGGTGCAAGGTCAACGGGCTGTCAGTAAAGTCCATACTCTATGCGCTCCTGTACGTCACCTCGAAGGGGGAGGACAGCAGAAAGGCGCAGCAGACAGGCGCGCTGGGCAAGGCGAAAGACTCGATACGCGTGCTCAAGGCCGTCAACGGCAAGCTGCGCTACGACAACGCCCTCGACCCGATCGAGATGCACGACATTCTCGACATAACCGCGTCTTCGTACGTCAACCTCTACTACTCGCTGGACAGCGCGACCAGGCATGCGATCCTGGACGACCGCCATGGCAGGCTGCCTAAGGAGGAGAACATGCTGACCATGCCGGGGCTCATGATAATGAAGAACGTGCCCAAGGGTATGGTCGTGCACGACATACGCAGCAGCCTCTACAGGAAGCCGCTCGTCTTCCTGAAATCGGCGATAGTGGCTTCGAGGAAGATGGAGACGCTCAGGGCTTCGATGTCGCTCAAGAAGTCGACGGACCTCGCGTCAGACAAGCTCTCATACCTGCTCGATACCGTGGACAAGCTGATGGACAACGTCGACCGCGGCATGATGAACCCGAATGCCGATGAGGCCGCGAAGGCGAAGGTCATAGACGACCTCGTGAGCCTCTCTGAGAGGTACGATGCCCACACCCTCAGCTACATAAACTCGAAGCTGGACGAGGCATCGTTTAATATAACAACGGCACAAAGGATAGTCAGGCAGTGACAGCCGCTCCGATCGTCTAGTCCGGTCAAGGACACGGCCCTCTCAAGGCTGAAACCCGGGTTCAAATCCCGGTTGGAGCATGCCCGCCCGTCAGCCGCTCGGAACAGCTAAATATTTATGTTTATAAATATATTCCGTCATCCACAGGTAGAACCGATGGCCTCGAAAATCCTGCTCGCCGTGCTCGCCGTCGTGGCGGTCGCGGCCGCACTCGTTGTCCTGCTCTATTCGTACAGCATCTATTCGGGCATAGGGTTCCTGCTCAACCCCCCGGAGGGGCTTTCGGTCGGCTACATACTGCTCATCGCGTTTATATTGGGCATACTGCATGGCATAACCCCTGACGAGCACACCTGGCCGATAACGTTCAGCTATGCCGTCGGGAGCTACAGCACAAAGAAGGGGATGAAGGCCGGCTTCACCTTCTCTGCCGGGTTCACAATGCAGAGGGCGCTCCTGACCACGCTGGGCTTCGTCGGCCTCGCGGCCATCTACAAGGCATACGACCTTAACGGGCCGGTCTACATAGCGGTGGGCGTCGCGATGCTTGTGGCGGGGGCGTATGTCCTCAACAGGATGAGGGACCTGCACATACCGTTCGACCTGCTGCTCGGCGGCAAGTCGCACCACTCCACGAAGTCGGCGATAATGCACGTGCACGAGCGCGAGAGGGAGATACCCGCCAGGATGGCGCTGGTGCACGGCCTGATAGCGGGGTTCGGCTTCGGGGCGTATGCCACGATAATCACGTTCGTCCTCGCCCCGCAGGTCCCCGGCATTATATACGCTCCGCTCGTCGGCGCGGCCTTCGGGATCGGCACGATGGTGCTCCAGGTGGCATTCGGTGCAATCTTCGCCACCCTCGCCAAGACAAAGAAGATCAGCGACAAGGAGGTTGCGGCGATAGGGCGGAAGACCGCGGGCAACACCCTCTTTTACGGCGGCATAGCCTTCGCGGCCATCGGCGCGCTCATAATCATGTTCCCGCTGGTAGACGGTCTGGCCATCTCGACCGGCAACCCGATACCCAACCTGGACAGCGTAAGCGTCGCGACCTTCCTGGTGATTTTCGTGGTCGGCGTGATAGGGTTCGGCAGCCTGGCCTCCGCCATGCGCGCCGCCATGAGGAAGCCGAACAGCCGGAAGCCAGGCGGCAGGAGGGGCTAGCGCTGCGCGATGCGCCCCATGACCATCTCGCTCCAGCTCTCGAGCGAGATTTCGCCGCGCCCCTTCCTCGCTAGATAGTCGTCCACCCCGACGTACTCGAAGCCGACGTCCTCCGCGCTGCGCATCGCGACCGAGCACCCCGCTGGTACGGTCATCATCATCGCGACGCCGAGGTGCACCCTGTTCACATCCGAAGAATTAGAGTCTATCAGGCCGATTGGCTGCGGGTCCATCATCCTCACGAATTTCAACAGGTCGGGATCAGAGCCGACGGCGAACGGCACCTCCGCGCCCGTGCCACTGTCCACGAGCATCGCCTCCTCGACGAACTCGCGGTAGAGCGCGTCCATTATCCCCTCGCCGCGGTCGATGTGGCCCCCTATGCCGACGGAGAGGTTGCCCATCAGCCTCTCCTCGGAGGATTCGCCACCGCGCCTGTACATAAGCACCATGTCCCCGTCCACTACGCACGCGTACGGTATTATCTGCTTGTAGGACCTGTCCTCCTCGACGTTGTCGGCCCCGCGCCTCTCCTTGAATTCGCCGTATCTCGACACTATCCCGTTTATCCTGCCCCACAGGTCTCCGTCCATCGGGATGAACCTGTCCCCGTCTGGCTCGGCAAGGAGGCCATGCATTTCAAGGATTTCACGCCTGACCACAAGGCATTTCTCGGACAGTGAATCGCCCCTGCCAATATAGATGACAAAATATAAAAGGCTGGCATGGAGCTGTCGTTACTGCCTGTCGCCCCACTTGGGCGCGAGCTCCTTGCGCAGCACGGTCATGAGCTTCGGCTCGCTGTACTCTCCATTCCGCCGCGCCTCGCTTATGGAGAGGCCTCCGTCACGCTGGACGTACGGGGAGGGCGGGAAGTCCATGTGCCTGAACCACGCCCTCAGCATCCTTGCATCCCTGGATATACCCTCCTTGCTGAGTTCGTCACACACCTCCAGCACGGCGGAGAACCATCTATCTGAGTATGTCCCTATCCTCGGCTTCAAGATCAGCAGCCTCCTCACGGTATCGGCCGACAGGTTTATGCTGCTGCCTATGGCTATGCACCTATCCACCGCCTTCTTGGGTTTCTTCATGTGGAAAGGTGCGGATCTCTTGATGACGTCCTTCGCGACTTTCTCGTCGCACTCGAGCGCCTCCGCCGTCTCCCTTATCAGCTTTTTGTGGTCCGCGAAGGCGAAGTTGGGGTTCTCTATGAGATGGTTGAGCGCCTCCCTGTCGCTGAACCTGTAGATGCGCACCAGATTCCTCATCACCGCAGCATCCTCTTTTACCGGATCCCGCGCCTGCCGCGACTTGAAGTAGTCTGCGTCAGGCGGCAGCTCCGGTCTGATGATGTTCGGCTTGACCGTAAAGTTGCCCCGCATACTCTAAACAATATATGTCCTCATATAAAAGCATTGCTGTACCAATCCATAGCACGGTCCAGTGCCGCACTATTTTATCGTTTTCGTGCGAAACTGTGGTGGTGGTGTTTTATGAAGGAATACAGGAGGCTCGATGGCAGCATCGTGCCCGAGAACTATCGTCTGCACTTCGATACCAATGCCAGGACGTTCAGGTTCGATGGCATCGAGGAGATAGTGGTAGCGGCGAGGAGGCCGTGCAGGGAGATAAGGATGTACGCGAACGGGTTGAGGATAAAGTCGGCCTCGGTTTCGCACGGGGACAGGATGCTTAAGGCTAGGGTGTCCTACTCGGGCAAGTCTCACAACCTCGTGCTCTCCCTTCCGGAAGCGGTCAAGGGCGCTGCCCTGATATCAATCGAGTTCTCAGGGAAGAATAACGACCAGATGTACGGGTTCTACAGGAGCGTCTACCGCGAGGGTGGAAGGAAGCGCTATATGATGACGAGCGACTTCGAGCCCGCCGACGCGAGAGCGATGTTCCCGTGCTTCGACGAGCCTTCGTTCAAGGCCACGTTCGACGCCTCTGTAACGATAGACAGGGGCATGAAGGCGGTCTCGAACATGCCCGCAAGGTCTGAGCGCGCGCTCCCTGGAGGGAGGAGGCTGGTGCGGTTCATGACCACGCCCAGGATGTCGACCTACCTCTTTCACCTGAGCGTCGGGGATTTCAGGAGATACACGAAGAGGGACGGCAACCTCGAGATAAGCCTTGTGTCGCCGCGCAAGGTGGCCGATCCGTCCATGCCGCTGGACTTTGCCGCCAGGTTCGTCAGGTTCTACGAGTCGTATTTCGGCATAAGGTACCCGCTTCCGAAGCTCGACATGATAGCGCTCCCGGACTTCCGCGCGGGCGCGATGGAGAACTGGGGGGCGATAACGTTCAGGGAGAGCAGGCTCGTGGGCGACAGCTCCGCGCCGGTGGCCATAAGGGAGAGGATAGCGGAGGTCATAGCGCACGAGTTCGCGCACCAGTGGTTCGGCGACCTGGTCACGATGAAGTGGTGGGACGACCTCTGGCTCAACGAGAGCTTCGCCACGTTCATGAGCCACAAGGCGATGGACGCCGCGTTCCCCGAATGGGGAATGCAGGACAGGTTCCTAGACATGGTCGCTGCGCTCGCGTTCAACGCGGACTCGGTGAGGTCCACGCACCCGATAAGCGTAAGGGTCGAGGATGCCGAGCGCATCGGCGAGCTCTTCGACGAGATAAGCTACGAGAAGGGCTGCATGGTGCTGCACATGGTCGAAGACTATATCGGGCCTGAGACGTTCAGGCGGGGGCTGCACAGGTACCTGATGGGGCACAGGTACGGAAACGCCGCGAAGGAGGACCTGTGGAACGCACTGCAGGAGGAGTGCAGGAAGGAGGGCAGGGAGACCGATGTCGCGCACTTCGTGAAGTCGTGGATCGAGCAGCCCGGCCACCCGGTGGTCAGCTTCTCCGGAGGGAAGAGGCCATCGCTCGGGCAGGACCGCTTCGTCATGTACGGCCCCACCCCCAAGCAGGAGTGGGTGGTGCCGGTCAGGTACGCCACCGAATCTTCGGGCGGCGTGGAGGTGATGCGCCGTCGGACAGCGCCGACGAAGATAAGCATGCCGGCGAAGCTGAACCTCAACCAGGACTACTTCTATAGGGTCAGATACGACCGCAGGACGCTGGAGCGCCTGGGGGAGCGCGTCAAGCGCGGCTCGCTCAGCTACAGGGACGGCTGGGGCCTTGAGAACGATCTGTTCGCGCTGATGCTCGCATCTGATGTCGGGCTCGACCGCTACATGGAATTCGTCGACCGGTATTGCGTAGGCAGCGGCTACCCGATGGCGTACAACACGTCAATGCACCTCGCGAGCCTATACTCGATGCTTTACCACACCGACAGGAGGGCGGAGGCGGCGGCGCTCAGCATGCGCTTCCACAAGCGCCTCATCGACGAGTGCGGCATGGAATCTGTCGACGGCGAGTCGAACAGGGTGACGCTGCTGAGGTCCCGCGCCTTCTCGAACCTCGGCCTCCTGGGGTACGGGCCCGTGGTCGAGGCTGCGGAGCGCTATGTTTCGCGCCGCACCGGGGCCCCGGCGGACCTGCGCGCCTCGGCGTACGCAGTAGCCGCGTGGAACGGCGGGAGGCGCACGTTCGGCATGCTGAAGAGCATGTACGCGCATGCCGATGACCCATCGGAGCGCGTCCGCCTGCTGCAGGCCATCTCGATGGCGAGCACCCGTTCTCTGATAAAAGAGGCGCTTGACTTCTCCCTCTCAAGTGCAGTGAGGCTGCAGGACTCGTCGTTCATACCTCTCACCGTGTCCGGGGTTGCGGTGCGCAGCAGCGATGGCATAAGGGTAGAGCAGAACCCTGCCGGCAAGGCCTACATCTGGCCATGGATGCGGGACAGCTGGCCCGCTATCACGAGGCGGTTCACCGTTGAGACACACATACTCGACAAGGTGGTCCTGGCGCTCTCCGTCGTCTCGGACAGGCGCCAGGCAGCGGAGATAATGCGCTTCTTCTCGGCAAGGCGCAACTCCCGCCCGGACATATCTACGAGGCTAGCGGCGGTCAAGGACTCGATAAGGGCGAACATCCGCTTCATGGAACGCAATGGCATCTCTGGCAAGCCTAGCTAGCGGCCGAATATGACCGCCAGCCCGAGCTCGCTGTACCTCAGCCTGTCAGCGGTTTGGGACTGCTCGTCGGCGAACAGCCTGATCCCGAACCCCCCTCCCTCCAGAAGCAGAGAGATGCCGGCGCGCGTGTACTGTGTGTCATAGCCGCCGAGCATCTTCGTATAGCCCCACTTCAGCTCTGGTATGACCTCTATTTTCGAGTCGCCCGTGTCAGTCCCGAGCACCACCATCCTCTTCGATGCGCCGACCGACAGCAGGCGCTCCCTGTTCTTGGAGAGGGCTCTTCTAAGCTCCCTACTGTTCGACATGATGCCGCCAAGGCTGTTAACATATCTCGCTTGGGAAGCCCACACCATTTACGGGTGGGAGGATGTCACAGTCGCCCTTCAGGGCCACCACCCAACCGGGTTCTGCAGGGCCACTGACGCGCACCATGATAAGTGCGATGCTCAGGGCCACTTCGCTGAATGTCTAAGGCTGATTTGCTCCTTTATATATCTTTATCAGCTCATCGCTTGAACGTGGTACAATGTCAAGCATTAAGCACAGTGTTGGGAAGCCAAGCACATATCCAGACTTCGCGAGCAACTATCTGGATTCGATGGAGGAGCTCACGGGCAGGTCGATGTTCGCGCCTGTGGAGAAGGTCAATCCCTTTGTCGACAGACCAAGGATAGACGTACCGATAACGATGAGCATGATCAGTGGCAGCAAGATACCACTCCAGACCGAGGAGAAGGCCGCTGAGATCTCGCGCACCGAGTTCGATGCCTTCAGCACAAAGGTGGCGCGCTCCGCAGCCCACGAAAGGCGCCTGTCATCGATAGACTCATCAAACGACGTGGGTATAAGCAAGATGGTCCTTGCAACGCCAGGCATGGCAGTGGATTCCTCAATACTTGAGGACCACCTCGGATTCGACCGCGGCAAGGTGAAGAATGGGCTTTTGATAAACCAGATAATGCTGCCGGGCATGTCGGAGAGCAATGTCACGTTCGTGGCCGATGGCATATACAAGCTCGTAAAGAACATAGCGGAAGACGCTAGCGCGATGGAGCTGCTGGGCCGCGAGCCTATAAAAAGCATATACTACGCCACGGAAAGCAACCCTGACAGGTCCCGGCCAGAGATAGAGCCGGCGATGCTGCTCGTCTACTCAAAGCTGCTAGAGGAGGACCGCGAAAGGTATAAGCCGGTGGTCGACATGCTGAAGAAGGCCTCCGTCACGCCTATAACGTTCGCTTGCGTCGGGGGCGTACTGGCTCTGCACGACTCGGTGATGCGCGTCAGGAACTCAGTGGCGTCAGGCTCCGTGGAATCCTCGCTCGTGGTTACGGCCGACACTGCCGTGTACGATGACTCGAAGGCGAAGAACGCAGAGGCCACGCAGGGCGCCGCGTCTGTCGCGATGTGGATCACACACAAGCCCAGCATGGTAAGGATAATGGGCAGGAATGGCAGCGGAAGCTACCATGACACCCTATCCGACTTCACGAAGTTCGGCGCCGACACCCCGAAGGTATACGGCCTGTTCTCCGAGATGGTGTATGTTTACACCGTCGCGAAGGCGGTGGAGCAGATGGAGGAGCACTACAAGAGGAGCAACGGCAGCTTCTCGCTGAAGGACTTCAACTTCTTCCTGGCGCACGTTCCGTTCCCCAAGCAGGCGATGTACTTCTCGAACTTCCTGTTCTCCCACTACCTGAGGAACTATGACACGAAGCTCTATGCGGAGATGCAGTCCAGGCCGGATGTCGGGTCAGAACCCGGAAATGGCCGCAGGCTTACAGACCTTATAGAGAACAAGCTGGAGCGATTCAACAGCTCAGGGGACAAGGATGAGTGGGACATAGTGCAGGAGATAGAGAACGACAAGGACATAAAGGCCAGCTGGAAGTGGATAAAGTCCCTCGGCAAGCAGCCGGAGTTCAAGGAATTCATAGATAAGCTGCATCTCGGGGAGTCGCTCAGGCTGCCGTCCGAGGTGGGCAACTCATATGCGAGCTCCCTGTTCGTGGGCATGGCCAGCATGCTGAGCAACTTCGACTACAGCGAGGAGCTCCCATCCAAGGCCGGAATAATGGTGGGATACGGGAGCGGGGCGCAGTCCATGGCATACACATTCGAAATAGCCGCCAAGAGCAATCCCATCGGGAAGGACCTGATAATAGAGGCACAGAACAACGTCACTTACCTCGACCTGAAGCAGTACCTGACGCTGCACGACCTTCTTATGGAGGGGGATGCCGCAAGGACCATGCTATCAGACCATAGGGAGAACGGCCCCCAGATGAGCCTCTTCAAGTCCGGAGACTTCGGCGCGCCTAAGGACCTCATTGAGCTGGACAGGAGGTTCCTGTGCAGGAATGCGTTGAGCGAGGGCTTCCACGTAATGCTCAGGAAGGACGACGGGACAGGGAAGTACGCGTACGCGGACAAGGAGGGCAACGCGGTGGAGTTGAAGATAAGGCACTGAGCGCGCATCCATTCGCCCCCTGCTCCGTGGACGGTGAACCTGCCGACAGGCTGTCAAGGATCCTATAGGCGTCTCGCTTGACCAGCACCATGTACCAGCCGAAGCCTGCTTGCTCTTACTCGAGAGTGAGGAACTCGAAGCCTGCGGTCGTCGTGCACAGGCACGCCCCACTCCGTGTCGTGGTACTTCATGTAGAGTTCATCGTCCGCGGAGAAGCCCCAGTCGCAGCGCCGTTTGCCGTCCACGGGCAAGCTTCTGAGCCAATGTATAAATCCGTTTCGCGGGGCCAACCGGCCATTCCGCTAATCCGCCGCCTCAGGCAAAGCCTATAAATACAATAAGCATCTTATCGAACGGCAACAAGAGGCGACTATCATGTCAGGGAAATTCAAGGAGCTGGTAGACAAGTTCGTCGGAAAGGGACAGGAAGCGCCCAGGGCAACGGGTATCAGGAGAGACTTAGATAACCCTGTCTCGCGGAAAATATACGACGACTGCGTAAGGCATACCGGCATGCCGCCGGTATGGGCAATAAGGAAGGAGCAGGAGAAAGACGAGTGACGCCGCTCTCCAAGCTTTACCGGCGCGCTCACCCATCCGGCGTGGCGCCCTTCTTCTTTCCCACCCTTCCCATACCCCTTGGGGGCTTGAGCTTCAGCTCCGGGTACAGCTTCGACATGGAGGCCTGCGCTATCGAGGTCTCGTGCCCCATCTCGGACAGTGCCCTGTTCAGGATGTACGGCACGGCCAGCTTGGCTGACGTGTCGCTGCCGCACGCCTCCCTTATCCTCCTCTTCACGTCCGCGCTGTTGAGCGCGTCGATGAGCGACCCGAACGACTCCGCGGTCCTGGACTTCCCTGACGTGATCTCCTTCGCTATTGAGTCGAGCGCGTCGGTCTTTATCCCCAGTATGCCGTATGAGTGGTTGTCTATACTCGCGCGTATGCCCGCGAGGTGGTAAACGATCTCCTCCGGCTTGGTGTAGTCGCGTATGCCGAGCCTCTTTATCGAGACCCAGTCCCTGTACTTCGCCATGAAGTCTATGTACTCGTCGGGCTCGTCCATGCCATCGCCTAAGCGTCAGGCTTGCATTATGTAGTAGCCGGAGGCCTTCTCCCTCGCCACCCTCTTTATGACGCCCTTCTGCGCGAGCGACGTGAGAGTGTTCGTGACGAGGCCCTTCGGCCTGTTGCTCTTCTTCGTTATGTCGTCAGCCGTCTTTATGCTCGTATCCTTCGTCGCGCCAAGCTCCTGCATGGCCTTGATTATCGTCTGCTCTATAGGCGTAAGCTCTGCCATAGAATCACCAAATCATAAGATGGAACGATTACTTCTTCCTCTTGACTACCTTGTTCTTCGGCCTGAGGAAGCTGTAGCCGCACCTCCTGCACTTCACCGCGCCGAAGCTGTTCCTGCCCTTGCACTTCCTGCAAATCTTCGTCCTGCTTATCTCGGCGTCTGCCACCGGAAATTTTCCCATAAACGCACCGTCACGCTGTCCGCACGGTCAGATTACTCTATTAGTTGACGCACGAAAGTATAAAAAGGTTCAACCGCCCGGCCCGGCGGTCGGACTTCGCTGACGGCAACCAATATAAGGGTTGACAGACAAGCCATACTGATCCGCATGGCAGAGGGATTCGAGGTCACGCCCTGGAAGGTGGAAGGCAAGATAGACTACGACGTCTTCGCCAGGCAGGCCGGCATCAGGCCCATAGATGACGGGCTCAAGGAGCGCATAAAGCGCATAACGGGCGACCTGCACTTCATGCTGCGCAGGAACATCTACTACGCGCACAGGGAGCTCAACTGGCTGCTCGACGAGTACGAGAAGGGCAACAAGTTCTATCTCTACACCGGCATCGCGCCCTCGGGCAGCATGACGATCGGCCACCTCATACCGTTCGTATTCGCCCAGTGGCTGCAGGAGAAGTTCGACGCCGAGATCTACATCCAGATACCCGACGAGGAGAAGTTCCTCGCGAAGAAGGGCCTCACGCTGGAGGGCATACACCAGCTGGCGTACGAGGACGCGCTCGACATACTGGCACTGGGCTTCAAGAAGGGCAAGACGAAGATATTCTTCGACACAGATTACGCCGGCCACCTCTACAGGCACGCGGTCAGGGTCGCCAAGAGGCTGACGTTCTCGAGCGTCAAGGACGCGTTCGGCATGACCAACGAGGCGAACATAGGGTGGATATTCTACACCAGCATGCAGGCGGTACCGGCCTTCCTGAAGTCCGTCGAGGAGAACAGGAACGTCCCGTGCCTGATACCGCTCGCGATAGACCAGGACGTGCACTTCAGGCTCGCCAGGGACGTGGTGGAGAAGCTCGGCTACTACAAGCCCTCGATAATACACGCAAAGTTCCTGCCCGCGCTCAGCGGGGCCTCGAAGATGAGCGCTAGCGACAAGAGCGAGACGATTTACATAGAGGACGACCACGCCGCCGTCGAGAAGAAGATAGGCAGGGCGTTCACGGGCCAGCAGGCCACGGCGGAGCTGCAGAAGAGGTACGGCGGGGACGTCGACAAGTGCGTCGTCTGCCAGTACTACAGGTTCTTCTTCGAGCAGGACGACAGGAAGCTGGAGTCCATCTTCCACGCCGAGCGGTCCGGCACCATGCTTGCCGGGGAGCACAAGGCGCACCTCGCGAAGACGATCAACGCCTATCTCGACGACCTCAGGAAGAAGAGGGAGTACTACAGGGACAGGCTCGACGACTACATAGTGAGGGACTAGGTGCATCGATGCCCGAAGGCAAGGGAAAGGGGAGCGCCGTAAGGAAGCTCGGCGTCAGCACCGCAAAGGGCACTCTCATATACCTGGCGGGCAACATGATAGGCTCGCTCGCCATCCTGCTGCTGCTCGCCATCCTCGCGAGGCTGCTCAGCCCGGCCGCCTTCGGCCTCTACGCCATCGCAATCGCCTTCTACACGATACTGACGGGCCACTTCACCTTCGGCGTCATACTCAGGAAGGAGGTCCCGGGCATGACCGAGAGGGAGAAGATAAGGGAGCTGATGGGAGGGGCGTACGCCGTCGCGCTGATCGTGGGTCTCGCGATCGCCATGGCCGCCGTGCTGCTGAGCGGCCCGATTGCCACCTACATCTACCATGACGCCTCGTTCGCGCCCTCCCTCATGCTCGCCGGCGCGCTCGTCTTCCTGTACACCTTCTTCAACCTCATGCTCGCCTCGCTCGTAGCGATGGGCAGGGTGAAGTACGGCACGATAATCTACCTGTCATACGCCTTCATACAGCTCGTGGCGAGCACGGCTCTGGTGCTGATGGGCTACGGCGTCTTCGGCGCGATTGCCGGGCTCGGGGCCGGGCTGCTCGTACCATCGCTGCTGGGGCTGTACTGGGTCGTAAGGCATGCAGGCAGGCCCTCCAAGCCGAGCAGAGAGACAATGAGGCACGTGGTCGGCTTCACCTCGCCGCTCATCGCCTCCAGCATCGCGAACCAGGCCCCCCCAAACCTGGCGATCCTGCTGCTGGGCGTCTTCGCCACCACGACGGTGGTCGGCAACTACAATGCGGCATTCAAGTTCGGCAACTTCGTCAACGTGATACTACTAGCGGTGAGCTACGTGCTGCTCCCCGCCTTCTCCAGGTCGTTCACCGACAAGAGGCTATCGTCGAAGATAGGGAAGATATACAACAGCAGCATCTACTACACGCTGCTGCTCCTCCTCCCGGTCGTGGTCTACGCGGTCTCGGTCTCGCAACCGCTCGTGCTGGCGCTGTTCTCGAGCGAGTACACGATGGCGCCGCTCTACTTCGCGCTCATAGCGATAGGGACCACGGTGGGCATGCTCAACACCTACGCCTCCAACCTGCAGATAGGCTACGGCGACACGAGGAGATTCATGAAGTACCAGCTCGCGGCCGCGCTGATACAGGTCGCGCTGCTCGGGGCGCTGGTCCCGTACCTCGGGGCCATCGGGGCGATACTCGCGCTCTTCATAGTGTCGCAGATTGCGATCAACTTCTTGTATATATGGGCGCTCGACCGCCAGTTCTCGCTAAGGCACAGCTTCGGGGGTCCGGCCAGGCTGGCCGCGGCCTCGGCGGTGCTACTCGCGCTGCTGTACGGGGTGACGCTCCTGCTGCAGGGCAGCTACTGGGCGATACTGACCAATATCGTAATCACCGTCGCTCTCTTCCCGCCGCTCGCGGCGCTGTTCGGCGCGGTCAGGAAGTGGAACCTGGATTTCGTGAATGAGGTGGCGCACGAGATAAGATTAGGGAAGCTGGGAGACTACATAACCGGATACGCGGCGCTCTTCGTGAAGGCGTAGCGCCACAACCTATGCGCTCGCCATTGCAATGATGTCCCGTGTGTAGTGCCTACTGAAAACTGGTTAATCGAATTATTGATTGGCACTACCGAATGGCTGCACCCTGATGCACCAGATAGGGATGCCATGTCCTGTAGTGCCTACAAAAAATGTAAATATATAAATATTAGTAGGCACTACATAAACGCTATGTCATTCATAAGGGAGAAAACAAGGGGTTCGTCCGCATATTACGAGCTGGTAAAATCGGTGCGGGAAGAGGGCCGTGTGAGGCAGCGGGTAATCAAGTATTTTGGGGACAGGGAATCAATGCTCGACTATTGTAGGTCTCACGGCGTACCGGTTCCGAGACCGCGCAGCGGCAGCATTTTGGGGGTGCCATTGTGTGCAAGCCTCAAGGGGAAGCTTGATACCCTGAACTCGCTGCGGCCGCTGCCCAAGAATGCCGTGGAAAGCCTAAGGAGGAAATTCGATGTTGAGATGACATACAACTCCAACGCGATCGAGGGCAATCGGCTTACGCTGCGTGAGACGTACTTCGTGCTCGAGAAGGGGATCACCATAGGCGGCAAGCCCATGAAGGACTATCTCGAGGCTACGAACCACCGCGACGCAATAAGGCTGCTTGAGAAGATCGCGGACTCAAAGGCCAAGATAACGGAGACGGACGTGCTCAACCTTCATGCGACGATACTCGACCGGATAGACCCGCATAATGCAGGCTTCTACAGGCACGAACAGGTTTACATCACGGGCACGAGGCACGTGCCTCCCAACTGGAGGGATGTGCCGGAAAAGATGAAGATGGTAATCAGCGAACTCAACTCTTCGGGCAGGTGCTGCGCCGCAGTAGAGTCTGCGGCAAGACTGCACCACGGGCTGGCCTGGATACACCCATTCGTCGACGGCAACGGCAGGCTGGCCAGGCTTCTCGCAAACCTGCGGCTGATGCGCGCGGGCTTCCCCCCTGTGGTGTTGCAGAGGAGGATAAGGCGGTCATATTACTCGTCGCTGGACAGGGCCGATTCCGGCGATCTAAAACCATTGACGCTCCTCATCGCGCATGACGTGGACCGTGCGCTTGATCTGTGGCTGAGCGCGGCGAAATGATAATCCATGCAGCCGCAGGGCGGTGCACGGATCGCAGGCACAGGCCAAGCCCAAGGCAGAGCGCGCCACATTTTTATAGGTTCAGAGACGATACCTATCAGCGCCCCGGTAGCTCAATGGCAGAGCGCCTGTCTTGTAAACAGGAGGTTGAGGGTTCGATTCCCTCTCGGGGCTTGAACTAAGGCGTCCCGCTACCTGGCCCGCCTAGCCCTGGCCTTGGATGCGGTTGCCTTCTTCCTTGCGGTCGCACGCCTTCTGGCCTTCGCTGGTGCTGCCCTGCGCCTCGCCGGGGCCCTCTTCCTCCTCTGCGGCGCCCTTTTCCTTGCAGCGGCCTTCCTCGCCGGGGCCTTCCTGCCCGCCGCGGCCCTGCGTGCCGTGATTTTCCTCGGTGCAGGCGCCCTGGCCCTTGCGGGCGCCTTCCGCTTCCTGCTCCTATAATAGAGCGCCCCTCCCGCTGCTGCAGCGGCCACAACGACCACAGCAACGCCTATGTAGATGAGCGGTATGCCTTTGGCGGGCTGCGCTGTTATGATTATCTCCTTGCCTAACCCGGCGAAGATGACCGCGCCGTTCTGGCCCGCCTTGCCGGCCTGCTGCTCCACCGCCTGGATGAGCCCGTCCCATCTCGCATTTAGGTTGTGCTGGTCATCGGGCATCTCGACGGTGGTGCTGATCCTGATGTTCTGGTGCGGCCCTATCGTGCCGTTCATCGGCGAGATTATGACCGTCGGCATGGTCGTGTTCTTTATCGGGTTGAAGCCCTGGAAGACGATGCCGAAGCCTATGCTGCTGTTCCCCTGGTTGAAGAGTGTGTAGTTGAGCGTCTCGCTGCCCCCCAGGCTGACGTTGAAGTTCAGCGCCCCGGCGCTCTCTCCGAACTGCCCGTACGTGGCAGCGAACAGGGCAGCGAGGACAAACGCGACGCTAATCAAGGCGGATCTTCGCATCATTGACTCCCTGCTCTCAACACGTGTTTATAATGATTATGTTCTGCGTGTACGATCCGACGGGCTGTCCCCCAGGGACGGCCAAGCCCCAGTAAACGCTGTTGGTGTTGTATGAGGTGCCCTGCGCCCCGGCCAGTATGCCCGTGTTCGCGCCTATCAACGTCAGGGCGGTGCCCGTGCCGTACACCACGTTGGAAGACGCCCAGGCCGTGTTTGCCACATAGAAGTTGTTGCCACCGGCTATCCAGTTGCCACCGTAGACCCATATCGAGGCGTCCTTGTTGCCCCCTGTGTTGGTGTCGGTTATGACGTTGGAGGTGTAGACGCTGTTGCTGCCTGGGGTTATCGTCCCGAAGTTTATGGCGTTGGTGCCCAGGCTTACCGCGCAGTACCCTGTGACATTGACGTACGCGCTGATGACCGTGTTCGGGGCCGTGTACGTCGATCCGCCGCACTTGGCCTGTACGGTTATCTGCTGCAGGTAGTTGCCGGCCTGCTGTCCAGCAGGCACAGCCACCCCAAAGTAAATGGTGTTCGTACCCTGCGATACCGCGTTCGCAGCGAGCACGAACGAGGACGTGAGCGCGGTGCCGGAATAGCCGCCCTGCTTGGCCGCGCTCCAGAGTGTGTTGCTGACGCCGAAGGTGTATGTGCTGTAGGCCCACGTGCTGCCCATGACGAAGACGTTCGCGTTCATGTTGCCGTAGGTGTTGGTGTAAACGCTGAGGTTTGCGGTATTGACGCTCGACCCGGGCGCTATCCCAGGCGGATTGTTGGTGGCGCCGAACCCTATGATGGTGTTGCTCAGGGTGTTGCCGCAATAGACCGGCACTGATACTATGGCGTTCACCACCTGGTTGCTCGACCCTGCGAGCGCCAGGTTGCCGTACGCCGCCACGTAAACCGCGAAGGCGAGCGCCGCAAACACAGCCGTCGTTGCCAAGCTAATCGTGATTATCGATTTGACGTGTCTCATGAACTGGCCACTCAAATCTCGAATGATAAGAATTTAAACCTTTTTATGGAGCCGAATTATGGAACTCAGCACGTGTTCACTATGATTATGTTCTGGGAGTAGCTGCTCGCCGCCTGCCCTCCTGGCACGCCGAGCGCGAAGTTTATCGTGTTCGAGTCGGAGCCGGAGGCCGGGACTATTATGGTCGTGTTGGATGACGCTGCCGTCAGCCTGGCCGCGGAGCCGTAAGCGACCCCAGCAACGTTTGACCACACGGTGTTGCCCACGCCGAATGTATTCGTTCCGTCGCTCCAGTCGGTCCCGTACACCCATATGTACGCAGGCACGGTTCCTCCGGAGTTCGTGTCCGTTATGGTGTTGCCGGTGCTGCCGCTGTTGCTCCCGGGGTTTATCGTGCCGAAGTTTATTGAGTTTGGCGACAGCGATATCGTGCACACGTTCTGTGCAGATACGGCGTACGGCTGGCTGAAGTCCGCGTTGGGCATCACGCCGTTTGGCGGATACGACCTGACGATGGCTCCGTTCCAGTACTGCACCGTTGTGCCGCTAGCCGCGTCGCCCACCAGCCCTATGTAAACGCCATTGTCCGAGACGGTATACACATTGGACTGGTTCTGCCCTATCTCGCTGCCGTAGCCCGTCGCATGCGGCGCCACATACATCGTCGCAGACCCGGATGAGGCCACTATGCCAATTGTGATCCACTCGTTTGACCAGGTCCCTGTGTCCGGCGGGCCAGTCCATGACGTCCACGACGTGGCGCTGGTGATGCCGTACCACCCAGATCCGCTGCCCACCCTGCCCATCTGCCCTGATCCTGTAGAGTCGGCAAGGAAATAGAAGTCATCGAGGTTCGCCGTGTACGTGTAATACTCGATTATCATGTTGTCGCTCTGCCCGGACGCCTGCGTGTACAGATAGTCCCCATTGCCCCCGTTGGCGTAGAACGCGTTTGCGCCGAACGGGGAGCCGGAGGGTGCGGAGCCCGTCTGTCCGGCGGTGCCCGCCGTTGTCCAGCCTGCCAGCGAGTCACCCCTGAAATAGTTCAGGAAGACGCTGTTCGCGTCGTCGTACTCAGCATAGGCAGGGCTCAGCTGAGGGGCCTCCCCTATGCCGTTCGTGCCCGAGCTCGAGAGCAGATTGACGCTGTTCCCCGCGAATCCGAGGTACGCCACGTAGTTCCCGTTGGCGGCTATGGAAGGGTTCAGCTTGAGCCACGTCTGCAATACCCCTGAACTGTTTCCCTCTATCCATGCAGGTATCACGGTGCCATTGCTGTAGAAGTACTCGAAGTTGGCGAGGTTGCCGTTGTACGTGAGATACCCATGGAACTGGCCCTCGGTTATGTTGACCATCTGCTGGAAGTAGTTGCCCGTTGCCGCGGACTGCCCGTTGCTGAGGCTCACGCATGCGTATTCTACCAGCCCAGAAGGCACGGTTCCGGCCGCGGGGCATATCGTGAACGTGCCCGACACCGTTGCCTGGAGGTAGTTGCCGTTGCCAGGCGTGTTCGCGGTTACTGTGTAAGTGCCGACAGCACTCTCGCTGAACTGGTCCTGCGTGCTGAACGAGGCATGCAGAACATTGTTCACATAGTCGTTTGCGGTGAGCTGGTTGCCGACCGTCACTATGTTGGCCGTCACAGTCTCCGCGCTCCCGTATATGATGTTGGACGGGAAGTCCGGCAGGGTTATTGTAGGGGCGGCTTTCGTCACCGTGAGCGTGCCTGTGGCGGTGTAGACCTGGTTGACATTCACCGCGTTGACCGTGTAGGCGCCCACGGCGCTTATCGGGAATGTGTACGATGCCGAGCCGGTGCCGCTGGCCTTTAGGACGGAGTTGACGAGGATCTCGCACGTGTCCGTATTGGGGGAGCACGTCGCCTGTAAGCTCGACGTGCCACCGTACGCTACCGGATTGGGGCTCATGCTGAGCGTAGCGGGGGCGTTAGCCTGCTGCACTGCGGAGAACGACGCGCTGGGCATGGTGTTCGACGGAGGGTAAGCCCTTATCACCATGCCGTTCCAGTACGTCACGTAGCTTGATCCGAGGCCGTCCCCGACCAGCCCGATGTAGTTGCCGTTGTTCGTGATGCTCTTGGAGTTTGCCCCAGTTCCGTAGGAACCGAGGCTCAGCGTGTTGGATCCGATGTACGAGTATGCTGTGCTGCCCGCTATGACGATGTCATACTTGTACCATATGTTCTTTGCCAGGGACAGCCCGGAGCTCGGTGCGCTCCACGACGTCCAGCTAGCCGCGCTCGCCAGCCCGGAATAGTCTCCCCCTCCCCTACCGTCCAGCCTGCCCATCTGCCCTGAGCCGGACGAGCTCGTGAGGAAGAACAGGTTGCCCAGGCCGGTGGTGTAGACGTCGAAAGATATTATCTCGTTCGTGGTGAGCCCGTCCACTGAGGTGTACATGTAGTCGCCGTTGGCGCTGTTGGCGTACAACGCGTTCGCGGCCGCGAACGGGCTTCCCCCAGGCGCAGAGGCTGTCAGGCCGGCCGTGCTGTGGATGGTCCATCCCGACGTCGAGATAGGATTCACGTTGTAGTACAGGAAGACGCTCGTGCCGTCGTCGTATTGCGCGTAGCTTGTCTCGGGGCATCCGCTCGCGCACCAAAGGTCAGGGGCGGCCCCGGTGGACACGGAGTTAAGGAGGCTCTGCCCCTTGTTGGAGAACCCCATGTAGAGCGTATTAGAAGAGGATGCGTGCAGGAACCCTCCCGGGACGCTGAGCCAGTACCTTATGTTATTCGAACTATAGAGGTTCAAGGTCTGCCTGTTGTTCAGCGTATTGCCCTCGAGCCACGACGGCACTATCGTGCCGTTGTTATAGAAGAACTCAACATTGTCTAGGTTGCTGTCCTCGTAGCTCTGGTAGTAGAGGGCGTTGACCGTCACGCTGAGCTGAAATGGATTAGATACCCCGCTCGTCTGCGAGTTCGTGAACGTTATGGGCACGTAATACAAGATCCCGGCCGGTATAGTTATCGGGTCGTCCACGACCGCGGAGTAGTTCGCGTTGCCGGCGCTGCTGAACGATATCTCAACGCTGTGCGTCACCGGTATCCTGAAGCCCTCCCTGACGTTCACCGAGTTGGACACCATAGTGGTAAGCGGCGTGAGCGCCGTGCCGTTCGTGATGTCTGTCACAGTGAAATTGAAGGGCGCCCTGTTGTCTCCCAGGAGTGATGCCTCGAATGTTATGTTGAGAGGGTACCAAGTCTGGCCCGTGAGCCCGTAGCGGCCGTTCACTATGGGGACATGGATTTGCAGCGGCACAGTGGAGTTCGTGCAGAATGGCTGCGGCGCGAGGTTGACGTATATGCACGGCGAGGACGGCGCCTTCGTGACGCTCACGTTGTACACCGTCATCACCCCACTCCCGTCCAGGGCCACGTAGTGCAGCCCATTGGTTCCGGCAGCGTACGCCCTGCCCCTGCCTGCCAGTTTCCCGTATTCCACGGAAGCGGTCTTGTTGAAGACTACAAGTGAGCCGTTGATACCGCCTCCCATCGATGAGCCGAGCATCCCGGCGAAGTTGTCGTACTGCGACGAGTTTATGGCCGTCATGTTGTTGAAATCGGCGACGGAGAGCGATGCAGGGGACGTATCAGGAATACCTGTCTGTACCAGCAGCCCCTGCGCGACCGTCCTCCCAATCCCTCCCTGCACCGGAACATTGCTCTGTGTCGTCGAGGCGTTCACTATGCGTATCCAATTGCTCCCGTACGTGCGGTTGAGCGAGCTTATTATCCTGCCTATCCTGGCGTTTGCCACTGAGTTGGAGCCTATCCGCTGCGAAGCCCCGAGGCCCTGGCTCGGTTGCGCCGTGGACGTGGAAGACGTCGTGCTGCTCGACGTCGTGGAGCTGGAGCTCGTCGTGCTGCTTGAGGTAGACGTGGAGGAACCCGTGGTGCTGCTGGATGTGGAAGACGCACTCGAAGTGGTGGAGTTTGTGGTGGCCGGGACCATGGTCGTAGACGTGCTGGTTGGCGTGGACGACACGGTGTTCGACTCTGGGGCGAACATAGCCTCTATGCCGTTGCCCGCGATTGCGTAGCCTGAAGGTCCGCTAGGAGCGTACGTTATGCCGTTGGCTGTCACGTCCGCGATTGTGAACGGGTAGTTGCCGGGCGGCGTCGAGAAGATTATAATGTTGGCCGTCGAATTCTCCAACACGCCATTGTACGATACCATCCATATTGTGCCTGTGGGTATGCCGCTCTCCGCAAACGTGGTATTGAGTGCATTGCCGGCGAGCAGGCCCGCGGCCTGCAGCATTAAAGGCCTTCCCGCTATTATCATGAGGGGGAGTGCCAATGCGGCGATGACATACGGGCTTGGTCGCATAGACTCTTTTCCGAAGCAACTAATAAAAGTGTTAACGTGCGGACCGCCAGTCATCTGTGCCAGAACCTGAAGAGCCTCCTGAAGAACCCTTCCCTGAGCGGCGCCTCCGGCTCCCCGCTCATGTTGAGGTCGCAGTAACTCCTGCCGAAGCTCGCGATCTCCCTGGCAAACCCGGTGCGTCTGCCGAGTTCCATCGCGGGTATGTGCTCCTCGATGCTCATCGGCACGATCGGGTCCTCCGGTATGACGGCCTGCAGCCTTCCCTCATAAATGCTGCCTATCTCCCTCGGCGAGACCTCATACTTCCTTCCGGAATACCTATTAAGCACCATGCTGTGCTTCGCGCGGAGCCTGTCGAGGGTCGAAGCCACCCTTATCGCGCTCGACAGGCTGGGCATGTCTGGCGTGGTCACGATGAGCGTCTCGTCTACGTACTTCGAGACGTGGAAGTTCGCATAGCCGGGCTGGGTATCGAATATGACGAACCGGTAGTCGGACTTGCCGAGTTGCGAATGTATCCGCCTCACGGCCTCATCTGACACTATGAACGGCTTTGCGTTTATGATGCCGGGTATGACGTGCAGCCCGGTCGATGGGTGCACCGCCACCGCCTCCCTCAATGGGGACCTGCCGTAGGCTATGCTCCTATAACCGATGCTCGCCCTCTCCATGCCGAGGTGGAAGCCCACCGACGGGTTGGTCGTGTCTGCGTCAATGAGGAGCGTCTCATAACCCATGCCCTTCAGGTACACCGCAAGGTTAACGGCTATCGTGGTCTTGCCCACGCCGCCCTTCTGCGATACAAGCCTGACGATGTGCTGCCGAGACATGCTATCCGATCTCCTTCTTGAGCTGCTCACTGATGTCTTTTAGCCTTTTCGACCTGTCCGGGCTGCGCCTGCCCTGCCTTCTGCGCCTGGAGAGGAGCACCCACACTGCGCCTACTACGATGACTAATGGCAGCAGGAACCTCCAATCGCCTATCTCCTGGAACGCCGTGATTACTGGGTACTGCCCGCCTGCCTGCGCGGCGGCCGGTTGCCCGGCCTGCTCCGGGAGCACGACCAGCGGCGCCTGGTAGGTGTAGTTGTAGCCCTGCGTGGACACGTATATGTAGACCAGGTAAGTGCCTGTCTGGTTGCCAACGCTGACCATGAACCTTTGAGTCACCACCATGTTCGGCGAAGCGTTGACCGTTGCCTGGTCTGGCCTGACCGCCATGCCCGCCTGAACCTGCATGACCGACGTGACCGGCTGCGCCAAGGCGCCAGTGTAAAGCATTTCGAGTGTCACATTTCCGGTCATGTTGGGGTAGAAGGTGGGGACTTTGACATCCAGCACCCTCAACATTGGCTGGTGCGGCCTCGACTGGAAGGTGAGGATGTTTTGCGAGAGCATAAGCAGCGCCTGGCTGTTCTGGTTATCGACCGTGTAATAGCCGTACGTCGCCTGCCCAGGAGGCAGGGTGGGCAGCTGCCATGTTATCACGTAGTAGCCGTCCTGCTTGGTTATGTTGTTCGGCAGTCCGTACGCGGTTATATCAGAAACGTTGCGGGCCGCAGCAAGTGGAATCCTGGTCTCCAGGCTCGCGTTCTGCAGCGTCATGTTGGGAGGCGCGGTCACTTGGACTATGCCGCTGGCATCTTCAGTATTGTTGGTGAGCGTTATCGATTCCCTGACCGAGCCCTGCGACTGCTGGAGCACCTCTACGGTAATGTATTCGGTGCGCACCACCTCGCCGCCCCCGGACCCTACGGTTATATTGATAGGTATGACGTACGTGCCCGGGGTCATGCCGGCGGGTGGGTGCAGAGCGACCACGATGCTGGCTGACTGCCCCTGCGGCAGCGACACCTGTTCGGCAGACAGCGATATCATGCCGGAGAACTCTGGCGCGTAGCTCACCCCGATACTCTCCGGTGCGGTTGCCGTGTTCTGGAGCGTGAACTGCCCCATCGTGGTCGAGCCGGACGCGGCCGAGGTGTAGAGCGGCGCGACGACCACGCTGAACTGTGGCGATGAGCTTATCGGAGTTATCCCACCGCTGCCCCCGGCGCCTCCCGCCACTCCCCCCCGCTGCGGCACGTACGGGTTTACGACCGAGTACTGCGTAGCGGCTGTGGAGGTGCCTGTGAGCGCGTTCGCCACCAGCGCGTTGGGCGCGGTTGCATAACTCACCACGGCCGTGGCGCGGTACGTGCCCACCACACCGTCGCTGACCGGTATCTTTGTGAAGGTTATGTTCTCGGCGCCTCCGGGCTGCAGGGCCGCGGCACCGAATACGACGCTGTTGCTGCCCGACGGTCCGATCACGGTTATGTTGACGGAAAGCTCGTTGGAGGCGAGCTGCCCGTTGTTCTCGAGCGTAAGGAACATGGTTGGGAGCGTGCCATTGATCAGGGTGGACGGCGCGGCGTAGAACTGCGTCACGTTGATGATCGCGGGGTTGAACAGCTCAGTCATCGCCGATCCCGAAACCGTCCGGTTCACCTCCACAAACGAGACGTTGACAGTGTAGGTGAGGTTGCTCAGCCTGGACGCCTCTATGCCCGTGCCGTACACTATCTTCGTGCCGTTTGCGATGGTCGCCGGCAGCCCTTTCGACAGCGCCAGGCTGCCATTCTGCCTGTACAGGCTGATCGAGCCCGCCATTCCGCCGGTGCTGCAGTTCTTCGTTGCCTGCAGCGCGTACTGCACGGGTATGTTGCCGTACCTGACGTATGCCGGGCTAGCGTTGACGCTGACCGCGAACGGGCAGAAGACCAAGACATTGGCCGTTATCGGGGCAGCGCCGCCTGCCTGCGCCAGCGGCGCGAGGGCCGCAAGCACCAGCACTGCTAGCAACGTGCGCTTGTGCATGTAAACAACTGGTACGCGGAGCTATCCGAACATAAGGTTTTATGTTTTGTGCAACCCGCTGCTGTATATGGTTTGCGGGATGTTTTGGGCCGCCTCCCCGCTTTGCCAAGGCAGACCGATTTATCAGGCAACCCTTAACATCGTGAGCGGGAAATCCCACATGCTTCAGCGGTGGGATGAGAGCGGACCGCAGAAGGGCATAAATACTTTCCTCGATAAAGAGAATGTGACAGAAGGCTCTCGGACAGAGAGTGCGCGTAAAGGCGGTTCCCGCAGGTTGCCATCTGTCAGCAATAACCTGCGCCCAAAGGTCTCTTCGGAGATGGTCGCGCGTAGCATACCTTCGGAAGGAGGGAAGCCCACACCGCTTGCGGGTGGGAGGCACGTCACAAAGAGTCTTATACATTAGATAGGTCGTTCAACCAGTAGGAGTGCTCGCTATGTACAGTTCGAAATACGCCATATCGGTCAAGGGCCTGGTCAAGAGGTTCGGGAGCTTCACCGCCGTGAACGGGGTGTCATTCGAGGTCAAGAAGGGGGAGCTGTTCGGCTTCCTGGGGCCCAATGGCGCAGGCAAGACGACGACGATAGGGATGCTCACGACCCTGATCGGCAAGACGGCCGGCTCGGCAACGGTGGCGGGCCACGACGTGGCAAGGCAGCAGAACGAGGTCAGGCAGAACATAGGGATCGTCTTCCAGGACCCGTCGCTCGACGACAAGCTGACCGGGAGGGAGAACCTCGACCTGCACGGCATGCTCTACGGCATGCCGAAGGGGGAGAGGCGCGAGCGCATCGACATGATCCTCGACCTGATAGAACTGAAGGACAAGCAGGACGTGCTCATAGAGGACTACTCAGGTGGCATGAAGCGCAGGCTGGAGATAGGGAGGGGCCTGCTCCACGAGCCCGAGGTGCTCTTCCTGGACGAGCCGACGATAGGGCTCGACGCGCAGACGAGAAGGAAGATCTGGGACTACATAAAGAGGCTGAACAGGGAGCACCACATAACTATAATGCTCACGACGCACTATATAGAGGAGGCGGATTACCTCTGCGACCGCGTCGCGTTCGTCGATCATGGGAAGATAATCGCGCTCGACACGCCGGACGCGCTGAAGGACTCGCTGGGAGGAGACGTCATCTCGCTGGAGTTCTCCGGCGACGCCGAGAGCATGAGGAAGAGGCTGAGGTCGACGCGGTGGGTCAAGAACGCAACGGTGCACGAGGGCGTCATGGACCTCAGCGTCAGGAACGGCGAGCGCCGTATACCCGAGGTGATGGCCGTGGCCGAGAAGGAGGGCGTGAAGGTGCTGTCGGTCAACCTCCACAAGCCAAGCCTGGAGGACGTCTTCATACATTATACCGGGTCGTCGATACGCGAGGAGGAGGCGGGCGGCGCGGACAGGATGCGCACGGCGATGCGCAGCCGCAACAGGTGATGCAATGGACGTCAACGCAATATACGTCCTGTGGCTCAGGGAGCTGAAGAGGTTCTTCCGCTCCAAGGCGAGGATACTCGGGACCGTCATAATGCCCGTCTTCTTCCTGCTCGGCCTCGGGTTCGGGTTCAACAGCCTGGTAAAAATCCCAGGGGTGGGGAACTACATCCAGTATATAGTGCCGGGGATAATAGGCATGACCATACTGTTCATCGGGGTCTTCTCCGGCTTCCAGGTGCTGTGGGACAGGCAGTTCGGCTTCCTCAAGGAGATAATGGTGACGCCCAACTCGCGCGTCTCGATAACGCTGGGAAGGATAGCCGGAGGCGCCACGACGGCGCTCGTGCCCAGCATGATCGTGCTCGTGCTCTCGCTGGGCGTCGGCTTCGCCCCCGTGCTCTCGCTCGAGATGCTCTGGATGATCCCGTTCCTCGTGCTGATAGGGGTCTCGTTCATCAGCCTGGGCCTGATAATCTCGTCGTTCGTGGACGACCCGCAGGGGTTCAGCTCGATCGTGAACTTCTTCACCTTCCCGCTCCTCTTCCTGTCGGGCGCAATCTTCCCGATGGGCGTCTTCCCGAGTTCTGTGCAGTACGTCGGGTACTTCAACCCGTTGACGTACGGCATAGACGGCATGAGGTATGCGCTCACGGGCGCGTCGGCGTACCCGCCGCTGCTGGACCTCGGGGCGATACTGGTGGCGTCGGTCCTGCTGCTGGCGCTCGCCGCGTTCACCGCCAAGAGGTAGCGGCGCCGCTCCGCCGCCCGGGCGCACAAGCCTTTAAAGCATGCGGTATGAAGCATAGACTATGCGACCGAAGGGGCTCGTGAAGCCCGCCTTAGCGGCCTTGCTGTTCGTAGCGCTCAGCCTGTTCTTCACCTACTACTTCACGGCCTCGCTGCAGAACCTCGGCATAGGCATAGGCAGGGAGGCCGAGCTCTTCATCTCGTCGCCGTTCAACATGAGCACGGAAGGGGACCTGCTCTACAACCTCTACATACCGGCCGCGATAATCTTCGCGCTCGGGGTCTACCTGAAGAACTTCAACAGCGCCTTCCAGCGCAAGGCGAACCTGCGCTCCATCTTCCTGCTGAGCATAGCCGCGAGCTATGTGAAGTCGCTGCTGTCGATGCAGTACTACGCTGGTTATTCCGACTTCGGCATCTCGATGGGCACCTCGATAATAACGCTCTCGTTCATCGTGGCGTTCGTCATCTCGCTCGAGGTCTATGTCGAGCGCAAGGAGAGGTACGAGCACCTCTACGGCCACTTCATGTTGGCTGTCTTATCCTCGCTGATACTGCTCCTCGGCGCGCTGACCGTCTTCTCGCTCTTCTTCACGACGAACAGCTACATAGTCCATGCGATGGGCATATCCGCTTTCCTGCTGATGTTCGTGCCGTGGTATGAGCGCGCCAACATAAGGAGGCTCGTGCGCAGGGAGGAAAGGGCCCTCGCCGGAGCGGTCGGAGGTAGGCCGTCGCGCGCCTGACGGGGCTATCTCTTCCTTTCGGACGCGAACCTGAGGATCGGGCAGGGCATCGTCGCTATCCTCTTGCCTATCATGCTTGCCGAGTAGCCCGCCCTCCCGCTTCCCTCTGAAGGGCCGTGCTTGTCCAGCAGCCTCTCCTTCGTGAGCTCCCTGAGTATTATGGACAGCGTCCTGGAGTTGAGGCCGGACTCCGAGGCTATGTCGCTGTACGGCATCGCGCCCTCGTGCGCCGCCACTATCTCGAGCACGACCATGCGCCAGTTCATCCTCACCAGCCTGGCGATATCGTTGCTGCTTATTCCGTACGACCCGACGACCCTTTCGACCGGGCACCACGCTGTCGCGGACATGGCATCATGGTTAATACGGGGCTGGCAAATTATAAACCTTCCCACTTTTGCCGATACGGAAGTCTCAACCTCTTCCCATCGATGGCGGAGGCGGCGGGCATGGGAGATTTGCCGCCGCCATACTCCGGAGCGCCCCGCCGCACAGCGGCATACACCGCCGCGGTCGCAAAGTTTGTATACCTATACACTGATATAGCATCCGCTAATTCTAGCGACTCAGGCGGCGGCAGGCATGGGAGATTTGCCGCCGCCATTGTTCACGGTTCAGTGCGGCCAACGCGGGATGGGTATGCGGCCGCCCGCCTTCTGGAGCTGCCGGCGCCCGGCGCGACCGCTCTGCATGAGGATGGATCCTCGCGGCCCGGCGCGACTCAGGCGGCGCTCACTGGAACGGTATTGTGGTGGCGAACTGCAGCAGCACCGCTGCGGAGGCCGTCAGGTAGAGCAGCAGCGTGTAGAGCCTCCTCGTCTTGCTGCGCTCAGTCAGCGCGATCTTGACGAGCGGGCAGTCGGAGTTGACGACCGTTGTCCCGGCATTTGTCACGCGGTACGCGCCCTTGTTCCCGAACGTGCCGCTGACCTTGTCTATGAGCCTCTTCTCCTCGAGCTCCTTGAGTATTATGGAGAGCGTGCGCGGGTTCAGCCCGGACATCCCGGCTATGTTGTGGTAGCGGATCCCGTCCCCGTCGGCCGCAGATATGATCGACAGCACGGAAAGGCGCCAGTTCATCCTGACCATGTGCAGGACAGAGCCACTGTCCAGGCTGTATTTGTTCATCGCCCCCGCGATCGGGCAGTTCCTCGGCATGCTATTACAGAGAGGACTGCTGCTCCGGCCTATTTAAGCGTATGCCGGCCATGTATAGAACCGGGTAAATACCCCAATCCACTTTACTTAAGTAAAGTAAACAAAAGATGTATCGTTACAAGACCTTGCCTTGCATAACCGAAGTGCACGCAAAGTGACTTAAATGGTGCCATCCTGCTTTGTTTGGACGTAATTTCGGAAGCTATAAATATTTCAAGTACACAGCAGGTTCGTACTTATGCGTACAACGCCGCGCGCCGGCATAATGTGGCCGCGCTCGCGGTTCGGCAACTGGGGGTAAAGCAATGTGTTGCAAGGGCGGTCGCCAATCCGCCTCTTTGGGGGACTGTGGAATCTACGTCTGCAGCCTGTCCTATCTTTCGCGCTTAAACGTTCGGTACTGGTCGGTAGAATGAACAAAAAACTGCTGCTGTCGATGACGTCGGTCACGGCTCTCGTGGCCATCGTCGCGGTCCTCGCAATGGTGAGCGTCGCAGTGATAAACGCGCACGCGCAGGCTCTTCCCTCCAACAGCCCGACAGACTCAAACAGCATAGCGGTAGCTCTGAATGCGAATGTGCTGTCGCTGTCGATATCAGCGGGACAGTCCGTGCTATTCAGCAACACGGTAACGGGCGGCACAGGGAATTACATCTATGCTTATCTGATAACCCCAGGCTCGCTTGGAACAGATTATACGACAGCAAACAACGTCATACAGTTTGATACCGCTGGCAACTATCTTGTCACTCTGACTGCGACAGACTCAAACGGTAACATCGGTAGCAATTCGGTAACAATAAATGTTGCTGCCTCCCAGACCACATCCATCCCAAGTGGTACATCCGCAACTTCATCTACAACAACAATAGGCCAGGCCGAGCCCCAGCCACTTAACGCTGCAATAACTAACTTCCCGAAGAGGACTCCACTTGACAAGGTCTCGGCCATAACAGTGACCGCGACAGGCGGGAATGCAATCCTTGGATATACGTATGATTGGTATGAAATTAATCCGGCCAACGTTCTGTCCAACCCCGCAGCGGATTGCATACAAGGGTCCGCCACCCTACAGACGTGCTACTTCAAGCCCACACAGAGAGGACCTTACTATATAGGGGTCAATGTGATAGATAGCTCCGGCAATGTTTTTCAGGTCGACCCTGTAACTATAGCGGGTTTGTATGCAAACGTTACGCCGCCAGTGATATACGGCACTGGCAACATCACATTCTACGGAAATGCGACAGGATCGTCAAGCACCTATGAACTACAGTGGTCAATCAATGGTACGTTCGTCAACGGTACAGTAGTCCCATGCACCTATACCACACCGATGCAGAACAGCGCTAACGGCCTGGGTAACGTAACATTCTCATATGGAGAAACGCTCGCATGCTCAAATGGAAGCAAGTTCAACCTTACAGACGGAACATACAACGTCACGCTCTTCGCGGCTGACGCTTCTAACATGTCTGACAACTACTCAGCGACTGCGCAGCTGGTCGTTGACTGGCCCTCAGGTATAGGGTTCCCGAACTTTGCCAATGGCATGGATACGACGAACACAATAGAATATGGCCAGTCAACCACACTAACTGTGGCGTGGAAAGTCCTTGGATACTGCAGCACA
Source organism: Microcaldota archaeon (assembly GCA_021787495.1). Classification (GTDB taxonomy): domain Archaea; phylum Micrarchaeota; class Micrarchaeia; order Micrarchaeales; family Micrarchaeaceae; genus A-MIC-10. The sequence goes on along the minus strand of JAJYLX010000005.1, from coordinate 7,041 downwards.
AGCCCGACGACTAACCAAGGTGACTTCTCAGAAAGCGGTACATGCAGTTGGGGCACCCTTTATCCATATACATTCAATGTTCTACTATACAACAACACACAATCCTGCGGGGGCCTAACCACCGCCTCATCGTATTATGTTACATCTAACGTTGTTAACTCGACATCGGTGCTGCACGGATCATATAATAACTACCATCGCCAGACTACATTCACTGTATCCCCAAAGGTAAATACACATTACTGCGCACAAGTCCAGTACATTGCTCCTGGCAACTATATCCATGTCAACTCTACAGAAGGTGAGGCTACACAGGATCCGCCATACGCAAAAGTGCTAGTGAACATCCCATCACTGATGGTATCACTGACCCCGCAGAGCCAAACGGTCTCTGCCGAGCAAGGTCAGATGTTCACCGCAACAGCAGTAGGTGGCACAGGCAACTACATGTATAAATGGGCCCTGCCTGGCGGTCTTACCGTGCTGAGCGGCTGCTCGTCCACTTTCAACTCGATAAACACATGCATCGTCAGCGGCCCAGTTGGCGGTCCTTATACTGTAAACGTGATAGCGGAGGATTCAAGCAACGCAATGGCAAACACCATGTCTACCCTGACGATAGATCCCAATCTGCAATCAACGTCATTCACGTCAAATGCTGTCTACATCTCAGCAGACCAGTCTGTTCTGTTCGGCAATGCCGTGACGGGCGGCAGCGGTGGCAACAGCTATTCATATGACATGTACACCTACAACACACCATCAACGACTTTGAACATGCAGCCGGGCAGCCCGTCAAACACGTTTACAATCAACCCTTACATAAACACCTTCCTGTGGTTCGGCTACAACGCCTATTCCACTGCGGTGCCGTACGGCGCGTGGTCGAACTGCCCGTACATGCCGGGATATTCATCCAGCAGTTTCTGCTCGTACTGGGCGCTGTCGAACGCCAACTGGAACCACAACAGCCAGTCCTACTTAACATCTAACACAGAGACGTTCAGCCTGGAGGGCAACGTGCTGGTGGAACAGCCGTACTTCCTGAACTTCCCCGGCACTGTTTCAGGCAATATAATATTCGTCCAGCAGGGCAGCTCTGGCTACTGGTTCGCTGATCCCGCCGATAACCTGATACGGCTCTACAACCCCAGCAACACGCTCTACAAGTTCGATTATTGGGGAGGCACGCTGCATTTCTCCGGCACTCCAAGCGCTGGCACCTTCCTTGGCGGCACGCTCTACGAGTGGGCGTTCGTGCCTAACAGCATTTACGAAGCCAGCCCGTCGACCTACACGACGGCCTTCTATGTGCCTGCAATGAATGGGTACCTGACGCTTGCCAGTGTAATAAACATGTCGTCTTCGCAGCTGACTGATGCGCAGATAGAAAACCTTTACCAAAACACCCAGTATCTGCTGCCCATACCTGACGCTGCATTAGTTAACACAGGATTCACCCAAAGCGGCAACAAATTCACGTTCACTCAAGCAGGCAACTACATGGCAGTGCTCACTGCCAATGACGCATCGGGAGAGCTGGCATCCAACGCGCTTATGGTGCAGGTGACGCCGCCGCTCTTCCTGTCGCTCACCGCCAACATGACCTACATCTCGGCCGACCAGTCAATAATGGTGTCGAATTCCGTTTCTGGAGGCACGGGCAACACGATTCTGTCCGGCTACTCTGTCAGCCCGGACACGGGCCTCACGCAGAGCAACGGCATCTTCACGTTCAGCACTCAAGGCAACTACGTGATAAGTCAGACGGCGAACGACGCGACGGGCGAAACCTCATCTAATTCTGTAACTATACAGGTTACACCGCAACTTGTTGTTGATAACTTCAATGCAAACAGGACATTCATCAGCGCTGGACAGAGCATCAAGTTCACCAACAGCACGATTGGAGGCACGGGCAGCAACGTATTTACATACCAGGTCTCGCCATATCCGAGCTTCACGCTCAATTCCATAGACAACGACTTCTACTGGTTCGGCACCTACACGTTCGGTGACAGCGTACAGTTCGGGTCGTGGACCAACTGCCCCGACATTCCTACAGCGAACAACCCTGCTTGCCTGGTTCCAACGGCAAACGGGAACAATGCCTACCAGAACTCTGGCTGGGATCTGAACTCGCCGAGCTTCGGTCCGTCAGGCAGCGACTTTTCACCATTCGTCTTCCTGTCAAGCAATGCAATCGAGGCGCAGATAGAGTTCTCACCGCTCACACCATCTGGAGAATCAGGCAACATAATCTTCTATCAGGTGGGCAACAGCATGGTATGGCATGCCGACGCTGCGGTGAACAGACTGGAGCTTTACTACAACGGGATCAATGACGGATACATACTTGAGGGAGGCAACCTGACGTTTAACGGCATACCCAGCTCCAGTACATTCGTTTCAGGGAAGATAGATGAATACTCCTATCTCTACGCGAACGCCATGAACGATACTGCAATGATGATACGGGATAGCCGGTATTCTAACACCGTATGCATGACAAAGGCATGCGCATTCCCGGACGTGGTTAGTATACCCGGAACAGGCTCCGCACTCGCCTTAACCGGAATATTCTATATGACCGGCGAGAACATGCCACTTCCGTCAAACAGCGACATAGCAAACATAATCGACAATGCGCCTTACCTGTCCGCGACCCCTCCAGCTGCGCCTACACCAACGCCCATAATCAACTTCATACAGAACCCGACCAACGGCAACATATTCAAGTTCACGAATGCGGGCAACTATATAGTGAATATGACCATTGTTGACCAGTCCGGCGAGGTCGCAGACTCGTCGAACGTGGTCATAACCGTAACACCACCATTGAACCTCACGCTCTTCGCCAACAGGACCGCGATACTCAATGGAGGGAGGGTGCTCTTCACGAACACCACGACGGGCGGAACGGGCAATGTGGTGTACACTTATGCAATTAACAGGACGAGCGACTGGTACTCATATGATGGGAGCAATGTCTACACGTTCACGCCGCAAGGCGACATCAACGACCAGAAGTACCTGGTCACGCTCAACGCGGTGGATCAGACTGGCGAGGAGGCGAGCTCCAACGTCATAATAACAGCAAACGAGACTCTCACGCTCAATGGGACCGCCATCCTTTATCCAGGCATAGAGAACGTGCTCAACACGACGCTGCCTGTGTTCAGCAGGGATCAGCTCGTGGCAGACATAAACAAAGGGGCGAGCGGCGGCGTGCCTCCGTATTCGTACCATTGGATAATAGACCTGCCGGGCAACAGCATCCCGATATCGCTTGTTAGCGGCACGACAGAGCCAGCGCTCGGATCCCCTGTCAGCACCTTCTCGATTGACATGTACGTCCCGCAGTTCTACTGGTTCTCTTCAGTGTTCTACAAGCTGCCGTTCGGTACGACGTGGTCACAGTGCCCGTCGTGGCTTTCCGTCAACGACATCACGTCCGCGCTCTGCACCTCTGCGGCACAGAATGCAGGAAACTGGGACATGATTAATGGAAGCTCAATATACGGTAATGCCAGCCAAATATCAATAGGGCCTTTAGGTCCCTTCACACTGTTCAACAACAACATCCTGTCGGCCAAGCCAGAGTTCGGCGCTGAGATACTTCCGAACGCTAGCGTCAACTACAGCGAGACAGGGAAGGACTACGTAGGCAACATACTGTTCATCGGCTCCAACAACGGAATATGGACGACACCATCGCCGCAGAGGACCGAGGACTGGGGCAAGGTGAAGGGTAGCTACGTCGACTTCGGATACTCGCTCACTACAGCCACGCTCAAGTTCAGCGGTACTCCTGCATCGAACACCTTTGTCTCAGGGACGGCTGAAACGTGGTCTTACATCTATCCGCAGTACAACAACGTCTCGGCCAACACGTATGAAGTGTACGTACCGAGCCAGAACGCCTACCTAGTGATGACAGGCGTATGGAACATGACCTCAGGCAAGCTCACCAAGCAGCAGGGCACGAACCTTATAGACAACACTGCGCTCCTGCCCACCTACCCGAGCGGTCCATCGGCACTGCTCTTCCAGACAAACAGCAGCTCGCCTTTGGGCAAGTATGATATCTATCTGATCGGACAGGACAGCACCGGTCCTGCTAGCGCCACACAAATCGGGCCAGAGCAGTTCATACTGAACGCCTCTCTGGTTATGACCCAGTTCACGGCTAACAGGACCTACATCTCGGCAGATCAGGGTGTTACGTTCCACAACGTGACTACGGGAGGAACTGGTGCAGACGTCTGGACATACAACGTCCTCTCAGCTCCTGAAGGGGGACAGATGGTAAACAGCAATACACTGAACAGCACGGGCAGCACGATCTACAACTTCACCAAGGCGGGCAACTACCTCGTGCAGCTGTACGTCAAAGACATATCCGGCGAGAACTATACGGCGAACGTGCCGATACAGGTCACCCCGCCGCTCAAGACCTTCCTGTCGGCCAACTGGACCTACATCTCGGCGGACCAGTCGGTCAAGTTCACCAACTACACTACTGGCGGTACAAACGGCAATGTCTTCACCTATTCGGTAAGCCCTGACAGCGGCTTCACGTACATGGGCAACAACATCTACCAGTTCAGCGCGCAGGGCAACTACATAGTGACGCTGCACGTCAAGGACGCTACCGGGGAGGTCAACCAATCCAGCAATACAATAACTGTCACACCTGCACTGCAGACCCAGATACACGCTAATTGGACCTACATCTCCGCTGACCAGAAGGTCTTGTTCACCAACACGTCCACCGGAGGCACGCAGAACGACATAAATACATACACCGTCTCGCCAGGCTCTAACACTGTGGAGTATACCGTCAACGGTAACATAATAGCCTTCAACATGAAGGGCAACTACCTCGTGACGCTGACAACGACGGACGCGACGAACGAGATTGCAACCAATTCAATATACATCAATGTGACCGCTCCACTTGAAACTACCCTCTCTGCCAACTGGACCTACATCTCGGCAGGGCAGTCTGTGCTGTTCAGCAACACGGTAACGGGCGGCACTGGCGGCAACGTGCTTACCTACTCAGTATTGCCTAACAGCGGCTGGACCTACAGCAACAACATCTTCACGTTCAACACCAACGGCATCTATACTGTCACGCTGACCACGAATGACGCGACCAATGAGATTGCATCATCGAACGTCATAGTGACCGTCACGCCTCCATTAACGATACAGTCGTTCACGAACACCTCCAGGCTCTACATCTCCGCTGAGCAGTCCGTAGGCTTCAACAGCGTTATAACAGGAGGCACGGGCAACACAATACTGACATACTTCGTCAACGGCAACGCGGTCGCGCTGCCAGCAACGCCCTTCTCTGTGCTCTCGTACAACAGCATTGCGTTCTCTAGTGATGGTGGGGCGAACAGCCAGATGAGCATCTCGCTTCCGCTGCCTGCAGGGGCCGCAACATACATCTTCGCAGGGTCTGACGGCAACGTGCTGATAGACACCACGTCATGGGTCCCGACTGTTGTAGCTCCAGAGGGCCCATGCAACCCAGGCATGCCCGGCGCGCCATGCGCCTCGATAGGCTACCAGACCTCCAGCGTGGGCACGCTCGGCACTATGACGATCAATGCGCTCGATGAGGGAGTGATCGCAGGCATAGGGATAAGCCTGCCCATATCCGACGCTACGGTCTTCACGTCCAACGGCGTCATACACGGGAACAGCCCTGACAACACGACCCTGTCGTACACGGTCACGTCGCCCAACTCGAAGGTCATAATAGTCACCGCCGCGGGATGGTACGCCAGCACGGCAACCCTCCCATCGGGCTGCTCGAAGATAACAAGCGTCAATTCGGTCTCTGACTATGCCAACGTGACCATAGCGGAGTGCACCCAGAATCCGGGAATCTACACGGTCACGCTGTCGCCACTGTCGCCATATAGCACACCGTCGTCTGTCGCCATGGCCGCGTACGTCTTCTCCAACCAGGACAGCCTGGCATTCCAGGCATCGGGCAACTACCTCGTGACCCTCGGCGCCAAGGACGCGACCAACGAGATAGCGAATTGGACGAACGGAATCAACGTCGACGTGACTCCAGGACTCACAACGCTCATACAGCCCAACTGGACCTATATCTCTGCAGGCCAGTCGGTCTCGTTCACCAACTACTCCACGGACGGCACCGGCAACGATGTCAACCAGTACACGGTCTCGCCAGGCAGCGCCGGACTTGACTATATCCTGAGCGGGAACGTGATACAATTCCTCACGTCTAATACATACACGGTCACGCTCACGACGAGCGACGAATCAGGCGAAGTCGCGACAAGCAGCACGAACATACAGGTCACTCCCGCTCTGACTGTGACGCTCATCCCCAGTACTACGTACATAAGCCAGGGCCAGTCTGTGTCATTCAGCAACTCAATCAGCGGTGGCACCGGCAACATCATATACTCGTATCTCACGGGCAACTGGCAGTCATGCCAGCTCGGCCCAGGACCGCACTGCGAGATTACGGCGCCGCTCCCGTGCGCTGATTACAGCGGCAACAACATCTTCACTTTCAACGACATAGGCACGTGCCCAGTGCTGCTGCAGGTCAGTGACAACACTGGCGAGTACAACTACACTATGGCAAATATAGTGGTGACTCCGCCGCTGACGACGCAGATAAGCGCCAATGCGGTGCTGATATCGGCCGGTCAGACAGTAGGGTTCAGCAACTATTCAACCGGAGGCACGCAGAACGACATAAATACATACACCGTCTCGCCGGGCTCTAACACTATGGAGTATACCGTCAACGGTAACATAATAGCCTTCAACATGAATGGGAACTACCTCGTGACACTCACGACCACAGACACATCCAACGAGGTCGCCTCGAACAGCATCAGCATCCAGGTGGAGCCTGTGCTGAAGTTCACCTCATTCACGGCCAACACGAACCTGATTAGTGCAGACCAGTCCGTGCTCTTCACCAACCACACCACGGGAGGGACAGGCAGCAACAAGTACAGCTACTCGGTGACTCCG
>JAJYLX010000009.1 GCA_021787495.1 Microcaldota archaeon | reverse complement strand
TGGCGATGCTTATCGAGTGCGTTCCGGCGAACACTGGGCTGGTGTTGTTGTAGTTGACCGTGGCGCCTCCCGAATTGTCGTGCCAGCTGCTGTTGAGCGAATCCGTGTAGAGCCAGACTGGGGGCGCGGTGGTGGTGGATGTTGAGGTGGTGCTGGTCGTGCTCGTCGTGCTCGTCGAGGTCGAGGTGGTCGAGATTGAGGTGGTGGTTGTCATTGTTGTCGTTGAGGCCGCGGTTGTTGTGGTGAACACCGGGACTGTCCCGGTCGCCTGGGCGGTGAGCGAGCCGGCGTACATGTAGATGGAACTGCCCGGGCAGCCCAGCGAAATGAGCGACGAACCAGGAGGGCAGTAGTGGCCCTTCGCCACGAATGTGCTAAAGTATGTAGTGCCGAGGTCCGGCGGCGCCGGCAGCGTGGCGGTGCAGTATACAGACTGCCCCTGCGTGACTATCCCGTTCGTCTGCGGGCTGCAAGAACCTGACGCGCTCTGGACAGAGCTGACGATGGCAGTGAATGAGGTGATGTTCAAGGTGCCCGGCATCTGGTCGACGGCGAGCACATAAACAGTACCGTCCACGCCGTTGGAGGAGAGCGAGTACCCTGAATCAGTGCAATCGAACCCGCTGTAGAAGGCACACTGTGAGGGTATTATCGCTTTCGGGACGATAGAAAACACTATTATCACGGCCATCGCTATGGCGAGTATTATGAACACGAACGAGTACGTGTTCAGGAACTCCAGCGCACTCTGCCCCTTCACCAGCATATAAACCCAAAGCGTAATAGCATTTAACATTAAAAACGTTGCTGTGAGCTGTGTGGGCAGACAAAGGCGCAAGCTGCTGGGCCAGAACTTCCTGACCTGCCGCGACGTCGCTATGATTGAGGCTGAAATTGCTAGAGGAAGGGACGTGATAGAGATAGGGCCTGGGAGGGGGATACTCACGCACGAGTTATGCAGGTGCGCCAGGCGCGTGCTCGCCGTCGAGATAGACAGGGGGCTCTATGATGGCTATGGCGAGAGGGAGGGAAACCTGCAGCTGCTGAACGCCGATTTCTTCGCTGGCGACATAGAGACATCGAGTTATGACATGCTCGTTTCCAATATACCGTACAGCATGTCTAGCAGGACGCTCGCATGGCTGTTCGCACATAGGATTGAGGCGGTGCTCTGCGTGCAGAAGGAGTTCGCCGAGCACATGATGGCAAGGAATGGCGGCGACAGGTACTCGAGGCTCAGCGTGCTGACCTCGCTCTCTTTCGAAGTAAGAAAGGTGGTGAGAGTGCCGGCGGGCTGCTTCCGACCGAGGCCCAAGGTGGACTCGATGGTGGTGCACATGCTGCCCAAGCGCAGCGATATCAGCACTGATGACAGTCGCACCATAACGCTGCTGATGGAGCACAAGAAGAAGACGCTAAAGAGCGCCGTTGTAGACGCCAGGGAAGGGCTCGGGCTGACCAAGGAGGGCGCCAGGGAGGCTGCCCGCGGGCTGGATGGGGTGGATGAGAGGGTCTTCAAGATTGCCCCGGAGAGGCTGCTCTCAATAGCGAGGGCCCTGAACGGCCAACGAGTCACTGGAAGCTGTAAGCCGGGGCAATGACCTCGCGCATGATCACCGCGCCCTTGACGTGCTCCCTGAACCTCGCCTCGGCTTTCTCTGACCCTTCCTTGCCGAGCAGGCGCTTGTAGTGCATCGGTATCACATTTGAGGCATGCAGCGATTTCGCAGCCTCGATGGCCTCGCCCGTGTCCATCGTATAGGTGCCTCCCATGGGAAGCAGCGCCACGTCGGCGTCTAGGCCGTCCATCTCGTCTATCCTGTCAGTGTCACCGGCATGGTAAAGCGTCTCCCCGCCAATCGTGACCCTGTAGCCAACCCAGCCGTTGGCCCTCGGATGGAACTGCAGCCTCTCCTCCCTCACGTTGTAGGCCGGCACGGCCTCGATCGTGACAGTGCCGAACGAGTGCCTCGCGCCGGGGCGGGAGCGTATCACCGACTTGTCGCCCTCGAGGCACTGCGGGGCCGCGACTATCTTCGCGCCGGGCTTCGAGACGCGCCTTATGTCGCCAATGCTGCAGTGGTCGAAGTGCGCGTGCGTCACCAGCACGATGTCGGCCCTCTCCTTGAACCCCTCCGGTATGGCGTACGGGTCTATGAAGAGCGTCCCCTTCTCCGACTTGACGTAGAAGCTCGCATGCCCGATCCAGAACAGGTTGTCGAGAAGCGCCATGCACTCGCCTAGATGTAGAAAATCCACTGGAGCACGTTTATCACGAGGCTCACTATCACTATGGCGGTCAGCGCTTTTAAGGCATTCTGGCTCCTTACGTTAGTCCGGTAAATCTGCCACCCGTCAAAGCCGGGCAGGGGGAGCAGGTTGACCACGCCCACGAGGAAGTTGAGCATGAAGGAGAGCGCGAAGACCGTGTAGAGGAAGTAGACTGACGAGGCATACGCGCCCGGCTTCACGCCGGAGCCCTCGTAGACCGAAACGCCCACAATCCCATGCGTCGCGTTGACGGGCTTCGCCTTGAACGAGTATGTGCCGTTGGACGTGACTATCGCTATGGTCTTGTTCGGCAGGTCGCCCCTGCCCGCGTTCGCGAAGTCCGTGAGGTTCGAGATGTTGTAGCCGTCCCACGAGAGGATCCGCGACCCGACCGGTATCGCGTCGTATGCCGGATAGCCCTTCAGGGTTGACGACACGAAGACCCCGGAGCTCTGCATTATCCCCGGCAGCAGGAAGTAGAGGAAGAGCGCCATCGGCACGACGAACGCAAGCATCGCGACGAAGTTGGCCGATATGCCTGCGGAGAATATCTTGGTCTGCTTATCCTTGCTGAGCCGCCCGACCTGCTTCTCGTCCGGCTCGACGAATGCGCCGACAGGCACTATGCCCAGTATCAGCAGGCCGATCGACTTGAGCCTGACCTTCGCCTCCCTTGCGAGGAGGCCGTGCGACACCTCGTGCACCAGCAGCAGTATCGCGAGCGAGACGACACCCGCGAAGAGCGGTATGTCTATGCCTGGTATTATCGGCGCCACGCCAGGTATGGACTGCGTCAGCAGCCCGGGCTGCGGAGCCCCCGACGAAACGCTCGCAGCGAACGCCGCCAACCCGTAGACTATCAGGCCGGCGTTGTAGACCAGCGCGGCCAGGACGTAGCCTGCGAATCCGCCTATCACCGACACAGCGTCGAACGCGATCCCCAGGTAGTTGACGCCCTGCTGGGCTGCCCCCCCGCTGAGAGCTGACTGGAACTGCGGTATGTTTATGAACGGCACCGCGTATGCTATATACGGGAGCACGAAGAACATTATCACGACGAGGCTGACCATGCCGAAGGCGTACTGCTTCTTGCTTATCATCCTCTTGAAGAGCGGGTAGCTGAGGAGGCCGAACCCGAGGACGAGGCCCCATACCGCCATCTCGTTCCAGAAACGCCTGGCCTTCCTTGAGATTGCGTCTATTAGGTCCAGCCCCCTTGTGCTTCCCACCAGGTACACGAAGCCCCAGCCCTGCAGCGCGCTGGAGCGCTTTATCAGGATTCCCACAATGACGAGCGATGCGATGGCGAGCAGCCACTGCGGCAGCACCCCGATACCGGGGCTGAGATAGGCGGCTGACAGCGCCGCTATCCCAACTACCAGGAATGCGACGGCCGCAACAGAGCCGTGCTTCCACTTTCTTGGCGCTGACTTCCGCTTTTTCTCGCGTGGCACCGGGACGCACCCAAATCAGGGTTGACTTATCGCCTTACATATTATTATGTGTGCTGATTCGCTTCGGCCCCGCCGCAGCGGCGCACGGGCGCGCCCAACAAAACCTTTATTAGCCAGAGCGGAGAATCATTATAGGATGGTGGTGCAATGGAGGAATGCGAACTCTGCGGGGGGAAGATAGATTCCGTGTATGGGATCAACGTCGAGGGCGTCGAGCTGAGGGTCTGCAGCTCGTGCGCCAGGGGCAAACGCATAGTCTACAGGGAGGACAGGCGCTCCGCCAAAAAGGAGGCAGCGGCGAGGCAGGCGAAGCCGCGCAAGGAGGAGTTCGAGATGGTGGACAACTACGGCCTCAAGATAAGGAAGGCCAGGGAGTCCATGAGGCTGCCGCTGAAGGTGCTCGCAGAGCTGATAAACGAGAAGGAGTCGCTGCTCGTCAGGGTCGAGAACGAGAGCACCCTGCCGACCGAAGCCCTGACCAGGAAGCTGGAGAAGACGCTGAACATCAAGCTGGAGCAGCAGGTCGAGATCGACGAGAAGAACGCAAGGCGCGACAGGAAGGAGAGCGCGACGCTCGGCGAGTTCGTCGGGTAATAGAGGCGTTGCATGGCAGTAGACCTGAGCAAGCTCGCCGTGAGGCGGAGCATAACGCTGGACGAGCTGTCCGGGAAAATAGTCGCGATAGACGCCTACAACGTGCTCTACCAGTTCCTCGCGACGATAAGACAGCAGGATGGCACGCTCCTGATGGACAGCGAGGGGAACGTGACAAGCCACCTCTCGGGGCTGTTCTACAGGACCATCGATATGGTGACGCATGGCATACGCCCCATCTACGTCTTCGACGGGCTCCCGTCGGTGCTGAAGAAGAAGGCGCTGGAGGCGAGGCTGAAGAGGAGAGAGGAGGCGTACAGCGCGTGGCAGGACGCCGTGAGGAGAGGGGACATGGGGCTCGCCAGGACGAAGGCCCAAGCGAGCACGGCGGTCAACAAGGAGATAGTTGGGAGCGCCAAGGAGCTGCTGCGGCTGATGGGTGTCTATATTGTCAACGCGCCGAGCGAGGGGGAGGCGCAGGCGAGCGAGATGTGCAGGAAGGGTGTGGTGGACGTCGTGGGCAGCCAGGACTACGACACGCTCCTTTTGGGGGCCCCGCTGATAGCCAGGAACATGACCATCTCCGGAAGGAGGAAGCTCCCGGGCAAAGACGTCTATATCGAGGTACGGCCAGAGCTGATAGATCTCAGGGAGACTCTCGAGAAGCTGCAGATATCGCAGCAGCAGCTGGTCTGGATAGGGCTGATGTTGGGCACGGACTTCAACGACGGCATAAATGGTATAGGGCCTGTCGGCGCGCTGAAGATCGCGAGGTCGGCCAAGAGCCTTTCTGACATAGAGGCGGTGGTGCGCACGAAGTACAAATCCGAGTTCGAGATAGACCCGGGGGAGATAACTGAAATGTTCGAGAGACCAGAGGTCGACGAGATAAGGAAGGAGGATGTAAACAGCGGCCTTGAGCTCAAGCCGGACATGAGGGGCATAATAGAGTTCATGTGCTCCCGCCGCGGGTTCAGCGAGGGCAGGATAGTCAAATACGCCCAGAGGCTCGTCTCGCTAAGAGGGGAGGCGAGGCAGAGAGGCATGGGCGCTTGGATTGGGTAGCACCGCCATCGCCATTGAGAACCAAAGTGCGCAACAAGCAATAAATAGATAGCGTGTGCGTTACTATTATGCCGGACGTAGATCAGTGTGACGACAGCGAGGAGGTCAACAACTTCAACAGGTTCGTGTCAAAGATAATAAGCGGCCTGACGAAGCCCAGCGCCGAAAGCGAGGTGTGCAGCGTCAGTGCGCGCGCTGGCAGCGGGGGCGCGGGCCCGGTGTCGGGCGACGGCATGGACGAGCCGCTCGTCGAGATGGTGAAGGAGCTCGACTTGGTAAGGGTGATCATCGAGCTGAAGGGCGTGGGCAGGGAAGAAATACGCCTGTTCGCCAGGCCTGAGGAACTCAGCGTCATGCTCTCCAACAACGTGCACAGCTACAGCCACAAGATACCGATGCCATGCCTTGTCGACGCTGCCAGATCGCACGCGACATTCAAGAACGGGGTGCTCGAGGTCGTGCTCGCCAGGGCTCGTACGGAGCGTGCCGAACGGATAGCCATACTCTGACCTAATGATTCGGACAAACGGTGTAACCATGCAGAAAACGGTCGCGAAATCGCGCAAGAAGATAGGGAAGGCGTACAGGAGGGTCAAGGCGAAGAGACTCAAGAGGCAGCACAGGAAGCTCATGAAGCGCAGGTGATGCTCATTCTATGTCGACGTACACCTGGTCATTGAACTCGTAGGTCGTGGTGTCGTCCGTTATGCTGAACTGCGCCAGCATCTCCTCCTTGCTCTGGTACTCGCCCACGCCGCAGGATGAGAGGTCGAACATCGTGTACGTGTCGTTGAACTCGTAGTATACGCGGATTGCCTTGTCCGCCACGCCCATGAAGACGAGCACCCTTGCGGAGGGGTTGCCCAGCGCTATCAGCAGGCTGCATAGCAGTATGTTCCTGTCCATCGAGTCGCCGGCCGTGAAGGTCAGCGTGTCATCTGGATTGAGCCAGAACTGCAACGGCAGCGTTATCTGCTCCACGTTCTTCTCCACGAAGTTGAAAGCGGCTATGCTCGCCTCTTTGAAGTTCTGCTCGTAGAAGTAACCCTCAATCGAGTTCTGTATCTCCTCGGACTTCTTTGCGACGAGGGGCGAGGAGGGCGTGACGAGCCTCGGCAGCTCGGCGACGGCTATCTCCTCCTTCTCCTCTATGTAGTCCTTGTAGCGGGATACGATGAGCAAGTAAATCTGGTTCAGCCTGGCGAGCCTCTCATTCTCCAACTCCAGCTCCTCGATGCTGCCGGAACCGGCGTTATCCATGGTTGTATGTGGTAGAATACAACTAAAACACTTGCGCATCGTGCACATTAATTTACTTTACTAAAGTAAAGTATACTAAAGTAAAATATAAATACCTTATGTTTGATGGTTCATTAATAATCGGTTATACCAGATGACTATATGGTGGCGAAAAAGAGTGGGGCGCGAAGTAAGAAACCTGAACAGCAGTCAGCTATGGAGTACCTGATGACCTATGGGTGGGCCATACTCGTGGTCGCTGTGGTGATAGCCGCACTCTTCGGTCTAGGTGCATTCAACATCAACAACACTCCGAAATCTGTTCCAGGGAGTTGCTATGTGTACAGACCGGATGGTCCGGAGTCGACGTGGTACGCACACCTGGCTGGGCAGTGCGGATCCGCCCCACCGCAGTTTGTGACTACCTTCTACGCCAGCCCGACGCAGGGCAGCTACATATCTACGCAGGCGGAACCGAAGGCGGCGAGCATGACAGTGACAATGTGGGTCTGGCAGAACTCCTACTCGTCTGAATCGGCAAATATCGCGGGCATGATACTTGATCCCGACGTGTTCAAGGTGTCGTCCAGCGGGCCGGGCCAGGGCGTCAACGTCAGCATACACACATCAGGGTCAACATGGACCAACGAGTACACCGGCAACAGCGTGATACCGCTCAAGCAATGGACCTTCTACGCGTTCACCTTCTCCGCGGGCACGCTCACGCAGTACATCGACGCCAAGATGGTGCAGGAATCCAACACCGGGACAGGGGGACTCTACAGCTCGAACGGGACTATCATAATAGGCACCACGTTCATTGACCGTGATGACTTCAACGGATCAATAGCCAACGTACAGATTTACAACACGTCGCTGACCTCAAATGAGATATCATATGTTTACTTCGAGGGGCTCGGGGGCGCTCCGGTAGACGTGATTGATTTGGCTGGGTGGTGGCCGCTCAACGGCAACACGAACGACTACTCAGGGAACAACCACAACGGCCTCCCCGAAAACATACGCTTCAACGGCACATGGGCGAACGCATACTCGCAACCGACACCCACCACCATAACGACATCCATCTACACGAGCATCACTACCACCACCAGCACAACGTCGACGAGCACAACCAGCACCACCAGCACAACGTCGACGAGCACAACCAGCACCACCAGCACGACCACGATAGCTGCATCTGAGTATATCTACTGCATCAGCGGAGTGATTTCGCCAGCCAACAACTCAGTGTATTATGCACCAATACTTGGTAATAACAGCATAGGGGCATGGGCCTCGAGCACCCCATACCCGGCGGGTGTCTGGGGACATTCATGTGTCGCATACAACGGTCACATTTACTGCGTGGGCGGATTTGCTGGGTCGAACCTTTCGAACTCATATTATGCGCCGCTCGCAAGCAACGGGGTCTGGGCGTGGAGCTCCACAAATTCAATAATGATCGAGCAGGATCCGTGCATGGCGTACGGCGGCTATATGTACTGTGTTGACGGCTACGAAGGCACAATCTACTCGCAACTGTCAAGCAACGGGACAGGGGCATGGCAGTATGGCCCATCTTACCCTCGCTACCCCACATTGTTCTCGTGCGTTGCATACAGCGGTTACATATATTGCGTCGGGGGCCAGAGCGGGTATACAGCCATCAATGGCACGACACTCCCGTACGCATATTACGAATCGGCTTCCGGAAGCAACATAGGTGCCTGGCAGGCCACGGCCAACTACCCGATTAATGTTTCTTCGGAATCGTGCTCGGCATACAACGGATACATCTACTGTACTGGAGGCATTACCGGAAACAGCAACTCCATTGTCAACTATATGGATACGCAGGCGTCCTATTACGCCATGATATCAAGCAATGGGATATCGTCTTGGCAACAGACCACCCCCTACCCTGTCGCTTATTCTGGGGGAGGGCAGTGCATCTCTTACAACGGATACATTTACTGCGGTGGAGGATTCATCGGGGGCGCAATGTACTACGCGCAGCTGTCAAGCAACGGGATAGGGACGTGGCAATCCACAACAACCTATCCGCTTGACATAGGTGACAGCCAAGCCTGTGTTGTCTCCAGCCCATAACCGGGCGGATACTAGATTGGACGCGGATGTGGTCGGATTCGCGCGCGGAAGCTACGCCATACCGGGTATCGTCTTGAAGGGAAAGGGTATGTGCGGCGCCGGAAGGCGCCGCACTGAAGGTTAACTTACTTGTAAATGGAGACGTACTTCGCCCCTGTGTCGTCGGTTATGTGGATGCACTCGCCCTCGCACTCGATGAGACAGGCCTGGCAGAGTATGCAGGCGGAGCCGTTCACGCCGACAGATATGCCGCCCGAGCTGCCGTCGTTCGCCTCGGCGAAGTGCTTGTGGCCGTCGTTAACCCCTTCCCACTTCTTCTTCACCGCGGCGTCGGTCGTGCCCTTCCACTTCATGCTATCCGGTGCGTTGTCCGAATTGACATCGGCGTCGTCCCTGCCCTTCATCTGGAACACCGCGACAGGGCAGACATCGAAGCAATGCTGGCACCCTGTGCACTTCGGCTTGTCAACGTATACGTCCATGCTCATCACTAATCCTTGGCACTAGGGATGCTGCGCTAACGTTTATATAGTCTGCCCGGGAGAAGCGCAAGTGCTGTAAAAGCGCTCAGCCGAACAGGCTCGCCAGTCCCCCGGCAGCCTCTTCCTCGGACTTCTTGTCCTCCTTCTTTTCCTCCTTCTTCTGCTGCTGCGCTGGCGCGGCCGCGGCGGCCGGTGCGGCTGCCTGAACGCTCTGGGCGTTCTTTATGACCTCCTTTATGTCGACCCCCTTGAGAGAGCTTGCTATCGCCTTGGCCTGGGCCGCATCCGGCTCGATGCCGGCGGCCTTCACCACGTCCATTATGGACTTCTCGTTTATCTCTTTGCCCGCCGAATCAAGCAGCAGCGCGGCGTATACGTACTCCATGTTTTCACCTTCATTGCTTAGTATCATTCTCGTTCGCGGCGGCGGCTTCTGCGGCCTGCGGGGCGGGCATGCTCTTGTACTCCAGCACCGCCCTCTCTATCAGCCTCTCCACGATTCCTTTGTCGGGCAGCTTGTATTCTACCCCGAGGTATACCGCGTTCCTATAAGCCTTCGCAATCAGCGGCCTTATCGTGTATGCATTGACGATGTCGAGCTCGAAGCTGAGGCCCAGCGCAGAGTTGAATGCTCTGCCTATGTCGGCGGTCACGGTCTCCCTTGTTATCGAGAGGGTCTCCCTCCTGAACAGCATGCCCGAGCTGAGCACCACGAACGGCTCTATCTTCGCGGTGAAGGGCGTCACGTTGAGGCTGTGCAGCGCCTTGGCCATGCCGAGCGTGACGATCTCCCCCGGCTTTATCACCTTGTCCTTCGCTATCACGACCTTGCCCTTCTGTATCTGCACGTCTATGCCCGCGGCCTTCAGCTCCGTCACGGCCTGCCCGGGCTGCAGCGTCGTCTCCTGGCTGTGTATCACTATCTCTGCCGGGGCGGCCTGCTTCGGCTTTGCCGAGAGCCTGAGGACGTTCTCGCGCAGCCTCGAGTTGAGCTCGAACGGGTCCATCCCGGTTATGACTATGGCGGATGTGCCGGTGACGAACTCCGCGAGCCTCTTGGTCTCGGCGCTGCCCTCCAGTATCCTGATCAGCATGCTCTTCCTCCCGAGTATGAACCTCGCCTCGCCCCTCATCATGTTCCTTGAGAGCTGCAGCAGGCGGTCGGGCGTGCCGTTGAGCTGTATGACAGCGACGGACTTGCCGGCCTTTACCGCCTTTATGCCTTCGTTGACGAACCTCTGCTTCTCTTGTTTGGTAAGCATGATATCACATCACTTTAAGGGGCTTGCTCATCGTGAGCTTCAGGTACACCGAGCGGATGCTCTGCTTGCCCACCTTCTTTATCAGCTCGTTCATGACCGCGTCCATGTTCGCCGTTATGTGCTCGACAGGCATGCTCTCCGTGCCGATCATGCAGTGCACGGTCGGCAGGTATTTGCCCTTGCTCCTTATGTAAATCGACTTGGTCGCCCCCCTGACCATCGCCTCTGGGTCTCCTACTATGGGCCTCGGCATCTTGTTGCGCGGGCCGAGGAACTGGCCGAGCGCCTTCGCGACCTGCGGCATCATGCTCGGCTGCGCGATCAATTCGTAGTTCAGCAGCTCGCTCTGCTTGGCGGGGCTTGAGAACTGCGGGAGCTCGCTGCTCCTTATTATCCTGGCGCCGAGGGACTCGAGCTTCTGCACCATGTTCGCGTCGTCCGTGAAGGCCGCGACCTTGCTCTCCTTGCCCTTTCCCTGCGGCAGTGCGACCGCGATGTTGAGGCGGTTGTCGGTCTTGGAGAAGTCGATGCCCCTGAAGTTCACGGCGAGCTCAACGCTCTGCGTGAACTTCCTCTTCCCCTTGTTCTCGGCGATGAACGCCTCGACCTTCTTCAATTGCTCCTGGTCCATCATATCCCTCCTGCAAGCTGCAGTGCAACGGGAAAAACAGCCTCGCTGTCGCTATGTATTAGCCGCAAAAGCTATATAAACCTTGTTGCGGTGCCGCCCCTATGGCGGGCATCAGGGCCACCCAGATAAGCGCACCTGGGCGGCGGAGGGTAAACCAATAGGTCGGAAACCCAAAGCATGTGCGCCGCATTTGCATTGGTGTCATGCGCCAGGCCCCGAAAGTCGCGCAGAGGCAATGCCAACCTGAAATACCGGTGCATCAGAGAACTATTTTATAGTTTGACAGAACATGTAATGCATGCTTTTCTTTAGGCGCAATGAGAGGAGGGACGAGCCGCCGGAGATCGTGGGACTGGACGGGCTGCGGCCCCTGCTGGATTCTCTGTTCGACGGCAGTATGGAGGGACGAGCCGCAAGGGCCGAACGGCAGATCACAAGGATAGATACCGGCTGGAGAGCATTCAGGGTGGCGTGCACTGCCTTCGAGACGGTGGAGGCGGAGCCCGACCTTGAGGACCTGCCGCGCAGCACCGCGGAGGGCATAACCGCGATGAAGTCAAGCTATTCGAAGGCGCTCATTGAAACCATCGACGAGAAGGCAGAGGCGCGGAGCGGGCGTACTGTCTACGAGTCCTACATGTCGAAGCTGGAGGAGAGGGAGCACACGCTCAAGCAGGTACTGCAGGTCAACTACAGGTTCAGGTCGGTGATGCTTGCATACGCGAGGCACCTCGACGCCTTCAAGTCCTCGTTCTCTGAGTTGGAGAGAGGCACAAGAGAACTGCGTGGCGAGTTGGACGGCGGCGCCGGCAGCTTCAATGAGTACGGCAGGATAAGCGCGGACATATCGGAGCTGTCGGCATGCATCGAGGACGCCGTGGCTCTGAGATCATCCATCGCCGAAGCGAAGGCCGCCAAGGCGCCAGAGGCGGACGCGGAGCCTGTCGACCTGGATGCGGTAATCGCAGATGACGCGAGAAGGATGAGAGAGGTCGAGTCCAAGATATCTGACGCTAGGATGAGGGCAAGCGGCCTTCTGCAGCCGCTCGACAGGGTCGCGAAGAAGTATGACCACGAGGCGTGGCGCAAGGAGAAGCTGCGCGACTACATATCTGACACTGGCAGGATAGGCTCGGATTATGAGGGCTTCATCAGCATGCTCGGCGATCTCGAAAGGGCGGTGCTTGAGGGCAGGCTCGACGCGAAGAACCCCCCCGCCGTGGCTGAAAGCATAGACTCGATAAGGCGAAGCGACATGAAGGCGATGCTCGACGGCATAGCTCTGCTGGCCGAGGAACGCGCCGCAATCGCGGAGGAGATGCGCGCGCATAAGCGGCAGGCAGACAGCGCCAGCGCGGCTGCGGAGGTGGAGCGGGAGCGCGTGAGGAGGATAGACAGGCTCTCGCATAGGCTCTCTGACACGGAGGCCCGCAAGCTCGAGCTGAAGGGTAAGATCGAGAGCGCTGTGCGGGGTGCGTACGGCAGGCGCATAGAGATATCGCTCTGACCGTACACGCGGCTTTTTATTCTTAACGTGCGAAGCGGTGGCATATAGGAGTGTAGGTATGGCGACCACCGCAGTGCTCCTCGGATACGGCCTATTTGATACCAGCAACGAGACGTACAGGGGATATGTCGATGGCTTCATCGATTTTGCCAACTCCGGCAACGTGGAGAGGGTGGTGCTCTGCGGCGGCAGGACTGACCCGCGCAGGCCGCTCGTGTCTGAGGCGGCGTCGATGCGCGACTACATGTCCGGCAGGCTGCGCGGCAGCATCGAATTGAGGCTTGAGGAGGAGTCGCTCACCACTATGCAGAACATCGAGGGGGCGAAGAGGTTCGTCGACCTGGAAGACGAGATTTTCGTCTTCTGCGCGAGCGCGAAGCTGCCCAAGGTCGCATGGTGCGCGATGCACTACTGGCTCGGCATGGGCCGCGCGGAGATAGCAGGGGCCTTCATCTCCTACTTCAGGGAGCACGACAACAACCACATAACGGCGGAGATGGCCGGCGAGGTCCTGTCGAGGGGCATGACCGTGAGGAACATAAGGTTCGTGCCCTACGCCATGTGGAACGATGCCAACAGCATGCTCGGGAACATGGCTACCACCCTCATAGAGATAGAGGCGCTCTACGACCGCAGGCTGTATGACGAGGCCATAGGGCGCGCAAGGAAGAAGTTCGGGCTGGCTGAGCCAGCCCTGAACGCTCAACCGTAGCTGAACACTGCGCTTATGCTCTCGCTCACCTTGCTCGTGCCCCCGAAGAACGAGGGCGCGACGTCCTTCGCGACTGGTGCCGAACCGCCCGCCGCGAGCGCGTACACGGGATACGGGCGTATCACGTAGCCGCTTATGGAGACGTTCGTCATCTTGACGCCCATCGGGGAGACCAGCTCACCCGCCTGTTCGGTCGCATTGAGCAGCGCAGCCTTGAGCGCCTGCGTGCGCAACTGCGTCACCTGGTCGGCCGAGAGCTGCGCCGAGACGCCTGTAACGTATGCGTTGGCAAGCGCCGACAGCTTGCCCAGCGCCGCATTTACATCCGAGATGTTGGGCATGGTCACGACCACGCTCTCAGTCGCGGTGTAGGTGCTCCTGTTGTACGTCTTGTATACGCTGTACTGCGACGTGGACACCATGCTCATGTTGCCGTGCACGTACCCGACAATGGTCGCGTTCACAGACTGCATCGCGGCCGACATGTTGTAGACGGCATCATAGACCGTTGCCCCGGTGCCGTTCACCGTTATGTAGAGCAGCGCCTGCGACGGCGGCGCGGACGCGAATCCGCTTGCCGAGACGGTTATGTAGCCCTGCGGAGCCTTCGTGCCGGGCGAGGCGACGGAATACAGCACTGCGATCACAGTTATCGCCAGCAGCACCGCCACCAGCAGCAGCGCTATCGCGCCCGCCGCGGGAAGCAATTTATTGTTCTTCATTCAGTATCTCCTTATAAACCCTCACTATGGGGGTGCGGAGGCTGTCCAGTCGATGCCGTAACGGCAGCCTTTGGGGAAAGGTAGTACTCCTGCCATACCACTAGAGGGGATATGCAGACCTCTTCCT
>JAJYLX010000001.1 GCA_021787495.1 Microcaldota archaeon | reverse complement strand
CAAGGATTACATCGACAAACACGACCGCCCGAGCCTGCATCCTGAAAATGACAGGAAGCAGATGCAGCTACGTTTTAACTGAGTGGTACGCAGTGGAAGCCTCGGGCTTCAGCCCGAGGTAGTTCACCATGGTCAATGACCATACGATAAAGAACATAGCGATAATCGGAGGTGCAGCCATCTTCGGTGCCATACTCTTCAAAGCCCTCTTTGACAGAGGCACAAAGATATACAGATGTCCAGTCTGTAACCTGGTAGTCAGGAAAAACACACCAGTTTGCCCGCGCTGTGGCAGTCATTTGAGGTGGGACTGATGCAGACGGCATATAGAATCAAGTGGGAGACACCTCCACTCACCGCGCTCGTGTTTATGGTTCTCGTAGCGATTGCTGGCTTCGTTAGCTTATCCTTCCTTATACTGTGGGGAGTAGGTATACAGATTGTCGGACCGAACACGTGGTGTGAAATCTTGATAGCATGTATAGGCGTCGCCGGGTCGTACTTCGCTTATGAGAATCATCGTTCCAAGAGTAAGTAGTGTCGATGTTACATCGCTTTCGGCTGGGCTGTTCGCTTACAAGCCGACCTGTTTTTCATCTTTAAGCAATGATATGCTTGTAATGCTGTGCCAGTCGAGAGGGTGTTTTGCGCTGAATCTGTCTTTTATTATTAGGTAGTCGCCTATGCTTATTATCTTACCTTTTATCTTTTCATATTTCGTCGTTATCTCTACATAGATTGCAGCCTTGACAATACTCCTAAAAATCCTGTCCTCTATTGTGCTAGAAGGTTCTCTCATTCTGAATTGCATGAACAGTATTATTGAGGTAGCACCTAGGATTCCGGCAAGGCTTGTATATAAGCTGGATGGATATGATATTGTCGTATAGAGGCCCATCATCACTATCGAAAAGACTTGTGTTAGGGTTACAATCTTACTGTTCTTCGCCACCAGATACTCGATTATGCTTGCATCCTTTTCGTCCCGATAGTGCTTTTCTAAGGCGATTCCTAGATACGGTGGAATAAAGGTTACGAAGATTATTATGGTTCCAGCCAAAAAGTAATATGCCTGCGGAATTATTATGAAAAGAACAAATAACCAATATCCGAGCGAATAAAACCCCATCGAAATCTTAAAATTCCTATTCCTGTTCTGTCTGTCCTGTATGAGAGTAAGGTCTCTATAAAAGGTACCTTGTAATGTGGGGCTTACAGAACGTAGCTTTCGGAGAATGGCTTTGCGTGTCATAAGCCTTGGTACGTATGTATTTAGCATGAAACCAGCTGCATAAGTAATTATACCAGGCAAGATTATGGTAAGTATCGATATTATAATCGCTGAAATGTCTGACAGGAAATCACGCTACATAAATGCTGATACTATTGCAGCAATACCACCTGCTATGAGTATAATGCTTATCCCGTATACAATAATATACTCCAGCTGTGGTGCTCCTTGTGGTATTGTTGGTGCGACCATTATTAATATCAGCACCCCAGCTAGAATCGCCACTATACCTCCTGCTGGTGTAAGATCTTCTATGCCACCTTGCGCTTTCGTTCAATCACCATATAATATTCTAAATTTATTCTAATACTCCTTGTCCCCAACATACTCCCTGAGCGTACCCTTTATCTTTGATTTATTGAGTTTTGCATACTCCAGTACCTCTTCCGTGCTCGCCCCCTGTTCTTTCATGCCATAGAAGGTATTCTCGCCGAGCAGCACATAACTCCAAGTGCAATCCATCCTGTCTTCCGGCTTCAACTCGTTTATCTTTTCTATCCAATCCATGGCTGCAAGCCTCTTGCTCTTCACGTTCTGGTTGTTAAGGTCTCTGTCAGACTTTGTTTCCACCAGATAGATTTGCTTATCTAGCTTTACCATGAAGTCGGGGAAGTAGTGGGCAAGAAGACCGTCGTCCCGTATGTAGGTGATATTGGCAAAGTCATGGATATACTCGTTTATCTTCATGAAAGCCCTGACTTTTGAATCCCCATCGATGAACTCAATGAAGTCCCTTTCAAGCCCGCCACCGTTCGAAGGATAGGCTATTCTCTCGTATATGGTCTTTGCAACATCCAAAGCATAAGTCTCTCTTATCCTGATTTCTTTGACCTCCGAGAAATACCTCTTGACGACTGTGGCTTCCGTCACCTTAAGATTATTCTGCAGGTCATAAACGGATTTTGCTATGTTCGTCACTATGTGTTTGGTTATACCCTTCTGCGCTATGAGCAAAATACGCCAGTTGTTGTCTTTTAGCGGGTCAAAGTCCTTGCCAAATAATCTATGCCGTATATACTCGTCAATTAGTTTTGCTATGAGCGCTTTGTTTATCTGCATTGTCGGAAACTTCTTTTGGGATTTTTTGCCCGTCCTTACGTGCACGACTGAAACAACGTCCACTATTTTCTCTATGAAGGAATTGTAGCTCTTGGCCGTGAATAACGTAGATGGGACGCTATATTCCCCGAATTTTGTCTTTACAGTCAATTCCTCCGCATAAAATGTATCCCCTTTCATTGTTTTGACCAATGGCATCAGTTCTTCCAGCGATATAAGAGATGGTTCCAGAGTCTCTACTGAAAGTTTCGCATCTGCAAATTCCTCCTCCTTGTCATGTATAATTATTATCCAGAATAAGTCATAATCCGCATAGTTCGGTTTAAGACCAACATTTACCATGTCACCCACTACATGGTCTTTCTTTGTTATCTCACCTACCTTCCCGACCAGCCCCTGCAATACCCTATCATAATATTCGATAAAGTTCGGGTGCTCTATTATGCTCAGTATGTCTAGGTAGTTGGCTGGCTCCTCCTTCTTTATCAACAGCCTTTCCCTATTCTCAGATTTAAGTTCAGCATATTGCGGCTCTCTCCACATCAACCTTAATCCTCTCCCTATCAGCTGTTCCAGAAGAACGTAGGAGGAGCTGGATCTCAATGGGACAATCACACAAATGTTGTTAACATCGAATCCTTCCCTTAGCATGAGGACGGATATGATTATCTTGGGTTTATTGTGCTTGTCGATATCAAAAAGCCTCCGCTTTATTTCTTTCCATTCATCCGCGGTAATATCCCCCTTCTTAGTGGAGTGAATCTCCATAAGTTCCTCGTCTGAATATCCCTCTTTCTTTAGGAAATCCACCACATAAGGCACAACCCTGGTGTCCTCGCAAACAATCATCATCTTTGGATATTTTGTCTTGTCCAGTTTTGTAAATCCATCTTCGAGTATTTTAAGTTTTGTTACACCCGCTCTTATCATCACTTCCTGTCCATTTGAAAGACTGGTCACGCTCCCGCCCTCCCGTTCCGCCTTGAAATCCAAATCCTCTAAAGGAACAGAGGCAAATTCCTTCCTTTTGTCGATTGCTACTGTCTTCACTAGCCCCTGCTTTATGGCTTCGACCAATTCAAAGTCTACTATGATATGGGGAAAATGGTTCTGAACCCTGTTCTGACCACTCCCTGTCACCGTATATGGGGTTGCGGAAAAGTCGATTTGTATAAATCTGCCCTTCTTGTTTTCTGAGATTGTATCTATCGCCTCCTGCCATTTCTTGTCCAAGATTTCGTCGGATTTTTTTATCTCTCCCAGATGGTGTGCTTCATCATTGAAAATCACTAAGTCTTTCAGATTCGCCAGATACTCTAGCTCTTTTCCCCTTAGATACTGGTTGTCTAGCTCTTCAAGTGAATGTCCGGCTGATGTTCCTGGGGTTATCGGCAGGAGGGCTTTGACCGCAACTTGGGGACTGTCGAGCGGGCTATCGGCTTCTGAATCCTCTTCGTCCTCTACCAATACATGCCAGTTTGTCATTGCTATAAGCCCTTCCCCGGTTACCTTCTTTCCTATCTCCTCCTTTTGGGCTATGCAGCCCTGAACAAAGCCGAATATCTCATCTTTGTAAGCTGATGGTATGAACAGCTTCTCAAATCTCTTGAAATCGGACTGCTCGAAACTTCTAGTCCCGTCTTCGTTTCTTTTCCCCAAGTAGGCATCAAGCAGCCTTTCATACACTATGATACCAGGAGCCACGATAAGGAAATTCTTTGAATATTTTCCCGTTTCCCTCTCCTCGTGCTTTGAATTGAGATATTGCCAGATGAGCAGGGAATCAAGCACCCAGGTCTTCCCAGTTCCCGTTGCCATCTTTACGCAATACTTCGGATATTCATATTTGTCCTTTTTCAAGTCGAGGAGGTCCATCTCCTGCAACAATTCCGGATAGATGGACATGTACAGGTCCTTTACGCTCTTTACCCCTATTATCTCGTGAACATAAATCGCATTCAGTATGGCCTGCCATTGTCCCTCGTGGAAGTTGATGTCCCGCTCATCTGCGAAGTTACCTTTAGGATTCCAGAATTTCAGTAGCTCTCTTGTTACGGGGGTTACCCTATCAATGAAGCTGCCGTCTTCCCACGCTTTGTTAGCCAGTTTGGTAATCTGCGCAGCAAGCTTTAGGGGTGTGTCCCTAGTTCCTGACAATCTTGTATTAGCCATTATTCCACTTCTCTAACCGCATCGCTCTCGAACCCAAAAACGTCTACCGCCCTAATGCAGACCCTCCTCTTTCCTTTTACTTTTGGAACTACAAGCTTTGCTTTTCTGTCTACTTTTTGTTTGTCCTCGTGGTTTTCTCTATAGTCCTGCCACTTGCTTCTGAATACCTCATTATCATAGTCAGGATCAATACTCCAGTATTCTATTAGGCCGAGTGGGTCTTTTTCTATTACCTTCTCAAGCTTCTCTTTGTTCTCCTTGTCCAATGGCAGCGCATCCGGAGAAAGCAAGACATAATTGTCCAGTTCCACGCTTAACTCATCATTGTCCTTGTCCAATCCATTTTTCTTGATCGGCTTTATTGTAAGGTACTGCAATGATGAAAATCTCACTTTGCCCTCTTTTATCAATCTTTCATAGTCCGCCTTGTGCTTTAGCTTTTCTAGCAAGTCTGCTGGTATTACTAATACCTCCAATCTCCCAGATCCTATCTCTTTTTTGAAGTTCTCTATTATCCTGCTGATATTAAGGTCGAAGTTCCATCCTAGCACTACTACCTTTTCCCAACCTCCTAAGTATGAAGCCCTTAGTTCTTGGGCTTTCTTTAATGTAGCATTCCCTGTCATCCTTGTAGGCGAATCTACATAGACAAGCGTTTTGCTCTGTTTTATATAACCTATGTTATTTGGTGTTCCTTCCTGCATTGGGAACGGCAATGCACCATAGAGATTGATTACTACATGTGCGAGATCTCCCACACTTTTATATTGAGACCTCTCGAACTGTTCCTTCTGGTAATCTCCTATAGACTGATACAGGAAGGAATTTGAGTCTTGATCTACCAATCTTTTTCGAGCAATCATACAGGCAGGTTTACCAAGATCACACATAATCCATTTCCTTCCAAATCTTTCTGCAACAGATCCAGTAGTCCCAGAACCTGAGAAGAAGTCTGCTATAACACTGCCTTCTGAGCTCGAACTTTTAATAATTCTTTCCAGCAACTTTTCTGGCTTCTGCGTATTATAATTCAATAGCTCCTTCGCTTGTCCGGCTATAACATTTATGTCTACCCACACATCTTGTATAGGTTTGCCTGGCATTTCATCCAAGTAAACTTTCTTTTTTGGAAATCCACTATTTGTATAATATAGAAGCCCTGCATCATCTAATTTTTTCATCGTCTCTTTAGAATATCTCCATGCTCGGGTGTGTCCATGCCATTCATATGTAGACCCTCTTCCCCCAGGTCCCATTGTATTTTCAACCTTATACTTCCTTCCATCCCCATCATCCATAGAGTACATTCCCAGATATTTCTCATCATATGGTTCATATTGTTGATTCCAGATAAAGTCTTTAGACTTCGAATAAAAGAAGACAGTATCGTGGACTCGACCATACCTATTTGAGTCGTTATGTGAATATACTCTTTGCCATGTTATTTCGTTTAAAAAGTTTTCTCTACCAAAAATTTCATCCATTATTACTTTAACATAATGCCCAACATGCCAATCGATATGAACGTATATAGAACCATATTCGTTCAGTAGCTCCCTCATTAATATGAGTCTAGGTATAATCATCTCCAAATAGGATCTAGTGCCATCCTTCCATGTATCAGAATATGCAAACTGTTCTATTATTGATGGCTTCTGTTCTATATCTATTGCTGGTAGATGTATTTTAGTCCTATAGTCTGTTTTGCTGTCAAATGGCGGGTCAATATATATCAAATCAATCTTTCCACGCATTGAAGGAAGTCCAGTTGCAGCATCACCGGCGAGCAAGGCTTGCATTGCGAGTAGATTGTCTCCGTAAATGAGCCTATTTAGAGGCTCTTTGCTTTCGCCTCCTTTAGAACCCATAAACGCCTTTAATCCTCCAGCTTTGGTGGGCAGGACAAGCTCATTTGTCTGCAGGGTTACTCTTTGGGATTTTGATAGACCATCAAGTAGCTTCTCGGCCTCTTTCTTCCCCCTTTCTACGATCTTAGGTAGTTCTTCTACTAGTGAATCGGCCATATAAACACCATAAACCGCGAGGCTCACGCTAACACCACATCGCACCATAACTATTTTAACTTAACCCAGAAGCAGTCGGCTATTTGTATAGCGTTGCCATAACGCAGCTTGACTGCTTATTTTATGTAAGTATAAGCTTATATACTTTTGTACAAACCGCACCATCTCTACGACCCCATAGCCCAGCAATACTATATGTAAAGCTAACTTTAAGTAAGTAGCTTGCCTTCATAATTCCCTCAACACAGCTACCTGTCCCTGTTTGTCCGGGTTATATACCAGTAGTGCATGGCCCTGTCCTTCTTGGCGCGCTTTACCCTGCCCTGCTCTACCAGTTTGTCCAGGGCGTTCCTTATCCGCGAATATAGGGCGGGCTGTCCTAGCTTCCAGTCTCTGAAAGGCTGGTTTATCTCGCTTTCTTTTGCGCCGAAGCATTGTATCATTAACCCAGCTATCGTGTATGCGTTGGTGCTATCAGACTTTAGCTTCTCTTCCAGCACCTCGATAACGGGCCTTTTCTCCTCCATCTCTTTTACGGGCGTTTTTATGGTCAAAGCCATATTATCACAAATATTAATAGTTTATGAAACTATATAAATGTATCATATTATATTATTTACAATATTAACATTGTTTTATCTACTAAAGTCGTACCCGCCCTGTTCCCCTGCGGTTTGCACCCACTAAAAGCATTTAAGTCCAGCAGCAGAAATAGCAATTGGTGACTGGCATGGTTACCGAAAGCGAGCGCAACAGGAAGATGCAGCTACGGAAGAACTACTTGCTTAAGACCATCCGGCAGCTTACGGCAAGGACGAGGCTCAGGCACCTGCAACTCAAATACGACAGCAAGATAATACACACCCTTCAGGCGAAGAACCCTGAACTTTACAGGCAGATTATGGATGAGGTAAAGCCAGACCTAGAAGCCATGAGGGCGCAGAAAAAGCAGGTCTATGATGAAGTAGAGGTGCTGAGGAGAAGGGGCATGTGGTTCAAGAAAAGGGGCATAAGCGGATAATATCTAAGATTTTGATACTAACCCCTTAGCTTACAGCTCCCTTTCCAGACTGGAAGCAATTCATTTAGATAGTTCCATGCTCCCCTCTACAGTAAAGCTGTTTGTTTTTGTGCCTTCGTTGTCCAATACGAGCGTATAGTTACCTGGCGACACACCAACGCTTATCTCTGAAGCACCGGGCGTCCCATATTCCCAGATCGGAACGACGGAACCCAATCCCAGGGTTTTGAAAAGCCTGAACGACCCTCTGCTCATGAGATATACGTTGATTCCGCTGTCTATGTAGAGCTGTCCGGTTAAGTTGGCCTGTGAATAAACAGTGAAATTCATGTAATAATAATGTCCTGGTTGAATCGACTCGGAAGTGCCTGTAGCCAACAATACAGTGGCGTTTGTGTATTGTCCTCCGGAATATGCTACTGCCCATAATAGAGCAAAAATGAAGAATATCACCCCACCTACAAGCAGGGATGCCAAAAATACAGGGACACCGATCCCATATTTTCTGAGTATCTCATACTGGATGAAAGTTATTACCAAACCGCCCAACCCCGCAGAAAATTCCAAGACCCTGCGGTTATTGTCCTTCACGGCCTTCCACGTAACGAAAGTAAAGAATATTACATAGAGGCCTGCCCCTATCAACCCAAGTACATAGCTTAGCGCGTATACGACTATATACCCAACCACAGCCCCTCCTATAAATTCGAGAATAGACCATCCATCGCTGCCAGGATAGCGCCACACTTCTTTATTTTTTGCCTTGCTAGTGTGCCGGTTCTTAACATGTCTTTGCATTCCAGCCTCCGTTTTTGTTTTGGAGCCACACAATTTGCATTCGTACTTGTATTCTTGTTTTTTCGATTTTCCGCTCCGCATTAAACTCGCCAGTTCATCCATATTTTGCCCCGGTGCCTAGGGGGCACACCTGTGCCAGTTCGATCACGAAATAGCTCTCGTTGGCGACCTCCACCGAGCACCCATATTGTGCAAAGAACTGCTGGATGTTTATGTCCGGGCCCGGTATCTCCGTCACTGGACACGGCCCGCCGTAACCCCCACCCGGCCCAAGAATGCTATATGACGGACCATCCGCTATGTAATACCCGTAGTACGTGAGATTGTTGTCCATGAGCTCCGACCAGTGGACCGGCGCCTCGCTCCTTACCTGTCCCATCATGTCGTACGGGCTTATGCCCAGCGAGTATGGTGCCGAGCCGCTTGGGAAGAAGACCTCTTCACCAAACCCGGTGTATATCAGGTCGCCGTAGCCATACCCATTTGGCCAGTAGCTGCTGAAATCCTGGGCGTATCCATAATGGCTTATGCCATAATTCGCCGCCATAGTGCTGAATCTTGTCTGGGCGAACTGGTTTAGAAGCCCGCATGACTTATAAGGCGTGCCGCGTGCTGTGCTGACATTCGCGAAGAATAGGGAAGCCCATTGCGCATTCTGTTCAGCCTGCGAAACCGTAGTCGTGGATACGGAGGTCGTACTAGTCGAGGTGCCGCTGGTCGTGGGTAATGAAGTACTTTTTGCCAAAGCTCCATTTGAGTGTGGTTGGTTACTATTCGTTCCTAAAAGCTGGTCATGATCTGATAGCAGAAAGATGGCAAATGCGGCAATCAGGACAATAAGAGCCGCAACCACAACAAGTTTCTTGCGATTACCCTTAATTTTAGGCCGCGTGTTTTGCGCCTTTTGGGCCGTAGCATAATGAGCATCCCGAACCTCCTGTCTTGGCCGTCCCCAATCTACGCTAGAATTCCGTTTAGTACGATTCTCCCCCAATTGGGCTGTAGAAATTCTGCTCAGTTTACCCCTATGGTCTGTGTTCCACCACTCTGTGTAAGCCGTGCATGGATGGCCGTCCTTGCGGTGCCAGTCATCCTGGTATTTTTTCCACCGCCCATAGTCTGACCTGTCCATATTCCAAACATATTGCGCCGTGGTTGCTATCTTTGCGTCGCGGTGATACATGCAGAACCACCTCCCGCAATATCTACACATGGCCTCGGCAGCCGTATTGCAGTCATACTTGTCGCACTCGCTTACATTACTGCGTTTGACCTCTACGTCGTTTATACCAAGTTTTTCTCTCGCTGTCTTTATCTCCGAACCCGTCATCTTGGTATAAGTGCGGCTAGCTTTGCGACTCGGCCTGTGTCTTTTTCTAGGCATTTCGATGCCTGTATGGGTTTGTACTGTACCTAACTGCCCTCAGAAGGAAAGTATTTAGGGTTTATCAATAGCATACTCGAATCTCTTTCGTGGATGGCTCATTGCTTCTCCGTAAGAACTGAATACCTATCCGCGCTGTCCGGGAATACGAGGACGCAGTTTCCGCTGACGCTGCCTGCTACACTCTTCGCTGCGGCGAAGTCGGCTCCCGCGGAGATGCCCACTGCGATCTTGTACTTCTCTGCGAGCTCCCTTGCGGCGGCTATGGCCTCGTCTTCTCCCACCCTGACGACCTCGTCCACGACATGCTTGTCGAACAGCGGCAGCAGCGGGATGTACTCGTCGGTGATGTCCTCCACCCCCGCGTTCTTGAACTCCCCCTTTGGGGCCACCCTGTAGACCCTTGTCATGGGATTCGCCTCCTTGAGCGCCCTTGCCACGCCCGTCAGGGTGCTGCCCCCTGACGTGGATCCCATGTACGCGTCTATTCTACCGCCGAACTGCGCCCCGAACTGCCCCAGAATCTCCCTGCCCAGCTCCATGTTCGCCTGCAGGGAGCTGGGATTGGTCGTCTGCCTCGTCCAGTACCATGACTTCGGCTCCTCGCGCATCCTCCTCTCTATCAGCCTCATGCCGCCCTGGTAGGAATCGCTCTCTATTATCTCTGCGCCGTAGCCCCTGATCATCCTCTTCGTCTCGTCCGTGGCCAGCTGGGACGTCACTATCGTGACCGGATAGCCTAACTCCCTGCCCCTGAAGGCGAGAGCGATGCCGGTGTTGCCGGAAGTAACCTCGATCAGGCGCATCCCCTCCCTGAGCTCCCCCGACCTTATCGCGTCGGAGAGCATCCTCGTCACGGTCCTGTACTTCACGCTGCCCGAGGGGTTCAGGTTCTCGAGCTTCCCGTAGACTGTCAGTTTGCCGAAGGTGTCGATCCGCACCAGAGGGGTTGTCTTGTCCGGCATATTGGGATATTAAGGGCTGTGTATTTATATTTATTTTAGAAGAGTTAGTGTAGTGGTCGCATGCCGATGAAAACCAAGGACGGACCTTCCAGCAAGGCCAGAGAGGTTCCCGTAATGGACCTGGCAAGATACCCTGCATCGTATATGAGGGAAACGATTGCCCTGGAGGGCTATGTGTGCGACTTCACTAAGACCAACAACAGCGTTAGTTTCCGCCTCCATCAGGATCGCCAGAAATCCTCCCCATTTGCCAGGATAAAGTACAATCTGCCGGCAAGCGTCTCTTCTGACAGCGTGGAGATGCTTGAAGATTGGGAGAAAGTCAGGGTGGTCGGCACCGTGTCAGAGCAATGGGTCAGCTCCCCGCGAGTGCAGGCTGAAGGGTACAAGGTTGGATGGCAGAGGAGACGTGCTTCGTGAGTGGGCCCGGAGGGAGTCGGACCCCCGTCCCCAGCGTGTAAAGCTGGTATCATGCCGTTGGACCACGGGCCCACGCTAAGCTGATGGCTTCCAAGGTTATTAATCCTTGCCATCTCCGGAAAGGCAGGCGGCAAGTCAGCCCTGGCTCGCCGTGGCGGTGAAGACCCCGATCTCGCTGACCAGGTTCGACTGCCCGGGCACGGAGTACATCGCCCAGATGGTGCCCCTGGCGACCGCGCCCAGCCTCAGCGGCCCCTGCACCATCGTCTGGCAGAAGTTTATCTTTGGGGTGACCACCTGCCCCGGCGCGAGCGACGAGAAGTAGTTGGAGTTGTTGTCGCTGCCTCCGCACCAGCTCGACCAGTACAGGAAGTCGTACGGCTGCCCCTCGTTCCCCACGCTCGTGTCCGTGATCTTCTGGCCCTGCGGCACCACCGCGAAGTAGACGTTCGTCCAGGCCTGGTAGCCGTTCCCGACCTTGACGGTCACGGAGGGAAGGCCGGTAGGGCCCCTCGTGCTGGCGTTGAAAGCGAGCTGGGAGCACAGGAAGCCGGACTGCGCCACGCACGCGGTGACCGTGCCGAGGTTGGAGAACACCCCGAGGGAGTAGAGCGCCCCGAGCACCACCGCGATGATGAGTATTGCCCAGCCGTACGTCATCAGGTACTCCATCGCGGACTGCGACCGCATCCGGCTGGGCCTGGGCAGCTGCACCACCCTCAGCATTGCCTAAACAGTATGGTGCTGTTCGTCGTGCCTGCGCTGTTCTGGTTCCCGGAGCACGTCAGGCTCGTCACGACCTCGTTCACGAACGCGAAGGCGTTGCGGTTCCCGATGGCGTTCGCGGACGAGTAGCCCCCGGCGAGCATGAGCTTGTTGTTGTTCCCGGTGAGGCCGAAGCCCGCAACAGAGCCCCTGGCGGCGGTGTAGTCCACCTTGTTGTTCGAGCCGTCGAGCAGGAGCAGGGTGTCGGCCCTGCCGGCCGTGATCTTGTACGCGTTGTTGCTCCCTGTGCTGGGGCCGAAGTCGAGGCTGCCCGTTCCCGAAAGCAGCACGATGTGGTGGTCGTTGCTGCCGATCGTCACGTCGGTTATGTTACCGTTCGCCGGCATCGAGATTGTCTCGTCATTGTTGCTCCCGGTCGAGGTGACTATCACGTTGCCCCCTCCCGGGGCGTTGACTACCATGCAGTCGTTGCTTCCGGTGTGCATTATGTACACGGGCCTCTGCGTCAGCTTCGTTATGTTGTAGGCGAAATTGCTCCCCACCAGGTTCAGCGACCCCAATGCGGTGTAGTTCTGGTCGCTTATGACGTACCTGTAGGTGCGGTCCTGCTGGTAGTGCTTCCCGCACACGCCGCTGAACGAGAGCGACTGGTACACGGTTACAGATGCCGGGGTGGAGTTGAGCGTTTCGGGAAGCTTGGCGCTGTCGGTCACGAACCCGTTGAACGGGAACGACCCTATCGCGCCGGTCGTGAAGGTGTACGACGCCGTGTTCGCCGATACTGTGGCGGCATAGATTACCTTCGAGCCGGTCATGTTGTAGAGCGTGACGCTGTATGGCGGCGTGCCGCCGGACCACGACAGCGTGAGCGTCTCTGACTGGCCTGGCTGTATGATCGGTATGGACGCCGTCAGCACCGGCACCGACAGCTGCGGGTTCACCGTAACGGTGACGCTGTTAGATGCTGAGACCCCCAAGCTGTCCATGACCGTCTCGGTCACGGTGTAGACGCCTGCGGCATTGAAGGTTATCGAATTGCCATTTATCACGTAATTGCCGCCCGGGCTCACGGAGTACGCGTAGCCGCTGTACGGAGGCGTCCCTCCCGCAGTGGCGTTGGCGAACGCGACGCTCTGTCCTGCGTCTATCACGGAATTCGTGGGGCTCACGGTTATCTCAGGGTCGGGGTTGACGGCAACGGTGAATGTCGGAGTTATTGCCTCAGTGGTAGAGTTCCCGTCAGAGGCCACAAAATAGTAGTAGACGGTGCCAACGGCTCCGGGCGTGTCCGTTCCCGCAAGGCCGGAGAACCCTGCGGCAGTCCCTGTCGAGTTACTGTCAACTGCGCTGGAATACCACTGCTCCGTGGTATATGTTCCGGTGCCTCCTGATACTGACGACACAGAAAGCGAGACCGATCCGCCGAGGTCGATTATCGGGGGTATAACGTTCGCCCCCAATATGGCTATCCTTGGGTTCACCGTGACGATGACGCCGGAGGAGCAGGCCGTGCCGCCCTGCGAATCTGTCACGAGGTAATAATAGGTCGTGGTCGCGGTCGGCACGACAAGGAACGTGCCAGAGGTCGCGCCGTTTATCGGGTTGGTGCAGCTCGCGCCCGTGTACCACTGGTACGTGTACGGCTGCGTGCCGCCGGTGGCGTTAGCGGTTAGCGTGACGCCCTGCCCCGAGTCGATGGGCTGCGGGGTCGACGGTATCGGCATCGGGGCCAAGAGGGACCCTCCCTGCGCCATTGCCTCTACGGTCACAGTGTCAGAGGCCGTCAAGCCCAGGATGTCTGTCACGTACTCGGTTATGGAATAGCCGCCCGGGCTCGTGAACGTGAACGAGTTCCCGCTTTCTGTGACGCCGTTGGAGGGGCTCACTGAATACGAGAACGTGTACGGCGCTGTGCCGCCTATGTATCCGTTTGTCGCCGTTTTCGAGCTGTTGGTTATCAGGACCGTGTTACCCACCAGCACCGCATTCGAGGAAGCGGTTATCGAGAACGTGAGGCCGGTCGTCTCGACCGGTATGCTCGGCGCCCCCGGGCTTCCATGGTTCGCGCCGACCGTGAAGCTGTCACCCACAGAATCGGTTATCACGGCCTGTATCCAGTCGGGCTTGCCCGTGGTCGACGAATTGCCCTCGAAAATCACCGTGCAGCTCGCGTTCCCGAAGGCGATCTGGTCGGGGTTCGCGCCCCTCCAGAAGCTCCACGAGCACGTGTACGGAGGGGTG
The DNA here is from genome assembly GCA_021787495.1 of Microcaldota archaeon. Classification (GTDB taxonomy): domain Archaea; phylum Micrarchaeota; class Micrarchaeia; order Micrarchaeales; family Micrarchaeaceae; genus A-MIC-10. Next base: position 235,496 of record JAJYLX010000001.1, on the reverse strand, counting down.
CCTCCTGTCGGGTTGGCGCTAAGTATCGAGTTCATGCCGATGGCTATCGCCTTCGGGTTGGCGGTGAAGCTTCCCGAGAGCGGGCCAACGCTCTGCGCGAACGCAAAGCCTGCCAGCGAGAGCACCACACCCAGAGCCACGAACATAGCGTATTGCTTCCTCATGCAATCGGTTTTTCCAATGCAGTATAAATATAAAAAGCGCACCAGCAAATCCGGGTACATATCTGGTATATACACTGCGTGCCTGCGGCAATGCCCTATATTCCCACTCCACGCTCATCTCGCGTGCCGCTTGCAGAACCTGTTTATCCTCTTAATGGCCAGCTCGAGATCCTCCTTGGGCGGCAATGCTATCATGCGGAAATGCCCTGGCGAGCCGAAGCCGCTGCCCCTGACGACCTGGACATGCTCCTCGAGCAGCAGTTTCCTCGTGAAGGTCGCGTCGTCCCCCATCCTCATGGCCTTCAGGTCTATCCTCGGGAAGAGGTAGAATGCGCCGTTGGGCTGCACCGTGCTGAGGTGGGGGTTCTCCTTCAGCAGCTTCATGGCGTAGTTGACCCTCTGCGCTATGCCTATCGTCATCCTTGTGACAGCTTCGTTGTGCTGCGCCCCGTTCTCCATCGCTGCGGCGAGGGCGAGCTGCGCGGGCCTGTTCGCGCTTATCCTTATCGACGCGAAGTTCGAGAAGGCGAGCTTTACCGCCTCGCTTGCTTTGTCGTGCTCCGGCACGACCGCGTAGCCGACCCTGAGCCCAGTGGCGTCGAAGTTCTTCGAGGCGCCGTTGAGTATGACGTGCGGCACGCCCCGTGCCAGCCTGCCTATGCTGGTGAACGCGGCGCCATTGTAGACTATCTCGTCGTAGATCTCGTCGCTGACCAGCAGGACCCCGTACTCGCTGGCGAGGTCCACGATCTCCTTTATCACCGAGTGCCTCAGCACCGTTCCCGTGGGGTTGTTCGGGTTGGTTATCAGCATGTACTTTACCTTCCTGAGCCTTCCCTCCTTCCTCATCCTCCTGAGCGAACCCTCCACGTGGCCCAGCTCTATGTTCCAGCCGTCCTTCTCATCATAATTTTCGAAGACCGGGGCGCCGCCGGATATCCTGAGGTGCGGGACGTACGGCGCGTAGTACGGCCTGAAGAGTATCGCGCCGTCTCCCCTGTCTATGAGGCTCTGGTTTAGGAACTGCAGGGCCTCAGACACCCCGGCCGTTACCACCACGTCCTCGTGGCCGAGGCGCAGCCCGTGCTTCCTGTAGCGCTTCGCTATCGCCTCCTTCAGCTCGGGCTCACCGGAGAACTGGGCATAGCTCGTCTTCCTCTCCCTAAGCGCCCGGACGTGCTCCTCTATCATGTACTCGGGGGTCGGGAAGTAGAGGGGAGGGTCGCCCTGGTTGAGCCTTATGACCTTCTTCCCCTTCCTCTCGAGCTGCTCCGCTATCGCGTTCTCCTCGTGCAGCGCGTTCACCGCGTGCTTCGCCCTTTCCGACAGGATCGCCATAGAACTTACTTATCAGGCAAGCATTAAAAGCCATCGTAGCGATTCACATTCATGCAGATCTCGGCGAAGGACCTCGGGTGGCTGAAGACCGACACGTTCTGCCAGAGGTGCTTCTGGATAACGAGGCACGACCGCAGGCTGCCCTACCAGACGCCGTTCGCCGGCATCTTCTCCTCGATTGACGCGTACACGAAGGGCGTCGTGGAAGGATATTTCGAGAGGCACCGCAGCTTCCCAGGGTGGCTGGGCGGCGTGGGCAGCCCGAAGAGGATGATAAAGACCACGCTGTCCAAGTTCAGGGCGAACGTGGGCGACAGCGTACTGACCGGGATGCCGGACGCCCTCTTCCAGAACGCGGACGGCAGCTACGGCATAATCGACTACAAGACCGCGAGGTACACCGGCACTCAGGACGCGCTCATGCCGGTCTACGAGGTCCAGCTGAACGGCTACGCGTTCATAGCCGAGCGCCTCGGCATGGCGCCGGTGGAGGGCCTGCACCTCGTCTACTTCGAGCCGCCCCCAAGGGAGGGCTCGGAGGGGGTCGCGGAGAGGCACACGACCATGGAAGGCTTCGAGATGCCGTTTAGGCCGACAGTGCACAAGGTAAGGAAGAATCTCGGGGAAGTGGGAAGGCTGCTCGAGAAGGCGGAGAGGATCTACTCGATGGAAGACCCTCCCACCGGAAGGGAAGGCTGCGAGGAGTGCGCAAGACTGGACGAGCTCCTCAGGATCGTCGGTTAGCCAATATCCCTGGCTTTCGTGACCGTTACCCTCCCGGATTCCTGCGCGCTCCTGGCCATCATGACCAGCTTGCGCATCGCCTCGTGCGTGTTCGGCACCGGCCTCACCTTGTGCGTCCTCGCTATGTGCGCGTTGTAGCCGTATTCCCCGTCCTCGTTCCCCCTGACCAGGTAGATGTACTTGCCGGACCTCTCGCTCTGGACCGCTTCGGCGACGTGGGGAGCGTCGTCCACGAGTATCCTGTGGCCGAAATCGGTCTTCCTGTTGCCAAGGTCGACCTCGATCACGGCACCTCTGTGGTTTGGGAAGTGCATCGAGATGAAGTCGAAGACGTACGGCATGGTCGCGTGCGACTCCTTCGCCGTTATGAAGTCGACGCGGTAGTGCTGCGAGACCAGCTCCAGCTCCTGCGGCGTTATCAGCGGCTTCAGCGTCTTGTAGTGCATCCAGGCGTCGTTGTAGAGCAGCCAGAAGACGCTCCTGTCGAGGTGCAGCTCCCTCTCCATCCAGTACCACGTGGAGTTAAGGTCCTTCGCCGTGTAGTTCGTGCCGAGCATCTTGTTGAGGCCCGGGACCATGTTGCTGTCCAGGCTGGCGGTGGTGTTGTCCATGTCGAGCCCCACCCCCGGCTTCAGACCGTCCCTGAGCATCTGCCTTATCGTGTCCATGCCATCGCTCGCCCCGCCTGGGGCATGGTTATTCAGCCATATCCGGCCTCCAGATATAACTGCGTTTCGGTGCCGCGCTAGGCTTTGTCCATAAACCCTCACTTGTCCGCAAAGTCTGAAATCTGTCCATAAAGTCATCATTCAGTTTGGAGTGGTTCAAATCTCCAAGCGATGCAATTCCTAGCAAACTGTTTCAGAGAACCGCTTTTAACAATGATTGCTTCTGGTTCGAATACACCAGAGTACATGTTCAATAATGAAATGACATCAAGCAATGCTCTATAACTAGACAACCCTGACATATCTATATATATTTTCGTAAAGCGATTACCGAGTCTCATAGCACTCTTGATATCAAATGCATCTAGTATGTCAAATTTGATTTGTGGATGCCTCTTCCTAGCAGTTTTGATAACGTCTTCGCTAATATCGGTGGCAATTAGGTTCTTGCAGACATTATATATGAGAGCAGAAGTGTCTCCATGTTCACAACCAATTTCAAGGATAACGTCGTCAGGCTTTACCCATGTGTATATCGTCTGTCTGTATTCCTCTACACCACGCGTAGCAATGAACTTTGTATGTAACTTGAACTGCTTTTCGTTCGCCATAATAAGACCTAGTCCGTTTCTTTCCAGTTCTGTAACTGCATCTCCTCCTCTAACTTCTTTTGTACAAACTTGGAGAGGTTGATGCTTCTCGCCTCTATGAATCTCTGATGCCTTGGTAGTATCGTTATGGACTTGGCGATTGCCCTCTCATCAACTTTTTGAGATTTTCCTTGTTTAGACATATTATGTTTATGATACATAAGGTATATATACCTTTGTGTTCATAATATACATTATACATAAGATATAGATGATGACTATGGATAGAAGACAGCTAAAGGGGCTTGAGATTGCAAGGACAGGGAAGGTCGAAAAGGACTTTGACGGCTGGATAGTGCCGTCGCAGACAGACAAGAGCAAGGTCTATCATGTAGATGATAACTTTGTATGCGATTGTCCCGACTGCCAGAAGCGCAAGCTGATGTGCAAGCACGGCTACGCAGCGAAGTATTCTATAAAGGTAGAGATAACCACTCCGAAAGGCACGATAATGAGGGAGAAGCGGCTGACCTATCCGCAAGCTTGGGCGATATACAACAAGTGCCAAGAGAACGAAAAGCAGAGCTTCATGGAACTGCTGAAGGAGATATGCCTAGAGATAGAAGAGCCCGTGCAGACTATGGGTAGACCAAGAGAGTCGATGAGAGACCTTCTTTTCGCCTCTGCGCTGAAAGTCTACTCGCAGTTCTCCTTGAGGCGTTTCAGAACCGACCTAAAGGCTGCATCGGAACAAAAGCTAGTAGAGCAAACACCTTCTAGGTCAGCAATCAGCGAGTTTATGAACAAGGAGGAGCTAACGCCGATACTGACGAGACTGATACAACTTTCGGCATTGCCTCTGAAGGATTTGGAGACACAGTTCGCCATAGACAGCAGTGGCTTCAGAACCACCAAATTCAACGAATACTGCAAGATAAAGCACAATACCTTGCAGCACCACGAATGGCTGAAGTGCCACATAATGACAGGTGTAAAAACCAACATAATAACAGCAGTAAAGATAGGCTTGGAGGATTACAGCGCAGACAGCCCAAACTTCATACCGCTACTGAACACTACGGCAGGGAACGGCTTTGACGTAAAGGAAGTGAGCGCAGACAAGGCTTACTCCTCAATAGCAAACTACGATGCTGTTGACAAGCTCGGCGGCAAGGCATACATCGCCTTTAGGAACAACGCACAGGAGAGTACGAAAATAAGCAAGCAATCGGCATGGAACAAGATGTATCACTACTTCCAGCTAAACAGCGAGAAGTTCATGGAGAAATATCACAAGAGGAGCAATGTAGAGACGACGTTCTTCATGATAAAGTCGAAGTTCAACGATATGCTGAAGAGCAAGATGCTAAGGGCGCAGGTCAATGAGCTTTTGCTGAAGGTTCTGTGCCATAACATCGTGGTTGTTAACAACGAAATGAACGTACCTTAATGCTTTTAATCTTCTGTTCCTAGTATAACTTATGGAAAATATCACCTGGAGTTGGATTTGGAGAATGTCTGTCTTTGTAATTGCAGCTTCTGGTATGGTACTTTTATCTACGTATACAATCTATATTGGGTATATATTTCTGACTACAAGCAATATGATAATTGGAGGTATCTTCTATGAGTTTGTAACTGAATTATCCATTATCGGAATCTTAAGTGGAATAGGGTTTTGGTTCTCTTATATATTCTTTAAAAAGAAAAATGGATTTCGCAAATTCAGAAGCTTCTTTGTCTATTTTAAGGAAGTTTACAATGGAGCAAGGCACAATCGAAATAATCGGTTATCAATGCCAAAGAAAATGATATCTTATGAGAAATGGAGACTCTCATATTACAAATCGCTAATATTTTTGGGTTTTATTTTCGTAAGTCTATCAATATTCTCTTTCATGCCTACCATTGTATCCTTGATATATGTGTATTATCCGTATTTTTATGCTAGCTACCCATATCTATTCTTTATTTTGGATTTATTTTATACAATGTCTTTTAGTGCATCGGTGATTTGCGCTATTTTTATTGCATTCTATATGCTTTCGAGGAAGTGCTATGTACTCTCGCCAGCAGATACAACCAATGCGTTAGTGAGCTACTCACAAAAAATTGGTAAAGATTTGAGAAGGAATACTACATTCCCATCACTCAAAGAAAGAAAATCAGCGCATATGGACATATGGTTGTTCAGACTTTTTGCAACAGATATGTCATGGGGACAATATACGGCAGAAGAGAAGAACGGTATTAGAGAATTCTTAAAGAACCTAAAAAATTTCGATATATTTTTGATGACTACAGATAGACCTTCATTTAAGAGATTCTCTAGAGATTTCAAGAGAGTCGCACTTAATCTTACTAAATCCGCACAGCCACAGATTTTTCTACGTTCCTATATTGCTTTGAAGAAACAATATGAGGAATATATCAAAAAACAAGGCATACAATTCAATAGTAATCGATTATTTGATGTAAACAAAGAAATCTCTTTGGCTAGACTCGGTTGGGAGTTTAGGAATATGACCTTACAGAATATACTAACTATAATTTTAATTATCATACTTGGAGGTTTATACCTTGTGAGTATTTTTGTTTTCCACAACCCACAACTTCCGAGTTTCCCTGGATTATAATAACAATATAATCTCGATTATCCCAAGCACAATCAATACCCATAACAAATACTCTAATAGTTCTCCAATCTCCATTTTCTCACCTAATCAGAATAGCCTCTCGGCTCGGTTTTGAAGTTGTCCAGAAAGTCGGCGACTTGTCCACAAAGTCGCTGCCGTCGGGGCGAAAATAGGCTTTTGCGGACAAGCCCTCAGCCGTTATCACTTCCACCAGGAATCTTCATATTACTACCCACTTTGACACACGCTCCTAACCCTTTTATACCTTCCGCCAGCGTTCGACCATTGCACAAGCACTCCGCTTGCGGTGCTACAGTTTTGCAGTCGTTGCCCGTCTGCCCCTTATACGGTCTCCGTGGGCAGCCCGGAGGTGTGCGGCCGAATCTGCCCCGGCCTCTCCACCCTCGCCACATACATGTCGATTTACTCCCTGATGACGTTCGTCTGGCACTCGTAAGCGGTCAAATGCCTAATTCATGTATCAATAGTTATCACTTTTGATAACCAATGTTACATAAAACGTAAATATCTTTGTAGCCGGGATTCCTTATGCAATTCGCAGATCTAGTGGCCACATTCACAGAGAAAGGCATGCACGTATTCACTTTCAACGATGCGGTCGGGGTGCTCGGCAAGAGAAGGTCTTATGTGAAGCTGCTGCTATCACGCATGGTCTCGAGGAACGCAATCCACAGGGTGGAGAGGGGCATCTACTGCACGGAGAGCGCTGGCGTGCTCGAAACCGCATCGAACATAGTACAGCCGTCATACGTGAGCCTCATGGCGGCGCTCAGCTACTATGGGGTCACCACGCAGGTACCTATTCTGATAGATGTAATCACATCAAAGAGGCACAGGCCGGTTAACGCTTAGGGGAGGCGCGAAGATCGTGTTTAGAATGGTAAAGCGGGAGTGTATGTTCGGCTTCCACAGGGAGGGAGGCACCAACATCGCGGATCTCGAGAAGGCGTTCGTCGACGCGCTTTACTTGAGGCAGCCCAGCAGGGAGCTCGGCGAGGCCATGGAGGCCGCGGTTAGGCAGAAAAAGCTCAATAGGGCGAAGGTTGCAGATTATGCGGAGAAGGTGTGGGGTCAAGGGCACTGCTCAGGAGGCTAGAGGTGTTGGAGACAAACATTGGTGAGTGAATGACGGAGGTAGACGAATGGAGGGGATATGCGAAGCTTCTCGGCTTCCCGCTGCCGCAGCAGGCCGAGAAGGACTACCTGCAGGACGTGCTGCTCCGCAGCATCTACTCTGCCATCGGGGACGAAACCGTCTTGAGAGGGGGCACTGCGATATCCAAGCTCTGCTCCTCCGGAAGGTTCTCCGAGGACCTGGGCTTCGTGCTCAACAGCACCTGCACAGCCGGCAAGGCGAAGATCATCGAGAAGCTAGAGCAGGGCATAAGGGGCGCCGGCAGCTATTTCCAGGTTTCGTACCTGGAAGAGCCTTACAAAGAGATGGCGAACTACACAGTGTCAATATACGGCCCGCTCTACCTTGCATCGCGGAACGACCAGGCCAAGCAGAAGGTGTCGATAAACCTCAACACTTACGAGACGAATCTGGCGCCCGCAAGGGCGAGCTGCCGCGCGATGGGCCTGTCCGCGTCGATGGCGCCAGCTTTCTCCTTGCTGCGGCGCATGACCCGGCCGGGGCGTTGACCACGCGCCATGAAATGCATTGCAACAGTTATATATTCTTGATGCGGAAGCATTGGCAGTGGGATTGTGCGCACTATGAACCTTGACGGGTGCGTGGCAGGGCTGGCGGGGCAGACGGAGATGTTTGGCAGGGAGCGCCAGCGCGCCGGGGCCAGCGCCCTCGACCTGGCGAAGCTCTCGTTCGTGACAATACGCTGCCTGGACGGTAGCGCCTTCGACAGGCTTGCTGGCGGTTACAGGGATTCCGGCAGGAAGGCCGAGGCGGACCTCGTGGCTGCGCTCCGCGATGAGGTGCTCTCGACGCCCCGCATGCCAGAGGGGCTGGACATGCTTTTCGGGACGGTGATGTTCTTCTCGCGCAACTGGCGCGCGCGCGGCGCCGACCCGGAACCGCTGAGGGACGTCATGGCGGTCGCCAAGAGCAGGATAATCGGCGAGGCCAGGAACGCCGAAAGGTCCGGGACCGCGCTCTCGTATGGAATCGCCAAAAAGCTCAGGGAAGGCTGCAGGATGCTGGATGGGCTGGAGAGGGGCTTGGCGCTGAGGACCGACGGGCGCGGGGCCGAGCGCAGGTGACGCGGGTGTATCGGGATGCCCGCGCGGCACCGAAACACAGAAATACTGCGGAAAAGAATGATAGGACGGGTGGAACATTGGAGACCGCGCGAGATTCGGCAAATGCCGTGAGGGGCACGGCTGCCATCTCCGGCCATGTCAGGGTCGTCGACGCCGAGAAGCACGATTATGGCACCTCGAGGGCCTTGGCCGCGGAGCGCGGCGGAAGGTTCGCTTCGAGGAAGGAGCTCGTCATGGAGGCGAACAGTCCGGAAGGGTTCGAGAGGCTGAAGGGCAACAGCTACTGGATGGACCACCTACTCTGGATGAGGACCGGATACTATATGGTAAATCCAGAGAACGGGGAGTTCACCAGGGTCTCCGAGTCGTCATGGAGGGGGCTGCCGAAAGAGCAGAGGGCCGTAGTGTACGGCGGCAAGGGGCCGGGCCCGGCGGCGATGCGCATCAACGGCGACAGGGATACGAACGGCGACGAGGAGCACTGCAAGTACGAGATAATACAGAACCCGACGATACTCGCGGGCACGGCGATAGTCGACCTGCCGAAGCTGAGGAAGGACGGGAGGTGAGCGGCACCGGCTGCTCGGACCTACCACAAACGTCGAAGTGCCCCATGACATTATATAGACGAGTGGTTCAAGATAGCGCAGGCAGACCGCTCCAGGCAGGGGGCGAAGGCCGCGGAGAGAGGAGAGCGCGGCCAGCCGGGACTGCGCAGGTAGGGAGGGAGACAGGCCAGCTCATTCCGCTCATTTCATTATCTTTTCGAGCAACGGATAGGTTTCGAACAACCTCTCCTGCTCGAGCTGCTGGTAGAGCATGTAGATTATGCCGACGGTAAGCAGTATGCCCATGCCGGTGCCTACGGCTCCGGTGAGCGTGGCTAACGCCGCCAATAATCCCACGAAGATGCTTCCCAGTATCGTTATCGTAGGTATGTAACGGTTGAGCAGCTGCTCGAGTATGCGCGGGTCCCTCCTGAATCCCGGGATCTGCCAGCCCATGCTGCCTATCTGCTCCGCTACGTCCTTCGGGCTCTGTCCCGCCATCGTTATCCAGAACTTTCCGAAGATGACACAGAGCACGACGAGCACGACCGTGTAGATTATGACATGCATCCATTCCGGCACGAACAGCATGCCGCCCCATGGGAGTATGAGCTGGCTCGTGTGCGTGAGCAGGTAGCTGAAGTACGGTCCGTAGCCGCCTATTCCGAGCGGGGCGGAATACGGCAGCGGGAACGAGGGTGATATCAGGTACGTAAGACCCCCGACGAGCTGCAGCGAACTCCCTCCCCCGACCGTGCCCACCGGCTGGTAGTAAGCGAAGAACCTCGCGAGGTTCGCGAACGTCCCGGTCACGCCCGCTAGGAACCGGAACCAGACCGTAAGGCTCAGCTCCAGCGCGGAGGCGAGGATTACCGGAAGGACCGACACGTACAGGAACGGTATCGGCAGACGGCCGCCTACCCCGCGCAGCTGCTCGAACGACAGCGGGAGCTCGACCTTCGTCTCATAGGCGTAGATGCTGACCATGAAGATCAGTATCGCGAAGAACAGCGGCGCGAAGACCAGCACCGCGTTGGATATCGCCGCGGCCCCTCCCGCGGCTATTGCCGCCGCTGCCTCCGGGAAGAGTATCGTCGCGGTGCCAGCTATTATCGCGTACGAGACGCCGCTCGCTATGAACAGGTTGATCCCGGACGTTATGCCGTACTTGCTCATCATCTCGTCCATGTACAGGACGGTGATGGCGCCTATGGCCAGCTGCACTACGACTATGCCGACGAACTGCGCCGACGCGACCGGGACGAACCCGCTTATAGAGTAGACGAACGCCTCTATGAACGCGACGACTATCGCTATCAGCTTCTGCAGCGCCTGGAACCGCGCCTTCTGCTGCATGTCGTTCATGTCTATCTTCATCAGACCGGATCCGGCCACGAGCTGCAGCAGTATGCTGGCGAGCACTATCGGGCCTATCCCCACGGTGATGACGCTGCCTATCTTGGCGGCGAAGATTATGCTGACGAGCTGCAGCTCCGACGACGTCGGAGCGGTACTGACCCCGTACGCATTGATGTTGTAGAGCAGGAAATAGACCGCGAGTATGCCGGCGGTCCAGTACATCTTCTCCCTGAGTGAGAGCGGCCTCGACGGACCCTTCACTCCAGGCAGGAACTTCGAGATTCCATCCATGAATTCCAGGGCCAATGTAACACCGTCACTGCTGCACCGAGATGGAGTATGAGGACGCGGCCTCGGTTATCTCGACGGGCGCGCCGCCGAGCAGGCCGGAGAGAAAAGACATAGACATCTCCATAAATGAGCGCTTCGCGGACACGGAGTCGAAGCTGATGCTCGCGCTGAACCTTTTGCCATTTGAAACCTCAACCTTCCCAAGGCCCAGCATTTCGACTACCGATTTTGCCTCCTTAATTGGGTCGCGGTCAAGGCCCTCGAGCGCGACGCGCATGACTGCACCGCAATAGCGCACCACTCCCCTCATCTCCGAATCGTATTCAGCATTGAGGAGGGTGCCCCAGAGTAGATTGCAGTAATACCTATTTATAACCTTACGGTCATCTCTCCCCGATGCCAGGTGCGACGCTATGCTGTGCATCGCGGATTCGAGCTTCACCCGGCCTTGGCGCGGTGGCGCGGGCTCGAAGACGCAGTGGTCCGAGCCGTTGAGCGAGCACGACGTCTCGGACACGACGACGCGGCGCCCTTCGGCGGCGCCCATGAATCCGGACAGTAGCCCGGCCTCGAATGTGTGCACGTTAGCGCCGCTAATGTCCGGCCCGCTGGCCCGCATCACAACCCTGAAAAGGGCCCCGAGCCGCTCGAACCTTACGTCAGAATAGCCCGCGTGCTCCATGAAATCAGGCAGGCAGAGCATCGCGTCCCTGTGCTCGCCCAGCCTGGCGCAGAGGGAGTAGAGCGCCCTGCCTGAGCGCATGCCCCTGCCGAAGTGCAGGGCGCGGAGCGACGGCGTCATCGATGCAATCGCGTCGACGATGACGGCGCTGTCCGGGCCGAGCTGCTCGCCGGTCCCGTGCACCACCGCGTTGAGCAGCACGTCCTCATACTCATAGGGGCGAGGGAGCTGCTGGAGGACGGAATGCGCGCGCGGCGCCAGGGAGCGGCGTACCGCCCTTGCGCTGCGGTGCCTTGGTTTAACCTTCGTCGCCCTCCCCCTGGAGGACCAAGACCTCGCCGTTTTTCTCTTCCAGGCCATCAGCTCAGTCCGAGTAGGCTCTCAAGCGCAGGCATAGACGGCAGCGAGCAGAACTGCGGCCTATTCGCCGTGCTGGCGCACACGAAAGCTGCATAGACGTCCGCGGCGGCGTATTCGGAATATGCGAACTGGCTGTCGAAGCCGGCGAGCTGGCCGAGCACCTGCGAATGTGTCATGTACTCTAATGGCAGCGTGCTGTTCTTCGGCATATAGTTGCCGAAGACCACCGCGTCAGCTCCCGGCATCAGGTAGTTGCCCCACAGCGTGAATGGGGTTCCCTGAAACATCCTGGTTTCGTTCATGAACTCGATGGCGTTGGCGACCGTGCCGTTCGGCGCATGGCTTATGAAATACCCCATCGGCTGGAGCTGGAAGTTCTGCGTGACCGGGGACTCATAATCGGCGCTTATGAAGTTGACGACGTTGCTGCTGTAGCCGTTCCCGTACGCCACGCCGGCAGATGTGGTGTAATTGTAGGGCTCCCAGTATATGGTCGGAAGGTCGCCGTCACCGAAGCTGCTGTATCCGTAGTAGAGGCTGCCGAAGCTGCCGAACCTTGAGAGCGCAAGGGCCATGGCCCACCTGTTCTCGCCGCAGTAGATGCACGATAGCGCCCCTATGTATACGACGCTGGGCCTGCCGCCAACCACAAACCCATTTGTCGTCGTGGAGGAGTTGACCGGCCTGTTCCACACGTAGTTAGTGAGCGTGCCGTTGAGCAGCATCTTCGCCGCAATCTCGTAATACGAGTTTGGCGCGCCGTTGATTATCGAAAGCTCAGTGGAGTTGAATGGCCTGTTTATCCCGGCTATCGTGTGCCCGAAGCCAGACTCGGATACGTTCGCGGGGACAGGCGGAACCGTAGTCGCTGTGGTCGTAGTCGCCGGGGTGCGGCCGTAATAGCCCAACAGTATGTATATTATGAAGGCGAGCATCACAACGATGATGGCCATCAGAATGTAATTCATCCTCATTATCCTGTTGATGCTGGAACGCGGGCTTTCCGCGTGCCTTGTCTCTCCCTCTGTCATATCACACGCCGAGGTAGTGTGGCATCGAAAGGTTATATATCTTGTGCTGCGAAAAGCCGAATGATTTCTATGCCCACAAGGCAAATCCCCAAGGAGCAGGACAGGGTCCTGACCAGGAACGAGCTCGCGGACTCGCACTGCCACCTTGACATATTCACGGACCTGTCCGCGGTGAGGGAATCGATAGGGAGGGGCGTCCTCACCATAATAACTGACGGGGTTGATATGAGGTCAAACGCCAGGGCGCTCGAGATAGCGGACAATGTCAACATCTTCCCGGCCCTCGGCGTGGACCCGGAGCACGTGCCCGGCATGCAGGACAGGGAGCTGGACTTCAACGTTGACATGATAAGGCAGAACAGCCGCAGGATAGTGGCGATAGGCGAGATAGGCCTCGACTTCATGCTCGCCAAGTCCGAAAAGGAGAGGGATATGCAGAGGGTGGTCTTCGGCCGCATGCTCGACCTGGCGAATGAGCTCGACCTGCCTGTGTCTGTGCATGCGCGTGACTCCATGGACGCTGTGATTCCCATCCTAAGGAGGAAGCGCGTGAAGAGGGTGCACCTCCACTTCTTCTCTGGTTCGGGCAGCCACGTAGATGAGGTGGTGAAGCTCGGCTATATGATCTCCATCCCCCCAGTGCCGTCCGCGGCGAGGCGCGTGGCAATCGAGAGGGTGCCCCTGCAGCAGATAATGGCCGAGACCGACTGCCCAATCGTGGGCAAGACGCCATATGATGTCGAGAGGTCCGTCAGGATCATAGCCGAGACCAAGGGCATCAAGTATGAGGAAGCCTGCAAGGCGATAGTGGAGAACACGAAGCGGTTCTTCGCGATAGAGGGCAAGGTTAATAAGAGGAAAAGCCCATTGATTAGACAATAGAATCCGTGGGCCTGTAGCTCAGCTTGGACAGAGCAGCACCCTTCTAACAAACCTCTTATGAAGAAGTTTAATCAAGAGGGGAGAGAGGTGATGGTCGGGGGTCCAAATCCCCCCAGGCCCGTTCCAAACGCAATGATTTTAAGGGTGAGTTGCGTAAACAAATCTGTGCGGATTACTTTTCTTGCTGAGCTGTCGCGTTCGCACAAAGCATAGCAATTGAGTGGTTGACTGGCCAAGCAAGAACAGGATAATGACAAGTACGCCGACGAGGGTGCCTTCGAGACAGAGGAGAGAAGGTACGATAAGAAAGAGAGGGAAAAGGAGGGGAAGCTCGGCAGGGAGTACAAGTGGACCGCGCTCTCCAACACCACCCTCGGGTCGCTAATGGCATCGATTGACAGCTCCATACTGATAATATCCCTGCCGGCCATATTCAACGGACTGGGGGTCAACCCGCTCATACCAGCCAACATCGACCTCCTGCTATGGCTGCTCATCGGCTACATAATAATGTCTTCGGCCGTGGTGGTAACGATAGGCAGGCTTTCGGACATCTTCGGCCGCGTCAGGCTCTACAACATAGGCTTCGTGATATTCGCCGTGGGCTCAACGCTCCTGTATGTCGTGTCGTACACCCTGACCGGCACTTTCGCCGTCCTTATGCTGATAGTATTCAGGCTGGTGCAGGGGCTGGGCGGCGGCTTCCTGTTCGCGAACAGCACGGCGATACTGACGGACGCCTTCCCGCACAACGAGCGGGGGATGGCAATGGGCATAAACCAGATAGCGTTCATATTGGGCAGCGTCGCCGGGCTGCTGGTCGGGGGCGTGCTCTCCGCAATCGACTGGCATCTGATTTTCCTGATAAGCGTGCCCGTCGGCATCGCCGGCGCCGTCTGGTCTTACCTCGCCCTGCACGAGATCGCCATAATAAAGAAGGGCCAGAGGCTCGACATAGCGGGCAACGTCACCTTCGTGCTCTCGCTGACGCTCATACTCATAGCGATGACCTACGGGCTGCTGCCTTATGGGAGCAGCACAACCGGCTGGTCGAACCCTCTGGTGATAGGCGGCGTCGCGGCCGGCGCCGCGCTCATGGTGCTGTTCGTCCTCATCGAGCTCAGGGCCAAGGACCCGATGCTCCATCTCGGCCTGTTCAAGATAAGGGCGTTCTCCGCAGGGGTGAGCAGCCTCTTCCTATCGGGGATAGCGAGAGGAGGGCTGCAGTTCATGCTCATCATATGGCTGCAGGGCATATGGCTGCCCCTCCATGGCGTCAGCTTCGTCAACACGCCGCTGCAGGCCGCCATAGACATGGTGCCGCTCATGCTCGGATTCCTCGCGCTGGGGCCGATCTCCGGCAAGCTTTCCGACAAATACGGCGCAAGGCTGTTCGCGACAGGCGGGATGGCGTTGAACGTCATCGGCTTCCTCGCGCTGGCCACCCTACCCGCCAACTTCTACTTCCCGGAGTTCGCCGTCATAATCTTCGTTCTTGGGGTCGGGCAGGGCATGTTCGCCGCGCCCAACACCACCTCCGTCATGAACGCAGTGCCGCCCGAGCGGAGGGGCGCGACCTCTGGCATCAGGGCCACCTTCACTAACCTTTCGCTGCTGATCAGCATGGTCGCGTTCTTCACGATACTGATAGTGGTGTTCGGGGCGCAGCTCCCGACTGACATGTACGGGGGACTTGTTGCGCAGGGAGTCCCTGCGGCAGCGGCGCAGAGCATATCTAGCCTGCCTCCGACATCCGCGATATTCGCCGCGCTGCTCGGCTACAACCCGATGGATGTGATGCTTCCGCAGAGCGTGAAGGACTCCATACCGAAGGAGAACCTGACCACGCTCGAAGGCAACGAGTTCTTCCCCAACCTGATAGCCAGGCCGTTCATTGACGGGATGCAGGCAGTGCTGATTGCCGCGGCCGTGATGTCAGGCATTGCCGCCGTGGCCTCGGCGCTGCGTGGCAAGAGGTACGTTCACGGGGTCACAAATGCCTGAATTCTGGCCCCCTCCTTCCAGGCATGGCTTCCCGATGACCGTGGCGGATGGAACGGCGCTACCTTCCCTTCGCCCCGCTCTGCACTTCCGCGGTCTCGAACTGCACGTCCCTAGCAACCATGCAGAGCTTGCCCTTATACTCTCTTTCTCCTACGAAGAGGGGGATAGAAATTCGAGTCTGCCAGCAGCGATCGGAGGAGGGCACTGGAATGTGCCTAGCCGCGGAGTGCGGCAGCTTTCAACAGGCTTACCCCGTTACCGGATTGCATTTCAAAACCAGAGAGGTACGTGGTGAATATTGGGCTTGAACTCAGCGACCGCACTGGAACACCGAACAGTCCCGAGTATATGTGCCGCATCAGGAAGCCGTGTGTCACCAGCAGCGCACCATCTCCAATCGCTGAGAGGTCGACCTTCCGTGGTGTGGACAGACTCTCTCCGACAAGGTACACGCGCATCGACCGCTTCCCCTTGTCGTAGGTCTCTCTCGGAATGCCATCGAAGCGCACCTCGACGAGGCTTGGCAGCACCTTCAAGCCAACGCCTGCAAGGCGCGATATATACTTTGCGGTCTCGAGGGCGCGCCTCAGTGGGGATGTGTACACCATGTGGATTCCGAGGCCCCTGACAAGCTCCGCGTCGAGGCTGTCAATGAGGTAGCGCATGTTGGGCGGTGGGTCATCCTCAAGCCTTAGCAGGCGCGTCAGCTCAGTATATCCGAGCGTGTCCCAGCTTCGCACGGTGCGCCCGTGCCTAATCACATACGATGTCAAGCGCATTACCTTTCTTGTTTATCGTGAGGTGTGTGGCGTCCTTGGCCGCACCGAGCATGGCCGCGGGCAGCGACACGACTGGTATATTATAGTCGGACAGCACCGTGAACAGATGCGATCCAGGCCTTATGTTGGGAGGCACGATTAGCACCAGTGCGTCCTCGCTCACTTCGACCGTCTGGTCGACCGCCCGCACTATCTTCGCCTCCGTTCCGACCGCGAAGCGGTGCTCCCCGTCCTCCATCTTGCCGAAGACGAGCTCAGGCATGGCGGCTGTTGTGGATTGAGCTACACTACGCATCGTGCTGCCGAATATTGGCTCACCGAAGGCATTAGAATTTTGGGCTGCCTCCCTTCTCATTGCCGACCTGTACCGAGCGAGCAGGGTATCGCACCCGGTCATGTATAGCTCCTCCAGTCCGAGAGAGAAAAGCTCCGTGCCGGCATTTGTGAGTTCGGCCATCTGCAGATAGAGTTGACGGACGACGTCGAGGTCCCTTAAGAGGAAGAACTTTTTCTTCTCCCTCATTTCTAGAGCTCTCCTGGCCAGAAACACCTTCTCACGCAGCGCGAGATCCGCTATCTCCACGCCCCGCCTCTCCCTCCGCTCCGGGGGGAATCCTCTCTCGAGCGAGAGCTCGAAACTGCCGAGGTACTTAAATCTCTCCTCCCTAGGCACCTCGAAGTTCCTGATGCTCTCGTTATACACAATCGCATCCCTCAACTTCTCTGGGTCGTCCGAGCCGAACAGCCTAACCAGTGCAGTGTAATGCGGTGCGTCCGACGCACGCATCTCGCTGAGCAGCAGTCTAATATCCTCAAGCGCGAAGAATGCGAGGCGCGCTGCCTTGACGTATTCCTTCGCGCTTCCAGTTCTCATGGCATCGAGGCGCCTTCTGAGCTCTGTAAGACACGGCCCAGTTGCAGAGAATACAGCCATGAATTCCTTTTCCGGAGGCGTCGCTGGTGGCTCAATCGCCAGCAGCGCCCTTCTGTTGTTCTCAGCCAGCTTTCTGAAAGGCTCTGGGTCCAGTCCTACCTGTTCCGCCTGCTCGGGGAACTGCGCGTACATCCTCAGCTCTGGATAGTTCAGCAGGTCTGGATCGCCCTTGGCCATCGGTATGTACACGTTGTTCACAACGTGCATGAAGTCTTCCAGGCGTATGCCTTTCGGCCTGAACTGCATGGCGTCCCCGGCGAAATTGTAGTACACCTTTCCGGAGGCATAGACTAAACATGGCGATATTTCCATGCCCACATCGTATCCGAGCTCATTTCTTCCGAGCTGTGCGGCGCCGGGAACGGATTCGCCGTCGCCGGCGAAGACGTAGTTGAAGGTCGACACGCTAAGGTTCGTCGCTGCTGAATCCCCAAGTATCTCCCTGTAGTTGCCGACACCCAAGACCACCTCAGACAGCCCAGCCTTGGTTGCATTTCTAAGCTCGTAGCTGATCCTCCTTACCTCGGATTCTGTGATGGAAGCCGCGGTTGGAGATGGTAGTGGGCGCGCCTGGAGATAAATGACCTTCTTATCAATCACCGCGAACTCCACATCCATTGGCCTTCCGAAATAGCGCTCCACACGCATGCACCCTTCCCTTATCGACTCCAGAAGCGCTGGGCTTATAGGCGCCCCTTTGATAGTCACCTCGTTGTTTATGCTGACCGTTGTTTCCGCACCCTCCCCCTTGACTATCCTCTGCACATGACACCCCCTCCCGATATTCAGCAGCATCCGACCATTTAGGTTCGTATACGCGACGCCCGAGAGCATCATCCTGCTTGAGAGATCAGGCTGCAGTATCACGGCGCCCTTGTTGTAGCCTTCTTTAACCCTTGCTATTGCGGGGCCGAGATCATCAAATCCAACAGAGAGTATTGTTTCGAACCTGCCGGCCGCGGTCGCATCGGCGGAGTCCTCAGCCGCAGCGCTGCTCCTTACTGCGTAAAGAGTGCCGCGGTCGAGTTTGGATATGTCCACC
Organism: Microcaldota archaeon; assembly: GCA_021787495.1. Lineage (GTDB taxonomy): Archaea > Micrarchaeota > Micrarchaeia > Micrarchaeales > Micrarchaeaceae > A-MIC-10. The sequence continues at coordinate 217,203 of JAJYLX010000001.1, read as the reverse complement.
GAATCGGCGACGTACGTCTCAGGTATGTTGAAACCGCCACCGGCGAAGCAGGACCAGGTGAATTAGCTTGCCTCCCATATATTCTTCCGCCCTCAGCATCTCGCGTGATGTCGCGACCGCATGCCCGTGCCCACCATCCATTCTTGTCTTGTCCATGATATCACCTATCGCGAATAATCTCGAGGAGAAGCCTGCCTGCCTCGGTCAGGCCAAGTCTGACGTAGGCTATCGAGTCGTACCTTTCGAGCTCAATCAGCCCCAACCCATTCAGCGTCTTGACACCGAGCTTGAGTGTGGAGAGAGGCACGCCCGTGGCCTCTGCTAGTTCATTCAGGAAGGATGTCAGGCTCTGGTGCCTCCCGTCTATATTGGATAGAATCAGAAGCTGGTTCTCGGTTACGACCTTGGAGAGCACGTTGGTCAGGGCATGGCTGCATTCGCGCGAAATGCGCCGCCCATTCCCCATTGGCGATAATACACCGCTTGGCCGTGTCCCATGCCTTCACCGCTTGTAATTAGGGCCTGCTAAATATATAGCCGTGTAGGTCAGGACGCCCTGACCGGCTATCGGGTGAGCCCTGCCGGTATCGGGCGATTGCTGAACTCCGGCAGGGCGCCCCTCCAGAAGATCGGTATCGCATGCCTTTCGGCGTCCAGCCCTGTATCCTCGACGTCCGATGCCGCTATCTGTGGATGACAGTCCATCCAATCACTGATCCTTTAGCTTCGTCACCCAGCCCATAACCGCGCACGCCAGCTCCTTTTCCTTCCTGTAGAACCCGTGGTCTGCGGCGCCGATTATCACCGACTCGAATGACGCCGACGACGTCTTCGATTTCAATATTCCCACGTACTGTTTTACTGGCAGCACCGCGAACTCGTCGCGGGCGCCGAACACGACCAGCATTGGAAGATGTATTGAGCTGACTTCCTTGAGCTTGGAATTATAGTTGAACAGCCTCCCTTCCACGCTCTTCTTGCCTGCATAGCTCAGGAACCTCTTCGCAGAATAATATGATATCCATGCGGGTGTGATCTCATCCCCACGGTGCGACCTCACCATCTTCTTTGCGATCCTCACTGCTTCGCCGAACCTCTTCCCGAGCTCCTTCCTCGCCACATTATGGTCGTCGTCAGGCGCAAGGAGCACGAGGCCGTCCACAGGAGCAGACGGCTTCCTGAAGAGATAGTACACGATCTTCTGGCACCCGGTGCTGTGCCCCTGCAGCACGATCGTGCGATAGCCGAGGCCCCTGAGGAACCTCACCGCGCCATCTATGTCATAGACGCAGTCCTCGAACCTCTCCCTCGCGGTGCCGACGACGACCGTCTTTCCTCCCCTCTTGTGGTGGAAGCCATTGACCATCCCCATGCCGCGGTTGTTCGGCATGAACACGTCGAACCCGCTGCCCTTCGCGGCCCTGCACAGCTCATCGTACCTCTTCGACGAAAAGAAGTTGCCCGTCATCCCGAAGACGTTGATAATGGCCTTCTTGTTGCCGCTGCTGGAGCGGTGCAGGAAACCGTCCAGCGCCAGCCCGTCCTTTGCCTGGAACTTGACCAGCTCACCTTTTATCGATGGGTACCGCATGGAGTCACAGTATGAAATACATCGCTATCGCGGCGAGTGGCACCGCTATGTTGTCGTCCACAGTGTCGAGCGCGCCCTCTAAGAGGGCAAGCACTGCCGCGAATATTATCCCGTAGTACGACGCCAGCATGAACCCGACGATCGAGAGCACCGCGAAGTACGCCAGGCTTCCCTCTAGCGTCTTCTTCTTGTTGTACGGCAGCCTATGCCTCCCGTGCACGCCTACGATCGTCGCCACGGCGTCGCATATCAGCAGCGCCACGAGCGCGAGCAGCAAGTAGTTGTAGTCTGTGATGCTCCCTAAAATCAACAGGGTGCCCACGGCCATGTAGATCGCTCCCGCGCCGAAGACAGAGCCTGTGCGCTCCATCGACTTGAGGAACCCCGCAGCCCTGTGGTTCGTGCCGAATCCCGCGATCGTGTACCCGATCATCACGAACAGGAAGACAAGGATGTAGGCGTACGGCTTGGCGAGCACGAACACGAGTATCGATACCATGCCTATTATTATCTGGAAGAAGTCGCGGCGCTTCTCCAGCTTCTTGTCCTCTCTGTTAGCCTTCTGGTAGTAGCCGTACTTGAGCACCAGCGCCACGAGTGAGCCGACCGCGAAGGCCTCTATGAACGGCACCAGGTCCGTGCCCAGCGCGAAGAGATACAGCATCGCCGCTATAACTATGCCGGTGCTTGCCAGGAAGTCGGCCCTGTGGTTCGAGTACGAGAATATCGTGTTCGCGGCTATTACGGCGAGCGACATTACAGGGATGACTGCGGCGAGCGTCTCCTGTGACGAGACCATCACCACCCCCGCGTACAAGAGACAGAGAACCACCGAGAAGGCATATGCGCCTGGCTGCCTCGGCCTCCTGTAAGCCTGCAGCGCAGTGATTATGAGAGCGAACGCGGGAAGCACGTACGACGCTACGTCCATGCGCTCATCACGGCTCCATTCTGTTCATCATGCGCGGGAACGGTATCGCGTCGCGTATGTGATCCAGGTTGAGCATCCACTTTATGACCCTCTCCATGCCGAGGCCAAAACCGGAGTGCGGGACGCTCCCGTACTTCCTGGTGTCGAGGTACCACTTGTAGTTGTCAAGATTAAGGCCCTTTTCCTTCATGTTCTCCACGAGCTGATCGTACCGCCATTCGCGCTGGCTGCCTCCTATAATCTCGCCGTGGCCGTGCGGCGCCAGCATGTCTGAGTTCAGCACCATCTTCTCATTTTTTGGATCGGTGTACATGTAGAAGGCCTTTATCTCCTTCGGCCAGTTCTGCACGAACACCGGCTTATCCTCATATTCGGTGAGCAGCCTTTCGTGCTCGACGCCGAAGTCCTCGCCCCACTTGATCGATGAGCCCTTCTGCTGCAGCAGGTCTATCGCCTCGGTGTACGTGAGGCGCTTGAACGGGGGCTTGACCTTCAGCAGTGACTCCGGATCGACGCCGAAGTGCGCGAGGATGTCCTTGTTCTTCGTGGCGAGGCTCTCCGCGATGTGGCTCACAAGCCTCTCCTGCAGCTGCATGTTCATGTCGTTGTCAAAGTACGCCATCTCGGGCTCCAGATGCCAGTACTCGGCGAGGTGCTTCGTGGTCCTTGACTTCTCCGCCCTCCAAGACGGAGCGAACGAGTAGACCTTCTCCAACGAGTATATCATGGCCTCCGCATAGAGCTGCGACGACTCCGTGAGGTACATCTTCTGGTCGAAGTACTGCACCTCGAAGAGGTTAGCGCCCGTCTCGCCGGCGCTTATCGTCAGCAGCGGTGGCGTGATCTCAAAGAATCCCTGCCTGTCGAGGAACTCCCGCGCGTACTTGAAGACGTAGGACCTTGCGCGCATGGCGTGTATCATGCGCTGGCTCCTCAGCCAGAGGTGGCGGACGTCCAGCAGGAACTCCGGGCTCTGGTACTCGGTTATCGGGAACTGCTCGCCGGAGTGCACGAGCATGACGCTCCTCGCCTGCAGCTCCACGCCGCTGGGAGCCCTCTCGTCCCTCTTGACGGTGCCCCTTACTATGACGCTCGACTCTAGGTATGCGCTGTCGACGGCATTCCACTCGCTCTCCTTCAGAACTGCCTTGTCGGCGACGCATTGTATCGTGCCGGTCCTGTCGCGCACCACCATGAAGGCCTTGCCGCCGCTGCTCCTCTTCCTGTATATCCATCCCCTGATCGTCACGTCCTTGCCGACGCTAACGACCGCCTTTCCCACTGGAATGCCCTTCGGAAACTTCAACGCAACACCTATAAGTAGTTCAAGCAATCAATACCTTCAATTTAGGTTAATAAGCCTTGTGCCTGTATGTTGGTCCCAATCGGTGTATCGCCTGTTACATAATACCACCGCAGTGCTTTTATTTGTGCATCGACACTAACCCCAACACTGCAACGCCTGTGGCGCGCTGCTTTTCGTGGTTCTATGCCCGCAGAGAAAATGATAAGAGACAGGATAATGGTAGGTGACACAATAAGGCTCCGCAACGGCGGCTTCACGGCAAAGATAGATACGCACAAGCAGGATTCGCAGCTCGTGAGCCTTGCAAGGAGAGATGTCGAGATACTGAGCAGAGGCGATTCCGGAGACGAAAGCAACACCGCTATGCGCAGGATTGCGGAACGCATCATCTTCCCAGTAACGGTGAAGGATGTGGTGTACATACCGTCAAGCGGCAGCCTGAGCGACCAACTGCCTTGGAGGGTCCTTAACTTGGAGCGCAGCAGCGCGATCTTTGACCAGACGTACGACACAGAATCGTGGGCCAGGAGCGGCGGCCGCCCCATGCCGGATGCCCCCAGATCTTTCCACCTCACGAAGTCCTATTCGCTCGAAAGGGTGGGATTCCTGCACAAAAAGGCTATCTTCGGGATGGATTTGAAGGTTGAGGCGGACGTCGAGAGCACAGTACCTCCGCTTGCATGGACCCTCGTGCTCAGGAATCCGAAGCGTGCGGAGATGGCGCAGACGACCTCCGGCGGCTTCACGGAGATAGACTGCAGGACTGATGATTTCAGCCTGCGAATAATGAATAACATGGACCGCACGCACGTGGTGGGCCACAAGAACGGCGCAATGACCATCGCCATAGTTAGCGACGGCGCGGCGGTCTACCAGCATGCTGGAGCGGCGTATGAGGGAATCAGGAAGCCGGCATACAATTACAGTAGGAACCTCGAGATAACAGTGATGGTGAAGGTCTGATCTAGGGCCCTTTGCTGCTGCGTCCCGCATATTATAAATACATAGCCAGCGATTGCTGTGCATGCCAAGCGGGGATAAGATACTTGAGCTCGATGGGGCGAACATGGACATAGACCTGACGAGCGGCGACACCGAATGGGAGCCTGGAAGAAGGCGGCAGACGATGCTCTGGAAGGGAGAGAGACTCGGTCTGACATACGAGAACGCTGGGACAAAGTCCAGGCCGAAGGTCAGGGTGGGTGTGTTTTCCGGGAAAAAGTTGCCGCCGGATTTCATCGATGAGCTTAGAAAGGAGATTGTTTGGAGGTTCAACCTGGACATGGACTTGTCGGCCTTCTACAAGGATGTCGGCAATGATCCAATACTGAAGCCGGCCATCAGGAGGTTCTATGGTCTCAGGCCGATGTCCCCCAACTCCCTCTATGAATATCTGATTATTGATATTGTGCTGCAGAACACAGTCGTGCGTAGGAGCGTGAGCATGCTCCAGTCCCTTTTTGAGCATTACGGCACCCTGCTCGAGTACGACAATAAGAGGCTTTGGTGTTACTGGGAACCAGCCGTCCTGGCGGAGGCGGGCGAGCAGGAGCTGAGGGATCTCAAGGTCGGCTACCGCGCAAAGTCCCTTGTCAGGGTCTCTGAATCGTTCGCAGAGGGCAGGATCAATGAGTTTGACCTGAGGCAAAAAAGCGCAAAGGAGCAGGAGGAGGCTCTCCTTTCCCTCTACGGCATAGGCCCCGCGTCTGTCGGCTACATCATGTTCGACGCATTGCACCGGTTCGATTACATGAAGAATATATCTCCATGGGAGCAGAAAATCTACACCCACATCTTCTTTAAAATGGATCACGAGAAACATCTAGTTCCTGTAAGCAAGATGCTCAAGCGGTTCGAAAGATGGGGAAGATGGAAGGGCCTCGCCGTGAACTATGCCTGGGAAAACATCTGGTGGAAAAGGAGGAACGAGCGCATACCGTGGCTGGAGAAGGAGATAAGGCTGTGAGGGGGCTGTGATGCACAAGACGAGCGATGTTGAAAAGCCGTCCAAGCTGCTGCAGGACACCAACCTCGATACGGTGTATTTCAGGAGCTTCTCAGAGATACCGAACGCCAAGAGGCTTTCCGATCTGGTAAACGCGGAGGAAGCATTCCGCAATGGCACTGCAGGGTCATTCGATAGCGTAAGGACGATGATTCCTACTATTGAGGCGCGCTACAAGGCGGTGGATGCGTTAATAAAGCAGAGCGGCGTGACACAGGTGGTCGAATTTGCAGCCGGGAGGACCACGAGGGGCATAAACAACCCTTCCTGGAATTTCATACACACGGATCAGGACGACAGCGCTCTGGAACAGATGAGGGAGGTAAGCGGCACCCTGTCCAAAGGAGGATGCGCGAACGTGCATTTTGCAAAATTCGATGCGGTCACCGGCGAAGGGCTGGCAGGTGTCATAAGCCTTCTGGAGAACAGGGAGGTAGCCGTTGTGCACGAGGGCCTCATGATGTACTACCCGCACGAGCAGCAGGCGAAGATAGCGCTGAACGCGAAGAGGATACTGGGGCGCTTCGGCGGCATCTATATAACTCCTGACGTTCGCACCCTGGAGGATCCGAGCTTCGGCAGGCTCTACCCGCAGTATGCGAACCGCACGAGGGAGCAGAGGAAACTGATAGGTAGGGATTACGATTTCAAGTTCGGGACGAAGGAGGAGGCTGTGGCTTTCTTTGAAGGCCTAGGTTTCAGGGTCGAGAGGAAGAAATACGGCGAACTGATCGGCCGCCTGGAATCGCTCCACGTGATCTTTCCCAACAGGAGGGAGGCAGCGAGAGTCAAAGCCGTAATCATGGAGCTCGACGCGCTGAGGATGGCGCTGAAGTGAGCCTTTTCAGACATAGCTGATCGGGACGAATCTTGCTTTTGTCCCTTTTGCGGCGCTTTCGCCCCAAAAATCCTTCGTCACCACCAAGCAGTTGCCCGGCTTGTACTCGTCGAGGAAGCCGTATAGGCTGCGGCCTATCTCTGCTTCCGTGAAACGCTGGAACTTTACCTCTATCGGCAGCGGCGGTTTCCCCTGCCTCTCAGCGATGATATCCACCTCTGTCTTGGAGGTTGTGCGCCAGAAGTGCAGCCGCGCGGTTTTGGCGCATCCTGTCCCTTGCAATGCCCATAGCATCGTGATATGCATCGCAGACAAGGAATAAATGCCTGTTACTCACTTCTCCGCGAAGACAAGGTAGGCGGTGTGCCGGACACCCTTTGTCGAGGGCCGCATGCCCTCCTTCCTGACGAGCATGTCCCTCACTAAGGTCCACAACACGATTATCTCATTGGAGCGTCCTTTCGGACCAGCAGCCATCTCCAGAGAGGGACGAAGGCCACCTTCTGCGTTCCGAACGACTTCACGGTCTCGTAGCCCCATGTTATGACCTTGAGGTCCCTGCATCTGAGCTTTCTGCCCGCCTCGAGGAGCGGCTTTATCTCCCTGTCCGCAACTTCCCTCTCGGAATAGGTGACCTGCAGCAGTTCTATCACCACGGCGCCGCGCTTCAGCACGAAGTCCACCTCCCCGCGCCCGTCCCTATAATAGTACAGGTCGTCGAGGGGATTAGAGACCTGGCTCCGCTTCAGCTGTAGGAAGACAACGTTTTCCATGAGCCTGCCCTTGTCGCTGCTCAGCCGCCATGCCAGTCCGTTGTCTGCCAGGTAGACCTTCTTTGGCCAGCCGGCCCTCATGCTGACTTTCGGAGAGTACCTGCCCAGGAAGAAGAATACCATCGTGTCCTGCAGCCTTTCCACATAGTCATACACCGTGTTCCTGCCGAACGGGACGCCGCTGGACTTCATCGCGTTCATTATCCTCCTTACCGTGATCTCGCCTGCAAAGCCCTGCACTACGAAGTTGAACACGAACCTTGCGACATCGATGCTCTTCGCCTTCTCGCGCTCGACGAAGTCCTTCAGGAATATGAGTTCGCGGTATTCGCCGAGCAGCCTGTCCCTGCTGTCCCTGCCCAGCACCACCTCAGGGTAGCCGCCAGATTCCAGATAGGACGAAAGCAGATTCTTCAGCTTCCCCACACCGCTTAGGGTGCCAATATGGATCCCGGAGTTGCCCGTCGCCAGGAGGTACTCACTGAACGAGAACGGTAGCAGGAGGAACTGCCTGCTCCTGCCTCGCAGCTGGGTCGCAATCTCCCTGGACAGCAGCCTTGACGATGACCCGGTCACATAGACCTTGTAGCCGCGGTCGAGGAGAGTTCTCACGAAGCTCTGCCAATCGCCTAGGTTCTGTATCTCATCTAGGAAGACGCTCTCGGCCCGCCTGCCGCTGACTTCCGTGAACAGCTCTGCAACTATGCGCAGGCATTCTGCGGCTGATGCCCCCTTTATCGCGATGTCCTCGAAGTCGAGATAGACGCTGCTCTCTGAGCCGAGACGCGCCATCTCCTCCTTCATAAGCGACGTCTTTCCTGCTCTTCTCGGGCCTATTATCGTTGTCGCCTTTCCGGCAGTGCTTCCGAGGCGCACCTCCCTGGGAACGAGGCCTACTGCCTTCTCATCAAGGTGGTAGGACAGGTAATCCTTCACCAGTTGGACGTCGATCATCGCGCACACCAGTAATGTATTACAACTGATACATTATTAAGCATTATTGTATCAGTGACTGATACACAAATGCAGCCATAATAGCAGCGTTACCCGGGGGGAGAAACGAGCACATACAGTGGCTGGAGAATGGTTGTACAGGTGTAGTTATTTCACTGTTATCATGTACCTGGCGTCGACCTTCCCCTCGGTTATCCCGTACCCGTAGGCTGCCGCCCATAGGGGGAGGTCCTCTGGTTCGGCCTCGAACGAGCCTATCCCGAATCCCTTGTCCTCACCCAGACCTTTTAGCTTTATCACGAACGATTTCCCGTGGAAGATTACCAGCAACTTTTTCCCGTTGGTGAAATGGGCGTAGTAGCCGGGCCTTATCTGCTTTTCAAGGGCCTTCGAGACTTCGCTTATGGCTGCATCGCTCACACCCACGGTATAGAGCTTCCGGATCCTTCTCCTGTAGCCATCCCCGTTTTCCTCGATCTTTTCTCCGAGGATGCTTAATTTTGACAGAACCGAGGCGTCCCTAAGGCTTTCGTCTATCACCCAACCTCTCCGGTTGCTTCCCATCTTCCTCAATGTCATATTATTTCTCCGCGAAGACAAGGTAGGCGGTGTGCCACACGCCCTTCGTTGACGGGCGCATGCCCTCCTCGCGCACGAGCATGTCCCTCACTATCGTCTCTATGGTCGTTATCTCCTTGAAGCCGAGCTTCGTGGCCTTGTCGACGAACCGCTTGACCTGCTCCATGTGCGGGAGATATCCAACCACATAGCCTCCTTCCTTCAGCGCCAGCCTCGCGTTCCTCAGCGCCTTCTCGGAGTTGGGCATGTCGAGAGTGACGAGGTCGGCGTTGCGCTCGCTTACCTTCTTGGTGAAGTCCGCATTCTTCAGCTCCAGGTTGGCGAGCCCCTCGGCATCGCGGTTCCTCGCCGCTATGTCGAGGAAGTCCTGCCTGACGTCGTAGCTCGTCACCTCCTTGCATATCCTTGCGAGCGACACGGCCAGCCAGCCGCTACCCGTGCCCGCATCAAGGCAGACGCTCTCCTTTCCTATGCCGGTGTAAGCGATTATCATCCCTATGTCCTTCGGCAGTATGACCTGCGGCGAGCGCTTCAGCCTCCTGAAGTGCTTCGGCAGGTACATGCGGTCGTCATTTTTGTGCCTTGACATGCTTCGTCACCTTTTTCTTCGCGGCCTTTGCCTTGGGTTTCGCCTTGGCCGTTTCGGCAACCTTGGCTTTCGCCTTGGCCGCGGCGGGTTCCATCTTGCGCTGTCCAGCCTTCGCACCGCCCTCAGGCTGCGCGAGCTCGCTTGCGGCCACCACCGAGGATCCATCATCCCTGTTCGAGCCCCAGTCCTTCTTCGTCACGCAGTTCGGGTCGAGGTCCATCGTGAACGGGCGCCTGCCCTTCCTTATCACCTTTATTATCGGCGTATGGCAGTGCTCGCACGTGTTCCCGGTTGCCTCTATCAGCGCGCCCTGCGGCAGCGAGTAGGTGTTTGTGCAGTTCGGGTAGTTGTTGCACGCCACGAAGGTCTTGCCGGCCTTCGACCTGCGTATGACGAGGTCACCGCCGTCCTTCGGGCACTTGCCTAGCGTGGGGACGCTCTCCTTGAGCGCGTTGCGTATCTCAATCGCTATGTTGTCCTTGTGCTCGTCGAACGCCTTCAGCGCCTCCAGGAGCATCTGCTTGCCCTCCCCGATGACCTCGTCCTCCGTCTTCTTCGACCTGCTTATCGCCTCCATGTCCTCCTCGAGCTTCCTCGTCGTCTCCTCGTTGACTATCATGTTGCAGTTCTTGTCCAGCGCGTCGTAGACGCTCATGCCGAACTTCGTGACCTCGAGGCTCGCGCCAGTTATGTATCCCCTCTTGATCAGCGTGTCGATTATGCCCGCCCTCGTGGCCTTGGTTCCGAGCTCCCTCTTCTCGAGCTCAGCTATCAGCCCGGCCTTCGTGTACCTCTTCGGGGGCTGCGTCATCATCTCGCGCTCGTCAAGCTTCTCCAGCCTGACCCTGTCGCGCGCCTTGAGCGGCGGCAGCTCCTTCTCCGCAACCTGGGTGAATGGGTAGACGTCCAGCCATCCCTTCCTCACCATCGTCGCGCCAGTCGCAGAGTAGGATTCGCTTCCGAACTTGGCGACGACCTTCGCCCTCCTGACGAGCGCAGGCTCGGCGAAGCAGGCGAGGAACCTGCGGACTATGAGGTCATATAGCTTCTCCTCCTCCCCCGTCAGGTTGACGGGGTGCTCGCCCGTCGGGAATATCGCGGGGTGGGCCTCGTCCTCCTTCTTGCCTTCGAGCGGCTTGAACCTGCCCTGCCTGATGAGCGTCTCGGCATAGTCCTTGTAGAGCCTGTTCTTCGAGAGCTCCTCTATTATGCCCTTGAGGCCGAGCGACGCGGGCAGCTTCTGCGACGACGTCCTCGGGTAGGATATGTACGACCGCTCGTACAGCGACTGCGCTATCGCGAGCGTCCTCGACGGGTCGTACCTGAGCGCCCTGCTCGCCTCGAGCTGCAGCGCCGTGAGGTCGAACGGCGGGTAAGGGTACATCTCCCTGTCCGCCGCCTCCACGCTCTCGACCGTGCCCTCTGGGTTGCGCTTCGTCTCCTCCGCGGCCTTGTCGGCGGACTTCTTGTCGAACAGGTCGCCCCTCGCATTGAGGAACTCGATACCTGAGACGAGCGCGATGAGCCGCCAGAACGGCTCCTCCTTGAAGTTCCGTATCTCCAGTTCCCTCTTCACCAGTATGGACAGGGACGGGCCCTGCACCCTGCCTATGCTTAACGAGTTCGTCTTGGATATGTTCCACCCGAACGCCGTCCTCGTTAGCGCCCTGCTGAGGTTTATGCCCCAGAGCCAGTCGAGCATGTGCCTCGCCTCCCCGGCGTAGAAGTTGCCGATATCGAGCTGCTGCATGTTCCTGTACGCCTCCTGGAGGTCGCGCGTGGTCGTTGTGGAGAACTTCATGCGCCTCGCCCTCTTCACGTCCCCCATGATGCGTATGATGTTGGTGCCTATCACCGTGCCCTCGACGTCGAAGTCGCACGCGTTGACGTAGTGCTCGCACTTGGGCATGACCTCCTCTATCACGTCGAGGTACTTCTTCGTGTAGGAGGACGAGTTGCTCACCTTATACGATGGCTGCCATTCGACGTCCAGCACGGGGTAGTTCCTGTTGCCCCCGGTCTGGGCTATGGTGTAGAGATGGCCTACGGCCGCGACGACGAACGTCTCGTCCGCCCCTTCATGGAAGCTGTAGTAGCTCACACCCTCCCCGCTCTTCATCCTCTTCAGCGTGCTGCCCCCGAGGGCGGAGGCTACCCTTTCGGCGACACTTGGCTTCTCCGATATTATGAGTGTCTTCATCTCTTGCGCTTCCTTTTCTGCATGCCCCTAGTGCCGGTGGCACTTGCGGCGCGGTCCCTCTGTATCAGCCACACGTCGAAGAAGGCGAGGGCCAGGGCCGCGATGAGCACCGCATAAGATAGGATGGTGTAGCCATAAACTATAAATACGGCTATAGTTGAAACTGTGAGTATAAGTACTGCAGTGGACGTGATCAGCTCTATCTGCACAGGCATGGTTGCACCGTGATGGCTTGGATATATTCCTCGTAATCTTAATAACACTTGTTGCGGCGCTGATAGCGTCGCTATCGCAGCTGCTCTTCAAGAAGAGCATGACGGGCAGGATAAGCGGGATAGGCGGCATGCTCGCCCTCGCAAGGAAGCGCGGGGCCCTGCTGGGCGTAGCCGGATACCTCGCCAGCTTCGGCATCTACCTCTTCGCACTCGACAACGCACCGCTCTCGTTCGTGTACCCGATCTTCGCGAGCACATTCGTGTTCGTATTCCTGTTGTCGGTATTCGCGCTGCACGAGAGGTTCAACATGAGGCGTGCCGCGGGCATAGCGCTGATACTCGCCGGGATAGCGATAGTCAGCACGACGCTGTGATCCTATGGACGGGCGCAAGAGCACGAACCTGCTGATGCTCCTGGGGTCGACGTCCTTGGGGGCGATCGGGCAGTTCCTGTTCAAGCTGTCGGTAATCGGCAGCGGCACGACCTACTGGCTGCTCGGGCTCGGCGTGCTCTCATACGTCATCTCGACGCTGATATATTTCTACGTGCTGAGCAGGGTGCACCTCTCATGGGCATACGGCATAGGGGGCCTCTCGTACATATTCGCGGTCATGCTTGCCAACTTCATAGAGACGGTGCCGTTCGTCAGGTGGATAGGCGTGGTCGTCATAACGGCTGGCGTATTCCTGATAGGGACGAGCTGAGCCGTGCAGAACCTGTAAATATTTCATCGCTATACACGTCCTTATGAAAACGTTGGGGCTGACGCTCACCCGCAAGCAGATAGAGCAATACGCCGAGAACATCAACAGGTCCGGGCCCGGTGTGCTCAGGTCGATGCTGCACGACGAGAGCGATTTCCGCTGGCTCACGGCCAAGGACCCAAAAACGTGGTGGTGCCCACTCCTCGAGCTCGCCAAGGTCGGCGATCCGGACAACAGGAGGGTGCTCGAGGAGGATGCGAGGGCGCGCGCCGTGGCCGACAAGAGCGGCACCAGCGTGGAGGATCTCCTCAGGAAGCACTTCGACTCCTTCATTAAGGAGAAGTTCGCCAAAGTGATGGAGAAAGCGGAGGGGCTCAAGAGGGAGGAATGACGTGCGATGGCAATCGGCGAATGCATGCCCGAAAGATACCTTGAATTGGGCGGCCCTATGATTGGTGCGCCTTGCTTCGAGAGGCACATTGCCGGCGCCGGCTGCATGCCGGAAAGATGATTGGCTAGCTGGTGGAGTTATGGAAAGGAACATAGACCCACGCATGAATGAAAGGCTGCCTGAACTGGACAGGCGTGGAAATGGGATTGAATTCCTGGCGCACAGGCTGGCGGACGACAAGGAAAGCGGGACGTCTTACTTCGACTGGAGCGACAAGTTCCACAGGCACTACTACGAGAAGCGCAGGTCCGAAGACCCGATGCGTCCGGGCATGACCTTCAGCATGGCCGCGCTGGAGAGCATGTATCTCGGCGCCGTGGTGAAGAACCTTGAGAGCGAGATAGGGAGGGCCTGGAGCGCCTACGACTCAGCACGCAACAGGATAGGCTCGCTTATAGGCACGGATGGCGAAGGCGTCGCCAGGCTCGTCGAGTTCGAGAACAGGAACAGGGCGGGGCTGCTCGTTCTCGGAGACGGCAGCGGCGACAGGGACACCGCTCTCCTCGTATGCGCGCGCATGCTCTCGCTCGGCAGGATCAAAGATGCGTTCGGGGTGGCGACCTCGAACGCGATGACGGGCAACGAGGTGGACGCCGCGGCGGCGATGGCGTGGGATGAGCTGCCCGCTACGATGATCAGGGTCACAGACGAACCACACCACTACGTCGAAGCCTACATAATGGGGCAGATAGGGGCGGCGGGGCAGGTTCCGAACCTGGCCGGCTGGCTAGAGAAGGCGGTCACTTTAAGCAAGCGGGAGTTCACCCACTCGCTGGAGGTCGTATTCACCGTGTTCTCAGGCGAGCTCATAAATTTCGGGAACAAATCAATTCTCAGGCGCTACGTAGATGGCGACTCGGCTAAGAACTGACCTGAAGATCCCCCCCTTCCGCCATTTTCTCGGAGCCATCTACGGCGGTCGCGGCCTTCCTGACTGCGGATTGGATGCCCTGTTTATACGGAAAGGCAAATAAATAATAAGGGTGAAAATATCAAATCTATTGCAGGAGAGTGCAGATTATCAGGAATGCCTCCGGGGCCGCATACGGCCTTGGCAGGAGCAGACGGTGCCAAGATGATTTCAAGCTCGGAACTGAAGAGGAGATACATCACGTTCTTCCAGAAGCACGGCCACAGGCTGGTCCAGAGCGCGTCGCTTGTACCTGAAAACGACCCGAGCGCGCTCTTCATATCTGCGGGCATGCAGCCTCTCGTCCCGTTCCTGCTCGGGGAGCCCCACCCCTCAGGTGTGCGCCTCTGCAGTGTCCAGAAGTGCATACGCACGATCGACATAGACGACGTGGGCGACAAGTGGCACCTCAGCTTTTTCGAGATGCTGGGCAACTGGTCCCTGGGCGACTACTTCAAGAAGGAGGCCATAGAGATGAGCTTCGAATTCCTCACGAAGGAGCTCGGGCTGCCGCTGGAGCGTATAAGCGTCACGTGCTTCGCCGGCGATGAGGACGCGCCGCGGGACGAGGAGTCGGCTCGCACATGGGAGAGGCTCGGCATAGCCAAGGGCAGGATCCACTTCCTGGGGAAGAAGGACAACTGGTGGGGGCCGGCCGGCGAGACCGGGCCGTGCGGACCGGACACCGAGATGTTCTACCATGTCCAGGACCTCCAGGAGAAGAGCACTGAGGACTTCTCGCGGCTGTCCAGCACCGGCCCGTTCTGCGAGATATGGAACGACGTGCTGATGCAGTACAACAAGACGAAGGACGGGGGATTCGAGGAGCTTGCACAGAAGAACATCGACACCGGAATGGGCGTCGAAAGGGTGATTGCAGCGCTCAACCACTTCGACAACGTGTACGAATGCGACTCGCTCGCGCCGGTACTGGACAAGGTGCTGTCGCTGTCCAAACCCGGGACAGAGAGGGCGAACCGCAGCGCGCGCATAATAACGGACCACATCCGCGCCGCGGTCATGGTCATGGGGGAGGACAGGGGGCTCGTGCCGAGCAACGTCGAGCAGGGATACGTGCTGCGCCGCTTCATCAGGAGGAGCATAAGGCATGCGCGGGGCCTCGGGATAGAGGGGAAATTCTGCTCCGACGTGGCAAAGGTGGTGATAGACATAATGGGCGAGTCCTATCCAGAGCTCAAACGCAACAGCAGGCACATATTCGACGAGCTCGAAAAGGAGGAGGACAAGTTCTCCGCTGCGCTCAGCAACGGTACGAAGCACCTGGAAAGCGTGCTTATACGCCTGAATGAATCGGGCCGGAGGGAGCTGAGCGCGAAGGATGCGTTCGACCTGTTCCAGACATTCGGGTTCCCGCTTGAGATGACGGAGGAGATCTGCGGCGAGAAGGGATTCAAGGTCGACCGGGCTGGGTTCAGCGCGCTCATGAGGGAGCACCAGGAGCTGTCGCGGGCCGGGGCCGAGCACAAGTTCAAGGGCGGCCTGGCGGACCACAGCGAGGAGACGACGAAGCTGCACACGGCGACGCACCTGCTCAACGAGGCGCTCAGGAAAATCGTCGACCCTTCGATACGCCAGATGGGGTCGAACATCACGGCGGAGAGGCTGAGGTTCGACTTCAACTACGACAGGAAGCTCACGGACGAGCAGATAAGGAAGGTCGAGGACTGGGTCAACATGGTCATAAAGGCCGAGGCCGACGTCTCGTTCCGCACGATGAGCGTCGATGAGGCGAAGAAGTTAGGCGCGCAGGGCGTGTTCGAGAAGAGGTACGAGAGCACGGTCAAGGTCTACACGATCGCGAGGGGCAGCACCATATACTCGATCGAGATATGCGGGGGACCGCATGTCAGGAACACGCGCGAGCTCCACAGCTTCAAGATAACGAAGCAGGAGGCGGTAGCGGCAGGCGTAAGGCGCATCAAGGCGATCGTGAAGTGAGCCCGGGCCGCATCACTGCTTGAGGGCCTGCTGCTTCCACCAGACCTTGCACTGCTTGCCGAAGAATACGCACCAGTTGCACTTCCATGCCTCCTCTTTCGGCACGGGCATGGCCTCGCGGTCCCCCTTCCAGTAAGGCAGGAGGTAGTCCTTCGCTCCCTGCACGTCCTTCTCGTCATAGGCGAACTTGTACAGCTTTATCACGTCCCCGGTAAACTGGTTCCTGTAGCGTATGTAGAGGCTGCCGCTTATCTCGGGGAGCATCCTTATCTGCGAGAATACCATGTGCTCCAGCTTCTTCATGTCGCACATGTCGTACGGGACCTTCGACGCCTGCAGCTGCCGCATGAACTCCGGCGTGAGTGACAGCCTGTCGGTGCCGTAGAACTCCGAGAACCTCTGCATCGTATAGGCTCCTGACCGCAGCGCGGAGAGCATGTCCCTGTAGAACATAATCTGTATCTTGTGCGGGAGCATCTGCGACTCGCCCGGGACCTCGTTGCTCTGCCTGGTCTTGTCCTCGACTATGAGCAGCTTGCCGTCGCGGATGCGCAGCTCGTCTATCTTGCCGGCAAGGTTGAACCCGTCCATGAGGCCGAATATCTGGAACTCGCGCGTCCTCTTGTTCTGCGCGAGCGCCCCGAGCGCCATGTGGTCCGTGTAGAGCATCTTGTAGACGTAGTCGGCGTAGCTCTTCGGCTCCAGGAGCACCGGGACGTTCGTCTCGCTCTCCAGCATCTCGTGTATCTTCCTTCCCTGCTTCTCCTCCTTCGTTACCTTGTCTCCGTACAGGTAGCGGAGTTCCATCTGCCTCTCGCACCAGTACTGGGAGGCGAGGTCCGTCACCCTTATGCTCTTTCTGTTCAACCTTTCGAGGGCGTTCATCCATCCACCGTTCAGCCCGCCTACCACTCGTCACAGCCGAAGCTCAGCGATTACCTCATTCATCACAGCACTGTTTCTGCAAGAAGGAATAATAAGGTAGGTAGTGCCGGAGCGCCGCGCTCATTTCTTCAGGTACTCGTAGAACTCGCGCATGTCCTCAAACATGTACTTCGGCTTCTCTGACTCGAGCGCCTTCCTCGTGTCGAATCCCGAATACACGGCGGCGCAGTCCACGTGCGCCAGTCTCGCGGCAAGGATGTCGTCTATCATGTCGCCTATGTAGACGACCCTGTTCTTCCTTGCGCGCTCCCTCTCGATTATCATGTTGAGGCCGAGCGGGTTCGGCTTTACGTACCTTATGTCCTGCGCGCTCAGCAGGAAGTCGAAGTATCTCATTATGCCCAGGTTCTTCGCCTCCTTCGCGACCCTCCAGTAGGCGCCGTTCGTGAAGAGCACTATCCTCTTGCCCCGCTCCCTCAGGAGCCTCATCGTCTCTATGGAATCCGGCTTCAGCTTCGGGTTGGCGAGCAGCATGAGGAAGTCGACTATCGACTTGTACTCCTTCGTCTCCTTCTCCTCCCGGATCTCCATCCTCTTCATTGAGCGCGCGCTGTAGAGCGCCTGCCTCCTGCTGCGCTCCTTCTTCTTCAGCCAGAGGAAATTGAGGCGCTCGTTTATCCTGTTCATCAGCTTGATCTCTGCGAGGGTGCCGTCCCAGTCGAAGATGAACAGGTCGTATTGGTCGATGATCCCCATGGCCGCACCCTCAGCTCCAGGCTACCTCTATGCTCGGCCTTGAAGGCTGCGCCCTGCCAGACCTTGCGGACTGCGAGTCCTGCTCGTTCTCAATCTCCAGCTCGCAGCCGAACCTCCTCTTCAGGTAATCCCTCGATTCGGAAAAAACGTTGAACAGCGATTGCTGCGAGGCAAGGACGCGCTGCGTGGCCTCCTTCCTGTTACGGAAGCCCTGCAGGTACTTCGCGACCCTCTCCTTGTCGGCCTTCCCCTGCATCGAGGCTATTATGTCGCCTATTTCCTTGCCTTCGACGAGCATGTTGAACGCGTCCGCCTTCCATTGCTCGGCGAGTATGACCTTTATCGATTTCACCTTCCTTCCCTTGTTGACCTCCATCTTGCCGGTGAGCTCCAGCGTGCGGTTCATGTCCTCTGCGGTCGAGTCCACTATGTCGAAGCACTCTTCCAGCCCGGGGTTGACCATGCCCTCATCGGCGACGGGCCACTGTTCGGTCGCGACGAGCGTGCTGTTGCCCAGCAGGTGCCAGAACTCCTCTGAGAGGTGCGGCATCACCGGAGAGAGCATCCTCACAACAGCGGACAGGTAATCGGTTACAACCAGGCCGTTCTTCCCGCCGATCTCCCTGTACCTCTTGAGTTCCGCGACCGAGCTGTAGAACACTTCGTCGTAGGCGCCCTTGAACATCAGCCCGTCCATGGCCGCCGTCGCCCTCTTTATCTTTGAGTTGAGGCGGGAGTACATCCAGAAGTCGACGCTCCTCAGCTCGTTGCCTCCCTCGGCCCTGTTGGCATCTATCACCTGCGAGAGCAGGTAGTCGATCCTCGAGTTGACGCCGCTGAGCGCGTTGGTGCTGAACTCGCCGTCGCTGTCCAGCTCCGCGCCCGCTACCTCTATGAATCTTATCTGGTCGGCGCCGTACTTGTCGACAGCGTCACCGGCAGGGAGTATGTTCCCGAGGCTCTTGCTCATCTTCTCCCCTTCCATGCTCACAAAGCCGTTGATGACGAGCTGCTTCGGCCAGAACCTTTCGGGCAGCACGGCCACATGGTTGAACATGTACATCACATAGTGGTTGGGTATGAGGTCCGGGGCGGAGTGGCTGGACGTGCTCTGGTACCAGTAGTCGAGCGACTCCCTGCACTTCGTTATGACCCGCTCCTCAATACCTGTCTCCTTCGAAACCGATGCGACATCGCCCTTTGAGTCCACTACATAGTCGAAGAAGCAGGGCTTCAGCTGCTCAGGTTGGACGTTGTTCGCCCTCAGGATGTGGTCGAAAGTGTAAAAGAGCATATAGATGGTGGAATCTGAGAGCGACTCTATGATGTGCTCGGGGTTGAACGGGAAGCGCGTACCGAGGCCCTGCGCCCTCTCCATCGCGCGGAGGTCTATCCAGTCGATGAGCATCTCAAACGTGTGTCTGTATTTCTCAGGGTAAAGTTTCATCTTTGATAACATTGAATAGACCTGCTTCTTCCACTGTTTATCACCATAGTTGATGAACCACTGGTCCTTCACTATTGCCACTATTGCCTTGGTGCCGCACCTGCATATCACAGGTTCTGTGTTGGCGAGCTCGTACATCAGCATCGCGTCGCCGCTCTTGACCATGTCCGCTTTCAGCCCGTCCCTCGCTTCGGCCTCGCTCTTGCCCTGGTACGCGCCGACCAGCATGACGCCGTAGCGCGCCTCCTCCCTGTAGATGAGCTTCGTGGCGACCTCAACGGATTTGTCATCCGAATTAGGGTTCATCTTCAGGAACTCGAGATAGGCGAGCGCTGGTACCTCGCGGTGCACAATCTCCCCGGTTTGGCCGCTGAACTCATCTGGCTTGAGCATGCTGCCCATACCCTTCTTCGCGTCCGGGAACTTCAGCTCTATGAGCTTCTTGTACTCCATTTTCGGGATATTGTAGCCGCTCGCCTTCAGCCTCTCGAGAGCGACATAGTCGAACGGCGCATGCGACGGCACGCTCATGACAACGCCAGTGCCCTTGTCCGCCTTGACGAAATATCCGGGCAGTATCGGCAGCTCCTCCTTCGTGAGGGGGTTGATCGCCGTCTTCTTGAGCAGCTCCGCGGCCGTTATTTTTCCGGTCACCTTCGCATCGGCCAGGTACGACAGCCTGAATGCGGCATCCTTCGACACATAGTACTGCGCGCCGCCCATCTCGGCGACCACATACTCGATGCCATCGTTCACGAACAGGTTCGTGACGCCGTAAATCGTCTCCGGCCTGTAGGTCGCGCAGATGAAGTACGCATCGGAGTCCCTGTCCTTGAACTTTATGGCCGTTATCTCCTCTATGTCGGGCCAAACGTCGTGCATCGTGTCATGCTGCCCTACGGCGTTATTCTCGTTAGGACACCATCCAACAGGATGCGTTCCCTTGACCAGGTAACCCTTCTCCTTGAGCTTCATGAACTGCCACTCCACCATCTTGCTGTAGAGGGGCTCGATGCTTATGAACTTCCTGCGCCAATCGATTCCGTTCCCCACCTTCCTTAACTCCAGCTCCTGCTGCCTTATGAAGTATTCGGCTATGTAGTGCGGATCCGTCATCTTCTTGATATCCTCGTCGCTGACGTGGAAAGTGTGAAGGCTCTCTATAAGGTCTGGGTCATTGTTCGCTATCCTCTTCGCGTAGCCGATGACCGGAGTGCCTGTCGCATGAAAGCCTAACGGGAACAGCACATTCATGCCCCTCATCCTCAGGTAGCGCGCATAGACGTCGGGCGTGCAGAACGTCCTGAGGTGCCCCATGTGCGGCGGTGAGTTGACATAGGGGAATGCGGCGAACACCATCATGCCCTTCCTGTCGTTCGGTTCGACCTCGAACAGCTTCGCGTCCGACCAAGCCTTCTGCCATTTCTCCTGCACGCTTTTGAAGTCCATCATTGAACCGCAATTAAGATGAGAAGCAAAAGGTAAATATCCTTTGTGTAGAATAGGTTAAGAGTCCGGGAGGCGTTCATGCTCATCGATTTGGACACAATCAGGATAGCGAGCGTCATAGCCGTCGCGCTCGCCTACATGCTGTTCGACCTGTTCAACAGGCGCAACGTGCCCTCGCTGTTCGCGTACGGCACCGTCGCGTATGGCGCGCTGCTGACTGCGGCGTATCTCGCGTACGGCGAATACTATACGGCGATGCTGAGCGCGCTCATAGCGGCGGTCGTGTTCGGCCTGGGCTATGCGGTCTACAGGGTGGGGCAGATAGGGCTGGGCGACATAACCGAATTCACCTCCATAACATTGATGCTGCCGTTCCAGGGGGCCCCGCTCCTGCTGGGGCCGCCGCAGCTCGGGCTCCCGTTCATACTCTCGATAGTGATAGCCTCTGGCGTCGCCGCGCTCGTCTTCGTGCCGCTCTATTACATCCCGCGCTCCAGGGCGAGGAAGGTGGAGAGGGGCAGCATGGCGAGGGCGGTCGCGATAGGGGGCGCATATCTGGTCTTCATCGGGTTCGTGGCGGTGGCCGGGCTGACCAGCGTATACGGGGTGGCGCTCCTCTCCGCGCTGATGTTCGGCTCCGTGTTCACGACGCTGTACGAGGGGAGGATAACCGGGTCGATGATAGCGATGCTTGACGCCCGCGGGATGGAACCGGACGACATGATAGCGATGAACGTACTCAGCAAGGCCGATGCCGCATGGTTCAGGAAGAGGGTAAGGCATTTCGGGCAGCTCGTGACCCCGAAGATGATAGCAGAGCTGAAGAGGAAGAGGATAAGGAGGAAGCTGCCCGTGTACAGGCAGGGCATACCGTTCGCATTCCCGATCTTCGTGGGCGTGGCGCTCTCCGTGCTGTTCGGCAATCTCCTGCTGCTCGCGCTCTGAATGCGGCGCGGTTAAATATTTCCTAGGCCGACAGAGGGACATGGAGAAGGTAACGCTTCTGATCCCGGCCTACAACGAGGAGGGCACGATTAGGAGATCTGCGGGCATTGGAATCTCCATGATGAAGCGGGGCTATGTGCATGACG
Source organism: Microcaldota archaeon (assembly GCA_021787495.1). Lineage (GTDB taxonomy): Archaea > Micrarchaeota > Micrarchaeia > Micrarchaeales > Micrarchaeaceae > A-MIC-10. Next base: position 195,569 of record JAJYLX010000001.1, on the reverse strand, counting down.
TTATCGTGGTCGATGACGGCTCCACCGACAGGACGGCGGAAAGGGCGGCTATTTGGGCAGGTCCGGTTTCAGACAAAGCCGCCGGCACAGCAACCTTTTTAGCCTTATAATGCGAGTTGAGCGCAGTGATCGGATGAGGCATGTGAGGCCTGAAGTTGAGAAGTTCTGGGACTTTGCCTACAGGAGGGCCATAGGCATATCACTGGTGACGTTCGCGCTGCTCCTTGCCGTTGGCATAATGTTCACCACCACGCTCGGGGGCCTGATAGGCCAGAACTATTTCATATATGCCGCGTTCTGGACTCTGCTGGTCGTGATAATGGTCTTCGTGTTCGCAGCGGCGTTTGCGAGCGCGCACATCCTCTCCACGAAGGACATGAGCAAAAAGGAGCACGGCCACCACAGCGTGTACATGGCGCTATGGGTGCTCGCCGCAGCATGCTGGGTGGCGATCTTCGTGACGCCGTTCGTCTTCATCCAGGACGTGCCAACGTCCGTGATAATGCTCAGCTTCGCGGGCGTGATGCTTGCGATCTACCTGACCACCGCCATGCTGTTCGAGATCTACCACCATGAGGTCGCCTACGGCGCTATCATACTTCTCGTGGCGTTCTTCATTACGTTCTTCAACGTCGGGGGCATACTCCCGAACGGCGTGAGCCCGGTCACGGTGCTGATGCTCTCTACCATAACCATAGTGGTCGTGGCGGGGTTCACCGGCTTGATGCTGCTGATTAGCGCCTCGCTGCACGCAGCACGGAGGCTAAGGGCGTGAGCGCGGCAGCTTTCTCCGAGAGTGATGCGCGCTCTTTCAGAGAGCCGCTAATAGAGAAAGCCTTAAAAATGCTCGCTGGCATTTATACGAAGGAGACCAACCGATGGTGAAAACATGGGACTTTTCGATAAGCTGGGAAAAGCTTTGGGAACGACGAGTGAGATAAACATTGAGGAATACATGAACTCTGAGGAGATGGAAGGCGTCGATGTGATGCACGAGCCGGCCGACTTCTACGTCAAGCCGTTCGCGCTGCGCCAGGAATCCGACCTGCAGGTCGTGCAGGAGGAGCTGAGCAAGAAGAACATAATACTGCTCAATATCTCGGAGCTGAACAAGCGTCCGAACACCCAGAAGAGCCTTGTCGACAACATAAAGGAGTATGTCAGCAAGATAGACGGCGACATAGCGAGGATAGACGAGGATAAGATACTCCTCACGCCCACCAAGGTCAAGATCATAAAGGGTAAGAGGAAGCCGCAGTCCAAGTAGGCTTGGCTGCGGGTCCCTCACTTTTCCCCTCTCTTCCTTTTCCTGTTTGGCGAGAGAGCCACGGCCAGCGTGGCCAGCTCGCCCTTGGTCGGGTGGGCGCGCTCCAGTATGCGCGACATCACCATAGAGACCTTCCTCTTGTCGCGTATGTCCCCCCTTGACCCCACCATCGACCTGAAGAGCCGCATCGTGTTGCCTATCTCGGCCTGTGAGGCATAAGGATTCTTGCTCATCCTTCTGGACTCTCCCTTCGTCAATTCGTAGAGCAGGATGGCGAGCGCATGCGATATGTTCATTATGCCGTACTCCCCTTTCACGGGTATGTAGGCGCACGTCGAGCATTCCGCGATCTCGCCGCTCGTCAGCCCGGTCGACTCGCGGCCGAGGACCACGCTTACCCTGCCGATCGAGTTCGACCCCAGCATCGACGCCATCGCGTCGGCCGAATAGATGTTGTAGAGCGAGGGCTTCCCCTTCCGCCAGTTGCCCGTGGTCGCTATGGAGAACGTGCCCTTAACGGCCTCCCCTATCGTGCCGCAGACCCTTGCGCCCCTCAGCACGGCCATGCCGTGCTTGGCGTACATCATGGCATTCTTGCCGCCGGGCTTGCACCTCGGGCTGACGAGCACGAGCTCCCTGACGCCGAAGTTGGCGCAGACCCGCGAGATGTAGCCCAGGTTTATCTGGTACATGGGCCCGGCAACCACGACCCTTATGTCCATTTGATCACAGGAAGGCGGCCGCCAGGCCCAGCGCGTTTACCAGGGCGTGCCCTATCACCGAGGGATAGAGTGACCTGGTGCGCTTGAACACGTACCCCGACACGAGCCCGAAGAGGAACGCGGCAATGACCTCTGATATGGAGAAGTAGCTGATGTAGTGCACCGCAGCGAAGATGGCCGAGCTCGCGGCGATCCCGATGCGCGGGACCAAGAACCCCCTGAACAGTATCTCCTCGTCTATCGGCGCGACGAGGAAGCTGAAGAGCAGGAAGTAGAGCGGCACCCCGGCGAGCGCCTGCTGCACGTTCGTCGGCAGGCTTATGCCGGTCGCGGCCTCGAACGCCCCTATGCCGAATTCGACGGCCAGGACGGACAGGAAGACCAGTATCCCGGCGCCCACGTACTTGACGGCAAACCTCTTCCTCGAAAGGCCGAGCTGGTCTGTTATGCCCTTCAGCGTATTGCCCTTCGCGAGCAGGTACGCGAAGACCATCGAGGGAAAGAGCAGCGAGAGCGCGATCGACGACCACGCGGTTCCGTCGACCAGCGTGATTGCGCCGGCGGCCGCGCTGTATATCGAGAACGCGATGACCGCCAGCAGCGCTATTGGGAAAGCGTAGAAGGCGCAGCGCACCGGGCGGCGCTCACGCCGCCTGCGGCTTCTTGCCCTTGAATTCCGTGTAGCCGCAGCGCCCGCACGCATACCTGTCAGAGTGCTCACCCATGCCTACCCCGCACTTGGGGCACGCCTTAAGCTGCTTGTATTTCCTGACCTGCTTCTCCTTTTTCTGCTTTTGTTCGGCCGTTCAATCACTCCTCTTTCTTGTCCCCCTTCTTCCCATCCTTCTCCGCTTCTCCCTTCTTCTCGTCCTTCTTCGCTTCTCCCTTCTCCTCTCCTTTCTCCCCTCCCTCCTTCTTCGACAGCCTTGAAAGCACGTGCCTGCGCTCGAACCTCTGGAGCGCGTCCTTGCTCGCGTACGAGTTCGCGTGCGCGGTGCAGGTGCGCGTGCCGTAGTCCTGCACTATGTCTGTTATTATCGTCAGGTCTGGCATCAGGTTCAGCCTCTTGCAGAGCTCCGTCCTCGCCTGCTCCTTCGATGGCGTGCTCTTGTCGTAGGTCATCGAGAACGCGATGCTCCTCCTCGAATAGAGCTTCTCTTCCTTGTCGGATGTTACCGCTATGTCCATCATACCACTACAGCGCCTTCGACAGCGCCCTCCTTCCCGTCGCTTCCAGCAGCTCGACCTCGCTGCCGGATTGCAGCCTGCCCTTCAGGTCATCGGGTATCGGGAGCGTGAACACCTCGTACGTCTCAAGGTCCATGATCTGCGCGTTGTCCCCTTCGACGGAGACGACCTGCGCCCTCCTCTTCGCTATGACAGGCACCTCCACCTCGGAATGGCTCGGGGCGAGCAGCGTCTTCTTCTGGCCGTCGAATATGCCGAGGGCCACTACGCGCATCTTCGCGGATCCGTGCTTTCCGGGCGAGCTTATGTCTATGTCGACCACGCGGCACGCCACGCCCTCTATCATGATGTAGCGGCCTACGCGCATGTCTTTCGCTGGGGCGTACGTTATTCCCTCTTCCATTTTTTCCCTCTTTCGTGCCGTTGCTGCTGAATAGCATCAGCTCTCTATTTGAGCGAGAAGCTATTTATTACTGAGTGTGGGCTCAGGCCAGCATGTCGAGCTCGAGCGCCTGTTTCTCCTTCCTGTTGTCGAGCATCGTGACCTCGTACTCTCCCAGCATCGGCGTGACCCCGGTCACTATTGACATGATGTGCGCCCTGGTGCCCATGCCGGGCACCATCCTCGCGCCGAATATCACGTTCGCCTTCTCGTCAAGCTCCGCAGTGACGCCTTCGGCAAGCCTCGTGGCGTTCTCTATGCTGAGCGCCTCGCTGCCGGTCACGTGGACGAACGCGCTCTTCGCGCCGGCCATCTTGTAGCCCGTGAGGGGATGCGCGAGCGTGGACTTGACGGCCTGGTCTACCATGTCGGCCCCCTGCCCAGCGCCGACGTTTATGGCGGCGGCGCCTCCGTTCTGCATGACCGCCTTCAGGTCTGCGAAGTCGAGGTTTATGAGGCTCGGGATCTTTATCGCGTCCGTCATGCCCTTGACCGCATTCACCATTATGTTGTCGACCATCTCGAACGCCTTGTCCATGGTGGCATTCGGGGCGAACTTCAGGAGACGGTCGTTCTCTATTATCACGGTGGTGTCCGTGTTCTTCATCAGCTCCTGCAGCGACCAGTCGGCCTTCTGCCTCCTGCTCCTCTCGAGCGCGAACGGGTACGTCACGAAAGCCACGACGAGGGAGCCCTGCTCCTTCGCCATCTTCGCCACGACCGGCGCCATGCCTCCGCCGGACCCGCCGCCCATGCCCGCGGTCAGGAAGACTGCGTCGTAGCCCGCTATGAGCTCCTCGATCTCCCTCGCGCTGGCCTCAGCGGCCTTGGCCGCTATCTCGGGATAGCCGCCGGCGCCCAGGCCCTTCGTTATGGTCTTGCCGACAAGCAGCTTCTTGTGCGCGTGGACTATGCCAAGGTGCTTCGCGTCCGTGTTCATCGCTATGGTCGTTGCGCTGGTTATGCCCGTGCCGTAGAGCCTGTTGACCATGTTGGTGCCGCCGCCTCCCAGCCCGACAACCGCGAAGTTCGCCTGAAACTCGTCGTAATCTGCCGCCATGCCATCACCGTTGCGGTCAGATCATCTCCAGGTCGGAGAACTGGCTGTTCTTCTTCTGCTCGACGCCCATGGCGATGCTGGCACCCTTCACGCCGGTGACTATCGCGACTATCTCGATGCTGTCCTCGTATCCCGGGATGAGGCGCGCGCCCCACTTGATGTTGGCCTGCTCGTCCATCCGGTCCGTGATTATCTCGCCCGCCTTTATCGCGTCGCCTATCGTGAGGCTGTTGCCCCCTGATATGTGGATCAGGGCGCCCTGCGCGCCCTCGAAGTCCACGTCAAGAAGCTTGTTCTTGAGGACCTGCTCCGCGGCCAGGCTGACCTTGTCGTTGCCCCTTCCCGTACCTACGGATATGAAGCCCACGCCCCTGTTGGCCATGATGCTGCGCACGTCCGCGAAGTCGATGTTGATCATGCTCGGCTGGGTTATCGTCCAGACCAGCCCGCCTATCGCCTTTGCGAGTATCTCGTCGGCCAGGGCGAACGCGTCAGGCATCGGCAGGTTCGGAACGAGCTTGACCAGCCTGTTGTTGTCCACTATGATCGTGCTGTCGCTGAACTTCGAGAGCTCGCGTATGCCCTCCTCGGCCTTGACCTTCCTGACGCGCTCAAGGTCGAACGGGTATGTCACCATGCTTATGACTATCGCGCCCTGCTCCTTCGCTATCTGGGCCGCGACCGTTATCGCCCCGGTGCCTGTCCCGCCTCCCATGCCCGCGCACAGGAAGACGAGCTGCGCGCCCTGGAAGACGTCCTCCAGCAGCTGACGGTCGACCTCCGCCGCCTTCTTTCCGACCTCTGGGTTGCCTCCAGCCCCGAGCCCTCTGGTAATGCTCCTGCCGATGAGCACCTTCTTTATGCGCTCATCCAGGATCTTGAAGTGCTGCGCATCCGTGTTGACCGCAACCAGATCCGTGCCTTTCACGCCGGTCTTGAGCAGCCTGTTGATCGTGTTGTTTCCTCCTCCTCCGAAACCCGCGGTCACTATCTTTATCTGCTCCGACGAGAACTCATCCGCAGACATGTTGCTGTTGCTGCTGCTCCCGCTTGCCCTTGCGCTTCCGCCCTGCCCACCAAATACACTGTTGAAAAGGTCGTCCATTAGATCGCCTAGTCCTTATAGCCTGAAAACCTTTAAAAAGATTGTGCAGCGACATGAATAGAGGCAGTGACCGCAGAAAAAGGGCGTGGCACGGTCTTACTGAGATAAATAAATCTGCACCATAGTAAACCGAAACTGACCGCGGTAAATGAAATTTTACCTGATGGGCGCGGTCAGGAGGTGTAGTCGAGCAGTATGTTCCCCGACGTGCCCATGACGAGGTGCAGCGTCCTTCCCGTCGTGCCGGACGTGTAGTTGACAAGCCAGAACTGCGAGCTGCTGTTGAACGTCATGTTCGACCCGCTGGCCGCGGCTATCCCGTTCGCGGCGGACGGGCTTATGTAGCCCGCGTAGGCGCGCACGTTGCCGTAGCCGTTCATCCCTATGAACGAGACGAGCGGCCCGAACGACCTGTTGTACGGCAGCGCTATCGCGATTGAAGGCAGGCCGATTATGTTCTCCTGCAGTGCCGGGCCCGTGTTCAGGTTCACTATGCACGTGCCGTTCAGGTACTGCGAGTAGACTATCGTGGTCGGGGTGGCCAGCAGCCCGGCCGTGGGCACGTTGTCGAACTCCTCGGTCGTAACCGACGGGCAGGCGCTGCTCTGGTTGTATATTATGCGGACGGTTATGTCCCAGCTCTCGCTGTGCACCGTGGAATTCGATACGTTGAGCACCGTTACCTGTGCGGATGGGGTGTGCTGCCTTATGTCGCTCTCGATGAGCGCGATGGCCTGCTGGGGCGTGGTCACGGACTGGCCTTGGCCCATAATCTCGTAGTATAGGAAGAACCCTGCTATGACAGCGACGATGACCGCCACCGCTATCGCGGTCTTGAACAGCAACTCCAATGCAATCGCCTCATAATCCTACGAAAGAAAAGTGTTTAAGTGTTGCGTCAGCCGAAGATTGAGCCGAAGCCCGCGTTTCCGCTCTCTTCGTCAGCGCTCACCTTGGCGATGACCCTGTCCTCCATCTCCCTCGGCGCCCTCTTTATGCCGAGCTTGTGCTCGAGGGCCTCGTCCGCCCTGGCGAGGAAGTCGTCCGTCGCCTTGATGTACAGGTATGAGACGTCATGGTCGCCGAACGCGCTGCCATCGAGTATCTCATACTCCTGCCTGGCGAATATGACGTCACTGTACCTGTCCTCCTTGAGCTTCGCCATCGCCTCCTTCACCTTCTGCTCGCGCTCCGCTGCCATGCGCTTCTCCTCGTCGGTCTGCTTGCTGACCGGCTTGTCCGAGCCCGGGGTCGAGGGAGGTATGACCGACGGGTCGAGATATGGGTCGTAGGCGAGGAGCTTCTTCAGGGCTTCGAGCCCGTCCTTCTTGCACACGTATACGTGGATCGGCATCAGGCACCGACCAGCCTTGCGTTCACTATGCCGTCGCGGCCGGGCCTGTTGGTCACTTCGGCCTTGCCGAGCTCGGTGTTGATTATCGTGCCCTTCGTTATTATGTTCTGCCTTGCGAAGTTCCTGTTGTCCCTGGACTCGAGGACGCCCTTTATCTTCACCTTCTTTACGGTCTTTCCGGACAGCACGTTCGCGTAGCCGGCCCTCTTGAGCACGCGGCTGCGGGTGCCGCCGCGCCTCCGCACGTCGCGCATCACGTTCTCGTCTGACATGCGCGTCGCCGAGAAGTAGTTGCCGATCTCGCTGCGCCGCTTGTCCCTGAACTTTATCTTGCGCTTTCCGTTGCCTGAACCCTTCGTTTTCGACGAGCGGTGCAACTGGACTCCGAACTGGCTCATAACATCACATTAATAATTGGTTGTGAAGGATTAAAACCCTTGCCTCAGGAGCGAGCCATAGTAATGCAATTCGCGCCTCTTGATCTTTGAGGCTTCGTGCAGCTGCCGCAGTATGTATGGCATCTCTGCCCTGTCCTGATCGAATCCCTTGGCTGCGGAATCATACCGCGGATCAATCCTTTGCTGCGCTTTCCTCCCTTCAGACATTTCCATCTGTTTTTGCTTGCCGATCATTTTCCCCACTTTTGTGTTCTCTTATCGTTTGGTTTGTAAAATTTTTATACCGATGCCCTACACTATGGAAAGCAGTATGAAGCGCTGGCATACGTCATCCTCTCTCCTTCCTCTTCCCCTTCGGGTCGACCAGCCACTTGTCGAGGATTGGCGGGATGTCTCGTTTACCTCTTATCAGCCTCTTTATGTTTGACTCCATCTTGTCTTCGAGGCGCCTCTCTTCCATTGCCCTCTCCAGCATGTCTGCAATCTTTTTGTACTTATCATCATGGATCTCGTTGTATCTCCTAAGCGCGATGTCGAGGGCAGTGTCGCCGAATTTGTTTTTAAGGTTGGGGTCGGCGGCGCGGTCGAGGAGGAGGGCTGCGCAGTCTGAGCAACCTTTTGATGCGGCCCAGTGGAGGGCGGTGTCGCCATTTTTGTCCTGGAGATTGGGGTCGGCGGCGCGGTCGAGGAGGAGGGCGGCGCAGTCTGAGTGGCCCTGCCAGACGGCCCAGTGGAGGGCGGTGTCGCCATTTTTGTCCTGGAGGTTGGGGTCGGCGGCGCGGTCGAGGAGGAGTGCGGCACAGTCTGAGAAGCCTTCTGATGCGGCAAAGTGGAGGGCGGTGTCGCCGATTTCGTCCTGGAGGTTGGGGTCGGCGGCGCGGTCGAGGTATTCCTTTAGCTTCTTTACGTCGTTTTGTTTCACTGCAGCAATCAGGTCAGCGGCTGTGATTGGTTCTGCGTTCTTCATCGTCATCCTCTCTCCTTCCTCTTCCCCTTCGGGTCGACCAGCCACTTGTCGAGGATTGGTGGGATGTTTCGTTTACCTCTTATCAGCCTCTTTATGTTCGACTCCATCTTGTCTTCGAGGCGCCTCTCTTCCATTGCCCTCGTCAGCATGTCTGCGATCTTTTTGTACTTATCATAATGGGTCTCATTGTATTTCCTAAGCGCGATGTCGAGGGCGATGTCGCCATCTTTGTCCTGGAGGTTGGGGTCGGCGGCGCGGTCGAGGAGGAGTGCGACGCAGTCTGAGTGGCCCTGCCAGACGGCCCAGTGGAGGGCGGTGTCGCCATTTTTGTCCTGGAGGTTGGGGTCGGCGGCGCGGTCGAGGAGGAGGGCGGCGAGGTCGGGGTGATTCCAGAAGACGGCCCAGTGGAGGGCGGTGTCACCATTTTTGTTCTGGAGGTTGGGGTCGGCGGCGCGGTCGAGGAGGAGGGCGACGCAGTCTGAGAAGCCTTCTGATGCGGCAAAGTGGAGGGCGGTGACGCCATTTTCGTTCTGGAGGTTGGGGTCGGCGGCGCGGTCGAGGAGGAGGGCGACGCAGTCTGAGCGACATTTTGATGCAGCCGAGTGGAGGGCGGTGTCGCCATCTTTGTCCTGGAGATTGGGGTTGGCGGCGCGGTCGAGGTATCCCTTTAGCTTCTTTACGTCGTTTTGCTTCACTGCGGCGATGAGGTCATCGGCTGTGACGGGTACTGTCTCGTTCATCAACATCCTCTTGTCCTGACTTTTGAAGCCCTCCTGCTTATGTCGCTGGCGACTATGCCCTCCAGCACCGGCAGGACGCCCGCCATGCTGCTTATATGATAGAGAGCAGTGCTGGCAGAGAACGTGTCCTTTATTTTTTTGCTGTTCTTTGCATACTCCGCATCCGGCGACACGAAGAGCGTGAATTCCTTGGCTCTCGGATTGCTGGCCAGGTGCGACAGCGCGGCCTTAGTGCTTGCGTCGCTGTCCGGCAGCCCGTCGGTCACGAGCAGCACGACAGGGTCGTCGCCCCCCTTACCGCGCTGTATGAGCGTGCCGATATGATAGAGGGCTTTGTCGGTCGGGGTCCTGCCCATGGTATTGAGCGACATCAGCCTGTTCCTGTCCATCTCAAAGACGTGCGGCCCGTCGTCAGCGCCATAGAAGCCGACCAGCCTTACCTTAACGAGAGGCGAGCCCTGCACGCTATCGTAGATGCTGGCAATCGCATGCTTTGCGATATCAATCTTTCCACTTTCGCCCATCGAGCTGGAGTCGTCAAGGGCTATGATAAATTCCACCCCGTTAGGCACGGTCCTCCTCAGGTAGATGCGCTCCAGGTCGCGCGGGTTGCGCGTTGCACCATAGCGCAGCAGCTTCTTCATGTCTATGCGCGGGCCGCTGTCCGTCTCCTCCAGCCTGTCTATCTGATTGCCCCTCCTTATCTCCTCAATAGATCGCTTGATGCGCATGCTTGGAGCGATGGGTGGACCAGTGTACGCTCTTTTACCGGCGGTGTATGCGGTGCTTGCACAGACATTCGGAGTGTTGCCTGATGCGGCCGTGCCTCGCAGTCCTGAGTCGGATGCGGAGGTGTACGGCGTGGCCGTGCCCCCCAGCCTGAGCATCTTCTTGATCGTTGCTATTTTGACCTCGGAGCCGAACATATCCCTAAGCTGATTTTCTATGTGCTGCGAGCTCTCCCGCAGCGCAGACGCCTCGCCATTTGCCACTGCAGAAGAGAGTTCGCCTCTCCCTTCAGAGTTCTCCACCTCCAAAGAGGCTGATTCGTCTGCCAGCATTGGCATCCTGAGAAGCAGCGCCTGAAGCCTGTTCCTCAGATCATGCGAATCGTCAGCATGCGTTCTGCCCTTCTCCCATTCCCTGAATATGTCGAGCACGTTCTTTCCGACGAAATAGGTAGCGGTACCATCCTTCCCCTCAAGCTTCATGAGTTCGCTGCAAAGCCGTGAGTATACGGGCCTGACATCGCTTGATAGATAATTCTCCAGCCTCATTGTGCCGCCGATGAGGCTGAACCTCGCTACCCCCAACGCGCCTACAGGGTCATCGATTGCGCCGCTGGCGCCTGCTATCTCCTTTTCAATTCCGCTTATAGTGGAGGAATACAGCCTGCTGAAGTTGGCTATGCTGCCAGGGAACAGCTCATGCCACAAGTACTCTACCCTGTAATCTTCGAGGAGATTACACACGGTGGACACCAGAGACTTTTGGTCGGCATCGCGCACTGCGTATTCCGGATATTCTGCCTCCAGCGCCCTGACCACCTCGCTGTTGCTCTTGAACAGTATGTGCGCCTCCTCATGCTGGAGGAGCGCTCTCGCGGCCCCGTCTCCGTCTATGACTTCGGAGAACGGATTGAAGAGTATGGTGCTGGAATTTGTTGAAGCCGTCTCAACAGCATCTGTAAAGTGCAGGTTCACATTCTTATAGACAAGGTTGCTGAATAGTGCAAGCTCCTGTTCAAGCTGCTGTACAAATGCCGGCAGGGCAGCGCCTCCAGGCCCTACAGACTCAGCATCTTTTTCATGGCTTTCTTTATCTCCCATTTATAATCACTTTTTCTCCCTCCCTTTCCCCTTCGGGACGACCAGCCACTTGTCGAGGATTGGCGGGATATCTCGTTTACCTCTTATCAGCCTCTTTATGTTTGACTCCATCTTGTCTTCGAGGCGCCTCTCTTCCATTGCCCTCTCCAGCATGTCTGCGATCTTTTTGTACTTATCATCATGGGTCTTGTTGTATTCCCTAAGCGCGATGTCGAGGGCGGTGTTGCCAAATTTGTTTTTAAGGTTGGGGTCGGCGGCGCGGTCGAGGAGGAGCACGACGCAGTCTAAGAAGCCTTCTGATGCGGCAAAGTGGAGGGCGGTGCTGCCATTTTTGTCCTGGAGGTTGGGGTCGGCGGCGCGGTCGAGGAGGAGCGTGGCGAGGTCGGGGTGATTCCAGAAGACGGCCCAGTGGAGGGCGGTGTCGCCGATTTCGTTCTGGAGGTTGGGGTCGGCGGCGCGGTCGAGGAGGAGTGCGGCGAGGTCGGGGTGGCCCTGACTAGCGGCCCAGTGGAGGGCGGTCTCGCCGAATTTGTTCTGGAGGTTGGGGTCGGCGGCGCGGTCGAGGTATCCCTTTAGCTTCTTTACGTCGTTTTGTTTCACTGCAGCAATCAGGTCAGCGGCTGCGATGGGTTCTACATTATTCCTTAGGCCCGCAATGGCTTTACCTAGATTCATCGCGCATAACCTGTTACTTCGTAATCTCGATGCCGAATATGTCCGTTATCTTCTGGCTTATCGCCACCATGGCCTCATGTTCCTCCTGGCTGTGATACTTGTTGAGGAGGGTCAGCCTCAGCGCACTGCTGAGCGCGTATGACGCGTCGTCGTACAGCTCATTGGATGCCCTGTATGCGACCAGGAAGTTGGTGAGATCCGCTGTGGAGATCGGCCTTGTGAAAGGCGCGACCGGGTCCGCCGCGTTCGTGGCCCTTGATCCCCTTGTATGGTTGGCGAGCAGTATCAGTTTCCTTATCAGGCCCACGTCGTTCGTGTAGCCCCTGAGCACCGCCGTTTCCTCCTCTTCGACAGGGTAGTCAAGCACCACCTTCAGGCCGAACCTGCGCTGCAGGTCCTCATTGAGCTCGCTTATCCCTCCGTATCCATGGCCGAAATCGTTCATAGTGCCTACCACCAGCAGCCTGGCCTTCTCGTCCAGCTGCCAAGACCTGTTTTCGAACACGATGAGCCTGTCTGACAGCAGGGAGTTCAGCGCCTTCTGGTATTCCGGTCTGATTGTGTTTATCTCGTCTATGAGAAGCACTGCAAGCCCACGCTCGTTAGCGAGGCGGACCGCCTCCGGCAGCAGGCCCTCTATGAACGTGGCGCCGCCGTCCACCGGCAGCCAGTGACCGCAGAGCTCCCAATACGTCGTGTCAGGCGTCCCCTGGCACCTTATGAACGCCACCGGGGCTGCATAGTCGCGCCCCACTATCTTGCGCAGGTCAACCCTAGCGGGGCTCCCCTGTTGCTGCATGTCAATCTTGCTGCTGCCGAAGTCGTATGCGAACTGCCTGACCGCAAGGGTCTTGCCGACGCCGCTCGGCCCTATCACCAGCACAGCCTGCTCCCCGTGGAGCGCGGCAACGAATGCATGCTGCAGCTCAGCTGACTTGTCGCCCGCATTCCACTTATATCCTGGATCTTCCCTGACAAACAGGCTTTCTTCCCGCCTGATAAGCGCAGCGGCTCTCCCTTTGCCTTTCTCCCTCCGCCTTTCCATGCTGGAATCCAAATAATCACAGGTAATATCCTGATTTTCAGATATTTAGGGGTTCTTATATTGTTCGCAGATTGACGTATGGCATGCAGGCCTGCATGGCCGCGGCCTAACCTAGATCTGGGTGCACGCCCGGAATCCGGGGAGGCGGTCGGCGGACGCTGAAGAAAAGTGGTGAACTACCTCGGGCTGAAGCCCGAGGCTTCTTGTTTCATCGGATAAGCCTTCCTATCCTCGGCACGGGCCCGTTCCGGGCCCTCTGAAGACCTCTTCAGTATGTTTATCGCGGCGTTCTGGTCCCTATCCATGCACATCTCGCACACGTCGCATTTATATTCCCTGATGTACAGCGGCATGTCGTGCATTGCGCCACAATTGCTGCACGCCATCGATGTTCCCCTTGGGTCGACTTCCACGACTTCGCAACCAGCGCTCCCAGCCTTGTAGCGAAGCACCTGCAGAAACATCCCCCAGGAGGCATCCGCAATCCCCCTTGCATTGCGGTATGGTCTCTCCATCATCTCCTTTATGTTGAGATTCTCGACCGCGATGAACCTGTTCTTCCTTATGAGATCTGTCGTCGTCTTCTGTATGAAGTCCTTCCTCTTGTTCGCTATCTTCTCGTGCAGCCTCTGCAGCCTCATCTTCGTCTTCTCCCTGTTCCTGCTTCCCTTCTTCTGTCTGGACAGCCTCTGCTGCACGGCGCGCAGCCCGTCAAGGCACTCCCGCAGGGTACGCGGGTTTTCCACTCTCACGCCATTATCCTGCGTTAGGTAGGCCTCAATCCCCAGGTCTATCCCGATTACCCCGTTCCCTGCGGCGAGGTCGGTCCTCCTGCCATTGGTCTGCAGTATGATGTACCATCTGTCAGCCGATCTCTTGACTACGACCTGCCTTGTCCTTCCTACTATCTCCCTGTGGGTCTTGACCCTGATGTCTCCGATCTTAGAGAGGTGGATGGTAGCGCGCTTTTCGGTCTTCCTCTCGAACGTGAACCCCGACTGGTTGTAGGTTATCGTCCTGAACCTGTCCCTGCCCTTGAACCTGAGTTTCCCTACTTTCCTCCCGTTCCTCTTCAGCCTCGACAGTGCCATCAGGTTCGAGAAGAGCCTGTACGATTCGTACTGGAGCGTCTTCGAATAGACGTTGCGGAGTTCCGGATGCTTCTCTTCCAGTTCCACTATCTTGTGCTGTACCGCACCCCTGTCTGGTCTGCCCTGCCGCTGAAGCTCCTCCAGCAGCGCGTTGTAGGTGAACCTGCAGAGGTCGAACGCCGTTTCGAGGGCTGCCTTCTGCTCTTTGTTGGGGTAAATCGGGAAGACGTATGATAGCACAGCATCACATAGTGAAGTACAGTAAATGTTTATACACTTTCCTATAATATTTTATACCCTGCTGGAGGTTCGTTTCATCCCCGGCCTTAAGGCCGGTCGGATTTCACAAACCCTCCAGACCACCAAATCTTTAAAATACACCCCGACGAATATCTAGGCAGGGGCATTTGCATGAAGATATTACAATTAGACGTAAATTCGATAAGCTACAGACTCATCAAGCCGGAGGCGAGCGTCTACGAGGAGAGTGGCGAGAAGGAGAGAAAAATAAGCAACGCGCTGGTCATGCTCACCAGCGTCGAGGCGGGGGACACCGCGAGGATGGGGGAGGAGGCCGTCGACTCCAGCGTGGTGTTCGCGAAAAAGCAGAAGATCGGAACGCTCGTCATATACCCGTTCGCGCACCTCAGCGGCAGCCTGGAGCAACCGGACAAGGCGATGGAGGTCCTCAAGGCGATGAGGGAGCACGCGAAGAAGGTCTTCGATGGGAAGGTCGAGCACGCGCCCTTCGGCTGGAACAAGCAGCTAAGCCTCGAGATAAAGGGGCACCCACTGGCAGAGATGTCGAGGAGCTACGGCTCCGCGAAGGGGGCAAAGAGGGTGGAGAAGGATGAAAGAAGGAAGCTGGATCTCTCGATAGTGAAGAAATCGGACTGGTCCGGGCTGCCGGAGACGGATCACAGGACCATAGGGGAGCAGCTCAACCTCTACAGCGGGCAGGAGATCTCGCCGGGTATGACATACTGGCACCCGGAGGGCTGGATAATCTACCAAGAGCTCGTGAGGTTTATGCGCGAGAAGTACTATGATTACGGCTATGAAGAGATAAGCACGCCTGCGCTGGCGAACGTGGCGCTCTGGCACGTCAGCGGCCACTATGACCACTACAAGGACAACATGTTCATGGTCGGCTACGAGTCAGGGGACATGGGCATAAAGCCGATGAACTGCCCCTCCACGATAATGATTTACAAGACGAGGAAGCGCAGCTACAAGGAGCTGCCGTGGCGCAGCGCAATATTCGACAAGCTCTACAGGAAGGAGGTGAGCGGCTCTCTCGGAGGATTGTTCCGCGTGCAGGAGTTGACGCAGGATGACGGCCATATCTTCATCACGGAGGATCAGCTAGACGGCGAGATGGTCTCCCTGCTGAGGCTCGTAAAAGAGGTATACGGGACATTCGGACTGAAGTACACGCCGAAATTGTCGACGCGCGACCCGAACAACTTCATGGGCGACGTTGGGTTGTGGGACAAGGCGACCGACGCGCTGAAGCACGCCCTCGAGAAGAACGGCATGAAGTACGAGCTGAAGGAAGGCGATGCTGCCTTCTACGGTCCGAAGATAGACTTCGACGTCACCGACTCGCAGGGCAGGGCGTGGCAGTGCGCAACCATACAATTGGACTACCAGCTGCCGCTGCGCTTCAAGCTGGCTTACACAGGTGAGGATGGCAGGGAGCACACGCCCATAATGATACACAGGGCGATACTGGGAAGCCTCGAGAGGTTCATAGGCGTCATGGTCGAGCATTACCAGGGCAAGTTCCCAACGTGGCTGGCCCCTGTGCAGGTGGTTGTCATGTCAATAGGCGAGGGCAACGCGAAGTACGCCGGTGAGGTCTACGAACAGCTGCGCAAGGCGAGGATGCGCGTCAGGGTCGACGATTCCGGGCGCACGCTCGAGTACAAGATCCGCGACGCCCAGATGAGGAAGGTGCCATACATGATAGTCCTGGGCAACCGCGAGCAGGAATCGAAGAAGATAACCGTCAGGGACAGGTCGGGGAAGCAGAAGCAGGGCCTTACTGTGGAGGAGTTCGTTGAGACGGTCGGCAAAGAGATATCAGAGAGGAAACCCGAACAGGCATACTGATTCCAGCCGTACCTGCGGATCCGACCGCAGGGCACGCGGCCTCAGTTCATTGAAGTCTCGCCATGACGACACGGGAAGGGTGTTATAACCGCCTTTCTCCTCGTGCCGACCGACGGCCTTGCATTTTGCGCAAGCCTGAATGGGCGTCATCGCGTTATAAACCCATACCATGGGTATCGGAACACTGTGCTAGAATCGGTGCTCTGCCATAAACAAAATTTGCCTGTACGGAAGCCATAAAAGAGTGCGCAGAGCAGCGGTTCTGGTGTTCACCGTGGGCGGTCACTTCCAAACGCTGCGGCATATGTAGGCTTTTCATATCGTGCAGCCGCTTCCTTTTCCCTATTTTCGCGCTCAAACCTGGCAGGTAGTTTAAATGGCGAGCGATAGAGGCAAACCCAAGAAGAGAGGCGCAACAAATGGGGAGTTTTCACTTGCGCTGAAAGCTGAGGAGAAGGTAAGGTCCACATGGTATATATTGGATACGGACGGGCGGCTAGTAGGCGTTGACAAATTCGATTTCTCCAAGTGCCAGAACCTGAAAAAATTTGCCGATTATGAGATCAGGAAGGTGAGGGCGTATGCCAAAGCCCCAGAGCACATCCGCCTGATGAAAAGGCTGAACCTCGTCGACTACGAGCCCGGCTCCGATGCGGGTAACATGAGGTTCTATCCGAACGGCAGGCTGATAAAGTCCTTGCTTGAAAAATACGTGACCGACAGGGTCGTCGGGTATGGCGGGATGGAGGTAGAGACTCCGATAATGTATGATTACCAGCACCCCGCGTTCAAGGATTACCTGAACAGGTTCCCCAATAGGCATTATACGGTCAAGTCGGACAACAGGGAGTTCTTCCTCAGGTTCGCCGCCTGCTTTGGCCAGTTTCTGATAATGCATGACATGGGTATGTCATACAAACAATTGCCATTGAAGTTGTATGAGCTCTCCAGATACAGCTTCAGAAGGGAACAGGGCGGCGAACTGGTCGGCATAAAGCGCATGAGGGCCTTTACCATGCCTGATATGCACACCGTGTGCACGGACCTCAAGCAGGCGGAGGCCGAGTTCTACAGTCAGTTTGATCTGTGCGTGTCTGTTATGGACGGCATCGGAATAAAAATGGACGAGTATGAGACCGCAATCAGGTTCACTGAGGAGTTCTGGGAGAGGGACAAGGGCTTCATCACACATATCGTCACGGACAGGCTCAAGAAGCCGGCCCTGATAGAGATGTGGAGCTTCCGCTACGCATATTTCGACCCCAAGTTCGAGTTCAACGTGATAGACTCGGCGGACAAGGCAACCTCTCTATCGACGGTACAGGTAGATCACGAGAACAGCGAGAGATATAAAGTGACATACGTGGATGAGGATGGGAAACGCAGGAACTCCATAATATTACACTGTTCCCCCAGCGGTGCAATAGAGCGCGTGATCTACGCGCTGCTGGAACTCGCCGCGATAAAGATTAACAGTGGAGAAACCGCGTCATTCCCCCTCTGGCTTGCTTCAACACAGGTCAGGCTGCTTTCCGTCTCAGACAAGCATGTAGGCAGGTGCATGGAACTCGCAAACGGGCTGGTCGAAATTGGAATAAGGGCTGATGTGGATGACACGAACGAGACGCTCGACAAGAAGGTGAGAAACGCGGAGCTCGAGTGGGTGCCGTATGTGGCGGTCATCGGCGACAAGGAGGCAAGCACCGGGGAGCTCTCGGTGAGGAGAAGGGACGGGAAGAGCCAGGAGAAGCTAAGCATAGAGAGACTCATAGAAGAGGTAACCGGCAAGACGGCTGGGATGCCGAAGGAAAGGTCATCCCTGCCGATGATGCTTTCGAAACGCCCGATCTTCCCTGGCTGACATTCCAGCAGCAAGTGATTTAGCGGTTCACAGCGTTCTACCTTCGGTTGCATGCGCAAACTCGCGGGGCGGATCGAGGCGCAATCCGCCATGGAGTACCTGCTGATGTACGGGTGGGCGATACTCTCCATAGCCATCGTCCTGGCCGCGCTGTTCGAGCTCGGCCTCTTCAATTCCGGCGCGACCTCGCTGCGCGCCTTCCCGGGCTCGTGCAGGGTGTTCAGGCCGGGGGGCGCGTACTCGTCGAGCTCCGCCGTCATGCTCGGACAGTGCGCCAGCCTGGCGCCCCAATTCGTACAGGATTTCGGGTACGCGTACCGGAGCGGTCTCGGCTACGGATATGTCAGCGTGCCCAACCTGCCGCTGGACATGAATGGCGCGGGCGTGACAGCCACCATGTGGGTGTACTGGCTCGGCCCCGTGCCGAAGTGCCAAGGCATCCTCGGCAGCTCCCCAAGCCCCGGGACCGGCTTCGCCGTGTTCGGCTACGGGTACAACAACGGTGGGTGCGGCCCCGTCTGGATCAACGCCTCCTACCTGAAGTGGCCCAACGGGAATTACTCCATACCTGCAGGCAGGTGGGAGTTCATCGCGGTGTCATACAACGAGACGAGCGGCTACGCGGCCATGTACGTGGACATGCAGGTCTTCTCGAACGCCACGAAGCAGCCGCTGAGGGTGCAGGAATCGAACGCGTTCACGCTGGGCGCCGTGATAGGGCCGAACGGCAACATCTACACGTTCAATGGGCTGGTCACGAACGTGCAGGTATACGACCAGCCGCTCCCGCAGAACAGCCTGGACGCCCTCTACCAGGAGGGGATCGGAGGGGCGCCCATCGACCTGCAGGACCTGGTAGGGTGGTGGCCGCTCAACGGCAATGCCAACGACTACTCCGGCAATAACAACAACGGCCAGTTGGCCGGGTCCGCGAGCTTCAACGGCACGTGGACGACACTTTACCCTCCGACCTGACCCTACGCGGCCGACGTGACGTCGACCACGCTCACCTTATTCTTGTACTGCCTGCGCTTCTTTATGTCGGACCAGCAGTCCTTGCAGATGACGATCTTCTTTATCTTGGCGACGCGCTGCGAGCTCTTCATGCAGCTGTCGCATATCTTCCTGCCGCAGTAGTTGCATCCGCTGTACCTGAATATCTCCTTCTTGCACCTTTCGCAGAATGACGCCACAATAATCGACCTTCCAGGCAAGCCTTAAATTCCTTGGACGAGAGTCCCGGGGCAGGATTGCCACGCTAGTGTTTGTAGTGAGAACATATATTAAGACTTATGGTTGCACCCTCAACAGGGCGGATTCGGACATAATGGCGGGGCTGTTGGAGGGCGGCGGCGTCGAGGTCGTGGGCAGCGAGCGCGACGCTGAAGTGATAGTCCTCAACACCTGCACCGTGAAGCGGCCCACCGAGCAGAGGATACTGGACAACATAAAGAGGCTCGTCAAGGGCGACGCGAGGCTCGTCGTGGCCGGCTGCATGGCCGGCGCCAACGCGGACGTCATAAGGAAGCATGCACCTAACGCGGTAATCGTGACGACCGGCAGCATCGACAGGATAGTCGATGCGGTAGCGGACGCAAACAACGGAGCCGCATCCGACTACTCCCGCCACGCAGGACCGGATAAGCCCGCGCTGTTGAAAGCGAACGGTTCCGTGATAGCAAGGGTGCCGGTCTCCGAGGGCTGCCTGTCTGCCTGTTCGTTCTGCGAGACCAGATTCGCAAGGGGGAGGCTGAACAGCTTCCCGGAGGATGTCATATTGAGGGCGGTGGAGAACGCGGCGAAGGCAGGATCGAAGGAGATAGAGCTGACGTCGCAGGACATGGGCGCGTACGGGGCCGACAGGAAGACGGACATAGCCGGGCTCATGAGGGAGATCTCCGAAATCGACGGCGACTTCAAGGTCAGGATAGGGATGCTCAACCCGGACCACCTCCACAAGTACATCGACGAGCTGATCGCCGCGTTCGACAGCGACAGGTTCTACAGGTTCCTGCATCTTCCGGTGCAGGCTGGCAGCGACCGCGTGCTCATGGATATGGGAAGGGGCTGCGGCTCCGGCACGTTCATGGACCACGTGAAAAGGCTGAGGAGGGGGGTGAAGGGCATCGCGATAGAGACCGACATAATAGTCGGATATCCGACCGAGACCGAGGAGGACTTTGATGAGACTCTCGGACTGCTGAAAACCGCCAGGCCGGACATGATAAACATATCGAGGTTCGGCGCGAGGGAGCACACCAGGGCGTCGAGGCTCAGGCAGCTGGGCCAGCTGGAGATAAAGAGGAGGAGCGTCGCGGCGTCGAGGCTCGCGAGGAGGATCCAAAAGGAAAAGAACGTTTCCTACGTGGGGAGGACGATCCCCGTGCTGCTCACGGAACCCGCGAGGGGTTCGCTCAACGGGCGCACGGATTCGTACAGGCAGGTGGTCGTCAGGGACTGCGACGCCGGAGGCCTCGCGGCCGGCGGCTATGCTGATTTAAATGTTTATAGCGCATCTTCAAATGCATTGTACTGCAGGCCTGAATAGATGTACGGCAAAAAGGTAACCTCGCTGCTCAAGTCGATAAACGCCGACGTGATGGACAGGGTGAGGCTCTCGTACGGGAAGGTGTCCCTCGAGGGCGAGGTCATGCCGAGCACCGAGGCGAACGACCCCGACGTCCTGATAGTCAAGCTGGACAGCGGGTACAACATAGGGATAGACCCGGGCAGGTACAAGGCGGAGAAGCTTGCCTCGAAGCCCAGGGAGATAGAGCTGCCCGCAGCGAAGCTGGTGCGCAACAAGGGCCTCGATGACGTGTCGCTCATCTATACCGGCGGAACAATAGGCAGCAGGGTGGACTACAAGACGGGCGCGGTGCACATGCTGACCAAACCCGAGGAGCTGTTATACGAGGTGCCGGAGATATCCGACATAGCCAACGTCTCGATAATACCACTGCTGAGCATCATGAGCGAGGACATGTCTTATGTCGAGTGGTCGAAGATGGCCGAGGCCGCGGCGAAGGAGCTCAACGGCGGCGCCAGGGGCGTCGTCTTCACGCACGGTACGGACATAATGCACTACAGCTCCGCGGCGCTGAGCTTCATGCTGAGGGGCCTGAACGCCCCGGTCGTGTTCACAGGGTCGCAGAGGAGCCCGGACAGGGGGTCGAGCGACGCCTTCATGAACCTTGTCTGCTCGCTGGACGTCGCCGCGAAGTCCGACATAGCCGAGGTGGGGATATGCATGCACCATACGAGCTCCGACACCGCTTGCGCCTTCATGAGGGGCACCAAGGTCAGGAAGATGCATACCTCCCGGAGGGACACCTTCCGCCCCATCAACGACAAGCCGATAGCGCTCATAGAGCACACGGGCGCGATAAGATACACAAGCGCATACGCGAAGATTGACAGGGAGGGCGGCGAAAGGATAAAGCCGTTGACAGGCTATGACAGGAAGGTCGCGCTGGTCAAGGTCTTCCCTGGATCGGATCCGTCGATAATCGACTTCTACAGAGAAAAGGGCTACAACGGCCTGATACTCGAAGGCACCGGCCTCGGCCACATGCCGGTGACGCCGACTAGGAAGGAGGATTCGTGGCTGCCGCTCGTCAGGGACGCTGTGGAGAATGGCATGGTCGTCGGAATGGCCTCGCAGTGCCTGTACGGCAGGGTGAACGCGAACGTCTACAGGAACCTGCGCCTGATCAGCGGCGCGGGGGCGATCTACTGCGAGGACATGACGCCCGAGACGGCGCTGGTGAAACTGGGCTGGCTGCTGGGCAACTACGGCAAGGACGAGGCGAGGAGGATGCTCAACAGGAACATGGTAGGGGAGATAAAGAGCAGGACGGGGTTCGACACCTTCCTGGTGTGACGCCAATGGACGACGATTATTACAGGAAACTGGGCTTCAGGTGCGGCCTCGAGATACACCAGAGGCTCGACACCGCAGAGAAGCTGTTCTGTTCCTGCTCGACGGAGCAGGACAGCGCCGGCATAGGCAAGGTGTACAGGATGCAGAGGGCTGTGGCTGGAGAACTCGGCACGATAGACAAGGCGGCGCGCTTCGAACAGGGAAAAGGAAGAAGGTTCGAATACAATCTTTACGAGGACTCGACCTGCCTTGTCGACGCCGACGAGGAGCCGCCGCACGGGCTGAACATCGAGGCCCTGCGCGTGGTGCTCTCGCTCTCGAGCGCCATGGGCATGAACGTGATGGGCGAGATAGAGCCGATGAGGAAGAACGTGGTCGACGGGAGCGACACGAGCGCGTTCCAGCGCACCATGCTCATCGGATTCGACGGCAGCATAAGCGTAAACGGGAGAAAGATAGGGATACCCTCGATATGCCTCGAGGAGGAGTCGTGCGGGATAGGCAGGAACTACGGGGAGGAGATAGAGTACAATGTCGACAGGCTTGGCATACCGCTGATTGAGATAGCGACATCCGCCGAAATAAGCAGCCCGCAGATGGCGAAGGAGGTCGCGCTGCACATCGGCATGCTGCTCAGGCTCACCGGCAGGGTGAAGCGCGGGCTGGGCACGATAAGGCAGGACGTCAACGTCTCCATTGCCGACGGCGCCCGCACGGAGCTGAAGGGCTTCCAGGACGTCTCGATGCTCGACAGGTTCGTCGAGAACGAGGTGCGCAGGCAGAGGGAGCTCGCCGACATAGCGGGGCTGCTGAAGAAGGCGAAGGCCTCGGTCGGCAAGGCGGTCGACGTCACCGGCGTCTTCGAGGATACGAAGGCGGAGCTGGTGCGCAAGAAGCTCGAGAGGGGAGGAAGGGCGGTCGCATTCTCACTGACGGGATTCGCAGGGCTGCTCGGCAGGGAGGTCAACCCGAACAGGAGGCTCGGCAGCGAGATAAGCGATTACGCCAGGGCGGCCGGCTCCGGCGGCATAATCCACAGCGACGAGGACATGGCCAAGTACGGGATATCGAAGGAGGAGCTCGCTTCACTTAGGAGGAAGCTCGGGATGAGGGACGGCGATTCCTTCATACTCGTGGCGGAGAAGGCGGGCATCGCGGAGCGCGCGGCCGAGATGGCGAGGGAGAGGGCGCAGCACGCGATTGAGGGGGTCCCGAAGGAGACGAGGGTCGCGGTGAACGACGAGTCATGCACCTCAAGGTTCACAAGGCCGCTGCCCGGAGGCTCGAGGATGTACCCCGAGACGGACGTGCGGCCAATACCGGTCGATAAGGGCATGCTCGACGAGGCGGCGAAGGGCGCGCCCGACATAGGGAAGGAGAAGAAGACGCTGATGTCGCAGCTCGGCGACGGCAATACCGTAGAGCTGCTCATGGGGTCCCCGAGGCTGCCGCTCTACAGGGCCCTGAGCAGGACGGAGGGGATCGACTGTAGGCTCGTGGCGAACGTGCTGCTACAGAAGTTCACCGAGCTGGCAAGGAACGGCTACCGGATGGACGGCGTCGAGGATTCGAAGCTCGTGGAGATATTCGCCGCGTACTCCAGGGGCGCGATAACGAAGCAGGCCATAGACGAACTTCTCAAGGCCGTGTCCAGGGAGGGCGGCCTCGACATACGCTCCGCGATAACCGCGCTGGGGCTGCAGCGCATAACCGGAAAAGAGCTCTCCGCGCTCATAAGCAGGTTCAAGAGGGAGAACAAGACAGGGGACGTGGGCCAGCTGAAGAAGGCGGTAATGTCGAAGCACAGGCTCAACATCGACGGAGAGGAGCTCAACGACCTCCTCGCTTAAATATCTTCAAGAAGCATTACCTCTCGTGCGATCGTAGTCTAGCCTGGTTAGGACTTTGCCCCTCCAAGGCAAAGACCCGGGTTCAAATCCCGGCGATCGCAAATTATCCCGTATGCGCGATCAGATGGACCGCTCCAGCATGTCGAGGCTCTTCCTGTCCAGCTTGCCCGTGTCTATCCGCAGCGGCGTTCCGAACTCGTCGATCAGTATCACCGCATCGTCGCGGTCCATGACGTCCTCCCAGTTCCTGGTCAGCACGCGCATGTCGCCCTTGCCGGTGCGCAGCCTCCACAGCATGCCATCGCCTGTCTGTCTTATCTCGCTTATCCCGAGCACGTCGACGTCGAGCCTGTTGACCGAGAGGCACGGCCGCAGCGCCCCCATAGACTTGGCGTCGAGCCTCCTGTAGTCCTGCAGGGCGAGGAGCTCCCTCCCCTTCCTGTTGGCCAGTATTATGAACTCAGGATGCGATATCGGGAACGGCATCCTCAGCGACAGCTCCCTCATACGCCTGCCGCCGCATTCAGCGTTTATCAGGCCGGGCCTCGAGGCTGGCGTCAGCGCCACCTCGCCCTCGTCGCAGAGCATGCCCTCCACGAACGACGCTATGCTCTTGCCCTTCTTGGGCGGCCTGTAGATGAAGTCGCTGCCGAACCTGTACTTGAACATCCTGAAGAGCTTGCCCTTCCTCCTCAGGAGCTCCCTCGGGCTGCCCTGCTCCGCGACCCTGCCGTCCTCCAGCAGTATGACGTGGTCCGAGCTCATTATCTCGTTTATGTCGTGCGCGATTATGACGAGCGTCTTCCCCTCCTCTATGTTGAGCACGGCCTTGTGGACCCTCCTCGCGTTTATCGCGTCGAGGCTCGCGGTTATCTCGTCAAGCAGTATCATGTCGGACTCGTTCAGCAGCGCCCTGGCTATCGAGAGCCTCTGCCTCTGCCCGCCCGAGATGTTGACGCCCCTCCCCCTTATGCGGTTGTCGTACCTGAGAGGCAGCCGCATGACCTCGTCGTGCACCTCGACAGCCTTGACCGAGGCTATCATGTCTATCGGCCGCACCTCCCCGTGGGCATAGTACGAAAGATTGTAGCTTATCGAGCCGTCAAAGTACACGGGATCCTGCGGCACGTACGCTATCCTCCTCCTCAGATAGGTAGTGTCTATCTCGCTTATGCTCTCCCTGCCGAATAGTATGTCGCCTTCGTCCGGGCTGTAGAGGTCCAGTATGAGCTTCGCCATCGTCGTCTTGCCCGAGCCGCTCTTACCGACTATCGCGGTGCGCTTGCCGCTCGGCATGGTGGCGCTCACGTCCTTCAGGACGGGAAGCAGCGGGTCGTACCCGAAGGTGACGTGCCTGAAGGTTATGTCCTTGCCGATGCGGGGCTTCCTCCCGTTGCGCACCTGCTTCGGGTCGTACTCGGGGTTGAAGAGCTCGCGGATCCTCTCGCCCGAAGTTATCGACTGCTGTATGTACGGCATTATGCTGCTGAGCTGCGCTATCGGCGAATAGAACATGCCCATGTACGCGATGAATGCGGTTATGACGCCGAGCTGGGTCATCCCCAGAATCACCTCGTTGCCGCCAACCCACCAGATAACCACGGCCACGAGGGAGATCATCAGCCCGAACGGCGTCCAGTACTTCAGGTTCATCTTCGTCACGTTTAGCTGCGTGTCGAAGTTCTCCTCTATCGTGCTGTTGAACGACCTGTGCTCGTTGTCCTCCTTTGCCGCGGTCTTGACTATCAGGTAGTTCGGGATTATGTTGTATATCCTCGTGTACATGTCCGAATTCTTCCTCCATCTCTTGTGGTACAGGGGCTTCGACCTCCTCCCATACACGTAGGCGAGCGCCACTATGAACGGCACAGGGATGAGCACGTACACCGCGAGCGCCGGGAAGAGGACGAACAGCATGACCCCTATCCCGAGCACCGTCAGGCCGTTGGTCACCGCGGTGATCAGGCCGTACGTGAGCATCCATTGCGTGTTCCCCGCGTCGGAGGTCAGCCTGCTCTGTATCCTGCTCGTCGATATCCTGTCTATCGTGTCCGGGGACAGCTTGAGCGACCTGTCGAACATCCTGTCCATCAGGTCCGTTATTATGCCGTTGCCCGCTTTGGTCAGGATGTAGTTCTGGTATGCGCCCACGGCGTTCGACGCTGCGTAAGCTATCACCAGCGTCACCGTAAGCTCCATGAAGAGCGCCTCAGGGTGCTGCGGCGCCAGTATAACGCTGTCTATGAGCACCTTCATCAGGTATGGCGGCACAAGGCTGAACGCGACGCTTACGAGCGAGAGCACCAGCCCCATATATATCAGCTTCCTGTGGCGCGCTGTGAAGCCGTACAGCCAGTAGATGGTGCTCATCCCTCCCCTCAGCTCGCTCTCCTTCTCGTCGAAGGCCTTGTCCACCCCCTTTCTCTCGTAAAGGCGGCGGTTGACAGCGTCGGCGAACTTCCTGAAGGACCTTACCTTCTTCTTCGTGAAGTATGCGGCCTCTATCTCCTTTCCGGACTTTGTCCTGACCACGAGCTTCGCGACGCCGAGGCCCTCCTCGACGAAGGCGTCAGCTATGTCGCCCGCCGGTATCGACAGCACCTCCCTCCCGCGCAGCGTCACCTTCAGCGAGCCGGAAGAGGCTTCCACGCTCTCATCCGCGAACTCGAGCTTGTGGCTGAGGTCTGCGGTTATCTTCAGCATGGGGATCGCCAGGTTAATCAGGCATTTCAAGGCATAATAAGGTTCTGTGCGCCGCTGCCGACGGCGCAACTGCCAGTAATTTATCGCGCCGAACTCCACGCTCGGCAGGAGATGGCCGCGCGGGCTCAGCTGGCGCCGAGCTTGCCCAGCAGCAGCCTTATCGCGGCCTCGGACTGGCCTTCTGCCGCCATCACGCTCGCAGCCTCCTTGTGGCCTCCTCCGGAGACGACTATGTCCGGGGACTCCTTCAGCGACTCTATGACGTCGAGGAGCTTGACCCTGCCCGCTATGTGCTTGCTCACCCTTATCGAGATCGCGTTGCGGAAGTTGACGATCGTTATGGAACCGTCGGGGTTCGTCTCCTCGAGCCTGCCCTGCAGCCTCGAGCTGTACCTTCCGGGCAGCAGATAGCCGCCGTACTTGTCCGCTATGTGCACGAAATCTATGACGTTGACCGGTATGCCGCTCCCGGTCATGTACCTCTTCGAGCGCTCTATCCCCATCTCTATGGCGTCCTCTATCATGGAATGCGCGTAGTCGTGCACGGACCTCATCTTCTCCTGGTCAGAGATGAGCTTCGACAGGTATGCCGGCGTGACCGGGCCGTCGAGGTAGCGCGTCGAGTTCTTTATGCCGGTGACGAAATCCAGCACGGTCGCTATCCTGCTCGCCTCGCCGTCGTTCCTGTCCGCATATGCGCTGAAGTCGCTTATGAGCGAGGCCTCCATTATCTCCCTGACGTGTATGTCGGCGAGCAGCTCGGAGAACACGCCGGCGAGGAACCCCGCGGTGAAATCCGAGGTGCCCTTGAACATCGTCGGGTTGATGTAGTCCCCGAGCATGTCGCTCAGGAACCCCTTCGGCATCGGGTGATGGTCCAGCCAGACCATATCAAAGCGCTCTACCGCCTTCTTCAGGGCGTCGTTGCTCTCCTCAGTGGTGCCGAAGTCGATTATACATACAAGGGGCTTCTCGACGCTCTCGTACTCGTTGAAGTGCATCGTGTCATAGTAGAACGACTCTACGGAATAGGATATCCCGCGGTTCAGCGCCCACCGCACGTCCGGCTCCATCGGTATCGAATCGGACAGCGCCTCGATGGCCCTGTACAGGCAGACCGCCCCCGTCGAGCCGTCTCCGTCCCCGTGGAAGCGGACGACTATCGGGGCGCCGGAAATGGCCGCGCGGAGCAGCTTTTCTGCGGCCTGCACGAGCTTCGGCAGCATCCTGACCGCAATCCTGTCCAGAGGCCCGCTGCGTGAGAATCCTCGCTTCTTCAGCAGCGATGCGCGTTCGCCAAGGCGGACCTTCGCCACTGCATCCTCAAGCGCGGCGCGGTAATCGACCCTCCTTTCGGACTTGGACAGCAGCGCCCCGCCTGCGCTATAGGAGACCTCAACGGTCTCGTTCAGCTCGAACCTCTGCGGCGATTCCACCGTAACAGCGCCGCCTGAGAGCAGCGTGTACCTGTACGATCCCGGCAGGGTCCTTATCGCAGAGACTATGCCTAGGGTTTTTGCACCGCCTTCGCCCATCCACTCACTCAAACGCGCCGCCTGGCAGAAACCAGCCTTACGGTTGATAATATGCCAGCCATGGTATTTATATGTTGGCGGCGGCCTATCTCGTGCCGGAGACGGTGACATTGCACGCCGACGCCTCCGTGGCGTTGCTTATGTACGAGCAGTAGGAGCTGTCGTTGTACTTTCTCGCAATGTCCGTCACGCACGTGCCTATGTACGACCCGTTCAGGGTCAGGCACTTGGTTACATTGCCGGATTGCAGCGCCTCGTAGATGGTTATGGCGGCGCCGCACAGCCCCCCTATGCCCGGATACTGCGACCCTGACTGGTTGCAGTACCGCCCTATCGCCGTGACGTTCACCCCGGTCGACTGGGTGAAGTACGCCTGGCAGGACGCAGCGTCCGTGCCGTTCAGCGTACTGCACATCGACCTGTCGTTCAGCTCCAGCGCGACCATCGAATAGCAGTACCCGAACGGCGTTAGGTTGTAGGCCGACACCGGGCCGAACTCCTGCGTCGAGTTCGCGGCGATCGCCGAGAGCTCCACGCCGTCGTACGAGTGCGACAGGTAGCCGCAGTAGCTTGCGCTCCGCGACGCCAGCGCGGCGTTGTAGTAGTGCGATGCGGCGCACGAATCTGAGAGCGTCGAGTTCTGTATCGACGCGCACACGCTCTCGTTCGAGAAACCGGAGGCTTTCGCAACGCCGTAGGCGCAGCTGCTCGCATACGGTTCCTGGAGCGAGGAGCATGCCGCCGCGCTGCCGAGCTTCAGGCTTATGGACGAGACGCACGACGCCACGTATTCCGGCAAGCTTATCCCAGAGCACGGCAGCGAATTGGACGTCGCCGTGGACACGTTGTAGAGGCACTCGTCCCTGTACTGCCCGGACAGGTAGTTGCATATGCTCGCGTTCCCGTAATAGTCCGCGTAGTACGTGTAGCACGAGTAGCGCGCCTGCTGCACGACCTTGCCCGAGCAGGACCGCAGGCCCGTTGAGGCGCTGGACACCACGACAAGTATGACCGCCACCGCAACTATGATTGCCACTGCTATCACGTACTTGGGCATCCCGTGCCATTCCCCTTCCTTCTGTTTCGCCGCCATGCAAACCGCCGTTATGGCCGTCACTCTAATGATGCAACACTCGTTAATAAGCCTTTTTAAACATTGGGTGAGATTGGATATCGGTTGTATGAACAAACGCATGCTGCTGATAGGCGCTGCCGTGGCCGTCGTCGGGCTGGTGCTGTGGCTGCTCGCACCGGGACTGGTGCCGCTTCCGTTCGAGTACAGCAACTTCACGATTGCGGCCGGCGCATTCCACATGTCGAGCTTCGCCGTTCCGGCAGGGACGTCCGTGCTGCTGATGGACGTAAACTTCAGCTCCCCGGTCAATGTGTACGGGTTCGCGGGCGGCGCCGCTTCGGCATGGGAGGGCTCAAGCGGCAGCGGGCTGGACAGGGCCGAGGCGCTGATCGGCAATGGCCTCGTCGCCGCATACACGAACGTGAGCGCGTTCGTGATAGACGGCAGCGTGCCTGGGGTCGCGTACAGCGGCAACACCTTGTACAACATGACGCCCAGCACAACGAGCGCCTTCAACTACACGCTCGTGTTCGACAACTCCAACAATGCAACGAAGCCCTCGAGCGCGCATATGGAGTACCTGGGCCCGATCTCCGCGTCCAACCTGAGCAACGGCTCCGCGGTGTCGAACTACCTTATAACGATCGGGGCGATGGAGTGGGCGTTCCTCATAATGATGATAGCAGGCATAGGCGTCGCGATCTGGGGCGCGCTCAAGAAACCGCGCGTCAACCCTGAGGAGCAGCAGGCCGCGATAGAGGAAAGGGACAGGCTCTACAAGGGCACGCCGAAGCACGGAGGGGGGAAGAGGGCAAAGAGGTGACCGCATGGACCAGCTGAAGGAGAGGATTGCAGGTGAGATCGCGATGTCGGAGAGCCCTGGCAGCGCAATGAAGAAGTGGAGGGAGCTCTTCGGCGTCTCGCAGATAGAGCTCGCCAAGCAGCTCAAGATAGCGGCCTCGACGATCAGCGACTACGAGAGCAATAGGAGGCTCAGCCCGGGCGTCGGCGTGATAAAGAGGTTCATCGACACCATATTCAGGATAGACGAGGATCGCGGCGGCAGCCTGATAAGGGGGCTGGAGAACACCTCCAACGCGGGGAAGGATGCAGGGAGGCCCGCATACAACATCAAGGACTTCACGACTCCGATAGACGGGCTGGACTTCAGCAGGATAATAGACGGCAAGATAGTCGTCAACCTCAACTACCTGGAGAACACCAGGGTCTTCGGCTACACGATGCTGGACAGCATACGCGTGATACTCGAGATGAGCCCGCAGGAGTACCCGAAGCTGTTCGGCAACACGACCGAGCGCGCCTTCATATTCGACAACGTCTCGACGGGCCGTTCGCCGATGGTCGTGGTCAGGGTCGCGCCGATAAAGCCGAAGGTCGTGGTCATACAGGGCGTAAACAACATCGACAAGCTGGCAGTGAAGCTCGCGCAGGTCGAGCGCATACCGCTGATAACCACGAAGCTCAGCATGGAGGAGATAGCGTCCAGGCTGACGAAGGTCTGATCATCCCCAGACGTCCGCCTTTACCTTCGCGGGGTTAACGTTGAGCGCGGCGAGCGAGTCCTTCATCGCCTTCACGAACTCCAGCGGGCCGCAGATGTAGAAGCCTCTTTCCAGATAATCCGGTGCATACTTCCTTATCATCTCCGGGTCTATGTGACCGGTCTGTCCCGTCCATCCGTCACCATCCTTCGGTCTGGTGACAGTAGTTACCAGCTTCACTCTCATATCCTTCACATAGCTGTCCAGCTCGCCCTTCCAGATTATCTCCGTTGGGTAGCGCACGCTGTAGAAGAGCACCACGTCGTTCTGCGACCTCTTGACCCTTATGTGCCTTATCATCGAGGTGAACGGCGCGAGGCCCGTCCCTCCAGCTATGAAGCAGACCTTCCTGTCGAGCGCCGGGTCGAACCTGAACTGGCCGCTCGGGCCCCTGAGCATGAAGACGTCGCCCACGTTGGCATCCATGAAGTGCGACCTCCCTATGTGGTCCCCGTGCCTGGGCTCCTTTATCACCATGAACTCCATGCCTGGGGTCGATGGATCAGACGCTATCGAGAACGCCCTCGCGATGTGCTTCTGGCCTTCCTTATCAAGGCCACTTATCATCATGAACATCCCGGGCTCGAACGGGCAGGGCTTCCCGTCCTCCGGCATGAACTTCAGTATGAGCACGTCCGGCGTTTCATCTTTCTTCTCGGCGAGGACGTACCTCCTCTCAGTTATCGGAATCTGAAGTGGCATAATATCTGGTCAAGATTCAAATCTAAGATTTATACACTTATCGCGCAACGGCGATAGTAGGAAGTTGACAAATAGATGCAAAGCGAAGACAGACCTATTAAGTAACGAATTCATAAAAAGGTCTTAATGAGGAAAAGGTTTGTAACTTTCATGCAAATGGAATAAGATAAGCCTTTCTGAGATCAAATGTCAACTCCCTAGGCGATAGAGATCGGCAGGACCGGTAGTCCTGCGAACCTGGGCAAGGATAGGATGTTTTCGCGATATTTATTCCTCTGTACGCAGGATTTTGATTGCCTTGTCGCGCTTTGTTATCTCCTTTTCCAATTCGTCCGCCTCGTCTTTCAAGGCAATCGCTTCTTTTTGCAGCGCGTCCGCTTGCGCGGACTTTTCTTCTGCACTCTTAAGTTTTTCCTCCTTCAATCTGCGCAACTGGCTTGTCTCCCTGTCCAATGCGTTGACAGCGGCGTTATGGCTTGCCTTTTCCGCTTGGCTTGCCAGCGCCACCCACGCAACAAAGCCGCCGCTGTAGTAGCCAAAGAGGACGAGTCTGCCGTCCCTGATGTCGATGCAGCCGCGGCCGAGCGCCAAAGGCTCTCCTTTCTTGGCCCTTTGGAAAGCACTCTCGTATATGTAAATCTTTTCGTTCTCGTCCTCAGTCTCGATAAAATCCAGTTCCCTTAAGTTGCCGTTTTGGTCCTTCACGATGTGGTACCGACCTTCTTTCTGTTCTTTGTTCGCGAACAGCTCAAGGAAGCCTTCCGGGCTGACGAAGCACCATGTCTTATTATCCAGAAGGGTCTGTATGAATTTTGGGTCCGCCAGTGAGGTTGGCGCATCCGCGAAGGTTTTGCTTGAGGATGATGCTATCTCATAGACTTGCTTGTATGTTCCCTTCGTGCCTGAGAGGGTCAGCTCCCTATCCTGTGTTATCGTCTTCGTCTGCATCATAGTAACACAGATAGAGTGCTGCTTTTTGATATTTATAGATATCTCTGTGCTTCGTCTTTTAACGATGCCATAATCGGCATTGTCCTTCGCTACCTTTTCGTGCCGCTTAGTGGCGTGTATGCGCTGTGCACCACAGCACCTATTGAACGCTATCCACGGCCTTGCGCATTATGAGCCTCTTCAGCTTCCTGCGGGTCGGCTCTGCCGCGCCATTGAGCCTGATGACCCTCACCTCCCGGTCGGACATCCCGACCGAGAACCTGCCGCCCTTCGAGAGCCTCGCGACCACCTTGTTGTCGCACTTGAGCAGACCGCTGCCCTTCTCGACCATTACCTCTATGCTGCTGGAGGAGTCCATGACGATCGGGTTCTTGTACGGACCGTCGCAGTTCAGGAACGTGAGGCACACGACCTTGTCGGTAAGCATTATCGGGCCGTTCGCAGACCTGTTATAAGCCGTGGATCCCACTTCGCCCGTCACGAGCATGCCGTCCCCGGACATGACGAACGGGTAGATCCTCTCCCTCCTGCCGTCCGAGCGGTCATAGACGGTGAAGTAAATCTCTTCGCCGTCGCTCTTGAGCGCGACCTCGTTGACCGCGTAGCTGCGACGGCCCGCATGCAGCGCTGTGAGCTTTCTTGATAGGGCCTCGACGGTATAGGAGCCGGATTTCAGCAGCCTTATCACCCTGTCGATGTCTTCTATCCCGACATCTGCATAGAACCCCGCGCTCCCCTTCTCATTGCCGCGTATGGGCAGTATCGGGCCGTCGAACTGCGATGCGGCGAGGACGAACGTGCCGTCTCCGCCTACGGCTATGCAGACGTCGGCAGACGCTCCGTTCATGACCTGGAACGCCTTCCTGAGCTTCCGCACCGCCACGTAGTTATCCTTTGCTATGATCTTTACCTTCATCTATCACACCGTTGACGAATCCGGCGACCTTGGCGGCCGCTTCCTCTGCGTCGGAGAAGTGCGGCACGTGCCCCGCGTTTTCCAGTATTATTAGCGCGCTGCCTTTTATAAGCGTGTGCAGTCTCTCCGCTGCCTCGACGCGGATCACGTCGTCCTTCCTCCCCCACATCACCAGCGTGGGCGCCGAGATCCTCGAAATGGCATCGGCACGCATGCCGGAATAGTTGTCGATTATGCTCTCCATCGCGTGCCTGTCGTTGCCGTTACCCATCAGCACCGCGTCCAGGAACTTGGCCTTTGATTCCGGGCTGATGTAGGCCGGCCCGGTCATCCCCTGCTCGTACCTGTCCAGCACCACCCCGTCCTCTATGATCAGCCCGGCCGCCTTATTGCGGAGGACGTATTCGGCGGCGACCCATCCGCCATACGAGTTGCCCATGACGAACGGCCTGGCGTCGCACTTCGCGTCGACGAACGCCTTGAGCGAGGAGACCTGGACGTCCACGGTATAGTCAATCTGCGGCTTTGCGGATTCGCCATGCCCGAGCATGTCTATCGCATATGCCTCGAATCTGGCATCGCGCATGAACCTCTCCCAAGTCCGCACCGTGGCGCCGAGGCCGTGCAGGAGCAGCACCGTGGCCGTCTTTCCGGGCTTGTGTATGAAATGTATCCTTCCGAATCGCGTCTGCACGAACCCCTCTTCCAAGCCGACTGCAGCATAATCCATCGTGTCACTTTTTGCCATAGAAGAAGTGGATCGGCCTTCCGAGGGCCGCCTCCGCCGCTTCCTGCACCGCCTCGCTGTACGTCGGGTGCGGGTGTATCGTGTCCGCCAGGTCCTCGAGAGTGGCGCCCATCTCTATCGCGAGCGCGGCCTCGCTTATCATTGAGTTGGCGTCCTGCGACACTATCTCTATGCCGCGTACGACCCCCCTTGAGTCGTGCGCCACCTTGACGAAGCCGTTCGTCGTATCGAGCGCTATCGCCCTGCCCAGCGCAGAAAGCGGGAATTTCGTCGTCTCTATCCCGGGGCCATCGAGTATGCCCGCGATCGCGACCTCCGGGTCGGAGAATATCACGGCCGGGACGACGACGTTGTCATACCCCACGGACAGTCCGGATGCGGCTTCGGCCGCAACTACGCCCTGCCGCATCGCCCTGTGCGCCAGCATCGGGCCGGGCGTGGCATCCCCGACCGCGTAGATGTTAGGGTCGCTCGTGAGGAGCGAGCTGTCGACCGTTATGAATCCCTTGCCGTCCTTCTTGACCTTAGTGTTCTCCAGCCCCAAGCCGTCAGTGTAAGGTTCGAGCCCTATCGCCACAACGACTATGTCGGCCGGCACTGAAGTGCCGTCCGTCAGCTTAAGCGCGCCGCCGCCGTACGATGACGCTTCTGCACCCTTGATTATCTTCACTCCGAGGGCCTCCATGCTCTTCCTGATTACGTTGACGGCCTCGGGGTCGAACCTTGAGAGCAGGTCGGATCTCGCCACGACGGTCACGTGCGACCCCAGCTTGGCATACATGGTGCCTATTTCAACGGCCACATATCCGGCGCCTATTATCGCCATGTTCCTGGGTATGTAATCGAGCATCAGCGCCTCCTTGTAGCTCAGCACCTTGTCGGACCTGGGCAGGCCGTCCGCCTCTATCGGGACCGAACCTGTCGCTATTATCGCCTTCTTGAAGTCCAGCTCCATGCCATCCGTCAGCTGCAGCTTGCTGGACGACAGGAAGGTCGCCTGCGCCTTGAACACGTCTATCTCATTCGACCTGCAGAGGAACGCGACGCCGTCCGCGAGCCTCTGCGAAACGGACATGCGCCACTCATACATCTTCTTGGGGTCTACAGAGACGTCGCCTGCGCTGATCCCAAACTTGGTCGAGTTCTTCGCGGTGTGCACTATGTCGGCTATGTAGAGCAGCGCCTTGGAAGGTATGCAGGCATAGTTGAGGCAGTGCCCGCCGAGCTTGTCCTTCTCCACGAGCGCGACGCTCTTCCCCAGCTCCGCAGCGCGTATCGCCGCGATGTAGCCCCCGACTCCTCCTCCGACTACCGCGATGTCGACCTCCTCAGGAACCGATCCCATTACCATGACTTCGACCTCGTGTCCTTGCCTTTCATGGCGAGATAGCTCGTTATGGTGCCACCGCTACTTTCGATGAAATCCTTCAGTATCAGTACCTTGTCGTAATCCTTCTTCCGCTCAGCATTCAGGCTTGAGGGGCAACCTGGATCATATTCTCCAGGATGGAAGATGATCTCATATGTCTTGCCCTTCTCCATTCTCTTGATACGGGCCTCCAGTTCATCAAGGCTGAGTGGGGTGCCTATGATTAGAGGTTCCGTCGTTTTAACGCCATGGAAGTTGGATATGCCGTAATCAGGGTCATTGTTCATGGGCAGGTTCTGCTCGTGCGCAAATTCGAGGACCTTGTGGGCAAGGCGTTTCAGAATTGCTTCGCTATCGGCCATCTCCATAAGCGCCTTCGGGGTGTGTATGTTGAAATGTGAGGGTTTGAACCCGAATATCGAGAGGAACTTGTCATACTGCCTGCGTATCTCCTTCATATCCGCATCGGGGCTCCCGAACTCTATCTCTATGCCGACACCGACGCCTTTCGCCTCGTGCAGGCCCTTGAGTTCCGAGACCTGGCCGCTCTGGGCGCTGTCCAGCCTGTCCACCAGCACTGTCACGGATTTTATGGCGCCCTTTTCGAGCAGGTCCAGCATCTTCGCATTGAAAACCTTACTGTAGCCGAAATCGTCGGCGTTTATTATCACATTCACGGCATCAGCCCATCATCTCGAGGAACTCCGGGTCCTCGAGGTATCCTTTTACCGCATTGGCGAACCTGACGCCCTCCGCGCCGTCCACGACGCGGTGGTCCAGCACGACCGTTATCGGGAGCACCCTCCCTATGGCTATCTTGCCGTCCTTCACGACGGGCATCTCCCTTATCATGTGTATCGCCAGTATCGCGACGTCCGGGTAGTTTATTACAGGCACCGAGAGGAAGCCGCCGCCGAGGCTGCCGATGTTGGTTATCGTGAACGAGGTGTCGTTCATCTCCTCCATGCTGATGGTCTTGTCCTCGAGCTTCTTGCGCAGGTCCTGCATCTCCCTCGCTATGTCCAGCATGCTCTTCCTGTCGGCGCCCTTGACCACTATCACGCGCAGC
Source organism: Microcaldota archaeon (assembly GCA_021787495.1). Classification (GTDB taxonomy): domain Archaea; phylum Micrarchaeota; class Micrarchaeia; order Micrarchaeales; family Micrarchaeaceae; genus A-MIC-10. The sequence continues at coordinate 159,347 of JAJYLX010000001.1, read as the reverse complement.
CCGTCGTCCGCCTCCGCCGCGAAGCCGATGTTGTAGTACTTCTTGACGATTATCTCCTGGTTCTCGCGGTCGTAGCTCGCGTTGAACCGCGGGTTCTCCCTGAGTGCCTGTATCACGGCCTTGAGTATGAACGGCGTGAAGGTGAGCTTCACGCCGAGCTTCTCGGCCCTCGGCTTCTCCCTCATCACGATGTCCCACAGGTGCGTCGCGTCTATCAGGTCCATGTGCGCGGCGAACGGTATCGTGTGCGCGAGCTCCATGTTGCGCGCGATGGCCTTGCGCACCTGCGACATCGGCACTCTTTCGACCTCCTCGTCGGGGTGCTGCTCGTGCGCATCCTCCATCGGCTTTACCATCCCGTGTACCGCTGATGCGGCATAGGCGCGGAGGTCCGTCTCCGTTATCCTGCCCTGCGGACCAGTCCCCTTGACTTTCGTGATGTCGACCTTCATGTCCCTGGCGAGCTTCCTCACCGACGGCGCGGCGAGGATCTCGGCGACCTGCTGGACCGGCGGAGCGGCCTGCTGCTGCGGCCTCTGCACGGGCTTCTCTGCGACCGCGGGTTTCTGCACTGCAGCGGCAGGGCTCTGAGCGGACGGCTGCGCCCCTATCGACCTGAGCTCGTCGGGCGTCCCGAAATAGGCGATGGTGTCGCCCACATGGACGTCGCTGCCCTCCTTGACGTTAAGCTTCACGGTGCCGCTGACCGGTGCGGGCACCGTCACTACGGCCTTGTCGGTCTCGACCTGCACGACCGGCTGGTCCTCCTTGACCTGCTGGCCGTCCTGCACGAGGAACTTCTGTACGTGCCCCTCCGTTATCCCTTCTCCGACATCCACGAACTTCAGCTCCTTCAAGTGATCACGCCGTAAGTATCTTGTCTATCGCGTTGCCTATCTTCTTGGCGTTCGGCAGGTAGTAGTTCTCATAGCCAGGGAACGGGTACGGGATGCTCGGCGACGCGACGCGCATTATCGGCGCCGACAGCTCGAACATCGCCTTCTCCGCTATCCTTGCCGCTATCTCCGCTCCTACCCCGAAGCTCATCTCCGCCTCGTGCACTATGAGCGCCCTGCTGGTCCTCTTCACGCTCTCGAGGATCGTCGCCTCATCCAGCGGGTTTATCGTCCTGAGGTCTATGACGTCCGCAGACACGTTCTTCTTCTCCACGACCTCCTGCACCAACGGAGCCATCGTGCCGTACGTTATTATCGTAAGGTCGTTGCCGTGGCGCGCGTAGTTCGCCTTGCCTATCGGCACCTCGTACGCCTCGTCCGGTATGTCCTGCTTGAACAGCCTGTAGAGCTTCGTGGGCTCGAGGAAGAGCACGGGGTCGTCCATGCGCAGCGCCTTCATGAGCAGGCCCTTCGCGTCGTACGGGTTGGACGGTTCCACGACTATGAGCCCTCCGATGTGCGAGTAGAGCGCCTCCGGGCTGTCGGAGTGGTGCTCGAGGGTCTTGACCCCCCCGCTGACCGGGGTGCGCACGACCATCGGCACGCTCATCGCCGACCTGGTCCTGGTCCTGTACCTGGCCGCGTGGTTCAGCAGCTGGCTGACCGACAGGAGCATGAATCCCGCAAACTGTATCTCCGGCACCGGGCGCATGCCCGCAACCGCCATGCCTATCGACGTGCCTATTATGCTCGACTCCGCGAGGGGCGTGTCGAACACCCTGCCTGGGAACTTGTCCGACAACCCGTCGGTCACGCGGAACACGCCGCCGTCCTTCGCGATGTCCTCCCCGAGCAGCACTATGTTGCCGTTCTCCTTCATCGCCAGCTCGAGCGCGTTGTTTATCGCGCCAACCATGTTGGTCTTCATAGCATCACTCACATCCAGAAGTTGTTTTCCACCGCGTTCCTCTCCTCGTCCTTCAGCGTATCGGGCATGAAGCTGTACAGGGTCTCGAACATCCCCTTCGGGTCCGGCTTGAACTGCTGCTCCGACCTGTCGACGGCCTCGTCGATCTGCTTCTGCTGCTGCGCCGCCGTGTCCTGCTCGAGCTGGCCGCTCCAAAGCCCCTTCGCCGTCAGGTAGATGCTGACCCTCTTCAGCGGATCCTTGTCCTTCCACGGCTTAACGTCGCTGTCGGGCCTGTATTTTGCCGGATCGTCCGCGGTGGTGTGCATGCTCATCCTGTAGGTGACGCACTCTATCACGGTGGGGCCGTTCTTCGATGCGGCTATCGCCTCGGTCACGGCCTTGTATACCGCGAGCACGTCGTTGCCGTCTACCTGCACGCCCCTGACGCCCGCGGCCATCGCCTTCTGCGCCAGCGTCTGCGCTGCCGTCTGGTCTTTCCTCGGCACCGAGATCGCCCACTGGTTGTTCTCTATTATGACTATGAACGGCAGCTTGTTGACCCCCGCGAAGTTGATTGCCTCGTAAAAATCCCCCTCGGACGTGCCGCCGTCCCCCACGAAAGCGACCGTGACGGCGTCCCTCTTTAGGTACTTCTGCGCGAAGGCGACCCCGGCGCCGTGCGGCAGCTGCGTCCCGACGGGCACGCACACGGGCAGGGCATTGATCTGCCTTGTGCTCTTCGCCCCGTCCTCGTAGCCCTTCCAGTAGACGAAATAGTCCTCGAGAGGCTGCCCCCTGGCCAAGAACACGCCATGCTGCCTGAACGACGGCACGAATACGTCGTCCTTCCGCAGCGCCATCGCGACGCCTATCTGCGTCGCTTCCTCCCCTATCAGGGGCGCGTAGGTCGCGAGGCGGCCCTGCCTCTGCAGGCTGAGAGACTTCGCGTCCAGGGCCCTCGCGAAGAGCATATACTTGTACATGTCGACGATCTTCGAGTCCGGTATGCTGGGCATGAGCTGCATGTCGACATTGCCGTTCTCGTCCATGACCTGCAGGTAATCGATAGCGCCACTGTACACTTGCTTTTTCACGCAACCACTGGCCCACTATCACTAATAAAGTATTAAAGAGTTGCCCAGCCGCTTCGTGGAGGCCGCGTAGGCAGGCGCCACGCCGCCCTTTTGCCGCGGTTTCTGTAAAGGCTGTCTGCCTCCATCCTCCTCGCCACCGCATCCAGGACGGACACGGCCTCGCGGTAATTCTGCCCAGAGGCTGTCTCCTCCGAAAGCATGACGGCGCTCGTGCCGTCAAGGATCGCGTTGGCGACGTCGCTCACCTCCGCCCTGGTCGGCGTCCTGCTGTGCACCATCGAGAGCAGCATCTGCGTGGCCGTTATGCTCGGCCTGCCCTGCCTGTTCGCCTCAGCGATTATCGTCTTCTGGGCGGGCGGCACCTCGTATGGGCCCATCTCCACGCCGAGGTCCCCTCTGGCCACCATGACCGCGTCGGCCGCCCTTATGACATCCGCGCGGTTGATGAAGCCCTCCTTCTTCTCTATCTTCGCGATGACACGGGCGCTTGACTGCAGACCGGCGAGCTTGCCCTTCGCGAGGGCCACGTCCTTCGCGGACCTGACAAAGCTGACGGCGACGTAGTCCACGCCGTGCCTGGCCCCGAACTCCATGTGGCGCTCATCCTCCTCGGTTATCGCAGGTATGCCGTTCGTGCTGTCTGGCACGTTGACCCCCTTGCGGCTCTTGAGTTCCCCACCGTTTTCCGCCCTGCAGAGTATGGCGCTGCCTCTTTTACCGACGACCCTCAGCCTTATCGAGCCATCGGCAAGGAATATCCTGGAGCCCTTGCCGACGCACAGCGGCAGTCCCTCGTACGGCACTGGTATGACGGACGGTATGCTGCTCTCCCGCATTCCGGCCCTTATCGTCAGCCTAGAACCTGCGGCTATGGTCACAGACTCGTCCGCAAGCATCCCGATGCGTATCTTTGGGCCGGGAAGGTCCTGCAGTATCGCTATCCTCTTGCCGAGGCTGGAGGACGCCCTGCGCACCGCCTTTATCGTCCTGAGGTGCTCATCGTGCGAGCCGTGCGAGAAATTCAGCCTCGCGACGTCCATGCCGAGCTCCGCCATCCCCCTTATCGCACCGTAGTTCGCCGTGGCCGGGCCTATGGTGCACACTATCTTCGCCCTCCTCAATTGTTTCACCGGTCGCACCTCGACATTTGGACAAGAAGGTTAAAAACTGTTTGTGAAAAACATTTGTATGCGGAGATCCAGGCACGCTTAAATCTTTTGGTGGTGATTGCACGACAGGTGGGCAGTTGGACATAATCGACATGACCGGCACTCTCGATTCATCAGGACTGCGTCCGAACGCCCCGCAGTTAATAGTTGTGCACTCCACCAGGTCCTATCCGGAATTCGGCGACCTGCTCGCCTTCCACAGGGAGCGCGGCTTCGCTGGAGTGGGCTACCATTTCTTTATCTCCGCATCCAACAGGGTGTACCAGGCGAGGCCGATGAACATCGAGGGCGCGCACGCGCTCGGATTCAACCTTAGGTCCGTAGGCATCTGCGTTCACTCGAAGGACGGCAGTATCGGGAAGGGGGTCTCTGAGACCGCGAGGGCGCTGCTGACATTTGTGCGCGGTTCAATTGGTGACATTGAGGTCATATCGCACACGTACGCGCAAGTGGCATATCTCAACAGGCTACTGGACGAGCGCGGGTTTGGCACGCATTTCGATTACGGCAGCGATGCCGTTGACCCGACAGTATTCGATAGGGCTAGATCCGAACTGGAGAGGTTTCTGGATGGCAATGCCGGCTGCGACGAGGACATCAGGAGAATCATAACAGGGTTCAAGAACTGCCCCGGACCGATGTTCAACGACATAGTACGGGTCAGAGCTCCCTGAAGAGCGCGATCTTGAAGCCGTGGGCCTCCTCCTCGAAGCCCCGCTTCATGAACCATATCTTGTTCTCCCTCATGGTTATTGTCATCAGCTCCCTGACGCCCAGCTCAGATGCGCGCTCGAATATCTTCTTGATTATCCTTCCTCCGACGCCGTTCTTCCGGTACTCCGGCAGGACGTAAAGCGAACGCAGCTCCGAAAGCCTCTTCGAATAGAAATCAAGAACGCCGACGCCAACTGGGCTGCCAGAGTCAACGGCTATAACCGCATTGCCCTTCCTTATTATAGATCTGAGCTCGCCCGCCTCCCTGGGTAGCAGCGCTCCCTCTTCCACGCCGTGCCTTATGAGCCGTATTACGCTTTTGGCATCGCTTTGTGAAGCAATCTTTATGTTGACCATAGAGTCATCTTTTTAGATTAGACAAAAGGATTTGTGCCATTCGCAGATTTTCGAGACTTTACTTCGCAAACCTGATGTAGATCCTGCGATACTGCAGTAGCACCGACACGACCAAGACCGCGATTATCAACAGGTATGCGTACAATAGCGGGAAGGCCGAGCTGCCCTTGATGCCGTATATTTTTGTTCTCTTTATTAACCTTTGGGGACTTAAACGGAATTTCCAAAGCCCCGAGAGGGGGTTGAACCCTCGACTTCCAGTTTACGAAACTGGCACTCTACCACTGAGTTACCGGGGCACTTGCCATATGTTAATCATCGCAAAGATATAAAGAATTGCGTTATGCACATAGTTATTGTTTTAAGGCAGGAAAGGCGCAGGTTTTAGTGTGATATTCCAGATGCAGAACGGGACGGGAGGGGTTGCGGGACAGGGAGAGCCTAATGGACAGCCGCAACAGCAGCAGGAGGTGCAGCAGAATCCGAGCCAGCAGCCCCTGCAGCCGATTCAGGGGAAGATAGCGCACACCAGCATAATGAAGCCGCTCATCGTGCTCATCGTTGTCGTGGCGGCGATAGGGGTGTCGCTGTTCTACCTGCAGGGCAGCCTGTTCTCCAAGCACGTCACAACCAGCACGACCAGCACGGTCTCGAACATAAAGATGGCCCAGATCAGCTCGTGCGGGCGCATAAACTCCTCGGGGCACTACTACCTGAGCGGCAGTATAAGCACGGGCATCCAGGAGGGCGCGTGCATCAACGTGACCTCGAGCAACGTGAGCATAATATGCAACGGCAACGGGCTTTATGGCAGCGGCCCATACGTGATAGTGCCGCCGTTCACGTACGGCATACTGGTCAGCAACGTGGAGAACGTCTCGGTGCATGGCTGCATAATAAGGAACTTCTCGTATGGGCTCTATGCAGGGGGCGCAAGGGCGCTCTCGCTCACGTCCAGCAACCTCTCGAGGAACTACGTCTCGAACGTCTGGCTGCAGAACACGAGCGGCAGTTCGATAGCCTTTGACACGCTGGATTACAACCCGAGCCAGTTCGGTTCGCTGCACATATCAGGCAACTCCACCAACAACACGGTGTCCGGTAGCACGGTCAGGTACAACGCCGAGCTGGGCGTGTCGGTCAACTCGACGGGCAACCTGTTCTCCAATGACACGGTGCTCGACTCGCCGGTCTCGCTCTACTGCAGCGGGGCCTCTGGATTCAGGCAGAGCAACCGGGCGGCCGGGACGACGTGCTACAACAACACGGGATGCGCCTTCGCCGTATGCGGCGGCACGAACATCCAGCCGGACCTTGCCAACATAACGCTCTCGAACACGGTGAACAGCTGCGGCAGCATATCGGCGCCGGGCACGTACGTGATGCAGCACGACATAGACATGAACGGTTACGTAAACTCGAGCGGCGCGACGCAGCCGTGCATAGAGATAACCAGTGGCAACGTCACGCTCGACTGCGACGGCCATGCAATCTACAACGCGACCACAGGCATAGGAGTGTCCGCTGGCAACGTGACCGTTGAAGGATGCACAGTAAGGGATTCCAAAACAGGCATAAGCATAGGTGAGGTGTCTAACGTGACGCTGAGCAACGTCTCCGCATACCGCAACAGCGTGTTCGGGATTAGCCTCTCAGGCTCGACCAACGTGCGCATGGAGAACGTGAGTGCACGCGCGAACGACTACGGCGTCAGCCTCTACTCTACCACGTACGCGCTGCTCAACAGGTTCTCAGTCACGAACAACACGTTCGGAATCTACCTCATGGGATCGGATGTCAACACATTCGAGAACGGGCTGGCCGCCAACAACACGAAGGCCGATGTCTACGCCGCCGGGAATACGGTGAACGAGAGCTCGGCGAACCTGTTCCAGAAAAGCACGTGCTCGGTGGGCGATGTCAAGTGGGCGAAGTGCAAGCTCTCGATAAACCCCTCGCTCGCGTACTACCCAATCCAGTCGTGCATGGCGCTCAGCCGTCCTGGGACGTACATGCTAGCGTCCAACCTCGTCGGGCTTACCTCCACGTGCTTCACGGTGATGCAGAACGGCACAACGCTCAACTGCAACGGACACATAATCTACTCTCCGGCCGGGACGGGATCGGGCATCTCCGTACAGGGCAAGACCAATGTGCTGATAGAGAACTGCAACGTACACGGGTTCCACAACGGGGTGCTGGCAGAGGGCTCGCAGGTCTTCATCAATGGCAGCACGATCTCTGCGTCGGTCGTCGGGATCAACCTGACGCACTCGACCGCGTCCGTGCTGATGAACAATACCGTAAATAGGACGTCCAATTACAGCATCTACGCCGCGAACGTGGTCTCCAGCATAATCCAGAACAACAGGATAAGTGGCGGGCTGGCCACCAATGTTGGCATATACATGAACAACTCGCAGCGCAACTTCGTGCTGAACAACAGCATGGTGTCGGCGGTGACGGGCCTGTACCTCGACGGCCTGTCCACTAACAACACAGTATCGGACAACTCCGGCAGCCAGAACGTCTATGATTACATCTGCAGCCCGCGCAACGGCGCCCTGGGCGCCGAACTGGGCGGCATAAACTTCGGCACCAAGAAATCAGGCTGCGTCTGGATGGCCGCAACCCTGCCGCCTTCGCTGCCGCAGTCCAGCCCGCCCTGCACTACAGCATCGAAGCCGACCTCGTTCTCGCTTACCAACGACTACGTATATGGCACCGGAGCGACCTGCTTCACCGTCACGGCCAATTCGACTGTTATAAATTGCAACGGCCACACGATAAGGGCGACGGATGGCGGCACGTTCGCCGCGTTCACCGGCTCAGGCGGCAAGTCGGCGGTCGAGAACTGCAATCTGATAGGGTTCAGTGACGCGATAACCGCGATCGGCTCTTCGGTGCAGGAGGTAAACGACACCTTCTATTCTAACGCATCTTCCCAGAGCGGCGCGGAGGCCATATCGATAAATGGCGGAACGGTGTACGCCAGCAACAACAGGATAGTGGGTCCGTACCGCGGGATAGCGGTCAGGAACGCCACAGCGGGCACGATCTCGTACAACAATGCGACGGGCGTATACCCGTACTCGCTAATCGACTCCTCAGGCATAACGATACAGGGCAATCTTGCAAGCGGTGCCACGGTCGCGATGTCGCTCGTCAACTCCACCAAGAACACGCTTCTGGGCAACCAGTTCTATGGGGCGACCGGCCTGTTCTGCGGCGGCACGTCCAAGAACCCGGGCTCAAACTCGGACCAGGGGGGGAACAGCTGCAGCAACAGCAGCGGATGCAGCGCGTGGCTGACCAGCTCGCTGTCCGCATGCAACACATGATTGCATGAGGGCCTATTCTCTCGAGGACGGGGAAAGGCTCGTCAGGACAGCGAGGAGGGCGATAGAGGTATGCGCCGCAGACAGGCATGCCGACAGGCACACACTTGAGCCGCAGGGCTTCGGCGAGAGGTACGGTCTGTTCGTCACACTCGAAACACACCCGGGCAGGGAGCTGCGCGGCTGCATCGGCTACCTGTACGGCACCATCGCCGTCAGGAGATCCGTCGTCGAGGCCGCGATCTCTGCCGCCTTCGAGGATCCGAGATTCGGCCCGCTGTCGCGCAACGAGCTTGATGACATAACGGTAGAGGTGAGCGCGCTCGGCAAGCCCGAATCACTCGGTGAGACCGAAAAGGAGAGGATTGGCAACCTCGTGATAGGGAGGCACGGCCTCATAATAGAGCGGGGCTACAGCAGGGGATTGCTTCTGCCGAACGTCGCGACCGAACAGAATTTCGACAGGCTCGAGTTCCTCGAGGCCGTCTGCGAGAAGGCAGGGCTGGAGAACGGCGCATGGAAGGCTAGGGACACTGTGCTGCAGCGCTTCGAGACCCAGATATTCAGAGAGGTAGAACCGACCGGCGCCGTGGTAGAGGTCGGGCAGCCCGGATCGGAAAACGAATAGCCTTATTTACCTTGTTCCCTCATACCTATCAGGGGCCCGTAGCTCAGCTTGGTTAGAGCGTCCGACTGATAATCGGGAGATCCGGAGTTCAAATCTCCGCGGGCCCATTCTGAAGCATTGTGATCGGTTGGCGAAAAGCTATGCTTTGTGGATTGCACCGTCTGGCAAGGTGCACGACGACCTCAAGGGCCTCATACTCAACCTCAGCAGGAGGTACGGCACGGTAGATTTCGAGCCGCACGTCACCTTGATAGGCGGCCTGGAAGGAAACGAGCAGGAGCTCGCCGCTAAGAGCGAGGAACTCGCAAGGACTGCGCCATTCAGAGTCAGGCTGCTCCCCAATCCCGAGCATTCGGACGAGTACTTCAAGTGTGTGTTCCTCCGGTGCGAGAAAACCCCTGAGCTGGCAGAGCTGAATCGCATGGCAGTCTCGCTGTTCGGCCGTGCAGATGGTCCAGAGTTCGCTCCGCACTTGAGCCTCGTTTACGGCAGGCTCGGACCCACGGCCAGGGAGGAGATCGTGCGGGAGCTCGCTCCTGGGTTTGCTGTTCCGGTAGAGTTCACGGTTTCCGGCCTGCATTTCATGCTCACCGATAGGCATCCGGCCGCGGAGATAAGGGCATTCAATTTCAACAGGGAGCATTCCAGATGAACGGCAGGAGACTCGCGATCTTCGATTTGGACGGCACACTCAGCAGCGGATTCATCAGCATTGGGGTTCCTCGACTACCTGCACCGCGCGGGTGGCTACTCTGATAAGGTATACGCGGAGCAGATGCGCAACGATAGGCTCTTCAGACAGGGCTCGATGAGCTGCTCCGACCGGTGCTCTGGGTTGGGGCAGCCGACGAGGTCATGGACACGCTCAGGATGCTCACCGCAAGCGGGAGGCTGGACGGCATAATAAAGGAGAGCAGGGGCTGCCCGCAGACGCTGAACCCCATGAGGACGACGTTGCGTTCAAGAAGGAACTGGGTCGGCGGGCGTAGGCAGCGGGTCAGCGCCATACGCTCCTCGATACGCTGTCCCTGCTCGCATAGCTCCTGCGTAGCACCGCCATGAGGTTCGGTTCTGGACAGCTTTCCTCCCTCCTGAGCACGTGCGAGATGCGCTGCCTGTCGGTGCCCGGCACATACGGCGATTCCTGGTAGTACTTCAGCCATGCGGCCAGCATCCTCCCATCGTTCGGTATGCCCTCCTTTGACAGCTGCTTCCCGACGTCGAGCGCGGCGATGTGGCGCGAGACCGAATAGCACGCTATGCTCGGATTCTCTATCACTATCGGCCGCACGTCATCTACGCCGACCATCCTACCGAGCCTGCCCAGCTGCCAGACGCGGAACCGGTGGTCCAGGCCCGCGAATTCCGGCCTCTGCAGCACCGCGGCGGCGGCCTTGTCCCGCATGCATGCATAACTGTCGGTTATGTCCTTCATGACCCTTGCGTGGTTCAGGTCAGCGAATTTCGGGGCCGACAGCAGCGTCTTCGACACCTCAGAGTCTGACCATCCGTACACGCCCTTTATTGCAGAGATGAGCTTTTCCTGGTCGCGCCAGATCAGGCTCGGGTTCTCCCCGAGCGCCTTGGTGGCCTGCCCGTGAGTCCAATGATGGAACCGCATGAGGCCGCTTATCCGTTCCTCCTTGTCCCTTGGGTCATTTTGGTCTTTTGGATCCCCGTTCGGCCTGCGGCCCGCGCCGTAGTACGCCTTCATGCCGTTCTTGCTCAGGCGGAGAGAGACGGCCTGTGCTGTGATCTTTAGCCTGCCGCCAATCTCCCCCAGGGTGCCGCCCTTGGAGTATGACTCGTTGAAGCGCTCTTCCGTCACTTTCACCCTGCCGTCCCTCTTCGCCGACAGCCCGAATCTCTTGTACCACTTGCGGACCGTGACGATGCTGACGCTGAGCGCCTCAGCCGCCTCTCTCGTCGTGTCGTATCTCTCGCTTGCCTCGATGTACCCGTCCTTTTTGACCGCCGGCTGGCGCCCTCTACCGAAGTTCGGCCTCATCCCGAGGCTCTTCCACCCGTAGCGCACGCCCTCCTTCGTGAGGCCGGTCCTGTCAGATGCGCCCTGCAGCGAGAGCTTCAGCCTGTGCGCCTCCTTAAGCTGCTCGTCGGTCACCCCTTTGCGGTGCCTTTGCTTGCCATGCTCCGCGGCGGGCGCATCCCGCCCTGGCACGTGCGTTGCATCGCCACCGGATGCCTCCTCGGGCTTGTTCGAGGGCGTTTCCCTTTCGTCCATGCTCCCATAGGGCATCTCCAGATATATATGTTTGTGTACTGCAAATCGACAATCATCGAAGCCGCGGATCGCGCTTGCGGCAGAAAGGGTATTAGAGCTTATATGGCAAGCTGATTCAGGGATGGACATGGAGAAGAAGAACGTAATAATACTCGGAGCCGCAGGGAGGGATTTCCACACATTCAATGTGCTTTTCAGAGACAACCCTGATTACGATGTGGTTGCGTTCACCGCGACGCAGATACCCTTCATCGCGAACAGGATGTATCCGAAGGAGCTGAGCGGAAAGCTCTATAGGAACGGGATAAAGATCTACGACGCCAGTGAGCTGCCGTCGCTGATAAAGAGGCTCCATGCAGACGTGTGCATACAGGCATACAGCGACGTCTCGTACGAGAATGTGATGCACAACGCGTCAATCTGCAATGCGGCGGGTGCGGACTTCTGGATCGTGGCGCCGCAGGACACGATGCTGAAGTCGAGGAAGCCAGTAATGGCGGTGTGCGCCGTCAGGACGGGGTGCGGAAAGAGCCAGACTTCGAGGTACGTGGCGAAACTGCTCAGAAAGATGGGCAAGAGAGTCGTGGTGGTGAGGCACCCGATGCCGTACGGCATACTCAAGGACGAGATGGTCCAGAGGTTCGCGACGCTTAAGGATCTGGACAGGAACAAGGCGACGATAGAGGAGAGGGAGGACTACGAGCCGCACATAAGGAACGGGTTCGTCGTCTATGCAGGGGTGGATTACGAAAGGATACTCGGGAAGGCCGAGGCGGAGGCTGATATCGTGCTATGGGACGGCGGCAACAACGACGCCCCGTTCTTCAAGCCCGACCTGCTCATAACCGTCGCCGACCCGTTGCGCGTGGGCAACGAGATGACGTATTATCCGGGCGAGACCGTCGCCAGAATCGCGGACATCATACTGATCAACAAGGTCAACTCCGCAACGAAGGCGCAGTTGGATACGCTCGTCAGGAACCTGCGCACCATAAACCGGACCGCGAAGATACTGTACGCGGATTCGATCGTCACGCCGGACAGGCCGGAGCTCATAAGGGGCAAGAGGGTCGTGGTGGTCGAGGACGGCCCGACGATAACGCACGGAGGCATGCTCTTCGGCGCGGGGACGGTCGCGGCCAAGAAGTACGGCGCGAGGCTCATCGATGCAAGGAAATATGTCGTCGGCACGATAAAGGACGTGTTCAAGAAGTACCCGTACCTGGACAAGGAGCTGCCAGCCGTGGGGTACTCGGCCAAGCAGGTGAAGGACCTGCAGGACACGATAAACAGGATACCGTGCGATACGGTGGTGTCTGCAACGCCGACCGACCTGCGCACCGTGCTGAAGGTGAACAAGCCGATGGTGCAGGTCGGATACGAGCTCAGGCCAAGGGACGGGAGGCTCGACTCGGCGGTGAGGGCCTTCGCCTCGAAGTGACATGTGAACTACCTCGGGCTGAAGCCCGAGGCTTCTTGTTTCATCGGATAAGCCTTCCAGAGGTCGAACGCCGTTCCGAGGGCTGCCTTCTGCTCTCTGTTGGGGTAAATCGGGAAGACGTATGATAGCACAGTATCACATAGTGAAGTACAGTAAATGTTTATACACTTTTCTATGATATTTTATGCCTGCTGGAGGGTCTGTTTCATCCCCGGCCTGAAGGCCGGTCGGATTTCCCAAACCCTCCAGACCACCCACTCTTTAAATTGTTTGCCTCCGATTGGTAGGAAGGTGATTCGATGGCGACGACCGAGAAGAAGGAGCTGTCAAACCATGCCATAGTATGCGGCTGCGGGATAGTCGGCCAGCGCATAGTCGACATACTCAAGGAGAACAACATCGACTTCGTGATAATAGAGCTGGATCAGGAGAAGGCGAGGGTGCTGAAGGACCGCGGCTACAGGGTTGTCGTGGGCGACGCGACGCAGTCGAGCGTGCTGAAGGGCGCCTCGATCGAGACCGCGAAGGCCGTGGCCGTGGTCATGGACAACGACGCGAAGAACCTGTTCGCGGTGCTCACCGCAAGGGACCTGAACAAGTCCGTCTTCATAGCGACAAGGGCGAACGACGACTTCCTGAGGGAGAAGCTGTCCGAGGCCGGCGCGGATTACGTTATAATGCCGCAGAAGAGCGCGAGCAAGGAGATCATAAAGGAGCTCGGTATAAAGTAGGTATGTAGATGGAGTCGAAGCTGCAGAGGGCCGAGGAGGAGAGCGTCGCGGTCAGGACCATACTCCTCATCATACTCATATCAGGCGGGCTGATAGCCGTGTCGGTGTTCGTCATGTCCGACATATTCGAGAACGGCTACGTGGGGGCGTATTACAGCCTCGCGGTGCTGTTCGACGCCGTCGGATACTACCCCACGGTGAACGTCGCGTTCCTCACCCGCGACTTCTACCAGTTCTTCGCGATGCTGGTGATAGACGGCGTGGCGAGGATAGTCTTGATAGGCTTCGTGATTGCCACGGTCATAGAGTTCGCCGGGAGGGTCAACCTCAAGTACAGGATGAGCGTGCTGACGGCGCGCAAGCTGAGGAACCACGTGGTCATCTGCGGCTATTCGAACTTCGCCGAGAGGCTCGCCAGGGACCTCTCCAGGCTGAACCAGGAGTTCGTGATAATAGAGAAGGAGAGGAGCAAGGTCGACATGCTGCACGACCTCGGGTACACGGCTATAGACGGGGACTTCACGAACGAGGCCTTCCTCAACGAGGCATCGGTCAGGAGCGCCCGCGCGGTTGTCATAGACTCAGGCAGCGACTTCGAGGACGCCGTGACCGTGATAACGATCAAGAGGATGAACAAGAACGCGAAGGTCATAGTAAGGGTGAAGAACACGGGCGCCCTGGTGAACGTGATGCGCGCGGGCGCCGACCAGTGCATCATACCGGAGGTGCTGGCGGGCGAGGAGGTCGGGGAGCAGATACTGAGCATAGCGTGAGCCGATGATAAACGTAGGCATAAAGAGCACGAGGAACCTGTTCGTGGTCATAATAGCCTCGATGTTCTTCGCCACGTTCGTCCTTGCCATGGCCGCGGGACTGGACGCGCTAAACGCGCTCGTGTGGACCGTGCTCGGCGTGCTGGCGATATGGTACCCTGGCGAGCTCGTTGCAGACAGCGTGGCCATGACGAGCGTGCCGCTGCTCGTCGCGGACGCGCTTGCGGCAATCGCGTTCGTCATACTCACCGCGTTCCTCACTTCGGTCTTCTACAGCTTCATAAGGGGCATAGACCTCAGGCAGCGCAGCACCATGAGGAAGGTGCGAAGGCTGACCGGCCATGTCATAATAGCGCCGCTGAACAGCTTCGCCGAGACCCTAGACCAGGAGCTGAGCGAGAAGGGGGTGCAGAGCGTAATAATAACGGACACGGACAGAGAGGCGAGGCGCATGCACGCGCGCGGCAAGCTGGCAGTGGTCGGGAGTGCGAGCAGCACCGACCTCCTCGAGGCAATAAGGGTCCACGACGCGAAGGCGGTGGTGCTCTGCAGCGACAGCGCTGGCGAGAACGCGATAGCCGCCGTCACGATAAAGACGCTGAACAAGAAGGTCAGGATAATAGCGAGGGTCAACCACGACGAGGACCTGCCGAAGCTCAGCAAGGCCGGCGTCCATGTCGTCATACTGCCGGAGGTAGCGGCGGGCACCTGGCTCGGCGGCATGATATCCGAGAAGGTGCTGGCCCAGGCGAAGTAGGCCTGGTTATGCCCTTGCGCGCCCGGCGTCGCGCGAGGCCCACCACGCCACCGCGACCGAGGCGAGCGCCACGGCGAAGATGAGCGCCTCAAGTGGTGCAGTACCTATAACACCGGAAAGCACGACAAGGGAGTCGACCAGCCCCATCGGCAGGGCGGCGAACAGGTATCTCCTCCTCTTGTAGAACGCCGCCAGGAACGCGAGGAACCCCCATGCGGCGTGCAACATCACCGACGACATTCGCTCGAGCATGCCGAGCAGCACGGACGGCAGCGCCTGCGATGCCGAATAGAGGAGCGCGGGCTGGGTTGACGACACCGAGGCGAACGCGGCAGAGGCCGCTGCGCCGCCGGCGCCAAGCGTGAGGTACAGCGCCGCGAGGTTCACCGCGGAGAGCGCACCGAGCAGGACGCCATTCTCCCAGAACGCGAGGCCGATCCCGTAGCCAGAGGCGTCCTTCCTCGACATGCGGCCCTTCGATATGGCGACCCTCGCGAAGGCGTACGCCAGGCCCACTTCCAGGGCAACCGTCTGCAGGCCAAGGTACGCGCCCATCGCCGCCAGGCTGCCGGTCGACGCCACCGCAGAGGCGGTGAACAGCTGGAATACGGTCTTCGCGATTATCGCGATCGCGTACGCGGCCAGGGAATAGAGCAGCACCCACCAAGTCAGGCTCCTTCTCTTCCGCCAGTACAGGACAAGCAGCACGGCAACGGCAGTGACAACCAGCGGCTGGGCCAGGTATATCAGGTCTATGTTCTGCAACGCGACACCGGCAATCGGAATGCTCACCAAAGCCATAGAACAGGGTATGAAATCGGTAGAACAAGCAGGTTCACGGCAGGAACTTCTCCCTCTTGATCAGCTTCCCCGAATACCTGAGGAAGGACAGCGAGACGATGGCGATGACGACGGCCAATACGATATCGGCATACATCGCCTTGCTGAACGGCAGGAATATCGCCGTGAGGTAGGCGGGTATGGTCGCAGCATATCCGACGACCAGCCCTATCGGCTGGTTGCTGCCCGCCCTCGTCTTCTGCAGGGAGCTGAACGCCATCATCGCGATGACCATGAATGTCACAACCGCCAGCGAGAAGGGTATCGTTATCAGCTGCACAGGAAGCAGAGTGGCCGCCGTGGCCGTGCCGAAGAGCGCGCTTATGTAGAGTATGTCGCCGGCCGCGAATATCACCATCACGGGGGCGGCAAGCAGCAGCGCCGCCTTCAGGTACCGCATGTATATGTCACGCGGCGTCATCCCGAGCGACAACATGTACTCGAGCACGCCGCTGTTCTTGTCATAGACGAAGAGTATGAGCACGGCCATGGAGACCATTATGCCGGGGATTACGTCCAGGGGCACTGCCAGGAAGGCGATCCCTCCCGGGGCGCCTGCTCCGGTGGCCGATGGTACCGCTTTGGACAGCACATTGCTCACCAGCGAGGAGTTCGACGTGGTGCTGTTCGCGCCGGCCGCATGCGAGTAGTAGGCCGGATTCCATGCCGCTATCGCGAGGATTATGAAGAAGGCCGTCATCGCGGCATAGGTCTTGCTTATGCCCATCGACCTTTTGGCCGTGACTACGCTCGGATTGCCGGATGCCATGCCTTTCATCCTCTGTGCCATCACACGCCACCCTTGCCGTCGAACAGCTCCTGGAGCGGGTTGTCGAGCTCCCTCATCTCCGTCACGAGCACGCCGCTCTCCACGACCTTCTTCAGCGCGAGGCCCGCCTCCTCAGGCTTCGACACGGTCAGGACATAGTACCCGTTCGCATCCTTCCTCGCGTCGACTATCTTCGTTATGTCCTTCGAGGCCCTTATGCCGACCCTGTACTCCTTCGAGCGCACGTTTGATATCCTGTCGAACATCGCCAGCTTGCCCTCCTTGATCAGTATGAGGTTCATGCCGATGTCGCTCGCCTCATAGAGGTTGTGCGACGAGTAGAGCACCAGCCTGTCCTTGCTGAGCTTGAGTATGAGGTCGCGTATCTCCTTCGACAGCCCTGGATCGAGGTTGGCTGTGGGCTCGTCCAGCAGGTAGAGCGCCCTCTCCTTGAGGAAGACCTTCCCGATCGAGACCCTCTTCTTCTGGCCCTGCGAGAGGTCGGAGATCTTCTTGTCCCTGAGCTTCTCCAGCCCGAGCAGGTCTATCACCCTGTCAGGGTCGCCGCCCTCCATCCCGGAGTAGAACCTCAGGGCGTTGTATACGGTCATCTCGTCCGGCAGTGCGTTGTAGTGCGAAAGGTAGTTTATGCTCCCCCTGGGCTCCTTCGCCGATCCTATCTCCTTCCCGTCTAGCAGCACCTTCCCCGACATGGGTTCCAGTATCCCCGCTATCGTCCTGAATAATGTCGTCTTCCCCGCGCCGTTCGGCCCGAGCACTACATAGACGGACGATTCGCTTGCGGTAAAGTTGATGTCATGGAGCACCGGCTTCCCGTTGTAGCCTGAACTCACCCCATCCAATTTCAGCGTGTGCATGTCCCCATCAACCGCCCTGCCATAATATGATTGGCGCATGTATTAATTTGTATTGGTCGGATGGAGGGCGGCAGTCTAGCCTTCATTGCTGGAGGCCTCTTGAGCGTCTCCCCGGCTGGCAAGGCCCAGCATGTAGCCGCCAAGGGCCAGCCCCCAGAGGAGGAAGGGATAAACCACGAGCCTCTCGAATCCTCCGACGCCGAGGCCGAAAGCCTGCGGGAAGAACCCGAGCATCGCCAGGGAGAAGAGCGAAAGCAGGCCGAGAGGCGCAGACAGATACCCAAGGGGCCACCTTGTTATCCTGACGGAATACAGCATTGCGAACGCCCCGAAGAGGAAGGTCCAGACCGAGACATAAGTGTGCAGCATGCCGAAGCTCTCGTTGAAGACTCCGATGCAGATAGCTCCTATTCCGGCAAGCGCGACGAGCACGCTGAACACCATGGACCCTAGGCCGCGCCTCATAAGATAGGCGGCTGCCACCACAGCTACGCCGAGGAGCGCTATCGAAGTGTTGAATATCGGCGCAGTGGTACCGACGCCGAGGTCGCTGATGTAGTTCGCGGAAACGCTATAGTGCGGATAGAGGGCCTCCGAGACCGTCATCAGGAGGATGAACTGTATGACAGCGACAAGAATGAGCGAGCCTGCCAGCTTTAGGCCGGACGCACTCTGCCGTCTTCCAACCATTAACCTCACTTCGCTCGGTTGTGCTTTATATCTTACGCCCCTGTACCGTTATAAAGGCATGCAGCTAATTGGAAAACATGGAGGATCACCACCGCGTCTGGGACAAGGATGCGGCACGTCGAATGCTTGGCATGGACAGGGAGCGCTCTGAAGACACCGCGTTCCTAAAGGACATTATCGGGCCAAGGAAGCTAGCCATAGTAGATCTTGGCTGCGGTCCGGGGTTCTATGCCGCAAAGCTGAAGCCGTTCGCGTCCATGCTTTATTGCATTGATAGCAGCAAGGCGATGCTCTCGGTAGCACGCAAGACGGTCCGCGGCAAGGCGGTGAGGTTCCTGGAAGAGGATTCATCAAGGATCTCCCTTCCTGACTCGTCCGTAGATGTGGTCTTCATGGCAAATTCATTCCATGACATGGATAGGGATAAGACCAGCGCAGAGGTCGCCAGGATCCTGAGGCCTGAAGGGAAGATAGTAGTCGTTGACTGGAAGAAGGACGCAGGGCAAGGCGGCGAAGGGCATCATGGGCCGCCAAACAGCCTACGCATGTCGGAAGCCGACTATCTCCGGTGGTTCCCGAAGTTCAAAATTGCCAGGAAGTTCAAGGTAGGAAAGGGCCATTTCGGAATCGTATTGACGAAATAGTTGTGGACTCGGCGGGATTTGAACCCGCGGCCCCCCCGTTGCGAACGGGATACTCTACCGGACTGAGCTACGAGCCCCTGATTACTGCTTTTGTGGCTCGGATATAAAAAGGTATTATCAGAAGTCTGCCTATGGCAGCCGGTAACGAGGGCAGATTGCACCAGACGTTGAAGCGCGTCCTGAATGACGTGAAACCCAGCGAGGCGGAGATTGCTGCCGCAGGAGCCGTGTCGAACGATATCATGGGCAGGCTGAGGAAGGTGGTCCCGAAAAACGTCGAGATCATACTCGCGGGCTCGGTCGCAAGAGGCACGCAGATAAGCGGCAACTCCGACATAGATATCTTCCTGCTCTTCCCCAGGTCGATGGACAAGGAGGCGATGGAAAGGAGGGGCATGGAGGTCGCCAAACGGATAACCAACAGGAAGAACGGCGAGAGCTATGTGATAAAGTATGCTGAGCACCCGTACCTGCAGCTCATCTTCAGGAAGCCCCCGATCAAGGTCGACATAGTCCCCGCCTACAAGATAAGGGACTCGTTCGAGATGGGGTCGTCGGTCGACCGCACGCAGCTCCACAACGAGTTCATGCTTGGACACCTTACCACGAGGCAGAAGGACGACGTGCGCCTGGTCAAGGCCTTCATGAGGTTCCACAATGTCTACGGCGCCGAGGCGGAGCGTGAGGGCTTCTCGGGCTACCTGTGCGAGCTGCTTGTGCATCACTATGGGTCCTTCGCCTCGGTGCTGGGCGCATTCTCCGAGCTCAGGCTGCCGCTCTGCATAGATGCGAAGAACAGGAAGGTAACAAACGATCCGGACGCCTTCAAGAGATTCGGCTCGGATTTCATAGTCATAGACCCGACCGACCCTGAAAGGAACGTCGCCGCGGTCGTCTCCAGAACGGCATTGGCTCGCATGGTCCTGGCATCGAGGAGATTTCTGGCGAACCCGGCCGCGAAGCTCTTCTACGGCGCGGAGTTCGGCGACGACAGGTCGGGAGGCAAGCTCAGGAGGATCGCTGGCCGCATGGGCGTCGACGCGTACTTCCTCACGTTCAGGGTGCCGGACATATCGCGCGACATAATCTTCCAGCAGCTAGGCAGGCTTGCGGCAAGGCTGGAGAAGAGGCTGGACGACAATTCGTTCGCGCCCGCGCTGTCGCTCTACAATATGGACGGCGGGATCGGGGTCATCGCGTTCTTCGTCAACAGGTACAGGATACTTTCCGTTGCGAGGGACGGGCCGGAGGTCTTCATGAAGGGCGCGTGCGAGTCCTTCATGAAGCGCCACAAGACCACGTATGTGAGGGGGCACAGGGTCGTCGCTATCGAAAGGTCCAAGTACTCCGGACCCCGGGACCTGCTGCGTCAGGAATTGAAGAACGACGTGCCATCGCACCTGAAGGCCGCGAGGCTATCGGTGAACAGCGTGCCCGAGGGCGTCGCGAAGCTCGTCTACAGGAAATACGTCGAGGCGACGACGCTCTGATCAGAGGCCCATGTACCTGTGCTTCCTGATGAATGCCTCGAACTCCGGCATCTTGTTCTTCTGCACTCTAAGGCCGCGGACGCCTGCCCTCCACGACCCGAGGACCACCGCCCTTATCATTTCGGCCTTCTCCGCTTTGGTCTCAACCTCAAACACCCTTCCCGCCAACCTTGGGAGCCTAGGCGCGCAGCAATCGACGGCCTCGCACGCAAGGTTCTCCCTGATCTTCGCGAGCCCGTAGCGCCTCGATCCCATCCTCTTTGCCAGTACGGGGATGCCGGCCCTGACGACGATCATGCAATCATACTCCAGGTCCAGTTCCTGCGCCAGGTGGCCGACCAATATGGCGTCCGCGCCCTCCGTCATTGCGGCGAGGCGTTTCCCGAGGGGCTTCAGCCTCGCGACCTTCTCGCCATCCTTCGATTTCCAGTAGAACGAGTGGCTCGACTCGAGCACCGAGTTTATCTCTATTGATTTTATTCCGGTGGCCCTCGAGAGCGATGCGGCGAACGTACTCTTGCCCGCGGCAGGGGTGCCGGTGACGCCTATCAGGATGCGGCCGCCGCGGGCGGGTCTCGCCCTCATATTCCCTCTATTATGACGCCCGCCGCGTCCAGCAGGGTGTGTATCTCTGTCCTGCTGGCCTCGAGCATCGCGACGTCATTGTCCGGCAGGAATACATTGAGCAGGTAATTCTTGTGGCCGCTGAAGAGCCAGCTGCCTATCGTCGAGTTCTGGTAGCCGTAGCTGAAGTCCGCGACCAGCACGGACTCGCCGATTAGCCTCTCCACCATGGCGAGCACATCCGGGCCCGCATCGTCAACGGATATCGTCTCCTCGTGGGTCTCGTCGCGGTTTATCGAAACGGGCTTCACCATCGGCACCTTGTGCTGCTTCGCCTGCATGCTTATGCTCTGCGCCAGCTGCTTCGTCACCGCATCGGCCTTCAGCACGTTGTCGGTGAGAGCCTTCTTGACATCCGGCATTCCCGCTATCGCGTTGTCTATGTAGCCGTCGACCTCCGATCCGAGATTCTTTATTGTGGTCTGTATGTTTGGCGCGGAGGCGAACTTGGACGGGTTTTCGAGCAGTTTCTTTAGCGCAACCTTGTATTTTGTGGCCACCTTCCTATCTATGTTGGTCAGAACAAAATCCGTGTAATCGCTCCAATACTCGGCCATTGCGACACCATTAAATTCGTTAGTAGAGATGAACAAGCAAGGTATAAAAGGTTGATGTGGGGGCCGATGCCGAAACTTTACAGAGAGGGGAAGGCAGTCATAAGCAGCGGGGGCGCGTTCGTGAACAGCGCCGCGAAGCTGACGCGTGACGTGGGCCTGGCGATAGCCGCGCAGCTGGGCGGGGGCTACAGCGTGCTCGACTGCACATCCGCTACGGGCATACGCGGCATCCGCTACAGCCTTGAGGCGGGGGCAGGCAGCTGCACCATGCTCGAGATAAACAGGACCGCCTTCTCTTCCCTCAAGAGGAACGTGGCCAGGAACAGGGTGTGCGCAACGGCGCTCAACACGAGCGTGCAGGAGTTCGCGAACTCCTGCGGAGAGAAATTCGACGTCATAGACCTGGACCCGTTCGGCAGCGTGCAGCCGTACCTGAACGACCTGATGAAGCTCGCGATGGGCGGGACGCTCCTCTTTGCAACCGCGACCGATACGGCCGTGCTGTGCGGCGCGCACCACGGTGCGTGCCTGCGCGTATATGGCTCGGTGCCTATGCACAACGAGCTCTGCAAGGAGGCAGGCATCAGGATACTCGTGGGACAGATTGCCAGGACCGCTTCGCAGTTCAACTTCGGGATAAGGCCGCTGCTCTCGATGAATTACAGGCACTATATGAGGGTCCATGTCAGGATTGAGCACGGGCAGGGCGCGGCCTCCAAGGCCGTCAAAAGCATAGGGTTCATATTCTACTGCAATGGATGCGGGGAGCGAGGCACGCTCGGCGGCCTTATACCCAACAGACTGGACTGTCCCGCGTGCGGGGCCAGATTGCAGCTTGCCGGCCCACTCTGGACGGGAAGCATGCAGGACACCGATACTTTGAAGGTGGTATGCGAAAGGTGCGGCGACGGGAGCGGGACGCTCTCAAGGCTGTGCGGCGAGATCGACACGCCCGTCCTCTACAGCATACCGAAGATGACGAAAAGGCTCGGCATGAGATCCGTCAGCCCCAGTGCGGTCATCGCAGAGCTCAAGGGCGCCGGACACGATGCGACGCTGGCCCACTTCGATCCGTCGTACGTAAGGACCGGCGCAGGCGCGAAGGAGATGGCCGAATCCGTGAGGAAGGCGGAGGGCAGGCAGAGGGGCGGAGAGGGCTGAGCCATACGCAGGCACAGTTCCGCTATTCCAAGTTTCGGAAAGCCATAAATAAATGCCAATTTTGATAGGTTTAGGGTTTCAGGATTTCCGGAGGTGGGTCCGCGTTGTCCTGGAGAGTGGGTGAATGACGAGAGTAGGACTAGAGGGCAGGAGTGCGGGAGATAGCGGCGGGCATGCTGGTACGCATGCGAAGTGCAGGATGTGCGGCGCGGCGCTGCGCGCCTACGATGTGAAGATAGTTATCTCATCGCAGGCGGCAGGAGGGACTGGCCTTCCCTTGGAAAAGAGACTGCTCTGCGGCCGGTGCTTCCTGAACGGCAAGCCCGGCAGCAAAGCGGAGCATGGCGCGGACGGGAGAGAGGTGCTGGCGGGAGTCCTGGCCAGATAGTCCTGCAGAAAGCAGGATGCGGCCGCACCGGCAGCGTCCCCGCTGCCATCTGCAGATGCCGAACCCAATAGAAACATTTAAAAAACTTCTCCCATTTCGACAGAAAGGGCTATATATAAGCGAAGCAAAACCCATAGTGGGCGCTGCCACGAAAGCTTATCTATTTTGGTTAAGAAAGAGTGAGCTGTGCAGGGATGGCGGAGCCTGGTCAAACGCGACGGACTCAAGATCCGTTGGCTTAGGCCTACGGGAGTTCAAAACAGCGAACAAATCTCCCTCCCTGCACTTTTGCGCTGATATTGAGTGATGTTATGGCAAAGACGAAGAGCAAGGCGAGGGGGGGCCGTGCAAAGGCAGCTGCGCACAGGGCGAGGAGGCCCTCTAACGGCAAGATGTATGATATACCGCACTACCCGCAGAGCGAGGAGTTCACGAGCTCTGCCGCCTGCGCGATGATGGTGCTCAAGTTCCTGAACAAGAACTTCAAGGTCAGGAAGGATGAGGAGTTCGCGATATGGCAGGACGCGGTCAACGGCAGCGTATGGCACGGGTCGAGGTACGGGCTCGCCTACGCGCTCGCCAAGAGGGGCGCGAGGCCGGAGATAGTGAGCAACGCGAAGAAGGAGGGCTACGAGAAGAAGCTCGCCGTCTTCGAGGGCATAAACGTCGACACCCTGCAGGCGTCGTTCGAGGAGATAAAGAGGAAGGCCGCCGATATGAGGATAAGGGAGAGCGTCCGCCCCACGTCACTCGAGAGCATAAAGAAGAGCCTCAATTCTGGGAAGATACCAATCGTCATCGTCAACGCGAGCGCGCTGAACCCCGTCGAGGACGCGCCGCACTGGGTGGTCGTGAAGGGCTATGACAAGGACCTGTTCTACATAAACGACCCCTATTCTGACAGCACGATCAGCATAGAGCCGCAGCAGTTCAAGGCTGCCCTTGGCTACGAGAGCGAGTTCAACACGATACTCGTCTCTGCAAGAAGGAGCAGCAGCAAGTGAGGCGCGGTCCCGCACATGCCGGCAGATGGTGGACATGAGTAAGCAGACTACCGCAGGAGAGAGGCTCGAGAGGAGGCAGCAGGCGATAAGGCTGCTCATGGCGCACGGCGTCAATGAGAATGAGCTCAGGCAGGCGGGCGTCAGGAAGAGCATAAGGGGGCTCATCAGGGAGCTGAACGAGAAGGGAGTAGCTGAAGTCGAACACAGGCTGTCTAGAAGGGAGGGATAAGCCCGTACACCAGGCGCTACGGGCAATAGGGGACAAAGATGAGTCGCAACAAAACAAGGGACTTCTGGGAGGCAGCATGGGCCAACGAAAGGAGGAGCCCGCGCACCAGTTATGCGATGCACCTAATCAGGGATGAGAACGTAACCGGCAAGGACGTGCTCGAGATAGGCTGCGGCGACCTCTATTCCAGTTGGTGCGCCGCTGAGGCCGCAAAGCGCTACGTTGGTATCGACATTGCTTCTTCGCCGCTAGGTCTTGTGCGCAGGGACTACCCAAAGCACCTGCTCGTGGAAGCTGACGCCATAACGCTGCCTTTCAGAGACAGGTCCTTCGACGCCGTGATATCCATCCACACGTTCACCCTTTTAGGCAGGGGGATAGCAAATGCGCTTGAAGAGGTGCGCCGCGTGCTTAGGGGCGATGGCTCGCTAATGTTCAACGTAACGCACACGGACATAGTGGCTTATTACAATCCGGGCAGCGGTCTGGCCGGAATCCGTGGGGAACCGGATTACGGCACGTTTTTCCCGCCAACCTGGGGGAACTGCGGAGTAATCACGTATGACGATACTGGGATAAGGCGCCAGGTGGAAGAAGCGGGATTCGACGTGAAGTACACCGACCTTTTCACCGACTATGAATATAGCATTCTCGGCATACCGTTGTACGAACAGCGCCCGAAGGGCGAAGGGAAGACAGATGACATAAAGGCTGAGATATTCGTCAGCGCGCTGAAGCGCTGACGAATCGTGTCGCGCGAACACGAAAGCTGCAGCTGACCTCTGCAAAGCGTTAGTGGTGCGCCGTAGCCTCCCTTCTGTTTTAGATGGCATTCGACTGAGCGGCTTTTAGCCTTGCACACTCATCGCACAAGGGCCGACCGTTTCATCCGAACCCACGCGCTCGTAGCGTCATCGCACATGCGTGGCATCGGTATCGTTTCTGTTTCGGCCCGCGGGCCTTAGACCTTCCGTGCTCTGTGTGGGGAGAGCTTCCTCCGCACGAAGCGGTGAGCCATCCGCGCACCACCGGTAGATTTACGAACCCGAGATATAAAAGCCTGATGTTGAGAGCTCCCCAACCGTAATCATACTTTATATAATTAATGAAAGATTTCATTGTATGGCGTGGGTCGACGAATTCTTGGATGCCTGGGAGGCGGTCGAGAAGACCGTGGACTGGAGGACGGCAAAGCCATTCACGGTCGACGCGCTCGACCCGTATTACTACGACATAGTGATAGGGCGCATTCTCTCAGCTCTTGATAGCCCGGCGCTCGAGAAGGTGGACAAGCGTAGCCTCTTCGCCGGACCCGCAAACATACGCAACCAGATGGTGGTGGTACTCTTTTACAGCAAGTTCTACATGATCAAGAGAGCCGACAGGATGAAGATTGCGACGTTCTACTACCGGATCCTCAAGAGTTATTCTCCAGAGGACCCGTTCACCTGGAGGGGAATGAACCGCATACTCAGCGAGGCAGAGGTTTCAAGGTTTGCCGGTTCCGCCGCATGGAAGTCATCCACCCCAGAGGTTTCGAGGGAATTGGGCAAACTGCTGGTGTCATTGGCCTCCCTGGCGTACGGCCTTTACACGGACGCGACCCCGAGCCTGTGTGGGGAGTTCCACGGCCCATACGACGTTTCCGACCGATTCGGCAGGGGGCACACTCTCCTCGTGAGAGATTATTTCAACCTGAAGCCAACTGAACTCTGGCCGCACACGAGGGGCTATAGGTTCAGGTCTGTGAAGATATATGCGGTTTACAAGGGCGTGAAGATCAGGCCAGACTTCTACGGGAACTTCGTGGCCGATAAGAACTTAGTGGACAACCTGTCCTTCTACCACATCCTGGCCGATGGAAGGCCCGTGAACGATATAAACGGGATAAAGGTTATGAGGCAATACCTAGCGAAGCTGACAGTGGAACAGATGGACAAGGTGGATCGGATGGATCTTGAGCAGGTCAAGAGAAAGTTTGCCGAGACGGAGATGCTCCAGTACAAGAGGCTCTTCGAGCTCTCCGGCATAGAGCAGGGCGCGACTCATGACATAATCGGCAGAATAAGGGGCAAGAGGCTGCTGAAAGGCTTCGGGGTTTGGGGGCAGGACAGGGTGCTGAACGGCAAAGACATAAAGCACTTCAGAGAAATTATGGACCCCAGAACGGAATTATACTACACTTATAAGTCCAAGGTGACGTTGCAATGAAGGATATCTTGAGCGGAATCCCCGCATCGCAGGGAACAGCTAAGGGAAGGGTCGTGGTTGTCCGTTCGAAAATGGAATTCGGCAAGGTTAAGGAGGGGGACATACTCGTGACGGACCACACAGACCCGTCGATGGTGATGATAATGCAGCTGGCTGCGGCCATAGTGACCGACAAGGGCGGACTTACGTCGCATGCCGCAATAGTGTCCAGGGAGATGGGGACGCCGTGTATCGTTGCCACGAAATCCGGCACGATGAAGCTTAAGGACGGCGACATTGTTGAAGTTGACGCTACGAATGGAACCGTAACGAAGGTAGGATGATTGTGTTCGTCAAGTGGTTCGGGGAGCTCTCCAAGGCGGACGTGGCCATCGCGGGGGGCAAGGGAGCTTCGCTGGGCGAGATGACAAGAAGCGGCGTTCCTGTGCCCGACGGCTATGTGGTGCTTTCCAATGCATTCGGCCGCTTCTTCGAGGAGAACGACGTTGGCGCTGAGATAGATGCAATCCTTGATAAGTTGAACCACAAGGAGATGGAATCGGTTGAGAGGGCTTCTGAAGAGATCAGGGCGCTCATCTTAGCCGCGCCGATGCCGAGCGAAATCGGCGTTGAGATAATGGCGGACTTCGAGAAGCTTGGGTGCACGCTTGTGGCCGTGCGCTCATCCGCCACGTCGGAGGACGCCTCTACGGCTGCGTGGGCAGGGCAGCTCGAGACGTACCTCAATACCACGAAGGCGAAGCTACTGCAAAGGGTGAAACTCTGCTGGGCCTCGCTGTTCACGCCACGGGCGATATTCTACAGGTTCGAGAAGGGGCTGCGCAACACTAGGATATCCGTTGCCGTCGTCGTGCAAGAGATGGTGCAGAGCAAGGTGTCTGGGGTAGCCTTTTCCGTACATCCAGTGACGCAGGACAGGAACCAGCTAGTCATCGAGGCGGCTTATGGACTCGGAGAGGCCATAGTCTCCGGTAGGGTCACTCCCGACACTTACGTCGTGCGAAAGGACACCAGGGAGATTATTGAGAGGCACCTGAATACCCAGGCGAGGGCCCTGGTTATGGGCAGGGGTGGCGGGACACGGTGGACCGGCCTGAATGGGAAATCGAGGCGGAAGCTCTCCGATACCGAAATCCTCGCGCTGTCAGACCTTGTCATCAAGATTGAGAGGCACTATGGATTCCCGTGCGACATAGAATGGGCTGGGGAAGGCAGAAAGTTCTATATCACACAGAGCAGGCCGATTACTACTCTGACGAAGAGGATTAACGTTGGCCGCGATACTCTCTCTAAGATAAAGAGCGTAGCAGGCTGGGAGTACTACGTGACTAGGAGATTCAATTGGTTTGTGGAAAATGCGCAGATAGTCGCAAGCAGGGGAAATCTGCAAGAAGAGCTGTTCGGGTTCGGGCTCCCGACCATGAACTACCTGGTCCTGAATGGTGACGAGTACTCGCTGGAGACTGATAATGAGTGGAATAATGCCTTCTTCTCAAACAGATTTAACAGGGACAGTGGTTTCTTTGACAGGTTTTCAAGGAAGGAGTTTGCACTGGTCGAGAGGATTAAGGTCTATGAGAATAGACTGTCCGGCATGCGGCTTGATAGGGTGTCTGATGAGGAGCTGGCTGGCTTCCTTGATG
The DNA here is from genome assembly GCA_021787495.1 of Microcaldota archaeon. Classification (GTDB taxonomy): domain Archaea; phylum Micrarchaeota; class Micrarchaeia; order Micrarchaeales; family Micrarchaeaceae; genus A-MIC-10. The sequence continues at coordinate 131,169 of JAJYLX010000001.1, read as the reverse complement.
AGTTTTGCTGGTTCTACGAGAGGTCTTTCGTCCCTGCCTTTGTGAGACCGGATGGTTTCCTGGAGTCGGAAATCAAGAAAAGGCTGAAGGAGACTACAAACCTGAGCGGCGTAGCGGTGGAGGAGGCCTTCAGCAGAATAGCCACATACCCGCCGCTGGGCGTACTCCAATATGTGGAAGAGCCGTTGGACCTCCTAAGAATAGCTAGCCGCATGATAGTGAAAAAGGAAATGGTAAACATGCTATCAAAAACCACGCAGCGCATGCTTGCGAACCACGTTAGCGAGTACGCATGGCTCAAGAATCCGGTCGCGCAGGACGATCGGCACTTTGAGCCGGATGATTACGTCAAGAGGCTGGGCTTCCTCTTGAAGGGAGATGTCGATTCGAGAATAAGAAAGATCATATCTGTAAGGGATGAAAGTGAGAAGGATTACAGGGCAACCATATCAAAGTACGGGATATCCGGGGACCTACTCCATCTATGCGAGGCCGCAAGAAGCTTCATATTCCTCAGAACCTATACGACCGAGGCCTCTGATCATCTCTTTTATTTAGGAAAGCACAAACTTTTCAGCGAGGTCAGCCGCAGAAGCGGCGTCAGCCTCGATGACCTGACCATGCTCTCGCCGCACGAGATCAAGGCGCTCGTGCTTGGGAAATTGTCGGACCTGGAGAACCTAATCTCGGAGCGAAGGAAGGGATTCGCTATAGTGTGGATTGACGGGAAAATATCAACCTTCTTCGGCAAAGAGGCCGCGGGATTGCAGAAGGAGATTGGCCGAATGTTCATACGCCATGAGGCGCGCAAGGATGGCAAAGTCGTCCGCGGCATCGCCGCCAACCATGGGAAGGCCACGGGAATCGTAAAAGTGTTGCACAACTATGAGGACATAAGAGGTGTCAAAGATGGGGACATAGTTGTGGCGAGCATGACGACACCGAATTATATATCGGCTATGGAGAAGGCTTCAGCGTTCGTAACTGATGAGGGGGGAATGACATGCCATGCGGCGATAGTCGCCAGGGAGTTCGGGGTGCCATGCGTCATCGGTACCGTAAATGCCACTAAGGTACTGAAGGACGGTCAACTGGTTGAAGTAGATGCGGACAACGGGGTTGTTAGAGTACTACGCGGCAAAGGCTGGAAAAGAGGGTAACACTTCACTTCTTTCTGTACTAAATTCAAAATGCACCCGGGGGCTAAAAACCCCTGGGATTTAGCGGAATTGTTGGACAAACTCTGAGAAGGCGCCCTCACTTCTCCATCAGGTCCTCGAGCACCATCTTCTTGTCCGGGACGTTCCCGTGCCTCGTAGGCATGACGTTGGTGAAGAACGTAAGGGAAGCGTTGTAGTTCGAGGAGATCATGCCGTCCTCTGATGGGTTCCTGCTGTGGTTCGTGTTCTCGCTCATCCCGAAGTATGACCTTACCATGACATCGTTCCCGTAGCTCTTCTTTATCTCGGATTCAGCGGTTTCTGCCTTCGAGAGGATCGTGGCGAACGCCTCTATGCCTTTTTTGGCAACGTTGCTCCAGTTTATCTCAGGGTGCTCCTTCATCATCGCGTATACGGAGTCCGGCACGCTGAGAGTTATGTTCTTCCCCATAATCTCACTGATTACACATAAGTATGTGCAAATATTTAAAGATTACGATTTACACACATTACACAGTTATATGTGTAGTATTGCAGTCTACCACGGCACGTCCTTCAGCTTCAGTCTGTAAGCCCCGAGGTTGGTCAGGACGTGCATCACGCCCGTCAACGCTATCAGGAAGATTATGCCGTACACGTCAGGGAAATAGGCCGCGAACGGCAATGCGAAGACGAACGCGCCTATCAGGAAGTCATACTGGTCAAGTATCGGGACGTTCTTCCCGGGTGCAACCCTCGCCATGCGCTTTATGAAGCTGCCCGCAAGGTCGCCGACGTTGGCGCCTATGGTGAGGAGTACGCCGAGCGGCAGCATGTACGGCAGGAACGGCCACTCGATGAGCGAGACTATTATGCCGCCCAGCATGCTTATGAGCGTGCCCGGCAGCGTCTTGTTGTTCCCGAGTATCCTCCTGCCCCCTATTTTCCTGCCCCTGTCTAAAAGGTACTTTCCGCGCCATCTCCCCTTCGACAGGATGGGCGCCCCGTTCGCCACGTATGCAGGGAGTATGAAGAGTATCGGGTAGATGATGATCGAGTACAGGTCAATCGGCAAGAGACCACTCACCAGCCGAGCTCAAGCTTCCTGACCTCGGCCTTGCTTATCGGGGCTATGTGCATCAGCTTGGAGTGCATCTCCTGCTGCAGCTGCCCCTCCACGACCGCCTTGACTATCGACTCGGCGTCGTTCTCCTTCACGTAGCCCTTGAGGAACTCGACCATCTCGGCGCGTATGCCGTCCAGCCTCGAGGCCGTGCTCCTCTGTATCGTCACGATGAGAGGCTTGACCGCGACCTCGACGCCGTCCTTCGACCTCTCCCTCACGACGGCCATCGAGACGCTCTTGTACCTCCTGACGAGCGTGCGTATGAAGCTGAAGAGCAGCTCGAGAGTGACGAGCTTCGTGACGGCCTTGTCTCCCTCGACGCCGCTCACCTTCAGCACCAGGTTCACGTTCGCGTTCTGGGGGTTGTGCGTCAGGCTGTCCATGCTGATCACGATGTTCCTGCCCATCACGGCCTTCTCGTCCTTGCCGGGCATCTCGCCTATCGCCATGTCGCCGAAGACCTTCGGCGCGTAGACTGTGAACCACTTCTTGGCCTTCCAGTTCTCTATGCCCTTTTGAGTTGCCAAAACATCACGCCTTGCCCTTCACTATCAACTCCGCCTGCCGCGGGTCGTACTTCCAGGCCGAAGGCAGCACGCCCCTCGACCTGTAATACCTGCTCAGCCTGAGCAGCTTCGATTCGATCCTTATCAGCCTGACCCTGCTATAGGTGTCCTGCTTGTTCCTTGCGAGGTGTCTGCGCACCCTCACCGCCTTCGTCATCAGGTCGAGCATGTCGTGCGGGTACTCTGACTTGACGCCCTTGCCCTCGAGCACCTTGACGAGCCTGCTGCCCGTGGCCTGCTTGACGTACCTGACGCCGTGATCCTTCTTGAGCTTCTCGCCTATCAGCGCTGGGCCCATGCCCTGCCGCGCGTAGTTGACGGCCAGCTCCGCTATCTCGTCCTTCGAGAGCTTGTCGGTGCCCCTGCCGAACTCGCCGCTGTCGAGTATCGGCTTCCTGGACTTCGACTTGCCCTTCTTCTTCGAATGCATCTTGGCCATTGATTCCCCTTGCTGCGGTGCGACGATAGAACGTCAAGGATCTATGCCCACTGAATATTCCTTCGATGGGCTTACCGTGATTGAGCCGGCCTTGCATATGCCGATGAGCTCCTCCTTCGACTGCTCGATAATCCCAATATATTCTTCGTTAACCTTTATATTAATTGCTGATATGGGCTTGTTGAGGGCCAGCCTCGAGTTGCTCTTCGCCTTGCGGACGTCTGATATTATGTCGTTGAGCAGCTTCCCCGCCATCCCGTAGTCGACCTGTATCGGACTGGTGAAGAGGACGCCATTGACCGCGTAATCCGACGTCCTTGTGGTCCTTCCGTACTTCGGCAGCCCTTCCGGGAAGATGCTTCCCTGCGAGAACATAGCGTGGACCTCCTCGGCCGTGAACGGCATTATCGGCGCCGCGAGCTTCAGGGTCTCCAGGAGCACGTGCTTGAGGGTGAATGCTGCTGCCTCCTTGCTCATGAGCGGCGCATCCTCGCGCAGCCTGTACTTGACATTCTCGATGTAGTAGTCGCAGAACTCGTGCCAGTAGAAGTTGGTCAGGGCGCTCATCGCCGAGTAGAGGTCGAACCTCTCATAAGCCTCCTCGACGTCCTTTACGACCTCGTTAAGCCTGTTCAGTATCCAGATGTCGAAGATCCCCATGTGGTTTTCCGGGTGCTTCGGTTCCTTTATCTCGGCGAGCGCATTTTTCACGAAGAGAGCGGAGTTGTACAGTTTGACGCAGAAGGCGCGCGCGTGGTTAAGCTCAACAGTCGTGAACGGCTTGTCCTTCTCCATGCTGCCGCTCATCGCAGCCCAGAGGCGCATCGGGTCGACCCCGTAATCGCGGATGACGTCCTCCGGCATGACCCCGTTGCCCCAGCTCTTGTGCATCTCCCTGCCGTCCTCGCCGAGCACCATGCCCGTCACGAGCAGATTGTCGAACGGCTTGCTGCCCGTGAGCGCCCACGTCCTGAATATCGTGTAGAACGCCCATGTCTTCACTATGTCGTTGCCCTGTATCCTGAACGCCGCCGGGAACGCCCTCCTGAAGAGCGCCATGTCGTCCGGCCATCCCGCGACGACCATCGGAGTTATCGAGGAGTCGACCCATACGTCGCACGTGTCCCTCTCCCCGACGACATTTGAGGAGCCGCACTTCGGGCACTTGGCGTACTGCGCCTTGTCTATGGCGGGATTGACCGGGAGGCTTTCCTTCTTGGCGGGCAGCAGCTCACCGCAGTCATTGCAGTACCAGAACGGTATCGGGGTGCCGAAGACCCTGTTCCTCGATATGTCCCAGTCCCACTCTATGTAGTCGGCCCAGTTCTTCAGCTCCTGCAGCCTGTGCTCCGGGACGAACTTCACCATAGAGGCCATCTCCTTTATCCTCTCGGCGTGCTCCTTCGTCCTTATGAACCACTGCGTCGACGCGAGCAGCTCTATCGGGGTACCGCACCTGTCATGGACCTTGACGGTCTGGGCGAGCTGCTCCTGCTTCACCAGCAGGTTGGCTGCCTTCAGGTCGCGGATTATCGCCGCCCTGGCCTCCCTCGTCGGCATGCCGTCGTACTTTCCTGAACTTGTCAGCATGCCCTGGCTATTCATCGCCTCGACAAGGTCGAGCTTGTGCTTGTAGAACATCATTATGTCGTTCTTGTCGCCGAACGTGCAGACCATCTCGGCGCCGGTGCCGAACTCCTTGTCCACCATCTCGTCCGCTATCAGCTTCACCTTCCTGTCGAAGAGGGGAACCGTGACCGTCTTGCCCGCCATGGGCTTGTAGCGGTCGTCGTTCGGGTTGACCGCTACGGCCACGCACGCGTGCATCAGCTCGGGCCTGGATGTGGCTATCTCCAGCGTCTCCTTGCCGACCGAGAAGTTGATGTAATTGAGCTGCGAATTCCTCTCGACATCGCTCGTTTCCTCCCTTGTTATCGCGCTGTCGCAGTGGGTGCACCATTCGACAGGGTGCTTGCCCCTGTAGACGAAGCCTTTCTCGTACATGAGCACAAGGGAGAGCTGCACCTTCCTCCTGTATTCCGGGGACATCGTCATGTACTCCATGGAACCGTCGTACATCGCCCCCACCTTGTCCATCTGCGCCTTCATCGTGCGCATGTTGTAGAGCGCAATCTCGCTGCAGCGCTTGTAGAACTCCTCGCGGGGCATGTCGCGGCCGAACCTCTTCTCGACCTGAAGCTCAGTGGGGAAGCCCTGCATGTCCCATCCGACGGGGTAGAGCACGTTGTAGCCCTTCATCCTGTAGTACCTGGCGATGGAGTCCATGTAGATGACCCAGTATATCTGCCCGATGTGCAGGTCGCCGCTCGTGAACGGCGGCGGAGGGTCTATCGAGAGGATAGGCCGCCTGGTGTCGTCGCGCTTGAACGCGAAGTCTCCGCTCTCCCCCCAGCGCTGCCTCCACTTGTCGTAATCTATCTGAATGCCTGGCACTGAATGCTCCCCTTGCAATAGCGATTATAAATGCCGCGAAAAAGGCTATAATAGTGACGCATGGTCACTTGTGCGGTAGCTTGGCGCTGTACGCACCTATGAACGCCGCGAAGTGCGTCTGGTTGCTTATGTAGTGCTTGCTGCCCTGGTCCAGTCCGTGTATCCCGACGTTCTGCAGCAGCAGCAGGTCTGCGGCATCGAGGCCCGAGAAGAACAGCCCCTTGGCATTGATCCCGCCGGCTGAGTCGTACATCCCGGCGACGTACTGCGCGGCATAGGCATTGGCGTACTTGAAGATCTTGGTTTTGCGCTCCAGCGCCCTGTCGAACAGCTTCCTTATCTTCGAGTTATAGAACATCGCCCTGTGCTTTCCTTCCTTCTCGCTGAGCAGTATCTTGTTAGGCTCTATGCCGAGCTCCTTGAGCGCTATCTCGGCGAACTTCTGTATCGCGACCTCGCTCCCGCTCTCCGCCGCGACGGACGCGCGCTCCTCCTGGGGCGAGTGCGCGTACATCCCCAGCACGTAGCTTATGGTCTCGGTCAGTGCGAGCTTCTTCGACATCCAATGCACAAGAAGAGTTTGCCAGAGGTCTATTATAAACCTTGCCCGCGATATGGAGCAGTATGGAATGAAGGTTTACTTTGTCAGGCACCGGCATACACCAGCGCAGGGACACCGCGCTCTCGGAGCACGGCAGGAAGCAGGCGGAGACACTTACGAAGAGATTCAAGGGCAGCGGCGTGGAACTCGTGCTCAGCAGCAGGTACGATAGGGCAAGCGAGACGGCAAGGATGATAGGCAAGAAGCTCGGGAGGCGCGTGGTGCGCACTGCGCTGCTCGACGAGTGGAGGATCCCTACGGAGATGGAAGACAAGCATTTCATGAGTAAGAGGGCGCACGACTTCCTCATGCTGCAGAGGGAGAGGATAGACGACGACAGATGGCACTACTCCGACGAGGAGAACACCTACGACCTTAAGAGGAGGGCCGGGAGGCTCGTCAGGTACCTCAGCGCTAGGAAGGAGGAGAGTGCGATAGCCGTGACGCACACCGCCGTGATAAACATGTTGGTCGCGCTCGCCGTCTTCGGGGACGGCATGACCGGCACCGATTTCTTGAGGTTCAAGAAGGTGTTCCACCCCGAGAACGCCAGCGTCACCGAGGTCGAGATCGAGGATGGATCGGTGAAGGTGCTGACCTTCAACGACCGCGCTGGCTCGCGCTACGAGGCATGAAAGAAATTGGAGCAGTCTTGAGGATTAATGCGAAGGGACGCATTTGCGATGCACACTTCTTGATAAAACTTCTTCTTAAGAAGTTTTTTGAGGTGATCTATCCGCAGGTTCCCCTACGGATACCTTGTTACGCCTTAGCCCTCCTCACAGGACCCTAACTCGAAAGCGCCCGAAGGCGCTGCCTCACTAGGACCCCACTTGGGTGGCTTGGCGGGCGGTGTGTGCAAGGAGCAGGGACATATTCACCGCGCGATAGTGACACGCGATTACTAGGCATTCCAGCTTCATGAGGGTGAGTTTCAACCCTCAATCCGAACTTAGGTTGGTTTTAAGGGGTTGGCTCCGCCTCTCGGCGTTGCATCCTACTGTGCCAACCTTTGTATGCCGTGTGTAGCCCGGAAGATTCAGAGTATACTGACGTATCGTCGCCCCCTCCTTCCTCCTCCTTAAACGGAGGCGGTCTCAATAGAGTGCCCCGCGCATCTCTGCGCGAGTAGCAACTATCAATGGGGGTCTCGCTCGTTACCGGACTTAACCGGACAGTTCACACCACGAGCTGACGGTCGCCATGCACTACCTCTCGGCTTGTCTGGTAAGGTCTTCAGCCTGACCTTCATCCTGCCGTCGCTCCCGGTAATATTTCCGACGTTGAATTCAATTAAACCGCAGCATCCACGCCTGGTGTGCTCCCCCGCCAATTGCTTTAAGTTTTAGCCTTGCGACCGTACTCCCCAGGCGGCAGACTTAACACTTTCGCTACGATACTGCAGGCGTTCGAGACACCTGCAACACAAGTCTGCATGATTTACTGCTAGGGCTACTCGGGTATCTGATCCGATTCGTTCTCCTAGCCTTCGCTCCTCACCGTCGAATGCGTTCTGGCGGGGCGCCTTCGCCGCCGTTGGTCCTCACAGGATTATAGGATTTTACCCCTTCCCCGTGAGTACCCCCCGCCTCACCCGCTTCCTAGCTTGTAGGTATCCCGCGCACGCATTGGCGTTGGGCGCCAATATTTCACGTGGGACGGTACAAGCCGGCTACGAGCGCTTTAAGCCCAATAATCGTGGACACCACTTGTGCTGCCGGTATTACCGTGGCGGCTGCCACCGGTCTTGCCCAGCACTTATTCGCCAAGCTTGCTGTACTTGGCAAAAGGTTGACTAATGTCAACCACTCAGATTCCCCCCATCACGCTTTCGCGCATTGTGGAGTTTGCGCAACTGCTGCACGCCGTAGCGCTAGGGCCCTTGTCTCAGTGCCCTTCTCGGGGCTTTTGCTCCCACATCCCCTACGGGTTATAAGTTTGGTGGGCCGTTACCCCGCCAACAGCTTGATCCGCCGCAGTCTCATCGCGAGGCGGTAATGCTGCGATTCGCAACCTTTTGGCCTCGGGCTCCTTCCAGATGCCCGACGCTATGGCGGTTTAACCTTCGTTTCCAAAGGGTATCCGCCTCCTCGCGGTAGATTGACTACGTGTTACTGAGCCGTGCGCCGCCCATGGAAGCCCATGAGCAGACTTGCATGTTTGTCGAAATCTGATAGCAGTGTCCTCCAGCAGCATCGACTGGAGTCGACGCACTTAAAAGCAATTATGCGTTCCTTCTTTGCATTCCTCAAGACTGCATCCAATTCCAAGCAGGAATTTTCACCAGGCAGAGAACTGCCTGCGCTTTCAAGAAAACAGAAAAGCAAGTACTATTGCTCCGCAAACATATTTATAGGTTGCAGTCGTTGACGGCATCGCTGCGCGCGGCGCTTTTAGCGGGATGCGAAGGCGAGGATGCCAAACCACTTGGCTGCGGAAAGACATATATATTGGGGCGATATTAAAGGTGCCTGATGATTATGCAGATTATGAAGTACGAGAAGACAGAATGGAAGGCGGGCTCTCCGGAGCCGAAGCAGATCATGGTCTCGGTCGAGGTGACGCACAAGGGAGCTTTTACCGTGGCTAAAGCGGGGATTGCCTTTTACAGGATGCTGAAGAGGGAGGGCTTCCACCACACCGCCATAAACAGACTCAGCGATGGAGAGACTGATGTGACGGCAAAGATAGGGCTGTATCTCTTCAAGATGATGCCAGGTGACGCTAATTACAGCATAAGGCTGACCTTCAGGTCCAACGGCGAGCAGTATTTGAAGTCGGTGGACCTGATACGCAGGATGGTGGAAGATATAAGGCCGTCCATGCGGAACAGGGAGGAAACCGCTGCAGGGGAATGACCCATCACGTGGCGGTGACGTTTATCTCCGCAGCGTCGGACACGTAGTTGCCCGTGCCAGTCGTGTAATTCGCGTATATGCGGCCCTTCAGGAACGTCCCTATCACGGAGTTCGATATGCTGTTAGGTATCGAGATTGCGATGCTTGTGCTGGTCCCGTTCTTGAGACCGTACTGGAGGGTGCCGACCATGAATCCGGGAATGTACGGCGACGTAGAATTGACGAACTGCAGCTCGGCGTAGTTCCAGTCATGCCCCGTGTCCTGGCCGAACGTGAGGTTCAGCACGCCGTTGCGGAAAACAGTGCCGCTGCACGTGAATCCAGTGTTCGGTATGCACGTAATGGGCACGGTGCTGCTCGCCTGCCCGGGCACGGTGGTCGACACGGACGTCGATATCGAGGTAGTGTAGACCGTGCTGCCGGAGCCGCTTCCTCCAGCAACGCCCCCAGCTGCTCCTCCAGCCGCTCCTCCAGCCGCACCGCCGTGGGCGCCGCCCGCTGCGCCTCCGGCAGCGCCTCCAGCCGCACCGCCCGCGGCGGAACCCGATCCGGTGGGCGAGTTGGATGCAAGCACCGTCGTTGTGGAATTGATTGTCTTCGTCTGCGGCTGGCCCGCGGCCGCCTGCCCTCCCGCCGATTGCTGCACGGTCGTCGTCGCATACGGCAGGATCGCGGGGCCCCTGTACTGCAGCAGGTAAAAGACCGCCACGAGCACCACGGTCACGATCGCTGCGGCGGTAATCCAGTACCTGCGGTGAGTGTCATATACCCACGTGGAACCACGACCAATAGACGCAAGCAAGCAATATATATCTTTTTCAATGCGCCGACGCGCGACCCGGTCCTGGCTTGTCAAGTAACGCTAATCGCTATAGCGCCTGTGGTGGACGATTCCGACATGTTGTCCGTGACTTTGGCGCAGACCATATAGTTGCCTGCCGTAGTTATGTCGCTGCCGGAGCCGCTCGTCACGGTCGAATGGTATGGGGACGTCGCCCCGTACCCTGTCGAATAGCTCCAGATACTGTTCGAGAGCAGCGAGTTGCACGATTGCCCTGTGCCGGCGGCGAGCGTCACATCATACGGCGGCGTGCCGTACGCCCACGATGTGGTAAGCGTAGTAGATGAGCCGAACGGGAACGTCGTCGGCGTGACCGACAGGCTCGATATAGGCGACTGGTTGACCCGCACCGAAGCCACGCTCGTGTAATTGCTCTGGCCGGAGGAGTCGTTCAGCCTGGCGCAGAAGTATGACGTGCCTGTTGCGGTGAGAGCAGGGGAGACTATAGCGTTGGGCGAGTTGACCGGAGCGGCAGACCCGAACTGGGTGAATGAGCTGCATGACCCGGGCAGCGTGCTCCAGTAGAACTTCGCGGTGTATGGCATGGTGCACGTGCTGCACGACCACACCGCGGTCAGCATAACTGTGTTACCCTGATCCACTGATGCGAACGACGGGGAGACGGCCCCTGTGAGCAGCACGGATATGGTGGTAGTCGTCGACGTGGTAGTGATCGAGGTCGAGGTCGTGCTGGTAGAGGTCGTGGAGGTGCTCGTCGTCGATGTGGAGGTGACGGAAGTCGAGGTCGTGGACACCGAAGTGGTCGAGGAGCCCGTTGTCGTGGTCCGCTGTATGAATTGCATTGAAATGGCGGCGGACGTGCCAGAGTACGACGCCGTAATCAGGACGACGCCGCCGGACGTCGGGACTATGCGGGTAGTTGCATTGCCGAGCGAGTCGGTAGTGACCAGGGAGGGGCTTATCGGGGCCGAGGTCGAGTTCGATGTGAAGTTCACGGTAGCACCCCCCATCGGGTAGCCCATGGCTGTCACGGTGGCTCTGAGCTGGGAGCCTGTACCGGTATAGCCTGGGTTCGGCGAGGCGGAGAGCGCTATCGATACCGAGGGGTTCACGGGCCCGGAGGCCTGAACCATAAACGCGCCGGTGTATATCTGCCTCGGGACGGAACCGCACGACGACAAGTTAGACGGATCCGGCAGCAGTCCGCAGTAGCGCGCCTTGACGAAGAACTGGCCGGAGACGAGCTGTCCTGGGGAAAGCTGCACCGGGGTCGAGACGGCGCACAGAACAGAGCCGCCTGCTGTCGCATATGTTGTCATGCAGGTTGCACTCGTGTTGCTGCCGCCGACTGACAGGTTGACAATCGGATTCATCACAGGATACTGCTGCCTGTTTGTCATGAGCAGCACGACGCTACCGCCTGACTGGCCGTACCCGCCCACCGTGACGTCATCGCAATAGAACCCGGACGCTACCGTGCACTGCATCGAAACCGTGGACTTCGGCAGCAGGAAGAAGTAGTAGATTCCGCCGGTGACGACAGCTATGATTATGAGCGCCCACCCGTACGTGGCTAGGTACTCCATAGCGGTCTGTCCGGACATGCCGCTCCGGCGACGGCCAGCCTTCGATATTGACGCGTAGCGCATAAGCATTGTCGCAATTCTCGTGGAACCTTAAAATACGTTGCGGGACTTCCCGCATCAGAGTTAACGCGGCTGCACGGAATGCTTAAATAGGTATCTGCACCACTGACTAAATCAGGAAGTGGAAAGATGCAGGTACTGCCGCACACATGGAAATCTTGTTCTATCATGGGCAGCGACGGCATCAATGGCAAGTTCCTGATACTGAGGACGTACGTTAATTCGCCCGCATAAATCCTTTAAATTGGTTTTGGTGGTTTATGTGGGTCGAACGTTAGACACTGGAGAGATTAGGCTGTTGCAGAGAGAGGAACTCATCCTGCTCGAGATAGGCAACGACAGGATAGACAGCGCCTCAGCATTCGTAGACTACATGCACGAGAGCTACGGCTTCTCCAAGAGCTCGGTGTGGTACAACCTCAACAGGCTGAAGGAGAAGGGCATCCTTGACTTTGCGAGCAGGGACAGCCCAGGTAAGAGCCTGGAGCTCACAGGAATGGGGCGGGCCAGCCTTCCGATTGTCGCACAGGAGAGGAGGTATCTCATGACTGCGTACAGTTCCGGCGACGTGATGCTGAACAGATAGGGTGGAGAGAAAGTAGGAGGTGGTACTGGGATGGGGTTGTTACAGACCCTTTCGGCGCCTCACGGCGCCTTCTTTTTCTTTTTCGTCGCGCCTTCGCTTGCGAGCAGGCGCAGTTTCTCCGTTCGGCCGCTGGCCCTGCCCGCATACCATCCGACCGAGCCGTCGCTCCTTATAACCCTGTGGCAAGGTATCGTTATCGGCAGTGGATTGTTCTTGAGGGCCGTGCCAACCGCCCTTGCCGCCTTCGGCCTGCCTATCATGCGCGCTATCCCTGCATAGGTTGCAGTCTCGCCCCTTGGGATCGACGCTGTGGCAACGAGCACGTCGCGCTGGAAGTCGCTGATGCCGTATCCGGCGAGCAGCCTTTCGACGCTTCTCCTGTCCATGATCGCCTTTTGAACAATCACTATTTTATTTCTGCCATGCGATTCACGTGTAGCGCGATTGCATGACCCACAAAGGCCTGATGGTATGGTTGGATTCCAGGATTGTAAGATATGAGGACGCGAAGGTGCCTATACTGACGCACTCGATGCAGTACGGTTCCGGGATCTTCGAGGGGATAAGGTCTTACGGCACAGAAGACGGAACTGCCGTATTCAGGCTCCGCGATCATGTAAGAAGGTTCCTCAACAGCGCGAGGATCTACTCGATGAGGCTCGGGCACAGCCAGACGCAGCTGGAGGCCGCGGTGAAGAGCGTCGTGAAGACCAATGGGCTGACGGACTCTTACATACGCCCGTTTGCGTTCTACAACGACGATAACATAGGAATATCGACGAAGGGCAAGAGGGTCAGCACATACATAGCTGCAATCCCGTTCGGCGCCTACTTCGGCAAGGCGCGCGAAACCGGATTGCGCTGCAAAGTCTCTTCGTGGCACAGGATAAACTCCGAGATACTGCCGGTGGAGGCTAAGGCGAGCGGGAACTACGTAAACTCGATAATAGCGGGCAATGAGGCGAGGAACGCGAGGTTCGAGGAGGCAATACTCACTTCTATAGACGGCGACATAGCGGAGGGCCCTGGGGAGAACATCTTCATAGTCAGGGACGGCGCGCTGATAACCCCCGCAATCGATTCAGACATACTCGTGGGGATAACGCGTGACACGGTCATAAGGATAGCGGAGATGACAGGGATGGAGGTCGAGCAGAGGCTCGTGAAGCGCGACGAGCTCTACAGCGCGGACGAGATCTTCTTCACCGGAACTGCAGCTGAGGTAACGCCGATAATCAACGTCGACGGCATCAGGGTAGGGAGGGGACCAGGAAGGACGACCAGGGCTCTGGCTAGGCAGTACTCCGACATAGTGCACGGCAAGGTGCCGGAATTCTCAGGCTGGCTGAGTTATGTTTGAGTGTGTGTGATGGAAGAAAACCCGAGGCTGTCGAGGCTGGAGGCCATATCTGGCGGCATAAAGGGCAGGCCGGAGGACTTCGTGGTCGAGGAGATAACAAAGACCGGCGTTACGATAGAGAGCGGCAGGAGGTATTCGGCCCGCGACCTTGGTATGGAAGAGAGAGACGGTAAATTCTGCATCTTTGTCATGGAGAAGAACAACTGGAACACCACGCAGGCCTGCCGCGAGGTGGCGGGCAAGGCGGGAAGGGGGTTCAAGTCGGTAGGATTCGCCGGCACCAAGGACAGAAGGGCCGTTACTACACAGCTCTGCAGCCTTTATGGGGCGGATCCCGAAAGGCTGCTAAGCGTCCATGTAAAGGACGTCTCGATAAACGGGGTGTGGAAAAGCGATTCCGAGGTGAGCATGGGCGACCTGCTCGGAAACAGGTTCACGATAATTGTGACGACAGAGGATGCATTGGCTGCGGATAAGGTATCGGCGATTGAAGGCGAGCTGCATGGCCTGTTCCCGAACTACTTCGGCCCGCAGAGGTTCGGGGCGAGGGGCAACAACGTCCGCATCGGCGTCTCGATACTGAAGGGGGATTTCGAGGCCGCCGCGATGGCGTTCCTCGCCGACACGACGGGAGAGAGGAACGCGGACGCGATAACCGCGAGGGAGAAGCTCAGTGAAGACGGCGACTTCAAGGCGGCGCTATCGTACTTCCCGGGCTACCTCAAGTACGAGCTGCGCATGCTTGATTACCTCGCAGTGCACCCGACCGATTTCGCAAACGCGATACGCAGGCTGCCAAGGCAGATAGCACTCATGCTGGTGCACTCCGTGGAGTCATACATCTTCAACGCAGAACTAGCGGCCAGGATGATGGAGGGGAGGATACAGCCAGAGGAGGGCGACATCGTCTGCGGCAGCGACGGACGCGGCTTCCCAGACCTCGCGGGCGCCAGGGCATCTCCCGGAACCTTCAACGAAGGCGCCAGGTTCGCAGTCGGAAACATCATCGGATATGGCACCCCTTCGCTGAACAGGTATGAGAGCGGCATAATGGACGGTCTCGGATTGAAACGCGAGGATTTTATGGTCAAGCGCATGCCGGAGCTGAACTGCAGGGGAAGCCAGAGGGTGCTCTTCGCGCCGTACACAGGGTTCGAGGCCGCCGGAGGGGAGGGGCGCGTGATGCTTAGGTTTTCGCTCCCTGCCGGGTCGTACGCAACCGCGCTGCTGGACGAGTTCGTGCGCCATGGCGGGGATGCCGGCTCAGCAGGTGTGGTTGGCAGGGAAGGCCAGGAAGAAGCCTGAGTAGTTGTACCTCGCAGTCACATTGGCGAAGTCAATCTGCGACTGGTTGGTCCCTGTGTCCGTGAAGAAGACTATGGGATAGCGCTCGACCGTAGAGTTGTAGTAGTACGGGAAGTGTGCCTTATACCCGTCGTATATCAGGTAGACCCAGCTGTTCGAGATGACATTGCAGCCGTCTATGCCGCGCACCGCCATGGCGTTCTCGGCCTGGCTGATGACTGCACCTGACGACCCGCTGAACGCATAGCCCGTGTACGGGAACCACGTGACCAGCACCGCGACCGACGCAGCGAAGAGCACGACGATCACGTACGCATATGCTCTTCTCCATTGCCGCAGCCTCATCGCAGAATCGGATATCGCGAGAGCA
Source organism: Microcaldota archaeon (assembly GCA_021787495.1). Taxonomy (GTDB): domain Archaea; phylum Micrarchaeota; class Micrarchaeia; order Micrarchaeales; family Micrarchaeaceae; genus A-MIC-10. The sequence goes on along the minus strand of JAJYLX010000001.1, from coordinate 115,917 downwards.
ATCAGTATCGCCAATCCCGTGTACAGCAGATAGCCGAGCCTCGGCAGGTTGTCTATGGTGCCGCTGGACGAGACCGCCGCCCACGCAAAGGCGCCGAGCGCGAGGAGCGAAAGGGCAACACCGTACCTCATGTCGCCGCCCGCCACCGAGGCTGCCGACTCGCGCAGCCAGGCCGCGAACCTCTTCCTGCCCGATCCCCAGAGCAGCAGTAGCGACGCCAGGAGCGCGAGGGCCGCGGGAACAAGGTCGGTCAGGGTGATCCAAAGCGACGGGGCCACGGCTGCGAAGTGAGAGGCCGACGGACCGGACGATGAGTACGCACCGAGCGAGACGGCGTAGCTGAACAGCGGGTTGCCGAACCATATGGCATTGAACGCCAACCAGGGCGCCGTGACCGCGGCGAACGCGGCGAGGGCGCGCAGCCTCTGGCCCTTCGGAACGAGCAGGATGAGCGGCATGAAGATCAGGTTTGGGTACTTCGCTAGGGCCGCGAGGGCGAGCAGCGCGCCCGCCTTCCAGTCCTTCCTTAGCAGCAGCACAACCGTGAAGAGCAGCAGCGCAATCGATATGACCTCCGTGCCGTTGAGCAGAGTCAGGAACAGCGCCACGTACGGCGTGAGGAACAGGAGCGAAAGCAGCACAGGCTGCATGCGCAGCTGCCTCGAAAGGCAGAGCACGGCGACGAGCAGAAGGGCGAGCGCGAATGCAACGTACGCCGGTATCGCCATGCTGCCGAATGCGGCGAACGGCACCATCATGAGGCCCGTGAGCGGCGCCCTCACAATCTCGAAGTAGAAAAGATTGCCGTACTGAACGGCCGCGGCGAAATGGCCCGTGTAGAGCGAGGTATAGAAGTCCGGCATCAGCAGGGCCCTCGCATACAGCCAGTGCGACAGGAAGTCCCACTGCGCACCACCTATGTTGTACATGCCCGACGCATCGGATAGCGAGAGAAGGGCCAGCGTGGCGATGGCTGCGCAGGACAGCAATGCGGCAACGCTTATAAGGCGAGGCTGCGCCTCGCCGCATTCCTGCGCCAGGGTAGGGATTCGAACCCTAAAGCCCCGAAGGGCACTGGTTTTCTTCTGCATCACCAATCAGCTCTTGAGTTACAGCAACTCGAGACCAGCGCGTTACCAGATTCTGCCACCCTGGCATTAGTGCCGCGTGCACCGGGGCACGCATACCATATAGATGTTTACATTTATATAGTTTGTATGTCACTATCTTTGTGCGATTGAAGCCGTAGCGAGAATGAGTGGTAAGTGATGATTGAGTCGAATGACAAGGTGCTGAGCGCGCGGATTGTGACCAGCAGCCTGTTCATAGTCCTGGCCGTAGCCGGGATGCTGTTCTCTATCTACCTAATCTACATAGCGAACAACCTGTACATGTACATCCTGGCCATAGCGTTCACCTGCCTCGCCGTCGTGTCGGGGTTCTTCAACATATTCACCGCCATATCTTACTACAGATCTTACTTCTACCAAGCGTACATAGACAAGGTGCGCAAGGCCCTCAAGCCGATGAGGACGTTCCCGACCGTGGCCGTCATAATGCCCGTATACAACGAGGACGTGAGGACGGTCGAGACTAACCTGCTCAGGCTGAAGGAGCTTAAGTACAAGAGGGGCAAGGTCGGGTTCTACCTGGGTGACGACTCGACCGATTCCGCAACAAGAGACAGGCTAGCCAGGTTCTGCGCAGAGCATGGCATAACGCGCGTCACGAGGGAGGGAAGGAAGGGCTTCAAGGCCGGCAACATAAACAACATCATGAAGCACGTGAAGGAGGATTACATCGCCATATTCGACTACGATGAGTACATAACTGACACGAACTTCCTGATTGACCTGATGCCCTATTTCAGCGACAGGAAGCTAGCTTACATACAGACCGAGAAGAGCTACAGGGAGGGGGCGGGCCTATTCGCCGATTCCGTCTCCCTGTTCGACGCCTTCTTCTTCAGATTCATACAGCAGGCGAGGGCGCTCAACAACACCGCGATCTTCGCGGGATCGTGCGGCGTAATCAACAGGAGGATACTAGACAGGATCGGAGGAATGCCCGAATACATCATAGAGGACACGTTCTTCAGCTTCGTCTCGCACATGAAGGGCTACAAGAACCTGTACATACCGAAGGTGTACGCTGTCGGCAAGCCCATAACCACGTTCACGCAGCTCGTGAGGCAGCAGTGGCGCTACAACTACGGGGACACCCAGTTCCTCAGGTACTTCTACAGGTACAGGAAGCCGAAGGAGCTGACCCCACTCACGAACGCCGAGTACATCACGCACGGGTTCGGGCTCAACTACATCTCGGTAGTGCTGCTGCTCTTCACGCTAGTTTCGGTGTTGATTGTCTTCTCCGCGGTGCCTTTCACTTCGATAACGCTGCAGCAGTTCTTCCAGGGCAGGTACATAGGGGTCGACCTGGAAGTGCTCGGCAGCATGGCGTTCTTCCTCTCGCTGATAGTGCCGGTCATACTGACCAAGATATATTTCAAGTCCGTCAAGAAGGGCATAATGATCCTGCTGCTCAACTTCGCGCTCGTGATCGTCAGGACGAAGGCGGCCATAGCCGCTCTGGTAAGCGCCAGTCCTGGAGGGGTATGGAAACGGCAGCATGGCGACGACAGGCACAGCCTGCGCTTCGCGATAGCGAACACGAAGATAGAGGTCGGTATGGCTGCGGCGCTTGCCGTGCTCTGCGCCGTGGCGATACTGGAGAACAACTTCATCGGCAGCGTATGGCTGTTCTGGTACGCCACTCTTTACACGCTTGCGACGGTCTTCTTCTACAGGTACGGTTAGATGATATACGTAAAGCTCCATGAGAGCGAGAACGGCGCGCTGCTCGCCATGTGCGACGAGAAGCTGATAGACAGGGTGCTCGAGGAGGGGAACGTTTACATCAACATACGCGACTACTCCGAGTTCTATAAGGGCGAACTCATAGGAGTGGGCGAGCTGCGCGGCAGGCTCCCTGAAAAGCTGCACTCGGCCAACGTCGTGGGCAACGAGGCGGTCGAAGCCGCCGTGAAGCACTCGATAGTGAAGAGGGAAAACGTCAAGACCGTCTCAGGGATAAGGTACGCGCACGCGTACAGGATAGAGGACTAGCCTCCCAGGTCCATGATGGCCGCGGCGATGTCGCCCTTCGCGTCGGTTATCGCCTTGCGCGCCGCGTCCTCGCTCGCGCCCGTCTTTTCCATCACGAGCCTGACGTCGTCATCGCTCACATCTATGGGCTGCTCCTGCTGCTTCTCCCGCTCCGTGACGCTCCCGGCGACCTGGAAACTGGTCGCGCCGTTCATCTCGATCTGCGTGACCTGCGGGCTGCCTATCACTATGTCCTTGTCTGGACAGTGTATGACCACGGTTATGGCATCGATCTCGGTGGACTTTATGCCCATCTTCGCCATCATGCTCTTGAGCATCTTCGGGTCGATGTTCGGCATCATTCTATCAGCACAGGCTTATGCGCGGCAAGGTTTATAATACGGCAGTAGTCAATTCGGTTAGGGCAGCCTTACTTCCCTGCCCTATCGAACCGCTCTTGCACGTCCTCCCAGTTGACGACGTGCCACCATGCACTCACGTAATCCGGGCGCTTGTTGTAGTACTGCGGATAATAGGCGTGTTCCCAGACGTCAAGGCCGAGCAGCGGCGCCTTGCCCTGCGTTAGCGGGCAATCCTGGTTCGCAGTGCTCATCAGCGCCAGCTTGCCGTTGTCGAGCACGAGCCATTCCCATCCGGAGCCGAAAAGCTTGCCGGCGGAATCGCTGAATTGCTTCACGAACGCGTCATAGCTGCCGAATGAGGCCTCGACCGCGTCGAGGAGCGAACCTTCGGGCCTCTGGTCCTTCTTCGGCGACATCATGAGCCAGAATAGGGAGTGGTTGTAGTAGCCCCCTCCATGGTTCCTCAGCGCGGTACGTATGTCGTCGGGCGCGCTGGCGTAGCCCCTTATTATCTCCTCGATGCTCTTTCCTTCCCACTCTGGATGGACCGACAGCGCCTTGTTCAGGTTGTCGGTGTAGGCCTTGTGATGCCTGTCGTGGTGCAGCTCCTGTATCTGCCTGCTTATGTATGGCTCGAGCGCATCGTACGCGTATGGCAGTTCAGGTAATTCGAACAATTCCAACACCCACTGTAAATGGGAGTTCCACGCTATAAAAGTTTCCACTTGATGGTGGTAAAGGAATACACGCTGCGGATCAGTGGATCCTGCTGCCGGGGGGCAGCGGCCTGTCCAGGCCGAGCAGCACGACGTTCCCCAGGTCGTCCTCTGCAGCGAGCAGCATTCCCTCGGACACGAAGTCCCCAACCTTCTTCGGGTCGAGGTTCGCGACCACGATTATGTCCCTCCCGAGCAGCTCCTCCTTTGTATAGAAGTCCTTTATGCCGGCGGCTATGTGCCTGCTTCCGAGCTCCCCGAGGTCGAGGTCCAGCCTGTACATCGGCTTGCGCGTGGGCAGGTCCTCGACCGCGGTTATCCTTGCCACGCGCAGCTCTATCCTCATGAAGTCGTCAATCGTCGCCATTCAGCCCACCAGTGCCATGACTTTTCCGTATTCGGTTTTGGTGCCGCCGAGCCAGTCCCCTAAGGTTGACGAGAAGACCGCAGAACCGGCTTTTAACCTCTTTTTATATAATCTGTAATACTGGTATTTCTCCATTTTAACGGTTTTCTTGTTCCAATAATTCAGATATTCTAGTTTTGCTTCCCGGGTTGTTCGGTGTATAGTGAGCACCAGGAGGTTGAGGCCTCTCTCATCTCTTTTCTTCAGCGTACCGAGCGCCCGTTTAAGGCTTCCCCTCTCGGTTATCATCTTTAATGCAATCTCGCTATCCACCTTGGTATCTGGAATCGGGTCTGTGAGAGAGCCATTGTGCGCCAGAAATATTGTACTACTATCTGTCTCCGCCATGAAGGGATGGGAAAAGACGGGCAAGCCTATCTTCTTTGTTCCCTTCCTTGCCTTCCTAGCATGGAATATGGCGTATGTCTTACCGCTTATTCTTGGAATAGAAAAGGCGTCATTGAATATAGGATTCATCGACCTGTGATATATCAGGTTACTGCCATTGAGGATTACACAGCCCCAGCCGTCCCTGTGCTGCTTATCATCAATCCAGGTTAAGGTCCTATCGTGCATGGCAGCCTTCTTCAACGCGATGTATAGGCCGTTGAGTTCAGCGTGGGAGCTTCCGACGTAGGCAAACATCCTGCACATTCATCGGCCACCTTTACCATTATGGAGCGACGACGCTGCGGCTTTCAGTATGGCGGATATCCCTTTCTGTATCTCGCCGTCGTCCTTTATTTCGAGCACCGCCCCCGATGCCTGTGGGTGGCCTCCGCCGCCCAACGCTGATGCTATGGCGGAGCAGTCCACTCCCTTGCGGCTGCGCAGGCTGAGTTTGTAGTCTTCAGTGTTTATGAACGCCTCTATGTCCGTATGCAGCTGTTCCTCGATTATGGCGCACGCCTGCGTGCTCTGTATGTTGCGCGCGTACCCTATGCCGATCCTGTAGCCGTTCACCTCATGGAGCGAGCAGTCCTGCTTCAGCCTCTCTATCTCCTGTTTTGACTCCCTAATGTAGGCCTGCGCGGCGTCGAGTATGAACTGGTTGCGGAAGTCTCCGCGCGATACGAGCCCGGCCATCCTCCTCAGGCTCCCGGTCATGTCATTCCTGTTCTTCAGGTAGGTTATGGCGCGCACCATGTCCAGTATCAGTTCCTCCTCGCCCTTTGGGAGCGGGAGGTTGAAGTCGGTTATGTGGGCCAACCTCTTTATTTCCGCTGCATACCCGTCCGATGCGCCGAGGGCGCTTATGGCTTTCTCGGCGGCGCACTCGTCGCCCTCGCCCCACAGCAGGAAGTCGCACGCACCCTCGAGCTCCTTCGCGGCGTGCTCGCTCCACGGGTGGTGGTCTATCCAGGCGACGCTGTTCCCCGATTGCTTCAGCCTGCCTATCGCCTCGAGTATGTACGGCACCGCGTCGTCGTTCACCGACACGTCCGTGAAGATTATCAGCGAGCCTTCCGGCCCCGCAGAGAGGAGCGCCCCCATGCCGTCGCGCAGGTCTTCCACGTTCGGATAGCTGAAGAACAGGTGGCTCTCTGGCGCCTTCATGTAGTGCACGATGAGCGCGGCGCTCGATATGCCGTCGAAATCCGGTGCGTGCGTCATGCAGAAAACGCCCTTCATCCCATTGGCCATCTCCATAAGGGTCATGATATTACCAATTGCACAAGGTGCGGGCAGAGACCACTAGTAACATGGCGCTTGAGGCGAGCCTGATCTGGCCGCGCGTGCTATCTCCGCCTTCTCGGTTTCGAGCGCGCTGAGCGCTTCGGCGCTGCCCTGCTGCGCGTAGCGCGGTGCGGGTGCTTCGAATTGTTGATGGGCTTCTTGTGGCGGGCGGGCCTGGCGTGATGAGCGCGCCTGGCGGTAGCGCCAGAACGCCCGCGTTCCCGCCTAGATGCGCTTACCTTGCCGATGCCTTCGACCATGCGTATCTCGCGCTCGTTCTCCTTGCCGGCCATCCTGTTGAGCATATTGTCTATGGCGTCGTCTCCAATTGACTCGTTCTCCCTGGAGGATGTGTAAAGCAGGGTGTTCTCGGAGCTGCCCCTGTCTATTATGTCGTTTATCGACTGCATCCGCTTGATCTGCTCCAGCTCCTTCTCCATCTTCTTCTTCTCAGACTTCATAGACCTTGCTCCCACACCAATACGGTACCGGTACAATTGGTTCATGAAGCTTTTTAATGGTTGTGTGCGGGTACGCACGATAGGGAATTGACAAATAGGCGCAAAGCGAAGACAGACCTGTTAAGTAACGAATTCATAAAAAGGTCTTAATGAGGAAAAGGTTTGTAATGTTCATGCAAATGGAATAAAATAAGCCTTTCTGAGATCAAATGTCAACTTCCTATACGCACGACCGGTGGTCAGGGCTTCACGAGCTCTATGTCGGATATTCTGCCCGTCGATATGTCATAGACGAGGACGCCGAGCTCCGCCTTGCCGTGCCTGACCGCGGATGAAACGCTCTCGCTCCGGCGGAGCAGCTCAGAGGCCTGCTTCCTCGCATTCTCCCATGCTGCGGTCTCGAGGTCGTAATCCGCTGAGATGTTGTTGGAAAGGCCCTTGATCGTCCTGAACAGGGCAGCTTCCTTTGGAGAGGCGCCCTCTTTGAGCAGCTTCAGCGCTTCGGTGAGCGCGCCGCATCCCGTGTGTCCGGCGATTATCATGCTCTCGACTCCGAGGTGCGCGACCGCGTACTCGAATCCTGCCACCGTCGTATCATCCATTGCCTCGCCTATCGGCCTGCCCGGCTGAAAGATCTCACCCAGCCTAGCGCTCAGGACTATCGCGAGGTCGACCCTCGAGTCTGAGCATGATACCATGGCGACGTTCGGGTGCTGGCCGGAAACCAGCGACTTGTAGTCCGTGTTCGTCGCGGCGAACTCCGTGTTCCCTTCTTTTAGCTTCCTTTGCACCTCTGCCATCCTCATCTCATCACTCAAAAATATGCAATCAGACCGTGAAGTTGCTGCCCATCTCCGGGACCGTCGCGTTGAAGCGCTTCGCCGCGTACTCCTTCAGGGATTCGGACTTGCTCTTCTCGCCGTGCACTATGAAGACGTTCTCGAGGCCGTTGACCTTGCTTATCAGGCTCTCGAGGCCGGGGCGGTCAGCGTGCGCGGACAGGTGGAATGTCTCGACCTTCAGCTTCAGCTCCACCGGGCGCCTGTCGATCTCCACGTGCTTTGCCCCTTCCTGGATCTCGCGGCCGAGCGTGCCGACGGCCTGATAGCCCACCATTATCATCTTGTTGGCTGGGTTGGAGGCCAGCCTCGGGAGGTAGTAGAAGACCGGTCCCCCCGTGAGCATGCCGCTCGTCGTGACGATTATGCTGGCCTCGCGCTCGGCCGCTATCTTGGCGCGCTGGCCCTTGCTCTCGACCGCGACGAAGTTCTTGTTCTTGAACGGGTCGTAGTCGCTCATAAGTATCCTGCTCTGCAGCTCCTTGCGGCAGTATATGACGTTGTGCCTGTGTATCCTCATCGCCTTGTTTATCATGCCGTCGACGTATATCGGCACCTTCGGCAGCAGCCCGGAGTTGAGGTAGTCGTCGAAGAGCAGCAGCACCTCCTGCGCCCTCCCTACCGCGAAGCTCGGGACTATCACCTTGCCCCCCTGCCTGAGCGTGTCCTTTATGCTCGCTACCATCAGCTTCGCTGAATCCTTCTCCTTCTGGAAGACATCCGTGGCCATGCCGTACGTGCTCTCCGTTATCAGCGTGTCGGCGTTTATGTTCTTCATGTCCGCACCGTCGAAGAGTTTCGTCTTCGCGACGTTCGTGTCCCCGGTGTAGAGCAGGCTGCTCCTGCCATCGGTGACGTGCACCATCGCGCTGCCCAGTATGTGCCCCGCGGGTATGAGCCTGAAGCGCATGTCGCCTATCGCGAACTCCTCCTGGTACTCCTTCGCCTTGTAGTGAGCCATGAACGACTTCAGCCCGGCCTTCGTCACGTCCTGCGGCGCGGACAGGTGCATATAGTCGCTTATCAGGACGGTCGTCAGTTCGAGCGTCGGCTTCGTCGCGTACAGCTCCATGCCGTACCCGGCCGAGTATATGTGCGGCAGGTAGCCGCTGTGGTCCAGATGCGCGTGGCTGAGCACTATGCCGTCCACCCTCCTAGCCACGTCGTCCTCTATCTGCGGGTGCTCCTCGCGCTTGCCGAACTTCACTCCGGCGTCCATCAATACCCTTGTCCTCTTGGTGCTCACCATTATGCAGCTCCTTCCTACCTCTCCAGCCGCACCGTAAAATGAGATTTCCATCGTATTCACTCTCTGTCTATTTCGAATCCTTTATTGGCCTGTCCTTTTTCTGTCTGTCCATCGTCCCAGCGAGGAGCCTTGCTTCCTTGCTGCATGTACCGCCCTCTTTCATCAATCTAGCCGGCTTCACTTCCTCTTCTTTATTACCGCGATGTCCTCTAGGTTGACCTCCGGCATCGGCGGTGGCTGAGCCTTCCTTTCCGGCCTCTTCCTGCGCTCCTGGACTCTCTCGGCCTTTATGAGCCTCCGCAGGGAATCATAGAGGACGTCGAGCTGCTTGTCGAGCTCGGCTATGGAGCCGTTGAGCTCCACGACCTTGCCGCTGAACTCCTCTATGTCCTTCTTCACGAGATCGCGCTTCCTCACTAGGCGCACGGTCTTCATGTACTCGTCTATCTCGGCGCTGATCTCCCTTATCTTCCTTATCAGCGCCTTCTCGTCAGACAGTGAGGAGGCCTCCGTGCTTATGCGGAACTCAAGCCTCTCCTTCTGCCTCTTGAGCATCCTGACCTTCTTCAGCTTCTCCTCGTAATCGCCCTGCGGGCTCATTGTGAGGAACCTTTCTATCGTCTCAGATTCTGCGGTCTTGTAGGCCAGCCTGCGCTTGAACGCCTTTATCTGATCTATGAGCGCCCTCCTCTTCTTCCTGACCTCCTCTATGTCGGCTTTGATCTTTATCGCCTCCGGATGGCTGGACTCGTTTATGAGGTCGAGTATGGAAGGCCTTTTCTCGTCCTTCCTCGCCTCTCTCTGCCTTGCTGAGGCCGCCTCCTTTGCGTCGGACTGGTCCGGTGGCTTGGTGGGGGCTTCCTGACCCGCACCCTCCGACGGTCCGCTCTCATTCTCCAGTAAATCGCCTGTATGGTGTAATTAGACTGTAAAGATTAACGCTAAATATTCAATGGGCGGATCCCTGCCCGGTTATCTTTTCGTAGACTCCGAGCAGCCTGTCGGTGGTGCTCTCTATCGAGTACATTTTGGCAGTTGCCACCATTCCCTTATATCTGCCGATATCATTTATAACCTTTTCTATTTTGGTCGCGCAGTCCCTTGCGTCATCCGGGGTGAACTTCTCGCCGTTGTAGCCGTTCTTTATGAGCTCCTTGAGCGCGAGGTAGTCGGCGCCGACGACGGGCTTGCCGCAGGCCATAGCCTCTATCGAGACTATGCCCTGGGTTTCGAACGTCGACGGGATGCAGAAGACGTCGCTGGCGGCGTAGTACTCGGGCAGCTTCGCATTGTCGATGAAGCCCAGGAACCTGAACATCCCATCCAGCCCATGGTGCCTGACGAGCGACTTGTAGTGCTCCAGCGACGGCCCCCCGCCGATTATGACAAATATTAGGTCACTCTTCCTGAGCAGCCTCGCCGCGTTTATCATGACGTCGAGTCTCTTCTCGATGCTCACCCTTCCAACATACATCACGACCTTCTTCTTGCTTTCTCCGACCAGCATCCTTCTCACGGCGCGGCCGCTGACGGAGGGACTGAACAGCCTGGTGTTGACGCCGTTCTCCACGACCCGCGTGTCCATTATCCTGTGCCTGTGGAGCAGCTCCTCTATGGCCCTGCTGGGCGCCGTGACCACGTCGCACTTGTTGTAGAAGAAGCGCGCATAGCTCCACGAGTACCTGTTGGCCATGTTGCTGATGAAGCTGTTCTCGCTCACGTACTCCCTTATCACCGACTTGTCGGTGAAGAGCGTGTGGAACGACCCGACTATCGGCACCCTGTTGACCTTCGAGGCCATCAGCCCAGATATCCCCATCGAGAACGGGGTATGCGCGTGAACCATGTCTATCTTTAGCTTCCTCGCCCTGCTGGCCGATAGGTACGGGAACACGGCGAAGGTGTACTGCGGGTACTTCTTGAAGCGCACGCCTTTGGCGAAGAAGACATTGTAGGCGCTCTCACTGCCGTCCTTCTTTCCCGCGGTGAAGATGTAAACCTTGTGACCCCTCCTCTCCAGCTCAGCGGCGAAGTTGTCTATCGACGTCACCACTCCGTCGACTGCCGGATGATAGGAATCAGTGTAGAACGCTATGTTAAGCGGCATTTGAGCATCATTGGTGGCTCTCGGCGCCGAGCGTCACGGCCTCCCCTCCGGCCGCCCTTATCTTCTCGGCGGCCCTCTTCGAGAAGCCCGCGGCCCTCACCTTCACGGGCCTAGAGACCGCGCCGTTGCTCAGCACTTTGTGGCCTTTCAGCGTTATGAAACCATCGCTGCCCTCCTTCATGGACGACAGCTCGCGCAGGCTGGTCTCCTCGAGGACCCTCTGGTTCCACTTGGTGAAGCCCTTCCTGCTTATCAGCCACGGAGCCTTGGCTGTCATCCAGGTGAAGTTGTGCTTCCTCGCGCCGGCGTTGCCCACGCCCCCGCGGTCGCCCTTGCCCCTGGCGTTCTTGATGTTGCCCTTGCCCCACCTTCTTGTGCCGAGGTACTTCCGCTTGCGCTTCTCAATCCTTACGACCATCAAATCATCCTTCCTATCAGCTTGTTTATCTCGCCCCCCATGTAGCCCAGCTGCCCTCCCTGATTGAAGCTCTGCTTTATCTTCCTGTATCCCCTTCTGGGCGGGTGCAGCCTGATTGGCATGCCCTCCTTTATCGAGTCGAGCTTGCCCTCCATGACCTCCTTCGCGTTTGCATCGGGGGCGTGCCTCGCAAGCATCTTCGACAGCGTTGCCTCGTCTATCTCACCGTAAGCCACGTGGTTCTGGCACCTGTTTATCATGCCCTTGTACGAGTCCGTGAGTCTTATGAGCGAGCAGTTGTTCACGGCCTTCAGGTTCAGCCTCTGCATCGTCTCCTCTATGTTGTAGTTGAGGTTGACCTTCCCTCTGACGCGCACTATGGCTATGAGTTTCCCGTTCTCGGCTTTCATCTGGAACACTCTGTCTTCTGAATAAGAGTACGATATAGTATTAATGCGGCAAATATAAAAAGGTTGGAGTCAACCACTTCACTCTTTCAGCCCCTCCTTGTTGATTGGGACTGCGGGTATATCCTCGATACGCAGGAATACCTTTAAGCCGTGCTCTTGCGCGTATTTCAGCTCCGCATCTGCTCCTTTGGAGCTGCTAAGGAACAGCAAGGCATCGCACCGTTTGAGCCATGCCAGCGTGAACGGATACCAATAGTCATTCCCTTGCGCCTCATCATCATTCATCCTGAGATGTACGAAATGGGTAAGGTGCGGTATGTATGGGTAGTGCCCTTTCTTTATAATTTCTATTCCGGCTCTTATCGCAGTGGCCACGTTCCTGTCCGCGATTCTGGCAGCGTCGTGTACGTTATTAGTATCGGGCGTGTAAGGAGCCGCGACATAGATATGCAGGCGTTCATCCTCTTTTTGGCTTGACCGGATCGTATACAGCACCTAGCAACCCTTGATTCATGAGATATTTCTGTGTTTTGGTGCACCGATGACTGAATCAAACCAGACACGCCACGTCCTTGAATGAATGCAGCTGCTGCCCGACCTCGTCGCCCGAGTTGAACACGTCGACCCTTATCCCCCTCCTCTCGGCCTTCGCGAGCAGCGCCTGGATGGCGGCGACGGGAAGCACGCTGTCGTTGACTATTATGGTATCCGCCTCATAGTCGTCTATCGCGCTGCCGACATCGTCCGCGCCGTACCTCGACCTCTTCGACGATAGTCCGCCCAGGAACCTCTCCATCAGAACGAATTCCTCCCGTATATGCTCGTTCTTCAGGAGTTCGGCGACGGCGTCGCTGCGTATCAGCTCGTAGACGCCGCTGCGCTCGGCGTTGCTTATCTGCATGTACATCAGCTTCTTGGAGAGCCTTTTCGCCTTTCCAGAATCGTCCAGGTAGCGCTTCAGCTCGTCCTTGGTGAAGCCCGGACCTGCGATTATCACCGTTGAGACGTCCATGAGCTCCATCGACCTCAGCACGGACTCGAAGTACCTGGTCTGCTGCTCCTGGAACTCCTTCTGCGACATCCGCTTGCTCAGGCGGCTGTAGAGCTCGCTCTTGAATTCTATCCCGTAGCCCAGGAGCAGCGCCGGCTGCGCCTTCTCGTCGTCGATGGCGATTATGCCCAGCCTTGCCCTCTTCGACTCCGATACCGCCTCCTTCACGACCCTCATCATGTATTGGGGCCATCTCTCCTTCCTTATCTCTATCATGTCGTCCAGCGCCGCGTTTATCGTGTGGTAGCTGCCGAGGGTCACGTACTCGAGAGGCCTCCCCTCGGTGATCCTGCCGGTGAACCTGAGGCGCTGCGCGTCCTTGTCCAGCTCTACCTTCTCCACCTGCACGGTTATCATGACTTCCTTCATCTCGCCCTCGTCTCCCTCGCTCGCCTTGAACTTCCTGAACGTGCGCGACTTCACTAGGTCGCCGTTGAAGACGATCCTGGCCGCGCTCCAGAGGTCCTCCAGGGTCTCGAGCTTGAGGAGCAGGATGCCCTCGTCTTCACGGAACTTTACGATCCTCATGGCAAACGTCCTTAAATGTATTGATGCAAACAACATAAATAAAGTGGTAATTTGCTGTACATGCTGTTGTCGATGCCGTCGCTGAGCAGCATAATCCTCGGGTCGACGCAGGCGATAACGAACTTCGTCTCTGGCTACGGATACTGGTCGATAGCCGTGCTCATGGCGATGGAAAGCTCGTCGCTGCCGGTGCCAAGCGAGGTCGTGATGCCATTGGCCGGCCTTCTGGCGGCGAACGGCACCCTCTCGTTCTGGTGGGCGTTCATTGCAGGCCTGGCCGGGGCGATAGTCGGCATGGCTGTCGATTACTACATCGCGTACTTCATAGAGAAGGACGTGGTCTACAGGTACCTCAAGAGGATGCACATAAAGGAGCACTGGCTGGACGACTTCTCGTCGTGGTTCGAGAGGAACGGGCCGCCGGCTGTCTTCCTGACCAGGATGCTGCCAGTGATACGCACGGTGATAAGCTTCCCGGCCGGGTTCGCGAAGATGGACCAGAAGAAGTTCTTCGCGTACTCGATAGCGGGAACCGCCATCTGGAACGGCGTGCTGATGGCATTCGGCTACTATGCGCTGAACGCGGGCAACGCCGCGGTCGACATGGCCGCCGTAGCTGCGTTCGCCATCGTCCTCTACGTGATATACAGGTTCGCCGGAAAGAGGATAAGGAAGCGCTGAAACCATTCGGCGGTCACAGCTTCGCGCCGCACTTCTCGCAGAACTTGGCATCGGCGGGCAGCTTGGCCCCGCACTTCGGGCAGAAGACCGAGCTTCCTGGTGCACCGGACGCGCCCACGGCGGCGCGGAGCCCGTTGGCCCCGGCGACCTTCTTGTTCAGGTAGTCCATGAGCTCCTTGGCCTCCTTGTTCTTGAGCCCCGTGATCGAGCCCTCCTGCTTGCCCGTGCCTGCCAGCAGGCCTTTGTCCGCGTCATAGCCTTCCACCCTGACGAATATCGTCGAGGATATGACGCCGTGCTCCATCCTGAGCTCCTTTATCTTGTCGTAGGCTATTACCTCGTAGTCCTTCCTTATGCCGAGGGTCTCGCGGTTTATTATTATGATGCGCTCGCTCGTCCCTATGAGGCTGGTCGGGGTGATCAGCGACCCGCCTGGGGCGTACTTTCTCTGCCTGACTGTTATGTCGACGGTCTCGCCGGGGAGAAGCAGGTCCTTGACGAGAGCCACGTCCTTCTGGTTTATTCCCATGTCGATACCGGGTGGATAGGTTTCCATGCAGATATAGCAGTGTCCAAAATATATAACATTATGCAGTTTCCGCTGCGGCCGCCTCCCCCATCCCTATCCTGCTGAAGTCTATCATCCGGCCGTCCTTCGAGGCCTGGTCCCTGCTCAGCAGCACTATCCTGCTCACTCGGTGCTCGGCGGTTACTATGTAGCCCGTCTTCTCCGCAAGGGAGCCCGCGAATTCCTTTATCTCGTCGTGGTCCGGCATGCTCCCGAGTGATAGGTGCCTCTGTTCCTCCCGCGACGACCCGACGAACGAGAAGCCCTTCACCTCGACATAATCGGCGCCGGCCAGCCTTATCAGCTCCGCATAGCCGTCGGGGTTCCGCATGTTGAGGCCCTTTATTAGCGTCATGCGCAGCACCGTCCTTGTGTCGAGCGTCTTCAGCATCGAGAGCGACTTCCTGAACCTTTCCCAGGCGTTCGGCACCTTCGGCCTTGTCGTCTCCATATAAGTGTCCTCGTCAGGGGCCTGCAGCGAGATGTAGAGCTGTGTCGGGAGAGGGCTGATCCTCGCTATCGCTTCCGGAAGCGTCCCGTTGCTCACTAGGAACGTGCTTATCCCCCTCTTGTGGAACGCCTCTAGGAGCCTCCCCAGCTTCGGGTAGAACGTCGGCTCCCCGGTGAGGCTGAGCGCGACGTGCCTCGGCTGGTTGGCCTCGTTCCAGCGCCGCATCTTGAGGTCTGTATCTGCGGCGCCTTTGAACCCGCTGACTATCCTCCTCTGCTCGGATATCATCCCGTCGACGATCTGTTCGGGGTCATCCCACTTGTCCACTGCGTTGAGCTCGTTCCAGTTTATCCCGAGCTCGTCCGGTATTATGCGCCAGCAGAACCTGCAGCTGAGGTTGCAGCCTATCGCGGGGGTGGCCTGGACGCACTGCCAGCTCCTTATGCCGTAGAAGGAGTACTTGTAGCAGAGCGTCCCTCCCCTCAGGCCGTTGGCAGTGTACTCGCAGATCTTGACTGCGGAGTGCCTTCCAACGAAGTGGTAGCCCTGCTTCTGCATTTTCTCCTTCAGGGCGTCGGGCATCTCCGTCATGTTTTCACTTAGGAAGCGCGCGGTTACGGACTTAGACTTTCCTACAGCATATGCCCGCATCAGGTTTTATATATGAGCGATGCGCTAGTTTACACCGCTATACAGAGGGCACATAGATGGACGGCAGGATGCTTGGGATAGTCTCTACGGCACTCAAGTCGAACTTTGGCAAGCTCCCCGAGCCCTACAAGTTGAATTTCTCGGTGACCTACAACTGCCAGTCAAGGTGCTTGACGTGCAACATATGGCAGATGAGGCCCAAGGGGGAGCTCTCCCTGGATGAGATACGGCAGTTCGCCGCCAAGAATACGAGCTTCAGGTGGATAGAGCTTACCGGGGGCGAGGTATTTCTCAGGAGTGATATAGACGAGATAGCCAGGGCGTTCAACGAGAGCTGCACGGGCCTCTACATACTGACCATGCCGACGAACTCGCTCTGCAATCCGGCACTCGTCAGGAAGAAGCTGGAGTCTATACTCAGCCTCGGCATACCTAGGATAATGATAACACTCAGCCTTGACGGCTACCGCGAGCTGCACGACAGGATAAGGGGGGTGCCTGGGAACTACGACAAGGTGATTGCCATGGCAAGGATGCTGCAGGAGATGAAAAAGGAGCACCGCACCCTGGGCTTCGTCTTCGGCTACACGATGAGCAAGATGAACCAGGGCGAGCTCGGGAAGACCATTGAGGCCGTGATGGGCGACGTGCCCGGCATAACCTACAACGACTTCCACGTCAACCTCAGCCAGATATCGGGCAACTACTACAGCAACACGGACCTCGACATAAGGGCTGACGGCAGAAAGGCCGCAGAGGAAGTGCGCTTCCTGCTAAGCAGGAGGGCGTTCAGCCCGGACCCAATGCAAATAGTCGAGAGCGCCTTCCTCAGGAACCTCGTGAAGTACGCCGAGACAGGGGTGCAGCCCATGAGCAGCAGGAGCGGTGAGGCATCGGTCTTCCTCGACAGCTTCGGCAACGTCTACCCATCCATAATGTGGGACAAGAAGCTCGGCAACGTGCGCGAGACCCAGTACAGCCTCTCGCCCGTACTCGGCGGCGAGGCGGCGATGGAGGTCAGGGAGCGCATCAGGAACAAGACGGAGCCCGTCCAGTGGACTTCCTGCGAAGCCTACCAGACGCTGCTTGGCAATGTCGCCAGCATCATCGCCTGAGGGCGAGGCTGACGCGATCAGCTTATCGAATTCGCAACGGCGTACGCCTCGCACATGACATTACCTCCAAACGAGGAGTGCAGGACGTTGTATATGGCGGCCTCGAACGCGTCTATGGGGGATTGCTGCGCGGCCTGCGCGCATTCCTGCGACGTCGCGTTCACCTCCTGGATGAAGAGATAGGAGAGGCCGGCCGCTCCGGAGCTGATATTGTACGGCGCGGTGAAGTAGCTGGCCGCGACCGTAACATTCCCGGAAGACAGCATGGACGACCTGACCGCAATCCCGCTCTTGAGGAGGATGGTAGAATATGAGGACTCGTTCTGCGGCGACGAGGCGACCGGATAGACCATCCACGGGGTGTAGTTGACGATGACGAACACCTGCCTTGAACCGTTCGACAGGGCACCCAGCACGAAGTCCATGCTCGTGCTCGTGCCACCTATCTGCGTGACGTTCTCGTGCGCATACTCCAGCGTAGATATAACGTAGGCGTCCAGGCTGGAATAGACCGGGTTGGGAGGGGCGCCCGCGCCAGGATGGATGTTCATCGCATTAAGGTAAGGGATGGAGAGGGCCAGCCCGACGAGGCCGAACGCGACGCCGAAAACGAACGGCACATAAGACGCTGATTGTATCGGCCTCTTCCGCCTTGCCGCCGTCCTCTTGGCCGAAGGCTGCGGCATGCGCAACCCGAACTTGGACGCAATGAGCATCATGGCGATTATTGCGATTACGAAGAGTATTTCGCCCGCAAAAAGGTGGAACACCGACACCGCATTTGTTATCCCGTAGTACAGCCATATCAGCACTATCGAGACCATCCTCGCGAGGTTGAAGAGCAGCAGCAGCGCCAGCCCCGCAATCACCCAGAGCGCCTTCCTCCATGCCTTGCCGTCGTACAGGTAGGCGAGCGGCACCATGAACATGAGCAGCGCGGCGAACGCGCCGATATCGGCGCAGGTAGAGCTTATCGAGACCGTGCTGCTCGACGGCGCGGTGAGCAGTATTCCGCTCTGCGTCAACGGCAGGCCGATGGCACCTGAGACGCCGGCCACTATGTCGGCGTTGAAGAGCGCGAACTGCGGATTGAGGTTGAGGACGGGAAGCAAGACCAGCGGCGAGGCGAAGACGGAGTAGATTATCAGCAGCTTCATCCTCCTTACGCCCTCCATTCCATAGATCGCCGTTATGAGCGAGACCAGGAAGAGCGGCAGCAGGAGCATGTCTATCCTATACGACATGAACAGCGTGGAGAGCCACGCCCTGGAGTATGATACCACTATGATGTAGAGCGCGAAGAGCCCCACTCCGACGGAAGTGCTCTTCAGAGTAATGCGCGGCTTCAGCTCGCCGTCCTTTATGTAGAGGGCCGTGAATATGAACAGCATCAGCATTACGACGACTATGTAGGTCGTCGGGTCTGTGTCGGATATCACGAGGCCCGTTATCGATATGGATATGAACAGGTTCAGAAGCAGCGCGACCATCACGGCCGACAGGCCGATTATCCTGTTTTTATCCATGGCAAGCACGCAGAAAGTCCTCGGCCGAAATGGGCTTCATCATTTCTCAGTAGTTACTCTTCTCTTCATCGGACAGTTATTTATTAATCAGCAAGGCTATAAGTGTATTGTTGTCATGGCGAGGAAAGGCTATAGGTTTGTGGCCCACACGGCCGACGTCGAGTTCATAGCCGGCGGCAAGGACGTTGGAGAGGCGTTCAAGAACGCGGCACTGGCAATGTTCGATACGATTGCGGACACCGACGCCATGAGGAAGTCCAAAGGCAGGAGGGTTGGGTTCGCGGTCGCCGTCAGGGCGGACGGCTATGATGATCTCCTGTGGAAGATGCTGCAGCGTTGCCTCACGATATCGAGCGCAAGGGGGCTGTTCTGCTACGCCATGTCAAAGCCGAAAATAAAGATGGCAGGCGGCGCTCTTGCCCTGAAAGCCACCGTTTCTGCGTTGGGCGAGAGGCCGGAGGTCTCGAGGCTCGAGGTAAAGGGGGTGTCAAGGTATGGTTTGGCGGTGAGCAAGTCGAGGGCGGGGTTCAGTGCCAGCGTCGTGGTCGACGTGTGACGCTACGCGTCAAAAACAAGACCAAGAGAAGACTTTTAAGCGTTGGGCGCTCTTTTCAATGCATGGATGTGGAGTACGAGGCGACCTTCACCGGCATCAACAAGGGCGGGATGCGGAAGATTCTCAAGCGCAGCGGCGCGAAGCTGGCAAAGCCCGAGTTCGTGCAGAAGAGCGTCGTCTTTGACATGCCGGCCGGACATGAGATCAGGGGAGGGGTGGCTACGCGTCAGGGACGAAGGCGACAAGGTGACGATGAGCCTGAAAGTCGTCGATGGTAAGCACATAGAGGACCAGAAGGAGATTTGCTTGACGATAAATTTGTTTGAGGACGGCATCGAACTCCTCAGGAACGTCGGCTGCATTGAGAAGGCTTATCAAGAGACGAGGAGGGATCTCTGGATGTTGGACGGCGTTGAGATCACGATAGATGAGTGGCCCTTCCTGGAGCCGTACGTAGAGGTCGAGGGCGGATCTGAGAGCGCCGTAAAAAAAGGCCTCGGAAAAGCTGGGATTCGACTACGGCAAGGCTCTCTTCTGCTCCGCAGATACCATATATTCCAGGAAGTACAAGGTCAGCGAGTACGTGGTTAACCACACCCCTCGGCTGGTCTTCGGGGAAAGGAACCCATTCGTCAAGGAGGGAAGGAAAGCTAAGCAAGAGAGAACGCAATAGCTTGGGTATGGTGCCAATTGGTGTTCCCGCTGCGCCCCAGTCTCATCCCGCAGCTTCAGAACGTGAATACCGTAAAACCATCCGTGGCGTACCTCGAGAACGCATCCCTCGCGAACTCCATGGATATCCCGTGCTCCCTCGCGCTTTGCTCGAGGCCCCACGAACGCGCCTCGGTTGTGCACACCTTCAGAATTATACCATCTTCCCTGAGCATTCTCAGGAGGCCCGCAAACTCTTCCGGCAACGACTGCAGGAGCTTTGATCCACCTGCATAAAGGAACACTTCGACCGCATCAATCCCATTTTCCTGCCTTGCCCCATATATGCGCTTGGCCAGATGCAATCCAGATTTCACCTTCAGCTCCTGGTCCCAGTCAGAGGCTATCACTATGGCTATTTTCCCTGGCATTCAGACCACTGCGTAGTTATCTGCAACTGGATTTATATATTTATGTAGATAAATATGTTTATGACCATCAAGAGACAATACGAATACGCACTCTTCAAGGCCCTAGGTGATGAAACTAGGTACGGGATAGTCAAGGCACTCTCGACTGGGGAGAAATGCGCCTGCGAACTACCAGAATTGGTCAAGCGGGCGCAGCCCACGACCTCACTGCAACTGAAGTATCTGACGAGGATAGGGATCCTCTCTAACAGGAGGGATGGGAAAAAGGTTATATACAGGATAACCGACATCCGCGTGCGGCAGATGTTCGGCTGCGCTCCCGACCACAAACGATTATAGAGAGTGAGTATATGAAAGGCGATATAACCGCAGATATATCACCGCCCGAATGGGCGTGGGAGTTCCACGGTCACCGCTGCCCGTTCATGCCGCTTGGCTACAGGATGGCAAGGCTGGCGATGAAAGAACTTGACACAGAGCATGAAAAGGACCACGGTTTCTTTGTAATCCCCGAGCTGGGCGTCGGCCACCCGCAGACATGCCTCATGGATGGCATCCAGGTCGCGACCGGCGCCACCTATGGAAAATCGCTGATTGAAAAGACATTCTGGGGCAAGCTGGCAGCCACGTTCTACATGCATGGAAAGGCAGCAGTGCGCATCTCTATCACGCCGGAATTCTCCGACGAATTCGGTAAGAACGAGTTTTTCTCCTACAGAAAGAAGGGGGTCGAGCCTTCTGGCATCCCCGCGGGCGTGACCGATGCGGCCATAAAATGGATGTATGGGCAATCCGACTGGAGGGTCTTCAAAATTGAGAGGCTGCCAGATTACAGGTTCGCGCCGCCGAAAGGGTCGTTCAACAAGGTGAGATGCACAAAGTGCGGCGAATATGTCTTCGAGCGGTACGTGCGTTTAGTGGACAACGAGCCGTATTGCATACCATGCAGCGGATACGCGCGATGAGGCAGCTCGAATGGAGACGATCATACTTCTCCTGCTGTCTGTGGTGCTAATGGCGCTGGCGGCGCCTTTCGCAATGATTGGAATGGGCGGTGGCACGGCTTACGTCCCCGTGCTTGAAATCGCTGGAGTCGGCATACACGAGGCCTCTACGATAAGCCTGTTCATGATTGCCGTTTCGACCCTTTCGGCGGCAATCGTCTTCCACGGAAAGAAGACCATAGACTGGCGCCTGCTCCCTTTCCTGGTGCCCCCTGTGGCCATTGGGGCATTCTTCGGGGGGTACGCGGCGCACCTTATTAGTGCCCAAGCTGTCACAATTACCTTCGCCGCATTCCTGTGCATCTCCGCATTCTTGATCTATAAGTATGACCATAGCAAGGAGGGGAGAATACACCCGCGCATTCCCAAGCTATTTGTTTGGGATAGGTCATACGGTGAGCACCATTACTCGGTATCACTCGGAATATTGATACCTGCGGTGCTGGGGCTCGGCTTCGTCGCCGGTACGCTCGGCATAGGAGGGGGGTTGTTCTTGTTGCCCGTGCTCATACTGCTTTTCAGAGTTCCGATGCGGATAACGATAGGCATAACCACAGTCTACGCGGGCGTCTCCTCCCTGATGGGACTTGCAGGCCATATTGCTGGCGGAGACCCGCTGAATATATGGATAGCGCTACCTCTCGCGGTCGCGGTGTTCATCGGGGCCAGAGTTGGATCGCAGATGTCGCATAAGACAAGCCTGCCAAAGCTGAAGGTTGCAATCTCCGTGATCCTTGTCGCGCTCGCAGCGGTCCTGCTGTTTAGTGCCCTCTGAATTTTGAGCCCTTTCCACAAAATATAGCCAGGAGAGGGAGTCGCACCCTCCTTTGCCGCTCTGCAGGCGGCCGCATAGCTGATCTGCCATCCTGGCACAGTCTGTTCCCTCGACTGCTTGCACGCTATTTATACTTTCCCTTTATATTTATAGGTGTAAGGTTGGAGTTCCATGTACGATATAAAATTCGAGGAAGAGGAGGGCGTCCCAAGGGGGCTTGTTGCGGAGACCGAGACGATCGACGTGAAGGCGCAGATATCAAGCGTGCTGCCGCTGCTTGACAAGCATTCCGCCCTGATAGTGAACAGGAACGGGCAGTATTACGGGATGGTCGATTCGAGGAGCATGTACAGGGCCAGGGGGCCGCTCACGTTCGGCAAAAATCAGACGGTAGAGAAGTACGTCAGCAAAGCGCCAAGGCTGGAGAGGAGCACGCGGATAGACGACGTGATACTGGGTTTCTCGAAGGCGAAGGTCAAGGCACTGCCAGTTGTCGAGAACGGGCAGATAATCGGGGTGCTCGACAGGAGCACGCTGATCAAGGTCATGCTCTCGCTGAGGATGCTGAATGACATAAAGGTCAGTGAGGCAATGAGCTCGCCGGTGGTGGCGGTGAATGACGGCATCGCATTGGCACAGGCGAAGGCCGTGATGGAGAACAACAGGATAAGCAGGCTCCTGGTCCTCAGGGACGGGAAGTTCGCTGGGCTGCTGACCTACTTCACGCTGATAAAGAATTACTCGGTTGAGAACGAGGCACTGCCCGAGATGAAGTCGAGCAGGAGGTCTCCTGCCGATGCCGAGATATCTGGCATAATCGAGACCAACCCGAGGACGCTCAGCCAGGACAGGGACCTCGCATACGCCGCGAGGAGCATGATAGAGAACGAAATCTCCTCCCTCATCGTTACTGACGGGCGCGAACAGCCAATAGGCATGCTGACGATGGGTGATATACTCGAGGCAGCCGCTGCGCGAAGGAGGATAGAGGAGAGCAGGATCTTCGTCTCGGGACTCGACGACGACATGATGGAATATGAACAGGGCATAAGAGGGGGGCTCAGGGACCTGGTCTCGAAGCTCGAAGGCAAGGAGCTCAAGATAGACCATGTTACGCTCCATGTCAAGCGCATCAAGGGCAACAGGTATGACATCAATGCCAGGGCCGCGATAAGCAACGGCAGCACGATATCCGCGCACATAACTGATTTCCTGCTCGAGAGGACGTTCAGGGAGGCGATTGCGCTGCTGAAGCGCGACATGATCAAGGAGAAGGAGAAGGTGCTGGGCTCGAGGAAGGCGAGGGACAGGTGGAGGGTCATAGAATGAAAACGTGCGCGGCGGCACTTGGACAGTCGAGCCTGGAGCTCATCATCACCCTGTCATTCGGGCTCATGATACTGCTGCCGATAGTTACGCTCGCGTTCGTGCAGGTGTCGAACAGCAATACCACTCTGGCTACCAGCGAGGCGGCGACCTCCGCAGAAAAGCTCGCGGCCATAGCCACGCAGGTCGCCTCGCAGGGCTATCCGGCGAGGCAGACCCTGCTGCTGGAGGTGCCGCAGGGCGTCCAGGCGGTGTACGTCGGCAACCTGAGCTACAACGGTATAGGCAACGAGGTCATATTCGTGGTGGATACGAACAACGGGAAAAGCTACATAACTGCCTACACGCCGATCAATATAAGCGGGTACCTGCCGGGCATCCAGGGCCCAGCCACATATCTCATCAACGTGAGCGCGACCAAGATCTGCCCCGCCACCCGTGGCATAGGGGCGCCATGCGCCTTCGTAAGGTTTGCGTCTTGACGGTGTGATCGTGCCGACCATAAGCCGCGGCAACCGGTGCAAAGCTGCAGGTGGGAGACCGTTGCAGTCGAGCCTGGAACTGCTCATAATACTCTCATTCGGGATAATAATTCTGCTGCCGATAGTTACGCTCGCGTTCGTGCAGATGTCGTCTTCCGGAGCCTCGCTGTATGCGATGCAGGCGCAGGGAACCGCCAATAAGCTTGCGGCAGTCGCCGCGTTCGTCGCCTCGCAGGGCTATCCCGCGCAGCAGTATACAAGCATATCCGTCCCGCAGAACGTCCAGAGCATATACGTCGGGACGCTGAACAACACCCCTGGCAGGCAGATAACGTTCGTAATAAGCACCGGCTCCGGAAACAGCTATGTGACCGCGTACTCGCTGGTCAACGTCAGCGGCAACCTGTCTGCGATAGAATCGTCCGCGACATACATAGTCAATGTGAGCAACCAGCTGAGCTGCCCGTCAAACCCGGGGTTCCCGTGCGTCTACCTAAGGCCCGTGCTGCCGAAGTGAACGGCCTTCAGACTTCGACAGAGTAAATGTTGCGGTAGAGCTTGCGGCCGTGCTTCATGCCGTACAGCTGGTAAGAGCGCTTGGGCTTGAGCCTCCACGCGAGCATGAATTCGGACGCGAGCTTTTTGTCGCTCACGTAGACATCCAGACCGGTCTTCAGCTTCTCCTCCCTGGACACGAAGGCATCGCGCCGCACCATGAAGCGGCCGAGCGCGGCGGCCATCCGCTCCACGCCGTGCCCGTCCCCGCGGAACTGGACCACTGCCTCGTAGTACCCAGCCTTCATCCTCGAGCAGCGCGGGCACATCTCGAATGCGCGCTTCAGTTTCACCGCCATTGCGAACGACACGTGCTTCCCCTGAATGGCATAAGTTAGGCGCAGGTTGGCGGATTCCGCGTCGGACGACAGGACATCGATCATGCAGTCCTTCTGCCGGAGCGATTGCTTGATTGCGACGGCGAGGGAATCTTTCTTCTCCGGCACGAAGCCGCCAGAGCTCCAGATCCTACCGCAGAACTTGCACTGCCTTATCGTTACCGATTCGGGGAGCAGCGCGCCGAACTTCTTCGCGGTGCAGGGCTCGCATATGTCGCCTATGAAGCGCACGTCCTTGTCAGACCTCCCGCACATCGGACAGTGTCTTTCGATAGCCATGCAAAACATCCATTATAGGCGCTGTCAGTGCGAGAAGTGCCTGCCTATCAGGGCTCCGTAGGCGGGACGCGTTACCAACACGCCTAACAGCGCGCCTATTATCGTCGCCTCTGAAAAACCTATGACCGTAACGAGCGATGTGGAGAAGAACAGCGGGAGCATCGCCCCGACCAGGAGGAAGGCGTCTATCCAAACTATGGTGAACGCCGTGCTGAGGGCGCCCTTCGTCGCCGCATGTTCGGTGCCCCTGAGGAGCATCTCGTCCGTTATAATTATCTGCGCGTCGACTCCGGTGCCCACGACAGCTATGATCCCGGCAACGCCGGCGAGGTCGATTGTCCCGACGGTACCGAGTATCGAGACTATTATGAAGACCTCCAGGAAGGTGGTGAGCAGTATCGGGAGTATGAGGAACGGCTTCCTGTAGCGGATGGTTATATATATAGAGAGCGCTACAACGGCGAGCAGCAGAGCGATTCCGCTCACGATGAGAGCCTGCTGGCCGAGCGTCGCCGGTATGCTAGTTGGGTTGCCCACTATCACGGAGACGGGCAGCGCCCCTCCGTTGAGTATGCTGGTTATTGTCTTCTCCTGGTTCTGCGCGTACGCGTACTGCTGCGAGGCCGCGACGCTCGCGGGCGTGAAGCCCGATATCTCATAGCTGTCCCCCACGGAGCCGTTGGTTATCGAGGCGTTGAGCACCGGCGACGATAGCAGGCCGACGAGCGCCCAGCTGTTCAGGACGGTGTTGTTTATGGACTGCGTGAAGTACTGCGGGGTCATGTTCTGGCTGCTTTCGAGCTTCACGGTGACGTTCATCTGCTGCAGCGCATTGGCGACGCCTGGCGGCAGGCCATAGCTCGCGTACGCCGTGGTGTACTGCGAGTGGGCCCTGAAGAAGTCGACTATGCTCGTAAGGCTGGAATTGGACTGCGTGAACGTGAGCACCGGGATGGTCTGGTTGCCCAGCGCGAGCGCCTTCTCCATCGCGGAGAGCACCTGCTGCGCCGACAGGCCGAGGGTCTTGTTGGCCATGATCGACTGGTTTATTATTATGACCGCGCCGGCCGGCCTGTCCAGGAACATGTAGAGCGGCTTGTTCGCCTCGCCGAAGACCGCCTTCGCGAACTTCGTCGTCGAGGACTGCGTTATGTAGAACTGCACGGCCCACGACACGGTGCCGTTGAGCTGCTGCGGCGGCAGCGACCCTACGCTGCCCTTCAGTATGTTGGTGCCATTGAGTGCCTCCTTGCCGTCGACGACGCCTAGGAACCTGCCCTGGCTCTCTATGACGTTTATCGTCTGGTTTATGTCAATGCTGGAGACCGTCGGCACGGTCACGTATATGACCGAGCTGCCGACGCCCTCAACGCTGACCTGCTTGAGGCCGAACGTCGAGACCCTCTGCTGCAGGTCCGATATCAGCGTGGCCATGGTGGTCGTGTTCACGCTGTGCTCGAGCGTGAGGGGTATCTGCGTGCCGCCGCTGAACTCTATACCGAAATGGATGCCGTACGTGACGTCGACCGCCACGAGCGCCACCACTATCAACAGGAGTATTATGATCCTGTAGTCCTTCATGTAGTCCAGAGCGCCCATGCGATCACCTCGCGTGTTCCTTCCTCTTCTTGTACCATAGCACCAGCACGACGTTGCCGAACCACGTCGCCAGTATGTCACCGACCAGACCCGCGAGCACCACTCCCGAGATCTCGAAGTACGTGGGTATGAAGCTCACGTACGAGACTATGAACAGTATCGAGAAGACTATCAATGCCGTTGTCGTCATCGTCATCCCGGTCTTGAAGGTGCCGTACGCCCTTTCCTCCGGAGTGCCCTCGTGCCTCTTCAGTATCTTCATGGCAGAGAGGATGTCCGTGTCTATCGAATAGCCTATGAGCATCAGCAGGCCGCCTATCGACGCGACGCCAAGGGGTATCCCGAAGATGCCCATCGCGCCGAGCGCTATTATCAGGTCGTTCGCGGCGCCGAAGACGACCGTCATCGACGGTATGAAGTTGCGGAAGACGAACAGCACTATTATCGCGACCACTACGAACGACATTATGATGATGTCGAACACCTGGCTCAGGAAGTAATTGCTGAGCGTCGCGGTGACCGTCTGGTATGAGTAGGTGGAGAACGGCACGATTGAGTGGAGCGCGGCTATGACCTTAGCCTCGTACGCGTTGTTGGCCTGCGAGAGTACGCTCTTGCCGGCGTTGAGCATCGACTCTGGGCTGGTGCCGTTGTACGCGGCATTGGGGACGAGCATCGAGGCTGCCGCGACCTCGGCCTTTATGCTTGAGTTGAGCTGCGCAAGGTACGAGGATGCGTTGGCATTGGCCCCCGCGAGCATCGCCTGCAGCGTCGCATTGTTGGGCTGCGACTGCAGCGCCTGCGACGCGCCGGCGGCTACGTACCTTGCCTGCGTGTAGTTGCCGTAGTACGAATACGCGTTGAGCAGGGAGGCCTCGGCGCTGGCCACGCTGGCATTTCCTGCTATCGTTATGGATATGCCGCCAGGGGCCTGCGCGACGCTCGATTCCGCGTCCGGTATCTTCGCATCTATGAGCGAGACCAGCTGCCTCTGGTCCATCGTGCTGTTGGACTGCAGGGTTATCGTTATCCCGCCCCTGAGCGAGGAGTCGAGCTGTATCTGCGGTATGAAGTAGAGGCTGATGAGCAGCAATGCTACCGGTATGAGCACGAAGAGCTTGTAATGCCTGTTTTCGTAAAAGTTCGGAATCTGCATATAGACCAGTCAAACTTAGAGAGAGAATTAAAAAAGAAAAAGGAAAAGAAAAGGACCGCGGCTTCTCAGCCGTGGTGCTTCATGAGCTTCAGGTGCAGCGCATTCGTGAACCCGTGCACTATGAAGAATATCGCTCCTACGACCAGCGCCCATCCGAAGAACGTCACGACTGTGGCCGCCGTCCCGGACAGTAGCAGGATCCCCATCGCGAATATGTAGATGCCCCAGTAGACGGCATTGAAGATTACCCAGCCGGAGTGCTTCTCCTTGTAGTGCAGCATGCGTTCGTATTGCATGCTCGGATCTATCGTTATCACGCTTTTCTCTTTAGGCATTCACTTCACCTACCTATAAATGAGCAACAAACCTTTAAAAGCGTATCTGGGGCCGGGCGAGGGAGGGCGCTCCGGGCGCCGTCCCGGGTCACTTCTTGAGCTCCACCGCGTGGCCGCCGAACTCGTTGCGCACCGCGGCTATGGTCCTCTTGCCAAGGCTGAACTTCCCGCTCCTGTCCTTGCGTATGGCAACGGCAACGTCGAACGCGGGGGCGTACGCGTGCACCGCGTCCTTGGTGCTCTGCAGCTCGTCTATGGTCACGCTGCCTATAGCCGTGCCTATGTCCTTGAAGTCCTTCCTCCTGAGCGCCCTGGTGGTGAGCTCGAGCAGCCAGCTCCTCACGACCGATGCCGGCTCCCACGTCGATGTCGCCTTCGCTATGTCTATTGGGTGCTTGAACCTGCTGAGCAGCTCGACGCCCTCGGCAAGGCCCTGCAGGTAAGTGTACTCGACGATATTGTGGACGCTCTTGACGAAGTGGCCGCTACCTGCCGGGCCGAAGTACGCGTATCCCCCCTTGGGCGCGAGCGCCCTGCAGAACGGCTCTATGGTCTTGAAGTCCTGCTGCGGGCCGCCGACCATTATGGTGAACCCGTTCTGAAGCCCCCATATGCCCCCCGACACGCCCGCATCGAAGAACTTGACGCCTTTCCTAGAGCACAACTTCGAGTACCTCTCTGCGTTCTCGTAGAAATCGTTCGCGCCGTCGATTATTATGTCGCCGGGCTTCAGCATGGCCAGCACGTTCCTGATCATAGTCTCGGTCGCGTCGCCCGCCGGCAGCATGATCCAGACTATCTTCCTTGAAGGCAGCTTCCTTACCATCTCCTCGAGGCTGTATGCCGCGGCCGCGCCCTTCGTCGCCGCAATCCTTGTCTTCGCAGCGGTGCGGTTGTACGCGACGACGTCCATGCCGTGCTTCTCCATCCTTTCCACCATCCCCATCCCCATCCTTCCCAGCCCTACGAACCCTATCTTCATTGTTATCCCAAGTAAATATCTTCAATCACCCTTAAAAAGGGCATGCAGCGAAATAATAACATGGCAAGGAGGCTGGGCAGGCGCAAGGAGCCCAGCAGGGAGAAGGTGCTGCTGAAGGAGCGGGAGCTCGCTGAGGGGGGGCTCAACAAGAGGGTCGCAGTATACCTGAGCAAGTTCTACAACAAGGGCGTCATAGATGGCATAGGCACGGTCTTCGCGAAGGGCAAGGAATCTGACATCTACGTTGCAAGCCCAGGAACTGCCGACATTGTCAAGGGGGAGCCTTACGTCATAGTGAAGATGTTCAGGGTCCAGAACTCCAGCTTCTTCTCGATGGAGGACTACATAATAGGCGACCCGCGCTTCAAGAAGATCGGCAGGACCAAGCAGGAGATAATCGGGACCTGGTGCAAGAAGGAGTTCGGCAACCTCGAGATCGCGCAGTTCGCTGGCATCGCTGCCCCGAAGCCCTACATGTACAACGGCAACATACTCGCGATGCAGTACATCGGCACGGACGATGGGCCGGCCCCGAGGCTCGTGGACGCCGGCCTGGATAGGACGGAAGCCGAAAGCATGCTGCGGACGATAATCGATTATACCAAGAGGCTGCACCGCCGCGGCCTGGTGCACGGCGACCTGAGCGAGTACAACATCCTGGTGCACGGCGACAAGCCCTACTTCATAGACTTTGGCCAGGCGGTCGTGACCAGGCACCCCCACGCGGAGGAATTCCTTAAGAGGGACGTCTGGAACGTGGTGAACTACTTCAGGAAGGCGTACGGCGCCGCGATGACCGTTGATGAGGCGTACGCGGAGGTCGCTGCGGCCGGACCTCGTCAACAATCGCGGCCTTGAGGGATTTCGCCTCGACGCCGCCAAGCTTGCATTTCGCGTAGAGCCTGTCGACCTGCTCGGCGGTCGCACGGGTAGCGGGCCTTCTTATCCTTATCGAACAGACATCCTTGTATTCCTGGATCGACATACCGTAGGTGTCGAGCTGCCTCGCCTTCCTTATTATCTCTTCCTTATCGAACCCGGAGAGCGGTCTGAGTATCAGCCTGGGCACTCCCTTCTGCGACGCGGCCATGTTCTCTATCGTCTGCGAAGCGACCTGGCCCACGCTCTCCCCTGTCACAATCGAGAGCGCGCCCTCCTTCTCTGCTATCCTGGCAGCAATGTTGTACATGAACCGCTTGAATACCACGAGCTCGAACCTGGTGTCCATCCTCATGGCTGCTGCCTGGAACGGATATGCCGGCACATAGTAAACCCTGGCGCCGTTCGAGTACCTCGCGAGCGCCTGGACCATCACTGGTATCTTGGATTTGAGCACCGCCTCCTTGTCCGGGAACGTATGGAAGTGCAGATAGACCGGAAGAAGGCCGCGCTTCATCGCATAGAATGATGCGACCGGAGAATCTATCCCTCCAGACAAAAGGACTACGCACTTGCCGGACGTGCCGACCGGGAGACCGCCTATGCCGGAAATCTTGTTTAGGTGCAGCATGGCGCAATCCTTTTCGACCGTTATGTAGAGAGTATCACTTGCGCCCTTGTCCAGGTCGAGCTTCAGCGTGGATTTCGGTGCCCTGATCATGGCGCCCACCAGCTCCATCGAATTGAACTTGTGGCCCTTGAAGGAGCGCTTCGCCTCGATCCTGACCTTCCCTTTCGCCTCCTTGGAGAACGATGCCGCCTTCTTCATTATGTCCTTCACTTCTGGCTTTGCGAAGATGACCGGAGAGAACCACGAGATCCCTGGAGCGAATGAGAGCGCCGACAGAAGCCCGCCGACGTCAGACCTGCCGTCCAACCCTATCGTGAATGAATCCCTCTGCTTGGTGAGCGCCTTGAACCTCAGACCGCGTATCGCGGTAGATACGTTGCTGTAGAGGGAAGAGATGAATGTGTCCCTATTCTCGCCCTTCAGCCAAAGCTCGCCGAACCTCACCAGTATTGCGTCGTACTTCACGATAATCACAAAGGCTTTATATCCTTTTCAATAAAAGCCTAATAGATTTGCCATTGAGTGGTACAATGAACATGGATGTCATCGGGAGCCTGAAGTCGTTCATAGACAATTCCAGGCGCGTGCTCAACATCAGCTACAAGCCGACGAACGACGAGTTCAGGAAGAGCGCGAAGATGATAATCATAAGCATACTGATCATAGGCGCGGCGGGCTTCATAATAGGCATCATAGTCTCGCTGCTCATCACCGGGACGATACCGCTGGCTTCCGTATAATGAGCGGCTTAAGCTGTAGCAGTGGGCTGTATGGAGGTCAAGATAGACTTCACCAAGAGCGCGCAGGAGAACGCCAAGGATTACTACGAGAGGGCGAAGAGGCTCGAGGCGAAGGCGAAGGGCGCGGAGAAGGCCGTGAAGGATCTCGAGGCTCAGCTCGAGAGGATGAGGAAGGAGAGCGCCGCCAAGGAGAAGAAGGCCGTCAAGGTGAGGGAGAAGAAGTGGTACGAGGCGTTCCACTGGTTCGTGGCCAGCGACGGCAGGCTGGTGATAGGCGGCAGGGACGCCCACCAGAACGAGCTCATCAATTCGAGGCACTTCGAGGATAACGACCTGTTTTTCCATGCGGACATCTTCGGGGCCTCCGTAACGATCCTTAAGGACGGCGTTAATGCAGATGAGAAAGTGAGGCGCGAAGTCGCGCAGTTCGCGGCATCGTACTCCAGTGCGTGGAAGGAGGCGCTGCGCAGCGTCGACGTGTATGCCCTCAAGAGGGAGCAGATCAGCAAGTCCACCGGAAAGGGCTCGCTCGGCACGGGCAGCTTCCTCATGTCCGGCGAGAGGGAATGGTTCAGGAACACGGCGCTTGGGCTGGCGATGTTCGTGAAGGATGATATGCTCAACACAGTGCCGGAGGCCGGGCTTGGCGGCGCCATCGCGGAGAAGGCCGTCGTCATCCTGCAGGGGAAGGACAAGAAGTCAGACGCGGCGAAGAGGATTGCGCGCATCCTCGGCTATGACGACCTTGACGGCATAATACGGCAGCTGCCCGCAGGCGAGTTCTATGTCAGGGCCGCGGCAACGGCAAGTGATAAATAGCTGCTTTGTTCCAAACCTTCAGGGGCCCTTGGCTCAGTAGTGGAGCGCCCGCTTTGCAAGCGGGAGGTCGCGGGTGCGAATCCCGCAGGGTCCATCCCAATCAAAGCGCGATGTACGTTGGCATACTTTTATATACTTTTGCATCAAATAGGAAAACATGGACAGCGGGGTTGAGAGCGCCGAGAAGAGGATCAGGTTCCTGCTCGACAGGATAGGGGGCAGCAAGGCATCCGCAGAGGACAAGAGGGAGGTCGAGGCGTGGGTCAGCTACCTCAGGGCGAGGGGCATAGTCTCAAGGACGATAGCGAAGCACCTCTACTGCCTCGAGAAGTTCATGGCGTGGCTGCCGGAGGGCACCAGTCTGAAGCATGCGACAAGGGAGGACATCCAGGCTGCGGTAGACAGGGTGGAGGGGTCGGATTACGCCGCGGAGACGAAGCACGTCACGAAAGTAATCGTCAAGGCCTTCTACAAGCACCTCCTCGGGGATAACGAGTTCTACCCGAAGCAGGTCTCGTGGATCAAGACCACGCTGGCGAAGAACAAGAGGAAGCTGCCCGAAGACATGCTGAGCGAGGAGGAGGTCCTCAGGATGATAAAGGCCTCTGGCAGCGCGCGCAACAAGGCGCTGATAGCGCTGCTCTACGATTCCGGGATGAGGGTGGGGGAGCTGCTTAGCCTAAGGATGAAGGACGTCGACCTTGACGGGGAGGTCGCACATGTGACCGTGAACGGCAAGACGGGCATGCGCCATATACCGATAATGTTCAGCGCGCCTTACCTTTCGAGCTACATCGACACGTCCCAGAGCAAGAGACCGGGCGACACGCTGTTCACCTCCGTAGGGTCCTGGCTCAAGAAGAACTGGCCCATAACCGAATCCGGCGTGAGAGCGCTCCTGATGGAGACTGCAAGGGCGGCAGGCATAAGGAAGAGGGTCTACCCGCACCTGTTCAGGCACAGCAGGGCCATGTTCTACGCTAACAGGCTCACGGAGCAGCAGCTGAAGGCGCTGTTCGGCTGGACTGGGGACAGCAGGATGGCCAGCACGTACGTTCACCTCTCGGGCAGGGACATAGACAGCGCGGTGCTGAGGGCGAGCGGACGCGAAGTCAAGGAGGAGTTCTCGAAGCCTAAGCTGTCCGTCAAGGTCTGCCCTCGCTGCAGGTACGAGAATGCCGTCAGCGCGGTACATTGCATGAGGTGTGGTGCTGCGCTTGACGTTTCCAATACGATGAGGGATGAGGAGGAGAGGAAGGCGCTGATGGAGGCGATGCTCGAGGCCGCTAAGGATCCGGACTTCCAGAGGGACATGCTGGAATACATGAGAGGAGGGAAGAAGAGGTAATCGCATGGGGCAGATTAGCAGGACAAAGGAGATTGGAATCTTCATCGAGATTCCGAAGGGGGACGATCAGAGAAGACACCTTAGCCATGATAAGAAACAGATGTTGGACTTGGGGCCGACGAAGAATGTGATACCTGTGAATGATGGGGTGATGCCGATCGCCTACGGGTTCGCGATAGGAACCTTGCAGAGAGATGAGGCTTCAAAGAATCCGGACGAGATTCCAGATGAGGTTGACGTCCTCTTGTACTCGAAGAGAAATTTTCGTGTTAGCGAGACAACTACAGGAACCCCGATAGCGTTTATAACCCGTGCAGATGGCGACCATAAGGTCGTTGCCGTCGACTCGACGACCAAGGCGGTAAGGAAATGGGAGGACATCCCCTCCGCCGAAAGGTACCTCATAGTAAGATATTTTGGGTATAAGTCGCCGATAGAGAAGATTGAGGGGACGAGAGAAGCTATAGAATACATCGAAAAGAACCGCGTGGCACGGGCACCGGTCCGGCTTGTCAAGGGGCGGAAGGGCGGCGATTAGTATGGAACGGAGAACGCCTTCGGCGGGCGCGGTGACCAAGGTTCTGTTCATCTGCAAGGGCAATGTCGGGAGGAGCCAAATGGCGGAGGCCATCTTCTGGCGCGCGATTTGGGCGTGACAAGGCAGTCGGTCTCCAACTACCTTGCGTACCTGGAGGAGTCGTTCATGCTCAGGAAGCTCTACAACTACTCCAAGAACGCGAGGAAGTCCGCGAGGAGCCTAAAGAAGTATTACCCCGCGGTCGCATCAATAGACCTTGTGTTCAGAGAGGACAGCGACGCGCAGTCGAGGATTTTCGAATGGGCGCTTGTCAATGCAATAAAGCCGGACTTCTTCTGGACAGACCCGCAGAAGCATGAGGTCGACATCGTGCTCACCTCTGGAAAGGCACCGATTCCCATAGAGGTCAAGTACGGGAGGATAGATACGAAGGGGCTCGAGACGTTCATGAGGAAATTCAAGGCAAGGACAGGATATGTGCTGACTCCTGACAGGTCGGCGGAGCAGCGCAGCGGAATAACCGCAGTGCCGGCATACAGCTACCTTCTGGACGAACAGCCGTGGGGGTAGGGACGGCCAGCCATTGGCGAGTACGAAACAATGTGCTGCAAATGCATATATTCATTTCCGTACAATGTTATTTGGCATCGTTTGACAGCAGGGATACATCGCATTTGACGGTGCATATCTGAATGGCTTATCTGGTGAACTCTGTATAGTGGCTTTTGCCCGGTGCAACAAATGTGGTACAAGATTACAAAAAACAGAGGGTTCCCAAAATCTGAAATAACAAAATTGAGAAGGTCTGTTAAGTGGAAGCCAAGAGCAGGATTAGAAAAGGCCTTTAAGAATTCCTTTTCCTATTATTCAATGTGGAACGGAAGAGAGCTAATAGGTTCGGTTAGGGTGATAAGCGACAGATCTCTGCACGCGTACATCGTCGATTTGATAATTCATTCGAGATATCAGAATAGGGGGCTGGGAAGGCTCCTGCTGAAAAAGGTGGTATCAGACTTAAGAAGAGAGAAATTTGCGTATATAACACTCACTTTCGATCCGGGATTGGAGGATTTCTATAAGAAGTGCGGGTTCAAAATAGTAGGGGGAGGGGTTATCGTTGCGGGGTAACCTGTATGATATTCTGATGAGGGAATGGCAGACAAACTGGATACACAAAAGACCGCGCTGGTCGTGATAGACCTGCAGAAGGGGATAGCGGCTCAGGACAGGCGGCTGGCGCCGCACAGCGCAGCCGAGGTGGTCCGGAACGCGGCGAGGCTCGCCGCAGCGTTCAGGAAGAATGGCATGCCGGTCTTCCTGGTGCATGTGGTAGTATCTGGCAAGGAGAGACTCTCGGTTATAGCGGACGAGCAGATGTGGGGAGGCTCTCCTCCAGGAAACGACTGGGTCGACTTCGTGCCGGAACTGGGCAAGACGGAGGGTGATATAGTGATAACGAAGAGGCAGTGGGGCGCGTTCTACGGCACCGACCTTGAGCTCCAGCTGCGGCGCAGGAAGATAGACACGATCGTGCTCTGCGGCATATCGACGAACCACGGTGTGGAGAGCACCGCCAGGTTCGCGTACGAGTACGGCTTCCAGCAGGTCTTCGCTGAGGACGCGATGTCATCCATGAGCGCGGAGATGCACAACCTGGCAATCGAGGCGGCATTCAAGCGCATGGGGAGGGTCAGGAAGACGGATGAGATACTGGCCATGCTCGACTAAGGGTCAGGCGGTCCTTTTTATTATGTGGTAGCCGAACTGCGTCTTCACAGGCCCTGAGATCTCGTTGACCTGCAGGGCGAAGGCGGCCTGCTCGAACTCCCTGACCATGGTCCCATGGCCGAAGAATCCGAGGTCACCGCCGCGCTTCCTGGTGCTATCGGTCGAGTACTGCTCGGCGAGTTTCGCGAAGCTCTCGCCCCTTTTTGCCCTTTCAACCACCTCGTTCGCTACCGATAGTTTTCCAACGAGTATGTGCGAGCACCTTATCTTGCCTGCCATGCAATCACCACATCGCCAGCATTATGAGGTCTTGCGCACTGCGCGCTCGACCCTGTCCACTGCGACCTTAACTGTCTCGCCCGCCATGTCGAGGTCCTTGACGACGGAGCCCTCCAGCCTGTTTGTTGGTTTGGTTGAGTTCACGTCCCTCGCTATTTTCTTCGCATTGGCGGCTATGACCGCGGCGATGGAGCCCACCGCCACGTAGCCCAGGCTTATCCTGTCGGTCTTCCTGAGCCCGAGCTCCTTCCTTATCGTCTGCACCTCGTGCTCGAACTCGCGCACGAGTGCCTCCTCCTTCAGCCCCCTCGTGATGTTGGCATCTATGTGCGCCTTCCCGTGCCTGAAGAGCACGGCGTCCTTCTCCTCGACCCTCTCTGTGGTGGTAAAGTGCTCCTGCGTTATCTCCACTGGGCCCTTCCCGGTGCTGAGCGCGTACCTTCCCGTCCTCGCTACCGAATCGAGCATCGCGTCAGCGTCCGCGGCCCTGATGGCGTCTGCAACATAAACAGCCTTGTCCTTGAAGTCGGGCCCCAGCCTCGCGAAGATGGGCCTAGCCTCCCTCTTCGCTCCGGCCACCCTTTTCAGCTCAAGACGCTTTGCATTGACGTAGTCCTCTATCACGGTGGAGAGCCTCTGCAGCGACGAATATGTAGAATCGTCGGTCACTTCGAGCGTCGCCGAGGCTATCGGCCACCTGAGCGGGACCCCCATCCTCTCGCGGCTGTTCAGCAGCGCGGTTATCGCGTCCTGCGCGGCCGAGAAGTCGACCTCCAGTCCGGGATTTATCAACGAGGGCTTCGCCTTTGGCCATCTTTCGAAGAAGACGCTCCCTTTGCCACCGTACACCTTCATGTATATGTCCTCCATGTTGAGCGGCATCACCGGCGCGAGCAGCAGCACCGTGTTGCGGAACACGTAGTTCAGCGTGTTGAACGTGGCGATGGCCTCCTTCCTCGAAGCTCCGGACATCTTCTTCTTTGCGATTTTCAGGTAGAACCTGCTGAGGTCGTTGATCACGAAGCTGAGCGTCTCGTTCAGGCCCGTGTTCGGCTCATAGCCGTCCATCGTCTCCGTCATCGTCTTCATGACGCTGTTCAGCCTCGAGACTATCCATGCGTCGTAAAGCGCGAGGCCCTCAGGGCCCCCCGGCGCCCTCGACTTCCCCGCCGGGCGGTTCAGCGCCGCGGAGTATTCGGTAACTAGGTTCGCCACGTTGTGCAGCAGCAGGAGCGTCGCCTGCATATCCTCTATCTCGCCGTACATGAACTTTATTCCCTCGTGGACGACGTGGGAGAGCATGTACGCCCTGACCGCGTCCGTCGAGTACCTGCCTATCAGCTGCTTCGCGGACACGTAGTTGCCCTTGCTCTTGTGCATCGCCTCCCCCTTCGCGTCGTTGACCCAGCCGTGCGCCATTATGACCCTGAACGGCGACTTGCCGTACGCCCCGACGCTCGTCTTCATGAGCGTTGCGAACCATCCCCTGAGCTGGTCGAGGCCCTCTGTTATGAACGCCTTGGAGAACATCCTGCCGAACTCCTCCTCGCTCAGGCTGGCGGTGTGCGCGACCCCGGAATCGTACCACACATCGAAGATGTCCCTCACTCTGTGCATCTCGCCGCCGCACTTGTCGCACTTCAGCACTATGCCGTCCACGGTCGGCCTGTGCAGGTCCTCGGACGTGAACTCTATCTTCGTGGGCGACCTCGTGCTCAGCTCGCCGAACGAGCCTATCGCCGTCACGTTCCCGCACGAATCGCACGTCCATATCGGTATCGGTATGTCCCAGTACCTCTGCCTGCTTATGACCCAATCAGGGGCGGTGTTGATGCTCTCGAGGAACCAGTCCTTGAGCTCCGCTGGATGCCATTCTATCCTGTCGCACTCTTTCCTTATCTTATTCTTGATTTTCGCGACGTTCATGAACCACTGCTCTGTTGGCAGATAGACCAGCTTCTCATGGCACCTCCAGCAGTGCGGATAGCTGTGCGTGATTGTAGACTTGAGCAGGAGCGCCCCCGCGGCGCTGAGCTCCTCCTCGACCTCCCTGTTCGCCTCGTGTATGAGCGCCTTGCCTGCGTACTTGCCCGCGACCTCTGTGTACCTACCGTCGGTGCCCACCATCGACAACAGAGGTATCCTCTCCTTCCTCGAGATGTCGAAGTCCTCCGGGCCGTAGGCCGGCGCTATATGGATGAGCCCCGTGCCGTCAGCCATCGAGACCATGCCCTCAGAGAAAATAACCCGGTGATGTCTTCTGTGCTCCCTCTGCGCGGGTATGTTCCCTTCGAGCGGGTTAAGGTAGCGGATGCCATCGAGCTCGCTGCCGTAGAACTCCGCCTCAACCACGGCGCTCTCGTTCAGCGCTGACGCCACGGCCTGGAACCTCGCCTTCGCAAGTATGAGGCTCCTGCCGCCCAGCCTCACCTTCACGTACAGCTCCTTCGGGTTTGCCGCCACGGCCATATTCGCCGGTATGGTCCATGGCGTGGTGGTCCATATCAGCAGGTACGTGTCCTGCTGCATGCTGATCTTTGATTTCGAGGCATTCCTGTCCACCATGAACGCGACGTAGACCGAGGGGTCGGTATCCTCCTCCTCCTCGACCTCCGGGCCCTTCGCGAGCACCGTCCCGCAGTGTATGCAGTACGGCATGACCCTTATGTCCTTGTATATCAGCCCCTTGTCGTATATCCTCTTGAAGACGTAGAAGCTCTTGTCGATGTAACCCGGCTCGGCCGGTATGTACGCATTCTCGAAGTCGAACCAGACCCCGTAGCGCTTCGCGACGTACGTTTGCTCCTTCACATAACCTTTGTACGACTCGATG
Organism: Microcaldota archaeon; assembly: GCA_021787495.1. Taxonomy (GTDB): domain Archaea; phylum Micrarchaeota; class Micrarchaeia; order Micrarchaeales; family Micrarchaeaceae; genus A-MIC-10. Next base: position 77,333 of record JAJYLX010000001.1, on the reverse strand, counting down.
CACTTGCCAATGAACTCCCTTACCCCTATCTTTGCCTCGATGTCCCTCTTGGACGTTATGCCGAGGTTCCGCTCGACCCTGTTCTCCGTCGGCAGGCCGTGCACGTCGAAGCCCGCGCGGTCGAACACGTCGAAGCCGTTCATGCGCTTGTAGCGCAGGATCGCATCCTTCCTGGTGTAGCCGCGCACATGCCCCATGTGCAGCTCCCCGTTCGCGTACGGCGGCCCCTCGAGGAAGAAGAAGAGCCTGCTTCCCCTGTTCATCTCGGTGACCTTTCCGTGGGTGCCCTCTGTCTCCCACTTCTGCAGGACCGCCTCCTCAATCTTAAGCAAATCAGAAGTCTGCATGCAACGACCCTCCCAGCTGGAGCGCGCGGTTTCGCTCTACCTTATCTTTATATAGGAATTAATAGGTTTCGTGCAAGCGATGCATGGACGGATGTGACGGCGTGATGGAAGAATTTCATGGTTTCCCTGAGCACCGCCCCTGTCCGGTCCTTTATAACTAAGATAGCCTTTGCGGCGGATGGCAGCCCGTAGGTCATATCCTGCCCTTCGACTCGCCTGTAGAAATGCCCCTCGATACGATGTGCGACACCCTGAGCGCGTCGAATGCGAGGCGCACGACGCTCTCCGGCAGTTCGGCGCTGCTCTGCACGAAGAAGCCGCCGGACTTGATGAGCTTCAGACCGGACATGCCCTCGACCATCCGGATTCTCGCGGCCGTGTCGGATCCCGTCTCCTTGGACAGCCTTTTCAAGGCCCTTATGAGAAGGGTATTCCGCGGCCTGCGGCGCGTGAGCACGGCGAAGTCGGCATTGAGCGACTTCGCCACCCGCTTTATATCAATGACATTGAGTCCGGCGAGCGCGATGCCGTTCAGCGCGATGAGCTTGACCTGCTCGCGGAACCTCGACCTCCTTATCATGGACGTTATCCTCGCTGTGGAATCCGTGCCATCCGTCATGACGTGCGCTGAGATGGCGCCCTCGATGACGCCGCTGCGCGCGATGATGCAGACCACAAGCGCACTCTTCCCGTTTGCGGCTGGACCCGACGTAATCGCAGCAATCCGTATGCCGCCCTTCAATCGATCTACTTCTTCTTGCCCAATTGAGACTTGAGGTCGTCGAGCTCCTCGTCTATACTGTCAATGGCCTTCGAGAGCACGGTGGACGCGCGTTTACCTTCGGTCCTGATGACCAGCCTGGGGCGGCCAGCCTGCGGGTGCTCCTGCAATACCCCCGCGAACTCGACGCCGTCCTCGCCGGAGAGCCTGCTCGCCAGCAGCTCCGGTATTGTCGTGTCGTTCTCCTCGAACTCCAGCACTATCTCCTTCGCCTCGTCCTTGATAAACTCGGTCTTCATGAAAAGCACCTTTGTTACCTTATGTACCTCTTAAGCAGCTCCTCTATCTTCCCGGCATCGCCGTAAAGCGTGCTGACCTTCTTGAATTCCTGGACCTCGCACGCCCTGCACACGAGCGCCTTGCTTTGCGCGTCATACTCCATCGGGCGGCCGCACTCGCTGCACTCCGAGTAGACGACGCCGAAGTCCGGCATGTTTATCGAGAGAGTGTACGTGTCCCTGTCCTCAGCTATTATCAGCGCCGCTATGACGTCGCCGACGCGCAGCGGCTTCGACGGCTTCTGCTGCGGCGCCTCGTCCCTGCCGCGGCCCCTGCCGTGCATGCGCCTCGTGTCGGGCTTCGGGCTGACGACCTTGCCGTCCTTCAGCGCGACGAACGAGGCGCTGCCGCTCCTGAGCGTATCGAGCTTGATGAACACGACGCTGCGCAAATCATCGGTCGCCAGGCCGAGCACGGCCATCCCGGTTCTGTACGGGCGGACGTTGCGCATGCCGTCGACCCCAATCTTCGAGTCCGACTGCAGCACCCTCCCGACGAGCGCGGCGCGGACGCTGCCCTCCTCGGCGAACGCTCCCGCTGCGGGAGTGGACTCCTCCTCTGTCGATATTATCTCCCCGGGGAAGACCAACTGCTGCATCTGATCAGACTGTTCCATTATGATTGACGGCGAAACGATTTAACTGTTTGCACGACTTGCGGGTCAGCTCGGCGCTACCTGTATTCTCGCGACCTCCTTGACCACATGGGCCGTGCTGCCCGAAACCGTGTAGTTCGCGTAGAGAGTGCCCTCGAGCATGCCATCCACGGTCGAATTGGCCACAGTAGCCTGCGGTATCGCGAAGCCAATGTAGACGTTCACGCCGCTGCCGAGCCCGGTCGGGAACGGGGCGACGAGCGCTCCATAGACATAGCTCTGGCCGTTAGGCACGAACTGCAGCGAAGCGGTGCCCCAGCCCTGTCCCGTGTCCTGGCCGAACTGCAGCTCAAGCACGTTGTTGTGGAACGTGGCATTAGCGCAATAGAATCCTGGCACGGCATTGCACGGCGGCTGCGGCTGCTGGACGGTCGTCGGCACGGTGGTTTGGAAGGTCGTCGACGAAGTAGGCACGGTGGTAACCCGCGGTCCGCCATCGTACCACACGGCAACGAGCAGCACTGCCACTACTACTATCACGATGGCTGCGGCGGCAGCGTAAATCTTCTTGTGGGAACCGTAGTAATACACCATAGCAACGCCTGGTATACAACGGAATCAAGGCTTAAATCCCTATCTATTGGTCTGCGGATTTAACTGTCCCATGGGCGAAGACCCTCGGCCCCCTCCTCCTGATGAGCATGAACTCGTCGCCAGCCTCAATTGGTATCTGGCGCTCCAGCCTTAGCGCGAGCTCCGCACCGGAAGACGACGTGACAGCGGCATTCGTGTATGAGAAGTTCGACACGAAGCCGTATGCGCTGCCCTCCTCTATCTCCTCCTTCGCTATCCCGGTGTAGCGCATCGACGCTGCCAAGCTTGTTATCGGAATGACCGCGGCCTTGGAAAGGATGTCGCCCTTCCTCACGTCCTCGGGCTTGACGCCCTTGAGCGCCAGGCCGACGCGCGTGCCTATGCCTGCGGATTCGACGTCCACATCGTTCGACTGTATCGACTTGACCGAGACCTCGGCGCCTGAAGGCAGCATCAACTTGTCGTGCACCGAGACTTTCCCCTTCGTCACGAACCCGAGCGCGACGGTGCCGACGCCCGTGACCGGGAAGACCTTGTCCACATCGACCCTGCAGCCCTCCCAGGTGCCCCGCTTGGCGACGCCCAGCACCTTCTCGGCGACCTCGAACTTGTCTGAGTAGTCGATTTCAGTGCCCAGCCCGTTCAGCATCGCGGACGCATCCCCGTCCCTGGTGAGCAGCACCTTCCTTCCGGAGAGGGAGGCGGCCACGAGCATCTCTGCGAAGAGCTTGTCGACGCTTGAGGTGCCGATGACCACCGCATCCGACAGCAGAATCGATTCCGGCACGGCATAGAACTTGTCCTGGATCGATGACGGAGCGAGCGCGACCACGCGGTTGTCCCTGTAGGTCCCGTTGTAGTACACGAGGCCGTTCTCCGAGCCCCTCTTGCCTATCTGCTGCGCAACGTCTTCCGCCAACAGCACCGAGATTATGTAATTCATCGCGGGCACCTTCGTCCATTTCCATTGTGCAACATATTTAGATTGCCATGCGTATTTATAACCGTTCGAAGTGTGACGATGGAACTGAAGGCGACGGTGATAATGCCCGTATATAACGAGGAGAAGACAGTATACGGCATAATAAGGAGGGTGCTCGCGCAAAGCGGGGCGGGCAGGCTCGTGATAGTCTATGATACCAGGTCAACAGACAACACCCTCGCGGAGATACGCAGGGCAATCAGGGGGGAGAAGAGGGCGCTCCTGTTCAAGCGAAGGCTGCGCGGAAAGGGCAGCTCTGTCAGGTACGGCCTCGGGCGCGTCAGGTCAGGTCCTATAATGATACAGGACGCGGACGAGGAGTACTACCCGGAGGACTATCCGAAGCTGCTCCGCGAGCTGAGGAATGGACAGCCCGTCTTCGGCTACCGGACAGTGAACTATGGCCATGCATACGGCGCAGGAAAAGCGGTCAGCTGGCTGCATACTTGGTTCTTCAACCTACTCTTCCGGCAGTCTGTCATGGACGTCAACGCGGGATACAAGGTATTCACCAAGGAGATGCTTCATGGAAGAAGGCTGAAGGGCAACGGGTTCGAGCTCGACATGGAGATTGCGGCCGCGCTCGCGAAGAACGGCTACAGGATAGCCAGCGTGCCAATAAGGTACAAGGGCAGGACGTTCGAGGAGGGCAAGAAGATAGGCGCCGGGCCGGCGATAAGGTTCTTCTTCAGCATACTGCATGAGCGGCTTACGAGATAGGTGGTGCGTGCCATGCGAGGGCTACCGGAGAGCGATGCGCAGCACAGCGGCAGCGACTGCCACAGGTACATCGACGCGCTAATAAGGGGCTCGGGCGACCTGGACGTAGTGTCCCCATACATAAGCCGCGGCTACGCAGAGATGCTCGCGAGGCACGCGGCGAGGCACAGGGTCAGGGTGATAACCTCCGGAGCAAGACAGAACGATGGGGCGATGGTGGTGTTCAGGGGCGGCGGGGCAGGGTGGAAGAAGGCGGCGGCGTTCCTCGCCCTCCTGGCCGCCATATCGGCCGCGCTCGGCCTGTGGTACGCGATGGCCATCACTACCGCCATGGCAATCGTGGCTGTAGCGGCGGCCGTGGCCGCGCGCTCGAGAAGGGTCGCCAACCTAAGGGTCAAGGTCTCGAGGAATGTCTTCATCCATGAGAAGCTCTATATCTGCGAAGCCGCTGCGATATCCGGCAGCGCGAACCTCACGTTCAGTGGCACTCGCAGGAACCTAGAGCACATAGACATAGCCGTATCAATGGAGAGAGTGGACGCGCTTAGGCGGCATTTCGAGGAACTGTGGTCGTCACTGTGACTGCGCGAGTCGCGGTTCCAACAGTTCCACTATATATATGCAGAGTTCCACATTACTGATAGCTTTAAATAGTTGTCTTTTGTTTGGATAGCAAAGGATTGAGTGATAACATGAGGAAAACGATCGGTTTGAAGCTACAATCGGCAATGGAGTACCTGATGACATACGGATGGGCGATACTGATAATAGCTGTAGTTCTGGGCGCGCTGTACTCCTTGGGAGTGTTCAATGGCACGGCCTTCGCAACGCAGGCATGTGTCGCTGTCTCCGGATTCTACTGCCAGAGCCCGATCTTCCACGCAGGGGTATTGCAATTGACGTTCGGGCAGGCAACTGGTACCAACTGGGCCGGAGCCAACCTGATCTTCGTGCCGTTCGGCAACACATACACCGGATCGACCGTGTTCGGCTCTAACAACATCGAGGCGTTCAACTCCGGACAGACCACGAGTGTGAGCTTCACTTCGAACTGGCTGACGGGCAACTCCGTTCTTGGGACCTCGGTGCAGGGATACCTGTATGCGAACTACATAATAAGCGGCGTATCGTATTCCGTGCAGGTCGCGACCGTGACCGTGAAGTCGACCTGATCGGCAGGCTTCAATCTTTTCTTTTCCTTTTTCCCTTTTCCTTTCTGGTTTGGCTCTGGCCCAGCGGGGGTGCTCTCAAACCACTCCGGTGAAGTCGACGGTCGTGAACCTGTAGCTCTTGGCCTCAAAGACAGGTAGGTTGCACGGCGTCGGCTGTAGGCCTCTCTTCCCCTGGTAGGGCGTGAAGCCCTGCCACGAGCCGCTGTTAACTACGTGCACCCCGTGGTACTCGCTTATCCCGTTCTTGTGTATGTGCCCGGTGTGGAAGATGTCTGGTATCCTGTCTATGACCAGGTTGTCATTCCTTGACGGCACTATGACGCTCCCCCCGTATATCGGCGAGAGGTGCCGCCTCTTCAGCATCTCTATCATTACCTCCTCCGGATGGATGAAGCTCAGCCCGGGGATCGCGTGTATCATCGGCACCAGGCCGTAGCCGTGATAGGCCAGCACGTCGATGCCGTGCAGCGTCAGGTTGCAGGGATTGCTGACGAAGTGGATGTTGCCCCTGTCCATGTCTATGAGCTCCTTCGGGAAGGCCGGTTGGGGTTCGGCCATCTGCACCGCGTCGTGGTCGCCCGGGAGGACAAAGACATGGATGTAATCCGGTATCGACTCGAGAAGGCCCTGCAGCACTCTGTATTGCTGGTAGATGTCAAGTATCGCGAGGTTTTCCTCCTGCTCAGGGTAGATACCGATCCCGTCGACCACGTCGCCCCCGATTACGATGTACTTCACCTTTCCGGCGAGCGCCTTCGACTTGGAGTCGACGTTGCCGCTCAGCCACTCCAGCATCTTCACGAAGTTGCGCTCCATGAAGAACTTGCTGCCGACGTGGACGTCTGATATGAAGGCTATCGCCGCGTCCTCCTCGACCTCCTTCCTCTCCCTTATCGGCACGTCCGGCCAGAGTATCTCCTTTGCTATGACGAACGGTCCGGAGAGCCTGCCCCTGACGGCTATGACCTCGTCGTTCACTATCCTGTTCGCGCTGGCGAAGAGGGCCGCGCCCTCCCTTGACTCGGCCTTCATGAACATGACCTTCGCCTCGGCGGTGCCGTCCTCCATCAGCATCATCGTATTGCCGTTCCTGGTGGTTATTCTGGAGTTCACCATCCCTATGATGACGACCTCCCTCCCCGCGGCGTAGTCCTTCAGCGCCTCTATGCTGGGCGCGACCGTGTGACTGCGCGTCTCTAGGACCTGGCGCAGCCTGCTGAGCCTGTTGCGGAAGTAGTCGACAAAGCCGTTGACATTGCCCTCTGTCTGCTCGGCGTCCCTGGCTTCTATGCGGTAATCGGCCTCTATCTCCGAAGCGTACGGCACGAACGAACCGGTGCGCGAGACCTCGACGGGCTTGGGGGTCTTTGCGAGCCTGTCCTCCTCAATGGACGAGACTGCGCGCTCTACGTCGCCGGGCGTGGCAATCTTCAGGCCCTCGGCCCCTGACTTCGCCTCGATGAGCTTCGAAACGATGAGGTTCAAGTCAACCCCGCCTATCGCGGCCTCGGCGGCGTCGGCCGCCAGGAAGATGCCGGCATTGGAAAGAAGCCTTGCAAGTTCCCTCTTCGCATTCTCCATGCGATCGATCACCCCTTACTCCTTGATCGACTCAAGCGCGCTAAGTATGCTCCATATTGTCGTCCTTGCCTGCGGGGGCAGGTTGATGTCGTTGCTCACGTTGTCTATCGAGTAGATGGCACCCGCGATCCTGACCACGTAGTCCCCGGAGGCGTTGAGCTTCTGCCTGGCCTCCGACACGGCGGCACGGACGTTCTTCGGCACGGTCGTGTCGGATGTGACCGTATCCATCTGCCTGCTTATCTGCTCTATCAGCTCGCTAACTTTCTTGTCGTCCATGCTAACCCCCCTTGCAGCCTACAAAGAGAACCGTTGGTTAGTATTGGTTGCGAGGTTATTTAATTGTTGCCGCAGTGCGCGCCTTTGAGAACTTGAGCAGGTCGCTGCCCGCGTTCTCTAGCTGTATGCGGGCGGTGTCCTGCTTCTTCCTGAACATCGGGAGCACGGACTCGGGGAACCTTATGCCCCTCGTGGAGTCATAGATCTCCTGCATGAACGAGAAGTACCCACCGGCCTCCCTCACGTCCCCTTTCATGAGCGAGAGGAGCATGGAGCGCTTCAGCTCACCCACCACGTCCATAAGCCCGAGGAGGTATGCATCCTCGGGCAGCCCCAGTTCCGCCGGGGATGGTATGCGCCCAGACGCCTTTATCTCGCGCAGTATCTCGGCCTCGGCCAGCTCCTGGTAGGCCTGCACGGATATGTAGCGGAATTCCGAGTCGAGCTTCCCGAGCTTCGCGGCGAACGCCCGCGCCTCCTTCAGGTGCGACTCCGCCTCCTGCGCGCTGGAGTTGTGCAGCGCGGTTATGGAACGGGCGCACTCCCTTATCGTCCTCCTAGACAGGTCGTTGACCTCGTCGAGCGTCCTTTGCCTCCTCTCCAGCCCCGATTCCATCCTCGATACCTCGTCGCTAAGCCTCATTTCCATCAATCCTGCCGTGGTGGTAGAGGTAGAGCTGCGCATAGCCCTGCATCCCTCCCCACTTCCCAGATACTGACTCATGCAGCCTTTTTATGCCTGTGCTCTTGCCGTTGAAGTAGAGGCGTTCGAGCGTCCTCTTCACCCACGTGTCTATCGGGAAGGCCTCGAGCTTCCCATAGCCCATCAATGCGATGCAGTCGGCGACCTTGTCGCCTATCCCTGGGAGCTCCATCAGCATGCCCTTCACGGCGGCGTAGTCCTTGCCCCTGTACCTGCCGAGGTCCAGGCCATCTGCGCATGTCCCTGCCACCGCCTTCATGTATCTGCTCCTGAACCCCATCCCGCACTCGTTCAGTTCGGCGATCGTAGCGCGCGACAGCGCCTCCGGGGTGGGGAACGACTTCACGCCGTGCGCGGACTCCTCACCGAACCTGTCGATCAACCTGCTCGTTATCAGGCGTATGCGCTTGATGTTGTTGAACTGCGAGAGTACGAACACGACGGTCGTCTCCCACGGGTCGTTGAGCGTCAGCCTCAGCCCGGAGTACTTCCTGACGGCATCCCGCATGAACTGGTCGATGGCTATGTCTTCGTAAATGCGGCGCATGTCGTCCGACATCCTGAACCTCTCGCGGAAGTCAGACGCCGCGGCCTCCAAGTCCGGGCTCTCTATCCTGACGATGCCAGGGGAGAGCTGCGTGACCCTGACTGGGTTTCCGGACGAGACATAGCTCACCGCACCAGAATTCCCGTCAAGGCTGCCGAAGAACGTAACCGGCTGCGCGCTCTGGAACGTGTGTACGAGGTTGAAGGTATTGACGCGCATCTCCATGGAGCGCATGGCTGCACCTACTCCAATGCCGAAGCTATCGCCGCGGGGAGGCCGGCGCGCTTCACCCTGTCCTGTTTCTTGGTGTCGCGGTCCCTGATCGTCACGGTGTCGCGCTCTGCCGGGTTGTCGCCCACCGTCTCGAAGTCCACGGTTATGCAGAGCGGCGTGCCTGCCTCGTCCATCCTCGCGTACCTCCTCCCTATCGATCCAGACTCGTCGTAGAACAGGTTGAAGGAGCTGCGGAGCTCCCGTGCGAGCGAGGAGGCGTACTCTATTATCTTGTCGTCCTTCTGCAGCGGCAGGACCGCGATGCTGTACGGCGCAATCCGGTACGGAAGCTTGAGGACGCTGCGCTCCCCCTCCTTGGAGTAGAGCAGGTCCACGAGCATCCAGATGTTCCTGTCGACCCCGAAGCTGAGCTCGAGGACGTTCGGCATGACCTTCCTCCCGTTCACGTCCACAGACATGTCCTGCCCTGATCCCTTGGTGTGCGATGACAGGTCGTGGTCGCCCCTGTAATGGAGGCCGCCTATCTCCTTGAAGCCGCCCCAGCTCTGTATGTCTGCCTGGATGTCGAAGTGCAGCTTGTTGTAGAACGCCTTCTCGTCCCCTCCGAGCTCCATGAAGCGCAGTTTCTCCTTCGGTATGCGCATGGCCTCCATGTAGAACCTGTCTATCATGCACATGTGGAAGGCATAGAACTTCGGCATGCCGAGCTCCTTGATCATCTCGTTGCCGCTCATCGCTCTCTGCTCATGGCTGCTGTACGGCACGACGTTGACCTTCCTGTCGAGCAGCCTTTCCCTGTCGTCAATCTCCCAGCCGCCGGGGTCGAAGAATATCTGCAATTCGGCCTGCGTCAGCTCCCTCATCCTGTAGAGCCCCTGCCTGGGCGAGATCTCGTTCCGGTAGGCCCTCCCTATTATGGCGAGGCCCATCGGCAGCTTCTTCCTGAGCAGGTTGAACTCGCGGAAGAAGTTGAGATAGGTCGACTGCGCGGTCTCGGGGCGCAGGTAGCCCTTCTCGTGCTTCTCGGGGCCGAGCGCGACGTCGACCATGAGGTTGAAGTCCTTCGGCTCCATCAGGGCCCCTCCGCACTTCTGGCACTTGACGCCGTTGGACCTGATTGCCTCCTCGAGCTCCTTGGCGCTCGCGCCTTCTGACACCTTTATCTTCAGCTCGTTGAGCAGCACGTCCGCCCTGTAGTACGTCTTGCACTTCGAGCATCCCACGACAACGTCGTTGAATCTGGACGCGTGCCCGGAGGCTATGAGCGGCTTCTCGGGCAGCATGTTCGACCCCTCTATCAGGTGGTAGCCGTTCGCCGTCACGAAGTATCTCAGCCACGCGCCCTCGAAGTTGCGCTTCAGCGTCGCGCCGAGGTGGCCGTAGTCAAACAGCCCGGAAGCCCCACCGTATACCTCGGCGGCAGGCCAGAAGAATCCGGCGCGCTTGGCGAAGCCCAGCAGCTCATCAATCTCCATCGTAAAAACCTGATATGGATTCCACGCCAAAAAATAAAAGCGTATTGTGCGCGGCATGCTGGGCGCCCGGGCGGGCCCCCAGACCGGACAGCACACTCCGCCGCCCCCTGCAGCATGCAGAGCGATGCCTGCGCTTTTTATAGTTTGCCACATATATTGATAGCAGTGGGGATTCTGTGGCTGACAATTCGGAGCTCAGGGAGAGGCTCATCGAGAAGGCCAAGTCGGGCATAAAGGAGGCCTATTCGAACGAGGAGTATGCACTCATGCAGGCGGTCAACGCATGGCTCGAGCTGGGCAAGAGCAGGAACCTCGCATCGGAGAGGCTGGCAGAGTGGTTCGGCATATACGCGCCCGAATCCGTGAAGGCGGGCGAAGCCGACCTCGCCAAGAGGGTGATGGAACTGGCTGAGAAGGGAGGGGAAGGGGGCTCGAGCATGGGCAGGAGGATGAACGGCGACGAAGCTTCCGCGCTCAAATCGTTCGCAGAATACGGCGTGAAGGCCGATGCGGCTCTGGAGTCCCTTGAGGCCTACCTGAAGGTTGCGGCGAACAGGCTGATGCCCAACGCGACCTATCTCACCGATGAGAAGATAGCCTCGGAACTGCTTAGCAGGGCCGGCTCGCTCGAGAGGCTGGCGACGATGCCAGCCAGCACGGTCCAGCTCCTCGGGGCCGAGAAGGCGCTCTTCAAGCACATAAAGTACGGGAGCAAGCCCCCCAAGTACGGCGTGCTCTTCAAGCTGGCGGACGTGACCTCCGCGCCCAAGGACCAGAAGGGCAGGATAGCCAGGGTCTACGCCACGAAGCTCTCCATAGCGCTCAAGGCGGACTATTTCTCGAAGAGGTTCATAGCCGACCAGCTCAAGAAGGACCTCCAGGAGAGCCTGAAGCGCATAGCCGAGGCCCCTCCAAGGCAGAGGCCGCAGCAGAGGCAGGAGCGCCAGGGGCGCTTCCAGCCGCGCAAGCGCTTCGGCAGGCCTGACGGGAGACAGAGGGGGCAGCGCAGGAACTGAAGACCTGTAAAATTCTGCGCCATAACCCTTTAAATACCTTCCAAACAGCACTCTTGCGTAGCTCAAGGGGCAGGAAGGGAGCTCAAAAGGTATGTGCATGGACGACGTTATTGGGACCAAAAGCGTGCTCGAGCCGAGCGGCCAGGTCATGGAGATGGTGCAGAGGGAGGATGTCACGGCCGTGTACCACAGGACCATGGAGGAGATAGAGAGGATGCCGATCATAGAGGAGACCATGACCGTCTGCCCCGAGTGCAAGCTGATCGTAAAGGGCACGATCTACAAGGACGGCGACTACGTCATGATCAGGAAGTACTGCCCGGAGCACAAGTGGGCGATAGAGAAGTACTGGGAAGACTATGAAATGTACATGAAGATGAGGCGTTACAACTACTACGGGAGGGGCTTCGACAACCCGAACGTCATCACTCCCACGAAGGGCGCCAACTGCCCGTTCGACTGCGCCATGTGCGAGCGCCACAAGTCCCACACGGGGCTGGCGAACGTGGTCGTCACGAACAGGTGCCACCTTAGCTGCTGGTACTGCTTCTTCTACGCGAAGGAGGGCGAAGCGATCTACGAGCCCAGCATGGAGGAGCTCGACAAGCTCTTCAAGAACCTGAGGAACCAGAAGCCGATACCGGCGAACGCCCTGCAGATAACCGGCGGCGAGCCGACCCTGCACCCGCACATAGTCGAGATAGTGGAGATGGCGAAGAGGGACGGCTTCGACCAGATACAGCTCAACACCACGGGCATCAACCTCGGCCTGCACCCGGAGCTGGCGGTCAAGCTTAGGCACGCAGGGACAAGCACGCTCTACATGAGCTTCGACGGGGTGAGCGCGAGGGCGAACCCGAAGAACCACTGGGAGGCGCCCCTGGCGCTCGACGCCGCGAGGAAGTCCGGCATCAGCGTGGTGCTAGTTCCTACGGTGATACGCACGATAAACGACCACGAGCTCGGGGCGATGATAAACTTCGCGCTCAACAACCTCGACGTCGTGAAGGCCGTGAACTTCCAGCCGGTCTCGCTCGTCGGCAGGATGCCCGCGAACCAGCGCGAGAAGCAGAGGATAACGATACCCGGGGCCATAAAGCTCATAGAGGAGCAGACGAACGGCGCCATAAGCAGGGACGACTGGGCCTCTGTGCCGTACATTGGCGGCATAAACAAGTTCATCGAGGCGCTGACAGGGGAATACAAGTACGACCTCTCGATACACTTCGCCTGCGGGATGGGCACCTACCTGTTCCTCGACAATGACAACAAGGTCATACCGATCGCCAGGTTCGTCGACCTGGAGGGCCTGATGGACCACATACAGAACGCCGTGGACGAGATGGACGGCAAGAGCAGGCTCGTGAAGAAGATGATAGCCGCGAAGACGCTGCTGCGGTTCAACAGGTTCATAGACAAGAAGAACCAGCCGAAGAGCGTGAACTTCGGGAAGCTCCTCCTGTCGGTCATAACGAAGCACGACTTCCAGAGCATGGGCAACTTCCAGATGCACAGCCTGTTCCTGGGCATGATGCACTTCCAGGATGAGCACACCTACGACATAAAGCGCGTCGAGAAGTGCGACATCCACTACGCGCAGCCGGACGGCGAGATACTGCCGTTCTGCACCTTCAATGTCTTCCCTGAAGTGTACAGGGACAAGATCCAGAGGCAGTACAGCATCCCGGCCACGGAGTGGGAGAAGACCCACCCGAACTGGAGCTACAACTCCGACAAGTACGTGCGCGACGTCAAGGCGCTCACGGCGAGCGAGTCGTACCAGAGGCACTACACCAGGATGGTCGACTACTTCGCAATGCCGGTCAACGGCGGCAGGGCCGTGAAGAACTTCGCGAACGAGGTGCTCGCGAACAACTGAGGGTGCGGGAATGAACAAGAACGACGAGCCTTCCGTGAACCGCTACAAGCAGGACCTCGAGGCGATGAGGACCGCGGGCATAGACGACAGCAACCAGTACATCGTTGAGGATGGGGTAAAGGTCCGCCTGCCGTACAAGATGATAAAGCAGGTCATCTTCACCGGTGTGAGCAGGCAGGACATGGTCGACCAGCAGCACGCCGCGAGGCTGCAGTACAGGCTGCTCCTGCTCGACCCGGTCATAAAGGCCTGGGTTGAGTTCGTCAAGGAGCGCATAACCGTGATATACAACCCCACGGGCGCGGACAACATCCGCGAGAAGATGTCCTTGGACGACATAATCCAGTTCCTCGGGAAGGAGGGGGTCCATGTTGACAGGAACAGCTCCAGCGAGAGGGACTACGACTACTACAGGGAGTTCTACTCATACGCCTTCAACTCACCGGTCATAAGGGAGCATGCCCCGTACGGGTACACTGACGAGCAGTGGAAGAGGATGAAGCCCGCCTGGGAGAAGAAGATGCGCGAGGTCAGGGAGAGGAAGGAGGTGCAGTTCAAGGAGTACCAGAAGAAGTACGAGCTGCAGCATCCCGAGGTCTACAGCCCGCAGCAGACTGCCTAAAGGTTTTCATCAAGGAACCTCTTCAGTGCTGCGAGATCCCTTTTCCCGCTGTCATAATGGTAAGCCTTTATGCCGATTGAGCGGGCACTTTCCACGGCCTTCTCGTCATGCTCGAAATAAACCACATCATCCTTGCTCAGACCAAAGTGCTTCAGCACCGTCTCGTAGTATTTCGGGTCTGCCTTTTCCGGGTTGCGCCCTGTGGTAAAAACCTCATAGGGCATCTTATCAAGGCCGTATCTCTTGAACCCTTCCTTATCTGCCATGGTCAAGATGATTTTCCTGTTCGGGAACGCGTCCAGCAGACCGCGCATTTCTTCGAATATCTTGAATGAACCCTCCTCCTGTATCACGAAGGTGTATACGGCGTCGACCAATATTGTCTTCATGGAACCAGTCCATGGCCCGAGCCTCTTCTTCAGCGCTTCCAGCAACTCCGGGAACTCGGTTTTGTTGACGTCGGAACTGAAATGACCCTGGTCAGGATACTCTTTGTAGTCGCTACCTAGTCGCTCGGCTACGAACCTGGCCTCTTCGACCGGTATGTATGGGTCATTCAGCGAGTGGAACTGGATTATCCATTTTACGTTTCCCTTTATCTTTTCCCACTGCCATGGGTCGTCGAAGTAATGGCTGACCTTCTCGCTGTCGTACCCCAGGTCGGTATAGCAGGCGCTTACGAGCGCCATGCCCAGCAGCCTATGTGTCTCTGCGAACCTCATCGCGGCGGTAGCGCCGGAGGAGTGCCCTATTATGACAGGGTTGTCGTCGCCTTCCAGCTTGGCCTCGATGAACGGCAGCCAGTACTCCCTCCTTGCCAAATCCGCGTCGGGCATGTTCTCCGCGACGACCTCGAGGCCCAGCGAGCGCAGCTGCTTCGTCATCCACTGATACCAGATCTCGGAATGCACGTCAGCGTTCCCGTTCCCGGGCACAAGCATTATGCGCATTATAATTGTACGGTTGCTGGATTTATATGGTTTTCCCGAAACACAAGGCATAAAATCTGTGGGTTTGCATATCTGTTTTGACGGTGCTGCAGGATGTACGCTTTGACGAGGGAAGGGGAGGAATACCTGAAGAACGGCCTGCCCGAGGTCAGGCTCGTGAAGGAGGTCCTTTCGGGCAGGACCTCAATGAAGGAGCTGCAGAGGCTTCCCTATTTCACGATAGGGCTGATGTGGGCGAAAAAGAACGGCTGGGTGACGGTGAGCGGCGGCGAGATAAGGGCCGAAGCTGGGGCGAAGTCCGTGAAGTCCGACATCGAGGCGGTCCTGGCGGACGTGGAGAGGGGCAGGGAGGTGAGCGCGAAGCTCGCGGAGCCGCTGCTCTCCAGGAAGCTCGTCGAGGAGAGGCGCGAATCCCCTATCATCAATGATGGGGAGATACTGCAGCTCACCCCAGATATAATCAGGTCGGGCGCATGGGAGAGGGTGCCGTTCAAGAGGTATGACGTGTCGCTCCGGATGCCTGAGATCAGCTACGGCAGGAAGCACGTGCTGCGCATGGCCATAGACAGGATATCCAGGGTGCTGGTCGAGATGGGCTTCAAGGAGATGGAGGGACCGATAGCCGATGCCGAGTTCTACGTGTACGACTGCCTCTTCACACCGCAGGACCATCCTGCGAGGACGGCGTGGGACCAGTTCTCGCTGTCGAAGCCCAAGACTATAAGGAAGCTGCCAGCGGATGTGGTCAGGAGGGTCAAGGCCGCGCATGAGCACGGCGGCGGCACGGGCTCGAAGGGCTGGGGCTATTCGTGGGACAAGGATATAGCGATGAGGATGATGCTGCGCGGCCACACCACTTCGGTCACGGCGCGCTACCTGCTAGAGCACAACAGCCCCCCGAACAGGTACTTCTCGATAGACAAGATATTCAGGAACGACTCGCTCGACAAGACCCACCTGCTCGAGTTCTACCAGATAGAGGGATGGGTGATGGACGGGCACCTCACGGTGCGCGACCTGATGGGGACGTTCGGAGAGTTCTACAGGAAGCTGGGCATAAGGGACATAAAGTTCAAGCCGACGTACAACCCCTACACAGAGCCCAG
Source organism: Microcaldota archaeon (assembly GCA_021787495.1). Lineage (GTDB taxonomy): Archaea > Micrarchaeota > Micrarchaeia > Micrarchaeales > Micrarchaeaceae > A-MIC-10. The sequence continues at coordinate 61,471 of JAJYLX010000001.1, read as the reverse complement.
CTTCGAGATATACGGGCGCCACCCGAAACTCGGGAGGTGGCTGGAGATAGGCAACTCCGGCATGTTCAGGGATGAGATGCTCAGGGCGCTCGGCGTCAAGTCAGATGTCATGGCGTGGGGGCTCGGGCTGGAGAGGACTATAATGCTGCTCAACAACTACGACGACATAAGGAACCTGCACGGTACGCTGTGCGACCTCGATTTCCTGAGGGAGGTCCCAATCGTCTGGGAGTACTGACATGGTGATCGCATGGCCACTATGACCCTGAACAGGAAGGAGCTCTGCGCCATGGTCGGCAGGGAGATTGATAGCCGCAGGCTCCAGGGCGACCTCTTCGACCTCGGCCTTGAGACTGAGGAGCAAAATGGCGACGACATCACGCTGGACGTGACCGCGGACAGGCCGGACCTCCTCTCCGTGGAGGGCATCGCGAGGCTGCTGCGCTACCATTACGGCCTTGAGACGAAGGTGCGCGTCCCAGAGGTGCAGAAGTCGGAGTTCACGTGCGTGGTCGATCCGAGCATGCGCGGCATACGCCCGTACATAACCTGCGCGATAGTCAAGGACATAAGGGTTACGGACGGCCTGATAAAATCGCTGATGCAGGTGCAGGAGAAGCTGCACGGCACCTTCGGCAGGAACAGGAGGAAGGGCGCGATAGGGATACACGACCTCGACAAACTGTCCGGCACGTCGATAACCTACAGGGCGGTGAAGCCGGAGGGTGACACCTTCGTCCCGCTCGGCAAAACGGAGCGGATGACCCTCGGAGGGGCCCTCAGGGAGCATGAGAAGGGCAGGCAGTACGGCCACATAGTCGACGGCAAGGGCGCCCTCCCGGCGATATACGACGCCGCTGGCATATTCTCGTTCCCGCCGATAATCAACAGCGCAAGGACAGAGGTGACTACATCGACGAGGAACCTACTGGTCGAGCTGACCGGCGAGGATAGGGGCACGATAGAGAGGATGCTCAACATCCTGCTCTACATGCTCTCCGACAGGGGCGGCAAGGTGCACTCATTAAGGGTGAGGTCGGGGAGCGCTACTGAGATCGAGCCCAGCCTCAAGACCGAGAAGCTGGGCATAACCCCCGAATACGTCAACAGTGTCCTGGGCACGGAATTCACTGCGGCGCAGATACGCTCGCTGCTGGCGAAGTCAGGCTTCGGCGGCGGGCAGGGCGGCAAATCGATCACGGTGACCGTGCCGCCGTACAGGGCGGACGTGCTGCACGCGAAGGACGTGGTCGATGACATAGGGAGGGCGTACGGGTTCAACAACCTCACGCCATCGTATCCCGCAACCCCTACGATAGGCGAGCTCACACGCACGACCAAGCTCACCGGCGCCGTGCGCGACGTGCTGGTAGGGGAGGGCTTCCAGGACCTGCTGAACTTCATGCTCACGGACAAGGACTCCAACTATGGGAGGATGGGCATCGGGGACGATGGTACGGCCGTCGAGATTGAGAACCCTTATTCTGAACAGTACACGATCGTGAGGACGTGGCTGCTGCCCTCATTGATGCAGGTGCTTTCTAACAACCGCACGAGGCAGTACCCGCAGAACCTGAGCGAGGTCGGGCAAGCCATGCTCCTCGACGGCAAGATAGACCTGGGCTGCGCCACGGCATGGAAGGCGGCGGCCGCCATGTGCGGGATGGACGCCCAGTACAACACGATGAAGTCAGAGCTGCAGAACCTAGCCCGCGCGTTCGGCGCGGAGCTCGAGACGGTTCCGCTGAAGCACCCAAGCTTCATAACGGGGAGGTGCGCGAGCGTCCTGATCAACGGGAAGGCCGCCGGGTTCATCGGCGAGATAAGCCCGAAGGTGCTGAGGAGCTGGGGGATAGAGATGCCCGTGGCCGCCTTCGAGATAGGCGTGGACGCGCTCGCCCCCGGATAGCCGCGCTATCTCCCAATCTTGAAGTAGGTGTAGATTATGAATAGCAGCACCGCCCCGCCTATGAGTATGTAGACGAGCGAGCCGAGCGCGCTGTATATCGAGCCGAAGAAGTCGAGCACCTCCGTGGTTGTGCTTGTCTTGACCTGGAACACAAGCTCGAAGCTGTAGAGCGGCTCGCCGGCGTACCAGCTGAGGGCCTGCGCGGACGTCAGGTTCTGCGAAGGCGACGGGTAGTCCGGCAGCGGATACGCCGTTATGACCGTTGAGGCGTTCGGCAGTATTATGTTAAGGCGCATGTTCTGCCCCAGCACGACCCCTCCCACGCCCTGCGCGAAGTTCAGGTCGCTCGCATTGAATGTGTACTTGTACGTCCTCGGGCCCGTCTGGTTGATTGTCGCTATATTTGAGACGTAGTAATGCATGTAGATGTTCGCGACGTGCCTCGCGTTCTGGAGGAAGACCGGCCCGGGCAGCAGGTTGAACCCGTAGATCCCGCTGCGCTTGTTGATCACGTGCGGCACCAGCTGCGGGCCTATGAGGGACTGCCAGTCGCTGAGCGTCAGGTTCAGCCCGGACCTGTCTACCGTGTACTGCTCCACGGACGCGTTTCCGACCGTCACGTGCAGCACGTCCGTCACGTACGCCGAGCCGTTCTGGCTTATCGTCACCGTCGTGTTTATGCTCGACACGTTGTATGATGCGAACGATGTGCCCGCTAGCGCTACGATGGACAGCGCGGCAATCAAGACAAGGTACCTTGACATCGATATCAGCATGGGCAATCCGCTGCCTATCCAATTATTCGGATGCAATGATTTAATATGTTTGTGCGGCGGCGCAGGATGCGGCGTCAGATGCTGAGGCCTAGCCAGACCCTGGCGAAATAGCCTATCACTATCGTCAGCGCGGCTATGCCGAGGGTTATGAGCAGCGTCGAGGCGACCCTGCGCTTTATGCTGACGTCGGTTATCACGGCTATGGTCGAGGCGACCATTGTCAGCACCAGCGCGGTTATCAGTACTGACATGGCTATCCCGACGGCGCCGCTGTAGCCGGCCATGAACGGCATGAGCGGGAACATCGCGCCGACTATGTATGATATGCCGACGTAGAGCGCGGACTTCGCGGGCTTCTTGAACGATTTCCTCTGTATCATGCGCAGCTGCTTCTCGTATGCCGTAGAAAGGTACGCGCCGCCGGCCATGGACAGGGTGCCCGACAGCGCGACGATCAGCCCGGCGACGAGCACGAGCAGCGAGCTCTGCAGGGCAGCGCTTATTCCCACGGTAGCGGCCAGTATCTCTACGAGGCCATCGTTCATCCCGAATATCACGTCCCGTATGTTGTTCAGTATGGTGCTGTGCTCGGCCACTTTGTTGACCAGGGGGTCCTCCCTCTCCCCCTCGCTCGCGTGTATCCTCCTTATCACCTCCCTCTGACGCGGCGTAGAGCCGGATGACGCGAGCACGGAGTCGAGCCTCTTGTGGAGCTGCGCCTCATTGTACTCTATGACCTTTATCGTCATCGAAAGGCCGAAGCAGAACCTGAACGCCCTGTAGAGCGAGACTCTCGCAGACTCCGCGACCGGGTTCGGCTTGGAACCATCACTGCTCACAAGGCTGCGCCACAGTGCAGCGTGCCGCCCCTCAAGCCTCGACAGCCTGCCCAGTATGCTCCTCAATCCAGGATCCTTCTCGTACCGCATCAGCCTGCCGTACACGCCCATGTGCAGGAGCTCCTTCCTGTAGAGGGCCTCGAAATACTCGCTCTTCCCCATCCGTGCCATACATTAGGTAATGACGGTAAGGCTATTAAGCGTGCCGCGCTTATCTGGCGTCGGCGCCGACAGCCTGCGATATGCTCGAGAAGCCGTCCCGCTCGAGCAGCTTCGCGAGGCCGAGGTTTATCGCGCCGATCAGGCCCGGGCCCTCGTATATCATGCCGGTTATCAGCTCTACCAGGCTGGCGCCAATCCTTATCTTCCTGTACGCGTCCTCCGCCGAGAAGATTCCGCCAACGCCGACGAGCGTGAACCTGGCCCCCATTTCCCTCGACCTGCGGCTTATGTACGAGAGCGTCCCGTTCGATGCGGCTTCGACGCGCTTGCCGGACAGGCCACCGCTCCCTTCGCCGTGCCTCTCCGTCAGGTTGGTGCAGATGAACCCAGATATACCGTTGTCTGCGGCTATCTCCACTATCCTGTCCATGTTCCCCTCGTCCAGGTCAGGCGAGAGCTTCACCAGGATGGGCTGCCGAGGCCTGAGACCCATGACGCCGGAGGCGAGCTGCTCGAACAGAGATGGGTCAGCGAAGTCCTTCGCGCCGAACGCATTCGGGCAGCTTATATTGAGGTCGAACATGTCCGCAACGTCGCCGAACCTCTTTACCGTGTAGAGGTAGTCTGCGAGCCCCACGTCCGAATCCTTCGTCTCCGGAGAGTTGGTCTTCGCCACGCTTATGCAGATAGGTATCCTGTGCACCACGCGCCACAGCCTCTCGTGTATCGCATCCGCCCCGTCGTTATTCAGGCCGAGGTGCACCCATATGCTCCTGTCCTCCGGCAGCCTCTTCAGCCTGGTCCCGGGGTTGCCGGCGCATGGGTTCCTGGTGACGCTCCCGACCTCGGAGAAGCCGAACCCCACGCTCGCCATTATGCTGGCGTTCGTCCCGTTCTTGTCGAAGCCCGCCGACAGCCCCACCGGATTCCTGAACCTTATGCCCATGACCTGCTGGGCGAGGCGGCCGTCCTGGTGGTCGAACACCGCGGACGCCAGCCTCATCCCGAGCCCGCTGGAGCCGAGCTTGGAGCCCGCCGCAAGCAGGTCGTTGTGCACGCGCTCCGGATCGCGCCTGAAATAGATCGGCTTGGCAAGGTGCGCGTAGGCAAAGTTCACCGCCCTTATGCGCGCAGAGGCTAGCGTGTCATTGTGCATCATTCGCACACCCGCAGGAGATAATTGTATTTTCGATGCATGATATTTATAGCTTGCCGCAGATAGCTCACTGCCGCACGGGTTGCATAGCATGGATTTCCTGAGCTCGCTCGAACTCACAGGCAGAATGATAAGAGATGTATTCTCGCTCGCCGATTCGCTGAAGGGCGAGAGGCGAGCAAAGCCGCTGGCCGGCAAGTCCGTGGCGCTCTTCTTCGAGGAGCCTTCCACGAGGACGCGCGTCTCGTTCGAGGTCGCTGTGGCGCAGCTCGGCGGGACCCCGATATATATAGACGCTCGCACCTCGCAGAGGTCTAGGGGCGAGGAGCTCTCCGACACTGCGAGGGTGCTGGGTTCCTACTGCGACTTTATAGTCGTCAGGATGAACGACCATGACGGGCTGGAGACGATAGCGAAGAGCGCCCCAGTGCCGGTGATAAACGCGCTGACGCACCTCGAACATCCCACGCAGGCGCTCGCAGACTGCTACACGCTGCGCGAGAGGAAGGGGTCCGTCAAGGGGCTCAAGGTCGCGTTCGTCGGCGACATAGCGCAGAACACGGCCAACTCGCTCATGGTGACCGCAGCCAAGCTGGGCGCCTCTGTTTCGCTCGTCGGGCCGTGCGGCAGCAGGCCCAATCCTGTATACGTGAGGGAGGCGAGGAGGCACGCCTCGGTGACGGTCACCGAATCGATGGAGAAGGGGCTCGACGGGGCGGATGCGCTGTACACCGACACGTTCGTCAGCATGGGCGACGAGGCCGAGGCCGCGAGGAGGAGGAGGCTGTTCATGCCGTACCAGCTGGATAGGAAGGCGCTCTCGTACGCCAAGAGGGACGCGGTGGTGATGCACCCACTGCCGGCGCACCGCGGCGAGGAGATATCTGCCGATGTGATAGACGGACCGCACAGCATAGTCTGGGAACAGGCGCTGAACAAGCTGACGATAGAGAGGGCGCTGCTTGCGTACCTCTCCAAGCGGGCGCACTAGTGTATCGTAGTGCCCGCCCGGCCTGCGAGGATACCCTCAAGCTCGAATATGTTCCCTATATAGGCGGCCTTCCCGCCATTCTCTATGAACCTGGCGCATGCTTCGGCCTTTGGGCGTATAGTCCCCTCCTCCATGCCGCGCGCCAGCCTCTTCGCCTCACTGGCGCGGATCTCTGATATGCCGCTGCCCCTGTCCGAGAAGTCCCTGTAGAGCCGGTCGGCGTTGGTCAATATGACGAGCCTCGAGGCGCCCAGCGACGTGGCGAGCAGCTGGCTGGTCAGGTCCTTGTCTATCACGGCGTTGACGCCGCGCACCCTTCCTCCCTCAACCGACGATGGTATGCCGCCACCGCCGCAGGTCACGACTATGCCCTCATTCGCAGCGGCCTTTATCGAGTCTATCTCGAGTATGCGGAGCGGCTCCGGCGACGGGACGACCATCCTGTACTTCCCGTTGCGCTCTATGTAATCGAACCTGTCGAGCCTTAGCTCCGCCCTCAGCTCGGCCCTCGTGTAGAACGGACCCACCTGCTTGGTCGGGTGCCCGAATGCGGCGTCCCTCTTGTCGACGAGCACGTGCGCGAGTATGGCGCACACGCCGCGCTTCACCTTTGCCTTGGCGAGACTGTTGCGCAGCGATGTCTCTATCACGCTGCCTATGGTGGCCTGCGTCTCCGCGTTGAGCGCGTACAACGGCAGCTTCGGCACGCGCGACTTCGCGTGCTCGTTCCTCTCTATCTCGTCCCCGACCTGCGAGCCGTTGCCGTGCGTCACCACCACGCTGTAGCTTCCGGTCTTGCACAGCTTTGCGATGCTGTCAGAGACCTTCGTCATGTTCCTGTTCTCCCTGGATATCGACTGCCCTCCAGAGGGGTCGAGCAGCGCGTTCCCGCCTACAGCTATGACTATGCGTTCCATCGCACCAACCAGTGCCTGCACATAATACGCAGAAAGCTATCTAAAACGTATGCTGTCATGCCGTGCGGCTACGGAACGTCGTCGCTCCCGCGGCGAAGCCGTACGACATCACGGCAAAAAGGAATCCGGCTGACATAAGGTACGAGTACACATTATCCGCCCCTCCGAAGAGGAAGGCAATGCCGCTTGCAAACGCGAACGCAACCCAGAATAGGCCACTGTACGCCGCCCACCTGGCTGCGGGGTTTATCGCCGCACCGCTGCGCAGCGCGAGGTATATCGCCACTCCAAGGAGAGCAGTCCCGACCCACATGTGCGCAATCACTAACGGCGTGCTCGCCGCCTCCCAGAACGATGTGGTCAGCGTCGTAGGTATGTTGATGTACAGGTTGACGTACATACCGAGCAGGAACTGCACAACGAGCAGGCCCATCTCCGCATAGAGGAATTTCGAGAAGGTCTTTGCGTCCATCTTATCACCCGGTCATGGCATGTTTGAATCTTGCATCCGGGTAAATCCTGAATTTGTATGCCCTTATGGCCTTCATGTTGTGTGTTTCTGCATTCATTTTTATATGCCTTCCTTTTCTATTTATCCTGCGGTTCGACCTCATCCCACCGCTGAAGCATGTGGGATTTCCCGCTCACGATGTTAAGCCCACGACCACCAGAGCCCGCGCAGTGCCATGAATGAGACAACCACTATCGGTCCGATTAACACACCGGTCTCGAAGTTCTGCAGCGGAGTAAGCTGCTTGCCATGGGCACGCAGCCTGAGGCGCATCACCGCCAGCAAAATGATGCACGCTATTCCAAAGATGAACGGAAACATCGAGCCGTAGAGCGCCGTGAGCGCAAACGAGAAGTACTCTGGAGGCACCTGGGGGCGAGGGATTGAGACGTCAGTGTTCGTAGCAAACCAGACGAGGCCGCCCACTGCGATGCCGACAAGCAGACCAAGGCCGAATGGAACGGCTCCGATCCGGTTTTCCGTTCCGGACGCATCTGCAGAGGCCTGCGCACCGAGGAGCATGATTTGCGCGTTCTCGTCCGCAATCTTATCCTCCTCTGCTTCGTCCACTCTCTCTACCATGAAGCTGAACGCCTCGATCGGGATTCGAACCCGAGTTTCGACCGTGACAGGGTCGTATGCTAACCACTACACCATCGAGGCACTATTATGATTCGGTGTTCAGCTTTATATTCCTTGTTTATAGCGAAATCCCGTCGGGGTGAGTTGAACACCCAACCTGCCGGTATCTGCCGCGTTGGCAGCACCAAACTACAGCCGGCCGCTCTACCATTGAGCTACGACGGGTTGGTTTTACGATAGCCTCTTGTCACGTAAAGGCATAGAGGCTTATTGTGCTAGAGAATATATAAATACTGGGTTACAAGGTTTATAAGGGCAGACGATACGATGGCAACCAAAGGCGCTGGCGGCAACGGGGACAGTCCCACCGAGGTACTGCGCAGGCGCTATGTCATGCCGCTCGCGTTCTACAAGCTCAAGGACATCGTAATAAACACGACCCAGAGGCCGACGTTCTTCGATACAGTGATAATAACGCTCGCATTCGTCGCGTCGCTCTTTGCGGTCCCGTTCTACCCGTGGCTGATAGCCCCGATAATAGTCGTGGCGGTCTTCCTCGCGGCGCTCTACCACCCGTTCCTCGGGCTGATAATAACGATAGCCGCCACGCTGCCGGCGCTGTTCTACCAGGCGCCGGCCGTGGCGCCCGTGGTCGCGCTCGCCATAACGTTCTGCCTCGTGTTCGGCTACAAGTACTACAGGACCATAGTCTTCGCGTTCATGGCGGTGGCGGTCGCATTCTCCCAGCTCGGCCTTCTGTTCATAGTGCCGGTGGTCGTGGTGTCGAGCCTGGTGCTCGGCAGGAAGAGGGAGATGCTGATGCTCGCGCTGTTCGTCGCCGGGGTCGTTGCGCTCTCCGGCCTGACGAGCGTGCAGAACAGCGCCTATCTCATCTACGTGCCTCCGTTGAACCAGACGGCCCTGAAGTCCGTCGGCGTGGCGCAGTACCTCACACCGGGCAAGCCGTACCCATCGGTGACGGGCTTCCCCGGCGCAGTCTCCGGCATGGTGGCCAACGCGACCAGCCTCGGGATGATAGCCAGCTCCGTGGCGACGATAGGGTATGCGATAGCGGCGTTCACCTCCCCGCAGTTCGTCTACGTGGTCGAATTCGCCGTGCTCGCGTTCATGGCTATAGCAATAGACGAGTACGTCGTTAGCAGCAGGGACAGGTACAGGGGTGTGGAGGCCGGGTTCTTCGGTGCAGCATATCCGCTCGCGTACCTTGCGCTGACCGGCGGGGCCGCGCTCACCCTTGACGCGTATCTGGTCATGGTGATAAGCGTGCTCATAGGGCCGTTCATCGTCTATTTCCTGCAGATCTATGACATAGACGTCGTGAAGGCGCTGGACGTGAGGAAGGAGGACACGCGCATGAAGTTCGGCGAGGCCTTCGAGGACCTCCAGTTCGGCACGAGCCTTGAGCGTTTCAAGGACATAGGCAACTACGAGAGCACGAAGAAGGAGCTGAAGGACGCGGTGCTCGATCCGCTCGAGGCGAGGAGCATAGCCCGCGCGTACAACATAACCCCTGCAAAAGGCCTGCTCTTCTTCGGGCCACCCGGCACGGGCAAGACGATGATGATGAGGGCCCTCGCAAACGAGATACACGCCTCGTTCTTCTACGTCAAGGCGTCGGATCTCCTCTCCGCCTTCGCCGGCGAGAGCGAGCGCAAGATATCAAACATATTCGCGATAGCGAAGAAGCACACGCCGTGCGTCCTGTTCTTCGACGAGATAGACTCGATAGGCGCGAGCAGGGAGAAGACGAGCGACGAGGCGAGGAGCAAGGCGCTCTCGCAGCTGCTGATAGAGCTTGACGGCTTCCAGAAGATTGAGAGGGTCATATTCGTGGGCGCGACGAACGTCCCGGACATGCTCGACCCGGCGCTGATGAGGGCCGGGAGGGTCGACAAGGTCATATACATGCCGCTGCCGTCCGCCAAGGCGAGGAGGCTCATCTTCCAGATGTACCTGAAGAGATACCCGCTCGATGACAAGATAGACATCAGCGTGCTCGTGGCCAAGACCGAGAGATACTCCGGCGCCGACATAAAGATGATCTGCAACACGGTGGCGCAGACGGTCGCGCAGGATGCCACGGAGGAGCACAAGGTCCTAAGGATAACCCAGAGGAATATACTCGACACCGTAGCCGCGGTCAAGCCTTCCACTTCGCTCGCGCAGCTCGACATGTACGAGAAGTTCAGGATAAAGTTCGAGAGGAGCGTGCACGGCGAGGCTTCGGAGAGGCTGGCCGACTCGGTCGACCTGTCGAACGTCGTGGGTCTGGACAACGTCAAGAAGGCGCTGGTAGAGGCGATACAGATACCGCTGTTACACCCCGACCTGGTGGAGCGCTACAAGGTAAGGTCGATAAGGGGCATACTGATGTTCGGTCCCCCAGGCAACGGCAAGACCATGCTGATGAAGGCGGCGATGAACGACGAGAGCATGCGCGGCGTCAAGATGCTGACGGTAAGCGGCTCCGAGCTCGCGGAGGAGGGCATAGACAAGGCCAACGCGGCGATCAAGGAGACCTTCAACCTTGCCAGGGAGAACGAGCCGGCGCTCATCTTCATAGACGAGATAGACGGGATAGCGCCCGCGAGGGGGACGCAGAGCTGGATAACATCCGAGATAACCACCGAACTACTCAAGCAGATGGACGGCCTTGAAAAATCGTATAAGATCATAGTCGTGGCCGCGACGAACAGGCCCGAGGTGCTGGACACGGCGATACTGAGGCCAGGCAGGTTCGACAAGATCGTGTTCGTCAGGCCGCCGAACGCGCAGCAGAGGGCGGAGCTCTTCAAGCTTTACCTGTCGGGGGCTCCTGCGAGGGAAGTGGACTTCGACGCGCTGGGCAGAGCGAGCGAGGGTTACACCGGGGCGGACATAGCGGATATCTGCAGGGAGATAAAGACGGCCGCGCTCGAGAAGTTCGTCAGCACGGGCGCGGAGAGCGGCATATCCACGGACGACGTGATGACTATAATAAAGAACACCAAGCCATCGGCCCCCGCGTCTGAGATGAACGGCTATTCTGAGTTCGCCGCGAAGTACGGGAGGAGGGGCGGCTAGCCCTTGAACTGCAGCACCCTGGACAGGTCGCTCGCATAGAGTTCCGTTTCGCCGTTGCGCAGCCTGACGCTGCAGAACTCGATCCTCACAGTCGAGTTTATCCGCATTGACGACGTCGCGGCGGCGGACGACTCCCACATCGAGACGCGCAGGGTGCCTGCGCCATCGCTCAGGATGCAGTCAGACACCGCAACGTTCCCGTCGCCGCCGAGCTTCGCCACGTTCCTTATCTGCCCGATCTCGGTGACCCTTCCGACCACGTCTATGTTCCTCTGGCCCTCCCTCAACGCTGAGAAGTCCGACACCGCAGGCACCGCCGACGAGGCCAGCTTGGTCAGGAGGGTCCTTCTCGACACGGCGAGCGACTCCGATTTCATGTCAAGTACCGCGCCCTTCACGAACACGAGGTCCCCCCTGCACACCGCCGCGCTGTCGATGTAGTCGGAGATGCCCCCCGAGGCCCTCATCTGTATCGTTGAGCCCTCGCTCCCGAGCACCACCGTCCTGTAGGACTCCGGCCTGTCGCCGCGCCTCAGCGGGTTGAAGATGCGGTACACCCTGTCCTTTACGTTGACCGCATAGGCCTGCTGCGTCGAATCCCTGTTCGCCGCAATGAACTCCAGCAGCGCCCGGGACGTGGCGATGTCGTTGGTCCCCAGCTTTCCGCCGGCCGTATCGTCCTCCGCGCCGGATATTGACGCCGCCTGCTCCCTGCTTATCATGCCGAAATGCGCATCCATCGTTTCGTCGATGCTCATGTACTGGCCGGTGTGTTGGGCGGCAGGGCGCCGCCAAGGCGGGAGATCGCTCCCGATATCCTTGCATTCTGCTCATCCGTCTCGCGCCATGAATGCTCGGAAAGAGGTGGAATAGAAGGCGGAGACGGCATGGAAAACTCTGTCTGGAACTCGCGCTTGCGACCGAAATACGTCGCCTTGATTGTGTCAACAATCTTTCCGTAATTGTTGCGGTCTGCAGCCGTCTTCGAGAGCTGCAATACCGCCGCCCCTGACTCGCCGGTTGACACCTCGAGCGCGGATACGTGCTTAGCCAGCGTCCTGACGTATTTATCATTCGCTCTATATCCTTCGGTTGCTGCTTTAAGGCCCTCCTGGGCCTTCCTATAATCGCCAAAAGCGGCTTTGGCCCTTTGCTTCGACGCGCGGTAGGCGGATGCGGCCGCCTTGATCCTCGACTTGTCGCCTCCGGAACGCGCAGTTGCGTACTCGGCCTTCCTGCTCCCCATCTCGCCGAGCGCCTCGCCGTGCCGCTTGGCCCTGTTCGAGGCCTCCAGTTCCCACGCGCTGGTGGTCGCGCGCCCCTCGGTCACCTTGCCGCTGACCAGGCCGAGCGACGTCGCCATCTGGGACGCATATATCACCTCTCTGGCTTTCTTGCGGCCCAGTATGCGCTTGCCGTACAGTGCAGTAATCCTGTTGTCGAGTCTGGATATCTGCCCTCCCAGCTTCCTCGATTTCGCCTCGCCCGCGCCGGTGCTTACCAGTGCGTCGTATGATGCCTGCTTCTGTGCGCGTTTCCCCCTGAGCCTCTGCTCTCTGTTGTAGCCCTTGAGCGCGCTCTCCAGCGGCACGGCCGACGCCGGCGCCATCACGCCACTGTTCTTGAGGGCGTCCTCGCCGGACTTGAATATTTCGCCTGCGGATTTCGTCGCACTGTCTCTCGTGGCGCGCATCGCGGCGCGAGCGGCGGCGCCGTGGGGGTCGTCCTTGCTGAAGTTCAGCGCCTTCCCGCCCTTGAGCCCGATCGAACCCCCTTTCCCGAATATCTTCTTTTTCATCGACTGCCTCTGCACCTTCCCGGGGGTCTTGCCGACGTGCTTACCGCCCGCAAGGCCCTTGGCCCTCCCCCTTGCCGCGCCGGAGGTGAGGCCCATCAGGGCGCCGAAGCCGAAGATGTTGAAGATGTCGAGACCGCGCATCAGCCCTGCCGCCGCCCCTATGAGTATGACTATGACGATTATGGGTATCAGTGTGTTGATCGCGTTGAAGCTCAGCACTATCGCGGTCTGCGCGAGCGGCAGCATTGCATCACTGGTTATTCTGCTCCTACCTATAAATAAACTGCAGTCCTGCTGCGGCATGCCGGCGCGTCAGTCCGACTGGAACGTGCAATTGTAGACCTCCTGGCAGGAGTTGTCAGCGCACAGGGTGAACCCGCCGAGCGGGTACATGTTGTTGATCGGCAGCGCGATGGTGTACGTCCTCATGGCCGCATACTGCCCGGCCTGAGTGAAGTTCATCGACGCGTTCTCGTACAGGCTCACCGTCGTGCCGTTGGTGCTGTTGAACATCAGGTACGCGGCCCAGAGGTTGTAGCCGTCATACGTTATGTTGCTCAGCTGCTGTTGGAAGTACTGGCTGATGAACGAGTCGTTGTTGATCGCCTCGTTGAACAGCGTCGCGTTGGTCATGAGCCTGTGCGTCAGGAGCAGCTGCTCGTAGCCTAGCTCGGTCTGTAGTGACATTGCGGTGCTGTTGACCTGCGACACGGCGAGGGTGAACGTCGGGTCGGTCATGTTGCTGAACGGCGTGAAGGTAACACCTATCGAATTCGGGCTGCACGCAGCCGACTGGATCGAGAAGTTCGACGGAGGCTGCAGCACGGCGGTGTCCTGTATCCCGAGGAACGTGCCGTTGAACGCATACGTGACCTGCTTCGAGGGCTCGTTCAGCCTGTAGTAGTCGGGGTAGCCGTACTGCGTGTTTATGCACATATCAGCCGAGAACGGGCCGGACGACGAGATATTGTCCAGCCTCAGGGCCTCCTGGAACGAGACGCTGGCCGTGAAGCTGTCGCACGCGTCCCCGTCGAAGCTGCTCTGGCCATTGTACGTTACGTTTGAATAGGCGCTGGCGTTCAGGGTGAGCAGGCTGACGGGGTCCGGGAAGCTGACGGCTCCCGTGGTGCACGAGAGCGTGGAATTGAAGAGCGCCAGCGGCAGGTTGGAGCATATCGGGACCGTGCCGAAGCCGCCGTAGACCCTGACCGGCACCTCCAAGCCCTGGATCACGCGCACGGTGTCGAACGAGTACGAGCCACCCTGCCTGTACACCGTCGTCTGGCTGCCGTTCAGGAAGAGAGGGTACGGCCCTGTCGCATTGTATTCCAGCGTTATCGGCGTGACGTTCCTGAACAGGTTCAGGTCGGCGTTGAGCCTGACCCACGCGCTCGACGCGTCCGCGGGTATGGTCGTCGTGGCATTCTGCGGTTGGACGTAATTGTACGGCAGCGTTGTCGGCACGTATATCGTGGTGCTGCCCGTGGCTGATGTCGTTGTCGTGTTCGGTGCCACGTACGGCCCTCCCCTTCCCATTAGGAAGAAGGCGATAATCACGACTAGCCCGACCATGGCGAGCAGGCCCACCAGCATTATCCTTTTGCCTTCCATTGTCATCTCCCCTTCGCCCTCCTGCCATGCGCGTATATCGCCAGCGCGGCGGCAGCTATTATCGTCACGATGATTGCGGCGTCAACGCCGCCGAAGCTCAGCTGATAGCTCGCGAGCGTGAATGATGTGGTCGCCGAGGCGGGAGCAAACGTGTAAGAGTACTCTGAATATGTCTTCGTCGGCGTGCTTATCACGCCCGGAATGAGCGAGTTGGCCAGCACCGTCTGGACGACGTTCCCAGGCTGCGGGAACGGCGCGCCGTAGTACTGCGCGGTGATCGTACCGACGCCGGCGCCGCAGACGTTCGTGGTGTACGAGAACGTCCCGTCCTTCGCGGTCTGCACGGTGCCGCTGTTGATGGCCACGGAGGCCGCCTGCTGCGCTATGTTGCCGCTTGGCGGCAGCAGGCCTATCTGCGTCGTGAACGTGCCGGTGCCGTTGATGAAGTCGGGCACGCAGAACGGCAGGCGCGGGTTGCCGGCCGAGGTGAGCTGCGCGGCGCTGGACACATACCTGCTGCACAGGCTGATGTCCTGCGCGAGCACGCAGCTCGGGGTCTGGCGCGTGATGGCGTCCTGCAGCATCTGCGTGGTGCAGCTGGATGCCTGCTGCTTGAGCGTGGCTGAGTTCAGCAGGTCAGGGCACGACGCCGGCAGCCCGTAGCTGCCATATATGTTGCACTCGTAGAGCGACGAGAGGGACGTTGCTTCCAGCAGCCCTGATGGCGGGCTCGGGCATCCCGCGGTCGTGCCGGACAGGCTGGCGTACGTCGGTGTGGTGGCATACGTGTAGCCGAACCCCTGGAAGACCTCGCCGAGCTGTGTCGCGTTGAGCGGGTTGGCGAGGGCGCAGCCGTCCTGGTTGCCGAAGGCGCAGAGCTGCACGTACTTCATGTAGTTCCCGAACTCCGACGGGCTGGCGGCGACCGGGCTCAGCATGCTGTTGCTCGAGTAGTAATTGAGGTTCTGGTCGTAGTAGAGGTATACCGGCGAGCCTTCGGGCAGCGGTATGAACTGGCCGCCCGTGCCCTGCGGGTAGTACCCGGCGGTGCCTGTTACCGTGACCGAGGTGTCGTTGTAGTTGTTCGGGTTGACGACCGTGTTCGAAGAAAGCGTTATCGCCGTGATGTTGGCGAGGTCGACGTCTATAGGCGCCGATATCGTGTTGTTGAACACGTCGACGAACGTGTAGATGAGCCTGTTGTAGCCGAGCACGTTGTTGTTCTGCGACCAGTTGAGCCTCGCCTCGTACTGGTGGGTCAGAGTCTTGTACGTGTCGAGTATCTGCAGGCTGGCCGGGCCCTGCCCCGAGAGGTCGGCGTACGTGAACTGGTCGTTGCAGAATGATGTCTTCGTCAGGCCTGCGAGCGATGACAGCCCCATGCTGCTGAGCATGCCGGACAGGGCGGACTGCGATCCGCCGCAGAGAAGGGTCTGCGCCGGCACGCCGAACGCCGCATATGCGGCGTCGACCACAGTGGCGCCGCCTGCCGCGCTCGCAACGAGCGCCGAGTATCCGGGCAGCGTTGCAGAAGACGCTATGCCCGTCAGGTATGCCACGCTGAAGTAGAACGGTGCGACGACTTTCAGCAGCGCGGCCGGGCCCGTGTATTTCGACACCGTGTTTGGTATGTACGATGCGCCGCCCTTTATTATGGCCGTCACGATGTTCGCGTTGCTGTACCCTGTGTAGCCATTGGGCACAAGCGTGTAAGTCATGTACGCGGGCGTGGCGAGCGACTGCTTGTTCATGCCCAGCTGGTTCGGGTTGGTCTCGACCGAATAGTAATACTGCGGTATGTAGTCGTAGATGTGCGTCTGGTTGACCGCAATCATTATGGGCAGCTGGTATGCCACGGGTTTGAGGCTGCCGAGCATCGAAGAGAGCTTGCTGAGCTCGATAGACCCTGCGATGGTTATTCCGGCGGCCGGGTTCGGCATCACGCTCTGGTTGACGTAGATCTCGCCGAGCAGCCTGTCGGTCAGCACCCTGTAGTCCAAGTTGGGGGGCAGTATCGTGCCCGCGTCCGACACGTTGGGCATGTAGTACTGGTTGAAGTTGGTGTTGTTGTACACGAGATACGTCGGGCCGCCGTTTATCAGGTCATTCGCCGTGCTGGGCTGCACGGGCACTAGGCTGAATCCGTAGACCGTGAACTGGCATCCGCTGCCCTGGCACGCCAGCTTGCTGAAGTCGTAATTCGGGCAGCTCGCCGTGGTGCCCTGCATGTCCGCGCTCGTGAGCATCGGTATCACGGTGGCGGTCCCCTGCTCCTGCTGCGGCGAGTAAGTCTGCTGCTCCGTGTAGCTGACGACGTACGGCACGAGCACGCTGCCCGATATCTTGCTTTGCAGGTACTCCTGCGGCACGTACTGCGGGGTTATCGCCACGGATGCCGGCTGGCCGCTGTAAGGGTTGGCGGTCGCGCATGCTGATCCCGTGCACTGGAAGCCGCCGCCGCTCTGCTGGACGACCGGCTCGATCTGCGACGCGACGTTCGGCAGCGTCAGCGAAAGCTCCGGAGAGCCCTGGTTCTCCACGTAGCCGAACGCGTCCGGCGCGCCGAGCAGCGGCCCCTGTATCGCCTGTATGACGTCCGAGCCCTGCGTGCCAGGCTTCACGATGGAGCACGGCGTGGCGGTCTTCGACAGGTCGTCGTAGAACGTCGACCCCACTGGAGTGGAGGCGTGCGGCGCTAGGTAGCATATGTAGCTCGCGTTCGCCATGAGTGACGGGTTGGTATAGTTCACGGTCCCTATGTGGAACGCGAGCAGTTCGCTGTACGACCTGTCCTGGCCGTTCACGTTGCCCATGCTCACGTTCGCCGTGAGGTAAGCAATGTTCTCAAAGTTGGACGAGAAGCTCATCGAGGTGCCTACCGCGGAGCCCTGGCATGATGCGTAGTAAGGCTGGCCGAGCGCCTGGCCTATCACCGAGTTCAGGAACCCTCCGAGCGTCGCGAGGAAGCCGCACGAGTAGTGGGCCTGTATCCACGGGCCGAGCGGCAGGTAGTTGGTGTTCGTGTAGAGGCTGATGCCCTGCTTCTGCCCTTGGATGAATACGGTGGGCGTCTCGTCGCACCCTGCTATGCAGGCTGTGTTGTGCATGCCCTTGTCGGCGCTGCTCTGGTCGGGCGTGTACTGCGCGGATCCTGGAGTGGAGATGTTGAACGAGAGGGGCCATCCGTACGGCGGATAGCTGACCCCAGCACGCGTGGATGCGAATACCGCGTTGTTCGTCAGCACGGTAACGTCGTTGGTGCTCGCCGGGTCGACATTCACCTCTACGCCGTTTGCGCTGAACGCGCGCAGCATGAGCATGGAAGACGGGCCATAACCTCCCGCGTCGAAGGACCAGCGGTCGAGCACGTAGAGCGTGCCGTCCTCGTCCGTTATGTACAGTGGCTGGTGGTTTCCGTTCACGTCGTTCGTGGGTATCGCGCCCTGATACTGCTGCGCGAGGTCCTGCACGCCGTACGGGCCGCCATTCGCCAGGTACTTCGATATGTCGAGCTTGTAGTCCTGGGTCGAATACGACAGGCTTATGTTCCCGAGGAACGCGCCGCTCTGCAAGTTGAAGACCATGACATTGCCCGGCAGTATAGGGTCGGCCAGATAGCCGATCTGGCCTCCTGGCGACACCGCGAACTCGCTCGATGCCTGGATATTGGCGCCGCGGCAACCGTTGGTGTTGACCCCGCTGAGCGGTATGGAAGTCGAGACCCCGTTTGCGTATATTATCCCGAAGCGCAGGCCGGACGGCGACTGCCCTGCCGCGGTGTTGGTGCCGCAGCTTGCCGAACCGAGTATGAAGATGTCCCCGGAGTAGTCGGCCGCGACAGCCGTGGGCAGGAAGTTGAAGGATGCAGATGACTTGAAGTTCTGGAATATTCCGAACCAGCTGTTCTCCTGCTGCGCGAGGCGCACGTCCCCGACCAGATAGAGGTCTCCGGACTGCTCCGCCAGCATGTCGTTCCAGTACTGCTTCCACTCGTTTATCCATTGCTGCAAGGCCTCCTGCGCCGCGCTCTGCGGGCTGCTCCCCGAGCACTTCAGGAGGCCGAATATGCCGCCCTTGATGCAAAGGAAGGGCAGCGGCTTCCCGAACGACATGGAGGCGGCCATGTTAGTGGAATTGGTTTGCTGCACTCCCGTGGCGACGGTATCCTGCACGCCTGCCGCGCCGGACGTGTGCACGGACTGTATCGGAAGGCCCGCCGCTGCCGCGCCGGATGATAGCGTCATGTATGTTGATGTCGAGAAGAATCCTGTATAGTCGGTCACCTCGGCGCACACGCTCTCGCCCTGCACGATTGGGACCGCGACGATTGTCGACGTCCCGGACGCGGTGACGTACGAGACTGGGCTGGGTGGGGTAGAACCGACCTCATAGGCATAGATTGGCGAGCTGGTGTCGCACGACTGCGGTGGTATCTGCGCCGTTGACCCGAACAGCGAAATTGTGTACGGGCTCGTGCCGCCCACCCATCCCACCGAGACGAGGGTATTGCCCGGTGGAGGCGTGATCAGCGCGGAGGACGGCGGCTGCGACAGCTGCACGTTCGTAACCATGGGCGGTATGCTCACGAAGTTCGAATTGGCCGTCATTAGGCTGGTCGGGTCCTCGACCGTGGCACAGAGATACTCCTGGCTGCCTGAGGGCGTTATGGTGAGTATGTCCGAATACTCCCCAGGTATGCTGAACTGCGCGTTGGGCTGCGAGGTGAACGCGACGCTCGTCCCAGAAGCGCACTGGGCGGATTCGGACGCGTCATTGTACAGCAGGATCCTCGCATTGCTCGCACCGGTCCAGTCCAACTCGAGGTTGAGGTTGGTGCTGCTGAGCGCCTGGCCGAGGGTCTGGCTCGACGACGGCACGACGCTTAGCGCGACGCTGCTCACGGAACCCCCTACAAGCACCTCGCCAGGCACGGACGTAGATGAGAGCGGGGTGCTTGCCGACGAGCCTGGAGCCGTCACGGTCACACAGTACCACGTGTTCTGTGAGGGCGAAACGGTAACGGACTGGCTGGTCGAGATCAGCACGCCTAAGCCGGTAGAAGCTGCCTGGAGGCAGCCCTCGGAGGTGTCTGAGCTGTACCAGTCGTAGTTGTAGACAAGCTGGCTGTTCTGGACGTTCAGGTTGGCCTTGAGCGTAACCTGCTTGCTGCCGCTCGGATCTGGGAGGACGGCGACTATGTCGCGGGCGCCGCAACTCGTGCACCAGCCGCCATTGTTGTTGTCTACCCCAACCGTAACGCCCTGCGATGAGCTTATGATTGGTATCGGCAGCGTCGCGCCGCCCCCGCCCTGCGAGTTGAGGAAGAGCTGGGTGTACGGCTGCGGCAGGTTGGATGCTGGAGATATGGTCGGGGTGTAAGACGTTGCGCCAGCGGCGTCGATGACCGAGAAGCAGAGATAGTATTCGCCGGGCAGGCCGCCGAGGACCGGGAACTGTATCCGCAGGTCAGTTGACAGCGACGTCGTCTCTATCTGCGCCAGGTGGGCGTATATCTTGACGTTCGCCACCAGCGTTGACCCCCAAGACCCGGAAACAGGTATGCCGAATTTGGAGGCACCGCTCTTGTCGCCGCTGTAGAACTGGTAGCAGTTCTGCGGCACGGACACGCCCTGTTGGGACGCCGTCCCGTAGCCGGGCTCGTTGACCGTAGGCACGAGGTTCGTGTTGCCCGGCGCCGGGTATATGTATCCGTAGACGTCATAGAGGGGCGCCCCTCCGGACCACTGCAGGTTGACGTCGATAGGCTGGCCGAGCGTTATCGTCACGGAGTTGCCGCTGCCGATGTTCGGGTCGGTGACGGGCTGCTGGCCGACCACATACGCGGTGAGCTGGCCCATCGACGGGAACACTGGCACGATCACATTTGCCGATGACCACACGACGGTGCCGAAGCCGTCCGTCACCTTGGCGCAGTAGCTGTACCCTACGTTCGGATTCTCCTGGGAGCCGCTGATGCCATAGTCGACCTTCTGCCACTGGAAGAGCGACGGCGCAACAGGCACGTTTCCGGGGGTCACGCCTATCGTGTCGCTGTAGTCGGCTATGTTTGAGTCCACCTGCGCCACGATCGGCTGCCCGTTTGGGTTTCCGCAGTTGCTCTGCGTTCCGGTGTACCACGTCACGGTGTAGGGTGGATAGCCGCCACTCCACGATGCCGTGAGCTGGGCACCGACCTGGCCGAGGTCGGTCGGCTTCTGGCCGGTTATGCCGTCGAACTTGAGCTTCGTGTTCCCTGCCACTATCTGCGGCGGGAACGGATTCGGCGGGTTGAACTGGCCGAACGGCGTGAACTTCAGCACGTAGAGGTTCGCTCTGGTGGACGGGTTGAAGCCGAACGAACCGGAGCTGTAGGTGTAGTTAAGCACGTAGACATCACCGTTGGGCGCCTCGGTCATGAAGACGGGGTTGGGTATCTGGACGCCGAGCAACTGGCCCACCTGCACCGCGCCAGGCGTGCAGGTGCCGTCCAGCACGTCCGCATAGGCGCACGGCAGCCCGGTCGGCACACTGAAACCTAGCCCGATGTCGCGCCAATTGATCGCCATATGGCCGCCGGTCGCGGCCTGGTAGTTGGATATGGCCGCTGTCCCGTTGCCGTAGGCGGAGGCTATGAACATCTGCAGCGGGCTTATGCTGTTGAACGCGTTGTAGTCGGTCGACGAGAGAGACACCGCGTTGTACGGGAACTCGACGAGGTTGCCGTTCATGTATGCCAGGAATGCCGACCCGGCGCCGATCGGGAACGGGTCGAGGAACGTGTTGGGCGCCAGGAAGTTGTGCGGGCTGTACAGGTCGTACGACTCGTTCAGGTAGCTGACCTGGCCGTTCAGGTTGCTGTACGACGCGGGCATGCTCGTGTTGTACAGGAAGTACGGGAATATCGGCGCATTGGCCCACTGTATTACGTTCGGCTGCCTATACTGTACGGCGAACGAGTTGTTGAAGTCCTGCGGAACATTGAGGGCCTTGCCGTTGGGGGTCCAGCTTATGGCATTAGGTATTGGTATGTTAGTAGGCGCTATCGACGTTACCTTCACGTCGAAGCCGTAGGTGTACTGGTAGTTGCAGAGGAAGACCTGGTAGCTCAGGGCCAAGGGCCCTGCGGCGATGACCTTCGCATCCTGAACCAGGTTGGTGCTAAAGGCAGCGCTGACGAAGTTGGCCTTCTGCCCGACCGCCTTCGCCTCGAGGTTCTTCAGCGCTTCCGGATGCGTCTCATAGTAAGAGAGGTCCACGTACTGCGCGGTCCAGGCCCAGAGGCCGCGCTGCACCGCGGGGGTTGGCGACCCGAAGATGAGCGTGTTGGTGTTATACGAGCCTGCTATCTCGTACTGGCTGCCGCCCTGGAGGGCCGCCTGGCCGGAATAGCCGAGGTTCTGGAGTGAGGTTATGGCCGATGTGCCGAGGCCCACCGTCTCGGCTATCTGTATCCCCTGCTTCACGCCGGGGGGCATCGGTATGACGAGGGGCCCGACCCTCAGCTGCGAGGTCGGCGGCAAGCCGACGCTGAAGTGTATGCCGGTTATTGTCGCGGGGCTGTTGCGCACAAGATTGACCGTGATTATCGGGTTCGCGAGCTTGAGCGGGTTCTTTATGACCTGCTTGACCGTGTCGAAGATTATCTGCGCGACGGTGCGCTGGTCTCCCAGCATTACCTGCGTCCCGTAGCTCGACGTGACCGTCATCGAGACGAGCGTGCGCAGCGTGGTCGCCACGGCGAGGCACCTGTCCCCAGCTATGTACCTATCCGTATTGGAGAGCGGGTCGCTGACGAAGTAGTCCATTATGGTGTTGGAAGGCGTGTTCGGGCAGGTTATCAGGCTCCCCGCGTTGTTGTTGTTGTACTGCTGTATTACGGATGTGGGGGGCGTGGCCGTGCCAATCAGGCTGGCGACGCCCTGGAGGAGGCCGCCGCCATACTTGTTGACCAGGCTGCTTATCGTATCGGTGCCGGGGAGCGGCTGTAGCGCCGCACCCGCCATGTTCTGCGGCACTGCATAGTTGAATGCGGACTGGTTGGCGCCTATCCCCGCAAGCAGCTGCTGCGGCTGCTGTTGTTGCGAGGAACCGTTCTCCAGTATGCCGCCTATCGAGACGGTCCCGATGCTTAGCAGGCACTTCGTTATGCCGCCTATCTGCGGCGAGAAGCTGTTGAGCAGCGCAGTGCCGATCCCCTCCACGACCTTCTCCTCCACGCTGGCCCAGAGGCTAGACGCCATGCTGCTGGAGAAGTTCGCCTGCACGCTCGGGCTGATGCCGTCCTTTATTATGCTCCACAGCGCCGGCGCGATAGATGGGGCTATCGCCTGCGCGACGCCCTGGCTGAACGAGGTCGTGACGCTCCCGGTAATGGCGGCCTGGACGCTGTTCTTGACCTGCTGCTCGGCGGCCGACGATATGCTCGACGCCACCCCGCTGGTCCCGGAGGTGAGAATTGACGTGCCGGCGCTGCCCACGACGCTCGCCGTGCTCGAGACCAGGCTCTGCTGGACGCCGTTCCATACGTTGCCCCAGACCTGGCTCGTCATCGTGCCCTCATATGTGTTGACGACCTTCGTGTATATCGGCCCGCGTATGTTGTTCCAGACGGTGGTCGCCATCGAGACCTGCAGCTTCGTCTGTATGCTCGATTGCACCTGGTCCTGCAGGCCCGCATTGACGCTGTTCTGTATCGCGGCGTTTATCGACGAGATAAGCGCGCTCTTTACTTGGCTTTCCGAGGCCGTGTCGCCTTGCAGGCTGCTGCCCAGCACCGAGCTGATGGCGGAGTCGACGGTCGACTTTATCCCGGTCCACACGCCCTCCTGTATGGCGGTTTGTATGCTCGTGGTGAGGCTCTGCTGCACGTTGCTGAACACCGCATTGTCGACGTTGGTGCTTATGCCCGCATATATGCCGGTGATCGCGCTCTGGGTCACGCCTCCCTGCAGGCTCT
The DNA here is from genome assembly GCA_021787495.1 of Microcaldota archaeon. Lineage (GTDB taxonomy): Archaea > Micrarchaeota > Micrarchaeia > Micrarchaeales > Micrarchaeaceae > A-MIC-10. The sequence goes on along the minus strand of JAJYLX010000001.1, from coordinate 38,179 downwards.
GCTGGACGCTCGCGGCTATGCTCTGGTCCATCGACGCATAGATTGCGGCCTCGGCCTGCTGCTGCAACGTGGGGTTGCCGCTGGCGAACTGCGACCACGTGGCGGACGGCACGGCGTTGGCTCCGGAGTTAACGCCAGACGAGACGCCCGAGGTGACGCTGGACCATATGCTGCTCCAGGCCTGCGACGTGAAACCGGCCCGGAGGCCGCTGTAGAGGTTGAGCGAGATGTCGTTGTTGATGCTCACCAGCACGCTGCCCTCTATGCTGCCCATTATCGAAGAGACCACGCTGCCCTCGACGCTCTGCTGTATGCTGGATTCGGCCCCGGAGACGGTGCCCCACACGCCCTGGTTTATGCTGCTCTCCAGAGCTACGGTCGTCTTGGGCTGGTTCGTCTGCAATGCGATGTTGACCACGCAGCCGTTGCCCGCGCCTGGATAGTTCGTAGAGCGTATGTCGACCGCGACGCCGAGGCAGCCGCCTATCTTCGGTATCGGAGCTACGGCGGTGGATCCGGAGGCAGCGTTGTTTATCGCATTTCCTATGTCCTGTATAGACGCGACTATGTCGTTGAACGCCGACTCAATCGTCTGCACGTCGTTCTCTATGTTGTCGACGACGGTCTGCACGAGCAGCACCGCGCCGTTGACCGCGTCGTATATCCTGTTCGGGGCCTGCGAGAGGTCGTTGAGCTTAGCGGTGACGTTCGCTATATCCCTTCCGAGCTTGGCCTGCACGCTGCAGGTCAGCGTGCCGTCTGGCAGCAGCGCGTTGTGTATGAGCGTCATGTTCTGGTCTATCGCGCGGAAGTCGTTCTGCACGCTGTACAGCGAAGCCTGTATGGCGGCCACGCCGTTGACCGCGCTCCAGTCGCCGCTGGACAGCATCGCCTGTATGCTCTTGACTATCGCGAGGTCTATGTTGCTGCGCACGGTGAGGAGCGTCGAGCCAGGTGGAAGGTAAGGGTTGCCCGCCTGGACTGAGAATCCGGGGGCGAGGCTGGCCGTTATCGCGCTGGATATCGCGGAAGAGACGCTCGCCTTGTCCGTGACCCCTGCCGCTATGCTGCCTTCGATGGCCGACTGTACCGCAGATGGCGCGTAGATCTGGACGTAGCCCCATACCGCCGACGGTATCGCATTCTGGACGGACGACTGCACCTGGTCCTGCACGCTGTACCACAGGTTCTGGTCGGTGACCGCGGCATGTATCGCGTCAGTTATCGATGTGGCCGCGGCGGCGACCTGCTGATCCGACAGGAGGTTGTTCTCTACCGCATTCTGGACGTTCGAGGTTATGGCGCTGACCACCGCTGCCTCGGCAGCCTTGTTGCCCGAGACCATGCTGCTCCATGTGCTCTGGCTTATACTTGAGACGCCCTGTTGCACACCGTCGGCTATGCCGGCGCCCACGTCGCCCGCTATGCTGGCCCACTGCGCTGCCATCGCGCTCGAGACGCTGCTGCCTACGGTCTGGTAAACGGTGCTCCCCTCGACCATGGTCACGCTCCTCACTATGTCGGCCGTGGAGGCGTTTATCTGGTTGACGTCGCCTATTATCTCGGTTATGTCCCCGGCTATCTGGGTGACCATCGCCGCATACGTCTGGCAGGCAGTAGAGCCTCCTGTAGCGAAAGAGACCCCGCTGCACGTAAAGCTGCCAACGTTGCCGCCCACCGTCTTCCTGATCGTAGTAAGCGGGCCGTTCACGGTGTTTATGTCCTTGACGACGTTGGCCACTATCGCCTGGGCCTTGACCATGTTGCTGCCTATTATGCTTATGTAGCTGTTCAGCGTGCTGAGGTTGGAGTTGATGCTGTTTATCACGTCGTTGGCCGGGCCCATCGCGGCCTCGACGGTGGACTGCGCGGAGGCGACGTAGCTCGGGGATAACTGCTCGCTCCCCAGGAGGTTGACGTTGGCCTCAACGGCCGTGAAGTCGGTGTACTTTATCAGGCTGTTGATGTCCTTGCTCGTCTGCGTGGCCTCGTTGTTCACAGCCACGTACGCGGCGCTCAACTGGTTGTTGTAGCTCGCATAAGGCAGGCCGCCGTAGCTGTTGTAGACCTTGACGAGCTGCTGCTCGAGATACCTGACGTTGTACCCGCTGCACTGCGTATACACCGTTGCGGTCTGCACCGGCAGGGCGGCAATCGATGTCTCAACGGCCATTATCTTGCCGGACGGCCCGTCGACCGCGGCTATGTCGTTCTTTATGTATGCCATGTTAGTGTTGAGGAGGCCGAGCAGCCTGGAGATCGTCTGGATGTTGCCATTGGCCAGGCCTATGTTCAGGCACAGGGTGCCGCTCTGCTGGCCCACCTGCACCAGCGTCATCTGGTTCATCAGCGACGAGACGTTTGTGACCGCGGCGCTGAGCTTGGCGATTGTCTGGGTTATCAATACGGTGCGGTACGCGATGTCGGACGTGTATGTATAGCCCCACATCGCGTTGTCCTCGACCGCCGCGGCTGAGGTGGCCAGCGTCCTCGCCTCTGCGCTGCCGAGTTTGTTCGCGCAGGCGATCGCGTTCGCGACCAGCGCATTGGCATTCGTGGCTATCGCCAGGGACTGCTCGCTTATCGCGTTCGAGGTGCCGAAGATGGACGACAGGTCGATGCTGGGAAGGTCTATCTGTATGCTCGATATCACCGTGGAAAGCTGGTTAGCGAGGGTGCTGAGCGCGCTGGCGGCGGACTGCGTCATGACCACGGTGGCTTGCGCGAGCTGCGACATGAGGCTCCCCAGCTCGTTGCCTATGTCCGTTATCGACGTGAGCACCTTGCTGGCGAGGTCGATCAGCGCCCCTGGCAGGGAGGCTATTATATTGTTGATCGCCGTGAGCACCGCGTTGCTGACTACGCCCTCCAGCTGGGCGAGGTAGTTGGGTATGTTGTTTACCAGGTCCTGTAACCCGTTGACTATGGCGTTCAGGGCATCCTGTACCGATATGCTGCTTATGAAGTTGCTTATGCTCTGGCCTATCTTGGTGATGTCGAAGTTCGAGATGAATGAGACTATCTTTCCGAGGAGGCCGCCGAGGAAGTCGGCGCCGCCTATCCCTATGCACTGCGCGGTCGATGTGCTGCCGCTCCTGTCCACAACCTGCGCACGAGGCATCGCAATCAGCGACGAAAAGATGAGCATGCCGGCAAGGAGAAGTAGCAGCTTAATATGTTTGCCGCGCGGGCCGCCCATAGTATCCCTTAACCTTTCAGTATCAACATTTATAAGTATTTCAATGCTTTATTTTTCCTGTTAACAAACAAGTGAGCCGAGATGGAAGAAGTCATTGCGGGAAACCTGGTGCCGAAGAAGATGTTCTTCACGAAGGGGGTAGGAAGGGCGAAGGAGAAGCTTGCGGCGTTCGAGGCCGCGCTCAGGAGCGCGGGCATAGAGAAGTTCAACCTGGTGAGGGTCTCTAGCATCGTGCCTCCGAACGTGATGGTGGTCGGCAAGGATGCGGGGCTGCAGGAACTCAAGCCGGGAGGGGTGACGTTCCTCGTGCTCAGCAGGATAGAATCGAAGGAGCCGAACAGGCTGATGGCCGCCAGCATAGGCGTGGCACTGCCGAGGGACCCGAACAACTACGGATATCTCAGCGAGTACGAGGAATACGGGGAGAGTGACGAGACCGCCGGGGAAAAGGCCGAGGAGCTCGCCGCGACGATGCTGGCCTCGACGCTCGGCATAGACTTTGACGTGAACTCGGGCTGGGATGAGAAGGAGCAGGTCTTCAAGATGAGCAACAAGATAGTGAAGACGAACGATGTAACGCAGTCCACGGTCGTCGGAAAAGACGGCCTGTGGACGTGCGCGGTCTCGGCAGCCGTATTCATCCTCTAATCGTGCTCGATGAACTTCTTCGCCTGCACGGAATCGTTCGCGTTTATCCACTCGAGCAGCATCGCGGCGTGCTCCTTCTCCTCGTCGCGGTTGTGCGAGAGCACCTTCCTGAGCGATGCACTCTTCGTGGCGTCTATCCTCTCCTGATACCAGTCTATCGCCTGCAGCTCCTCGACTAGCGACTGACGCGCCCTCTCCAGATCGAGCGTCTCTGACTTCAGGACCTTCCTGTCCTCGTAGCTTGGCATGGTAATCACAGGGAGGTATCGCAGCGCACGCTTAATAAGCTGAGTCGGGGCACGAGGCGCGACGGGCACCACGATGGGGGGTGCATCGACCGCCCAGAAAGCTGGAGTATGGCGATTGCCTTAGCTTTCCCACATCTGAACCCGCACGGCCATTAAGCATGCTATGCGCTGGCTGTATGGGATCGATATGGACTCTGCGGGATTTGAACCCGCAACCTCCTGCATGCCATGCAGGCGCGCTACCGTTGCGCCAAGAGCCCAACAGGATATGAATTGCAAATGAGGTCTTAATAGCCTTGTGACAGCCATCCAGTTCAGCAGAGTGAAATCGGCAGTGTCGCAACCACTGTATTGTTCGCGGTATCAATCACGCCGGGCTGACGAAGATTATGTTGCCCCCTCTCAGCAGTATGGTGCCGAGCTTTGTCTTCAGCTCGGAGCCGTCCAGCTCCTCCGCCTCCTCCAAGACGACGTTCATGTGAGCGTCGAAGCTCGACATCCTGCCGCGTATGTTGACGTTGTTTTTCAGCCTTATGAAGACCCTCTGCCCGACCGACTTGTTGAGCAGGTCAAACGGTCTCTCGTTCGTTGTCATTTAACACACCGAATACTCAAACAACATGATTTTGGCTGCGACGGTTTATAAGGCTTGCTAATCCTCGGCCTTCAGCGCCTTGAGGTTCTCCTTCTTGATCCCGAGCTTCACGGTCCCGGTCCCTATGTTGACCTGCTTGCCGATCAGTATGTTCTCCGCCACGCCAGTCAGCATGTCGCGCTCGCCGAATATGCAGGCATTCGTGAAATGCTTTACTGTCTCCTCATAGGCCGCCCGCGCGAAGACCGAGTTCTTGCCACCGACTATGCCGTGGCGGCCGACGCTCTTTATGTTGCCCTGGAATGTCATGGCATCCGCGATGAGGCCTATGTGCCTTATGCTGACCGTTATGTCCGCCTCGCGCACCGTGCTGTCGAGCTCGTGCATTATCAGCGTCCTCGCGGCCTCTATGCCGAGAACCCTGGAGACCTCAAACGGGTTGTTGCTGTAGACGTGCCTCCTGTCCACCCCGTCTATCTGCATCACCCCCTCTATGTTGTTTCCTAGCGCGAGCAGGTAGAAGCCGCCGTCTTTCATCTGGTTTATGGTAACCTTGCTTATCCCCTTCACGCCCTTTATCGAAGTGTCGCGTATGTGTATGAAGCGTATCCTGAGGTCCTTTATGCCTCTCGGCTGCTCCTTCTGCTTCTTCAGTTCGACCTTGATTACGTGGTCGGCAAGGCCTACCTTCACGCCCTCAATCTTGCCGAGCTTGCTGAGCACGTGGTGCTCCGACAGCTCGTAGAGCGCGAGCTTCTCCTTACTGAGCGCCAGTCTCATCGACTCCCCCTTGAAGTCCTCATCGAACGACGACAGCAGCCTCTTGACCTTGACCTCCTCAATCTTTTTCTTTATCGCGTTCGCCTTCTCGAGGTCCCTGGCCACGCCTTTCTCGAGCTGTATCTCTATCATCGGCGTCTTCGGGGACTTCCTTGCGTCCACTAGTTCCTTGATGCGCGGCAGCCCCTTGACTGTCATTGTCGACATTACCCCCGCCTGATGGAACGTCTTGAGCAGCATCTGCGTGCCCGGCTCCCCAAGTGACTGTGCAGCAACCGTTCCCACAGCTTCGCCAGGGGCGACGGCGCATGCCTTCTTGTCGCCGATGCTTTCGGCGAGCGTCACCTTCACAGGGTCCACGCCGTCCCCGCCGTATATGGTCTGTATGACCGAGCCGCTCGCATCCCTCACAGAGAGGTCCTTCTCGACGTAGAAGTCCTGGAGCGCGTTGATCAGCCTACGCTGCAAGTATCCCGAGTCTGCGGTCATGAGCGGCTTCCCTACCGCCGAGTCCCTCGCCCCCATCGCATGCAGGTAGTAGTCTATGAAGCTCATCCCGTTGAGGAAGTTCGACTTCACGAAACCCCTGGTCTCGGGGTTGCGATCTCCACTCTTGAAGTACGGGAGGATGCGCTTTGAGTAGCCCCTCGAGGGGCGCTCTCCCCTTACAGACTGCTGGCCGAGGAACATGCTCGTCTGCACGAGGTTGAGGGACGAACCCCTTGATCCTATCGATGCCATGAGCATCGCGTTGTTGCTGAGCGTCAGGTGGCTGCGCAGCACCTTGTCTATCATGTCCCTTGCCACGTTGAGCGTGGTGAACGTCTCGAGCTCGTACGTCTGCCTGCGCGTGTATCCCGGCAGCGGCTCTATCTGCTTGTCCTTATAGCGCTTGTAGAGCGTGTCGACGTTGGCCTGCACCTCGGAGATTATCTTCTCGCGCTGCCTCTTCATCTCTTCCGAGTTGTAGTAGTCCTTGAGGCTGATAGTCGTTCCGGCGGTGTAGACGACCCTCCCGGCGAGCTTGGTCGCGTTGTCGATGAAGCGCTTCGCCTCATCGGGACCGTACCTGTTGAACAGCTCTATGAGAAGTGCGCCGTGCGACCCGACGACGCCCTTGTTTATGTAGCCCTCAATGAGCTGCCCGTTCTTTATAACTATCTTGGTCTCGCGGCCAGAGACCTCAAGGTTCAGGTCGCGCGGCAGTATCATGGAGAATATCGCCCTGCCCGTGTACATGCCCTTGCTTCCCTTTGGTAGCTCGTAGACGCCGACGCCGGTGAGCATGCGCATGGCTTCCTCCTTCTGGAACGCGGTGCCATCCTTGGTGAGTGCGAACAGCCCAGATATGATGTCCTCGCTGAGGAACATCACGGGCATGCCGTCCCTCGCTGAGAGTATCATGCGCGCCACTGGCATGAGGAACCTGGCCTCGGCCTGCGCCTCTATGCTCTGCGGGACGTGCATGTTCATCTCGTCCCCGTCGAAGTCTGCATTGTACGGCGTGCAGGCACTCAGGTGTATCCTGAACGTCTTGCCCGGCAGCACCTTGACGCGGTGCGCCATCATCGATATCCTGTGCAGCGTCGGCTGCCTGTTGAAGAGCACTATGTCCTCGTCTATGAGCTGGCGCTCAAGGATGTCGCCGGGCTGCAGCGCCGCGAGCAGCTCCTCCCTGTTCGTCTCGGTCACGCGCTTCCTTATCCCATCCTTCGTTATGTGGTTTGTGACGAGTGGATAGGCGATGTTCTGCATGTACCTCTTCGCTATGTCAAAGTTCCATTTGGTCACGTACAGCGGCACGGAAAGGTTCTCGGCTATCCTCTGCGGGACGCCGACCTGGTCTAGCTCGAGGTTGTTGTCCGGGCTGATTACCGTCCTAGCGGAGAAGTTGACCCTCTTACCGGAGAGGTTGTACCTCACCCTCCCCTCCTTGCCCTTCAGCCTCTGCGCAAGCGTCTTGAGCGGCCTCGTTGACCTGTGCCTCGCGACCGGCACGCCGGGGGTCTCGTTGTTGAAGTATGTTGTCACCTGGTACTGGAGCAGCTCCCACAGGTCGTCTATGATTATCTGCGGCGCGCCAGCGTCTATGTCCTGCTCGAGGCGCTGATTCGTCCTTATTATGTCGAGCAGCTTGTGCGTCAGGTCGTCCTCGCTCCTCTCCCCTGACTCTAGCGTTATCGAAGGGCGTATGTTGACCGGAGGCACGAGCAGCGCGGTCAGGACGAACCACTCGGGCCTCGTCACCGTGCCGTCTATCCTGAGCAGCGAGAGGTCCTCGTTGCTGATCTTGCTGAGCCAGTCGAGTATCTCGTCCGGCTTCATCTTGTTGCCTTCCATGTAGAAGAAGGTGGGGCGTTCGAACTTGAGCTTGTGCTGCACGACGCCGCAGTGAGGGCACTTCTTCACTGTCTTGAGCTTCTTTATCGTGTTGAGGCTCTTGCTCTGCGACTCTGTCGTGTTCTCCGAGAAGTCGTCCTCTGACATTATATGCTCTATCTCCGGCCTCAGCGCCTCGATCTGCTTCTCGTTCAGGAGCACGCGGTGGCAGCTCTCGCAGGTCGCGCTCAGCATCAGGTAGATGCTCTTTGCGAACTCCGGATGTATCGTCGGCCTGACGAGCTCTATGTGGCCGAAGTGGCCGGGGCAGGTCTTCGGCCTTCCTCCGCAAGTTTTGCACTTTAGCCCTGGGTCTATGACACCCATGCGCTGGTCCAGCAGCGCCCCGTCGATCGGGTATCCATCGTCGTTGCACGTGTCTGCGACGACTATCTTGGCAACGCTCATCTTCTTTACCATGTCTGGCGATATCGCCGTGAACCTTATGTGATCAATCATTTCTGCCTGCATCCCATTCACCTCATTCGCTCTTCAGGCGTATCCTCGGCAGTATGTGCAGCGACTTTATCTCGTCGAGCAGCACCTTGAACCCGTAGCTGATCTCGAGCTCCTTCAGGTTGTTGCCGCCGCACGTCATGCATACCGGCACGTTCTTTATGTTGTCGTGGTAGCCGATGTCCCCGCAGTCCTTGCAGACCCATATTGTAGTCTTGTCGCTCTGGTCGAGCATCCTCTCCTTGAGCAGCAGCGAGGCGCCGTGGCCGACGAGCGCATCGCGTTCCATCTCTCCGAACCTGAGGCCACCCTTCCTGGGCTTACCCTCCGTCGGCTGGTGTGTGAGTATCTGCATCGGCCCCCTTCCCCTGACCTGGAGCTTGAGGCTGACCATCTGATGCAGTTTGTTGTAATATACGACGCCGGTGAAGACCTTCGCCGCGAACTTCTTCCCCGTCCTTCCATCATACAGCCACTCGTCCCCGAACTTGTCAAAGCCGTTCTTTTCGAGTATCGCGCCGTAGCTGTCTATGACCTCGGTGCCGTTGGTCGAGAAGGGCGTCCCGTCGGCAGTGTTGCCGTCCAGCGAGGCCGCCTTGCCGACCATCATCTCAAGCATGTGGCCGAACGTCATCCTTCCGGGAAGGCTGTGCGGGTTCAGCAGCAGGTCCGGCACTATGCCCGACGCGGTGAACGGCATGTCCTCGTTCCTTAGTATGAGGCCGACGACCCCCTTCTGCGCCTGCCTGCTGGCAAACTTGTCCCCGTACTCTGGGATCTTGACGCTGCGCACCCTGACCTTGACTATCTTCGTCGCGCCGGTCGTCTCGCTGATGGCGATGCTGTCCACAACCCCCTCCTCGCCCGACCTGAGCAGCACGGAGTTGTCCCTGCTCTTCTCCTCCGCTATCCCGAAGCTTGTCTGCTCTTCGAGGAACCTGGGCGGGGAAACCTTTCCGATGAGCACGCTGCCCTCTTCTATGTTCATCTCGGGCTCGATTATCCCGTCATCGCTCAGCTTGGTGTAGGCATGCTCCCCCTTGTAGCCGTCCGAAGTAGGCGCGGGGATCTTGAAGTGGTCCTGCTGCCCACCCGGATACCTTCTCTCCTCGTCCGAGTATGAGCGGTAGAAGATGCTGCGCGCCAGCCCCCTATCCACCGCCGAGCGGTTCAGCACCACGGCGTCCTGCATGTTATAGCCGTAGTAAGTGCTGAGCGCCACCACGAAGTTTTGTCCGATGGCGTGCCTGTACATCTTGAGCTGCCTGTAGGTGGTGCTCGTCACCATCGGCATCTGCGGGTAGTAGAGCAGGAACGCCCTGGCGTCGTACCTGTTCCTGAAGTTGAGCGTGTAGAGCCCCTGCGCCTGCTTCATGAAGTTTGATATCAGCGAGTGCTTCCCGATAGTGTTGTACTCCGGGAACACGCTCGCGTTTATTATGAGGCTGAGGTTGGACGCTGGGTCTATCTCGAGATGCGTGGTCTTCTGGGTTATGTGCTCTTCGTCGATTGCCGCGAGTATGTTCTCCTCTTCCTCGGCGTCCAGGTACTCGATTATGCCCCTGCGAACTAGGTAGTTGAAGTCTATCTCCTTTGCCTCAAGCTTCTGTTTCAGTTCTTCGGTGAGCCTGCTCTTGCCATTCTCGATTATTATGTAGGGCTTCCTCACCCTCCCGCGGTCGGTAAAGACGTGCACCTCGTTGAGCCTTTTCGAGTAGGTGACGTTTACCTCCCCGGAGATTATGCCGTTGCGCCTGTTTGCCCTTATCTCGTTGGCGTACGCCCTCCCGTCCTTGACGATTCCCAGGAGCTTCCCGTTTATGTAGACATTGCACGCTTCGTTTCCATCCATGAGCACACCTCATACCTCTTTCTCCTTTGCAGGCCTGTCCCTGCTGCCGTGCATTATCTCCTTGAGCTTCGCGGACGTTATGCCCTCGTCGGCCCCCACGGTTACTTTCGACATCAGCGCGAGGTACCTTGTCAGCCCGACCTCAGGCCCCTCTGGCGTCTCCGACGGGCAAATCTTGCCTATGTGGGTGCCGTGGACATCCCTCGCCCTCAGGTGCGAGTGCTTCTTCGTCAGTGGGGACTTGACCCTCCTGAGGTGGGAAAGCGAGCTGAACATGTTCACCCTGTCGAGGACCTGCGAGACTCCAGTCTGTCCGGCGGGCCACGAGCCAGTGCCCATTGAGTAGAGGATTTTCTCGGTTAACGTATCCGGATTTATGTTAGTGCGCACGGTGAGCTTCCTCCCCCTCGCCGTGGTGCGCTCCACGTGGTACTTGACGTCGCGTATGAAGAACTTGAACGCGCTGCTGAACAGCACCTCCATCAGGTCGCCGGCGAGGTTGATGCGCTTGTTCGCGTAGTTGTCGCGGTCGTCGGGCTTCATGTGGCCGTACGCAACGAGCGACGCCCTCTCCGCCATCCTCAATAGATAGTACGCCTTCTCGATTCTCGCCTCTGGCTTGAGGCCCAGGTGCGGCAGTATGTACGTGTCGAGCTGGAACTCGGCCCTCTTGTCCTGGTAGACCTTCGCCTGGTTGGGCGCCGATATCCTTCCGAGCTCGCCGACTGCGTCCTGCACCGACATGTCCTTCGCCCTGCTTATCCCTATGTTGAGCAGCATGTCGTTCCTGGAGTCCTTGTCAACCATGGCCTCAGACATCTTGTTGTTCGCCAGGCCGAGCGCCTTGAGCACGAGCACAAGGTCGAGGCTCTTCGACAGCGTAGGGAACATGAGGGTGTACACCCCGTACTCGTCCCTGGATATCGAGCACCTGCCCCTGAAGTTGAGCTGCGTTGACGAGAAGACCTTCGCCACTGTGTCGCCGCTGCTCTCCTTGGTGCAGATTATCTTGTTGGGCGCGAGGTCCTCGATGCCGACGAGGACGCGCTCCGTGCCCTTTATTATGAAGAAGCCGCCGGGGTCGTCTGGGTCCTCGCCCTCGTTGAGCAGCTGCTCGTAGCTCATGTTCTTCGTGTAGCAGAGGTCACTCTTGACCATGACAGGCAGGTCGCCTATGTATGCCTCCCCTGTGTTTATCGTCTTCTCGACGCCGCTTATGACAGGCGTGTACGTCAGATACATCGGCGCGGCGTACGTCAGATTCCTAATCAGCGCCTCGTGCGGCAGGAAGCTGCGGATCGAGCTGTCTGATTCTATTATCTTAGGCTGCTCCAGCCTTATCCCGTTAAGTTTGATTGCAAAGTCCGACACGTCGGGCTCTATGACGTTCTGGCTCTCCACCGTCCTGTTTATGCCGGTGTGGATGAAGCGGTTGTAGCTCTCTATCTGCTGCTGCACCATCGACACGGAAGACAGGTAGGATTCCAACACTTCGTGCTTCTTCATTAGACCACTCAAGCCGCCCGGCTGTTGCACCGGGGTAGATACTGCAGTCAGCCCTTCACAACGTACCTGTAGTACGGGTAGTTGCCGGTGCCGTCGTTCCTCGTTATCTCGATGAGCTGCCCTGGCTTCGCCCCCAGCGCGGTGACCTGCGGGTCGCTCTCGAGTATCTTCGGGAACTTGTCAATCGGGATGTTGAACTTCTTGGATACCTTCTTGGCCTCGCTCTCGCTGAGGAGCTCATGTTTCGGGACGAGGTCGTAACCGTAAACCAAAGTTTCACCTGAAGAGAAAGGGCGGCACTGCCTAATATTACATTGGAAAGGAATAAATATCTTGCGAAAATTCCAAAAAAGCGGAAGTCAAGGCTTGCAATGTGTATAGCGGCGGGCGCGACGAGCGACGCCACGGGCAGGTCACCCCTTGGCCTTTGGCGCAGCGCCGGATGCGAGGAGCGCCACCGCGGCGGCGCCCATGTCGCCGCCTGCGGGCAGCATGACGCTCGGCCGCTCTTCCGCCTCCCCCCTCCTCAGCCTGTAATAGACCTTCCACGCGTTCTTCCAGAGCTCCTCCCAGTCGGCGTTCATCGCGAAGTCCGTCTCGGCGTAGCTGTCCACCTTGAACCTCTTTTCCGCGATGCCCTTGGCGAACTTGACGCTCCCTTCGGGCAGCGCGCCTTTGGCGTAGTAGGCGCCGTTCTTCTCCAGGAAGAGCACCAGCTCCATGTTAAGGAGGGAGTCCTGCTCCTGCGCAGTCATCGTCTTCGCGTTGTTCTTGAGCAGGTCGCGCTTGGCGGCGTCGTCGAGGCCGCTCGCGAACCTTATCCATGCCTCGTTCACCAGGCCCCGAGCCTCCGTGAAGGCGACCTCGTCCGCGCTGCTCAGCTTGGCTGCCGCGATCTTCTCGGCTATCCTCTTGTCCAGGTCGCCGGACCCGACCAGCGGCTTGAGGTCCACGTAATACTCGTCGAGCGATACAAGCTTCGCCATGAAGTCGGACTTCGCCGCCGATTTCTTGGACGGGGATTTGTCTGGGGCCTTGGCCTGGCCAGGATTCGCCTTCGGCACGTAGTCGTCCGGATTCACGCCGCTGAAGAACTTCGGGATTTCGAATGGGTTTCCGCTCCTGCCCAGCGCCTCCGAGGCCTCGCCTATCACCTTGGCGGCGGCGTAGGCCGATGCCTGGTCCCTGAGGTATGACTCGACGCCGGACCTGTCGTTAACAAGCTCGCCGAGCCTCTCGAACATCTTCTCTCCCGCCTCGAACATCCCGCTCGTCCCAACCTTGGTGCCGTGAACGTCGGCCTTTATCTCCTTGCTGAGCGCGTAGATGGCGCGCCACGCCCTGTCGCTGTCGATCCCGGCGCGCGCCTTAAGCTCTGCGGTGCGGGAGGCCTTCACCATCCTGTCCAGGCTCGTGCCTCCGGACAGCGCCCCCTTTATCGCGTCCCTTACCCTTCCCTTTGCCTCCAGCAGGGCGTCGCCGAACTCCTTGTTCAGCGCGTTCACTGCTGAATCCGGATGCGCCTTCACGTAATGGTACGTGCCGAACTCGCGCTTGAGCAGCTTGACCTCCAGGGTCGCCCCCTCTTTCACTGGCCCACCAATCGAGCCCATGACGTCCGACGCCTTCTTGAGGAGCGCGAGGCGCTCCCTGTCCTCGTCGAACTCCTTCAGCAGTTGCGCCGACGGCTGCCGCCCCTCCCTCTTGGCGGCGGATATGAGCCTCTTGTCCTCCCTCACCAGCTCGACATACGCCTCCGCGTACCCGTCCAGCCCGGACTTGAGCCTGCCCAGCCTGTCAAGGGTGTCCTGCAGGTTCTTCTGGGCCATGCCGCATATGGCCTCGGCCTCCTTGCCGTACCCAATTTTCTCGCTTTTCTGGGCCGCCCCAGCCGTCTTGGACACCATCTTTCCCACCATCTACACTATCTTACCTCCTGACTAAATATTTATTCATTCCTTCAGGCCTCGACGATTGATCAGCGCGCGAACGAGACACGCGTGCCGACCCCGATCCCGTAGGCAGGCGCGAACCCCGCCTTCGCCTCTATGACGTAGTTCGCCGCCGCGTCCGGCGCGTATACCGCGCAGTCCTGCTGCGGCGCGTTTACGCACGGCTGCGCGTTCGCCGCGACGTAGACCACGGTCGCGCCGTCCCGCGTCCCGTTCAGCCAGATGATGTCGAGGGCGTCGTAGGTGTCGTACATCCAGAACCGGTATATCGATGGCTTGGAGAAGACGAAGAGCATGAACGTGCCGTTCGTCACTGTCTGGTTCATCAGGCCCTGCTCCTGCTGCTGCTGCGTCACGGCGTAGGCGCTGAAGTCGAAGCTGTGGCCCGAGACGGCAAACGATGCCGGTAGGCCGGGCGCGGGCTGCCTGGCCGAGAGCGCGACATAGATGAACGCGACGACGAACAGGGAGGCGACCGTCTGGGCGGCCGCGACCCTCGATGTTGACGGCATGATACCGATAAGCATTGTAAGAGTATAAATAATTGAGCAGTGGTTTGTAGGCTTGTGATACTATGGCTGAAGAGCTCGACCCCTTCAAGATAGCGCAGATACAGCTCGACGAGGCTGCCGAGATAATGGACCTGGACAAGCAGGTGCACGCGATGCTGAGGGAGCCGATGCAGAGCGTCACGGTGAACTTCCCGGTAAGGATGCACAGCGGCGCAACGAAGGAGTTCACGGGCTTCCGCGTGCTCTACAACAACGCGAGGGGCCCGGGGAAGGGCGGCATAAGGTTCCACCCCGCGGAGAACATCGACACCGTGAAGGCGCTCGCCGCGTGGATGACGTGGAAGTGCGCGCTCGCCGACATACCGTTCGGCGGGGCGAAGGGCGGGGTGATAGTCGACACCAAGAGGATGTCAGAGACTGACCTCGAGGCCCTCTCGAGGCAGTACATCCGCTCGATAGGCAGCTTCGTGGGCCCGCACACGGACGTGCCGGCGCCGGACGTCTATACCAACCCGCAGATAATGGCGTGGATGGCCGACGAGTACAGCAAGATGCACGGGCGCGACGAGTTCGGGATGATCACCGGAAAGCCGCTCGAGCTCTGGGGCTCGCAGGGCAGGTTCGACTCCACGGCCGTCGGGGGCATGTACGTCCTCCGCGAGGCCGCGAAGCTCAGGAAGATGAACCTCAGGAAGGCGAGGGTGGCGGTGCAGGGCTTCGGGAACGCGGGGCATTTCGCGCTCGACCTCGTCACCAAGATGTTCGGGTCGAAGGTCGTGGCGATAAGCGATTCCGGCGGGGGCGTGTACAGCCCTGGCGGCCTCGACTACAAGAAGCTGCAGGAGGCGAAGGCGAAGGGCTCCGTGGACGACTACAGGGGAGGGCAGAAGATAACCAACGAGGAGCTGCTCGACCTGGACGTCGACGTGCTCATACCGGCGGCCATAGAGAACCAGATAACCAAGGCCAACGCCGACAAGGTGAGGGCGAAGATGGTGCTCGAGCTGGCGAACGGGCCCGTCACCCCCGAGGCGGACAAGATCCTGTTCGAGCGCGGCATACCGAGCATGCCGGACTTCCTCGTCAACTCCGGGGGCGTCATAGTCTCGTACTTCGAGTGGGCGCAGAACATATCTGGGTACTACTGGACGAAGGAGGACGTCTACAGCAGGCTGGACACGATAATAACGCGCTCCTTCCGCGACGTCGTGAACGCGCAGAGGGAGCACAAGGGCAGGAAGATCAACTACCGCATGGCCGCGTACACGATCGCCATAGGGAGGGTGGCCGCGGCGATGAAGGCTAGGGGCTGGTACTGACGTACCTGTAGACCGCGACGTTCCAGAAGTTCGGCTGCCCGCCGAACAGCGTCTGGCCGAGCAGCCATCGGGGCACGCCCGGGGAGAAGACCGTCTCCAGGCCGCAGGCCGAGAGGTTCGGGGGGCCTCCGGGGGCGTCCAGGTTGTCCACGACGTAGTCGCCGTGATGCGCGCCGGCCGCGGACAGCGCCTGCCCGCACGACCCGGCGTCCGCTATCGGCCGCATGCGCATGAGGACCGTGTGCGCCTGGTCCGTGAAGACCTCCCATTCTATGGCGCTGGTGGTGAAGACCGTCGCGTTGTACGGAAGCGAATTGACGTACTGGGCGGTCTGCATCATCGGCTCCGTGAAATAGTACTGCGCGGTATCGACCGCGATTATGTTGGCGGCCGAGGAGCAGAGCAGCGCCGCCAGCAGGGCCAGCACCGCCGCCCAGGCGGCCGCCCGTACGGCCGGGCGCCCGAACCCGGACGCGAACCTCGCCGCGGCGATGCCCACCAGCAGCGCGATGGCGGGGCAGAGCAGCACGAGGAACCTCTGCTCGGCGAAGAGCGGTATGTACCTGGTTATGCCCTGCGAGCCGAAGCTCAGGTAGAGGAATGCGAAGGAGAACCAGAAGGCTGGGAGGGCGGCCCTCCTCTCCCTCGTTGCTATCAGGTACGCGGCCGCGGCGGCGAGCGCATAGCCGATGTAGCCGAACTCGAGCTGCTGGTAGCCGCCCAGCGGGGCGAAGTAGCTCCATAGGAGCGCGGCGTACGTGCCGGGAAGCGCGGGGCCGGCGAGCGAGAGCGTCTTCTGCACCACGTTCTCCGGGAACATGAACTGCATGTACGTCGCGAACGGCTGCATGGTGTAGGCGACGTCGAACGACCGCATGTCGGTGGCGAATATGTAGAGGGGGCTGCCGTTGAATGACTGCGAAACCCCCATTATCGCGGCCGCGCCGAGCAGCGACCCGACGAGAAAGAGGGCGAGGCCGGGCCCGGTGACCCTCCTGGTCAGCAGCAGGTACAGCACTAGCACGGCGGATATCATGAACCCTATCGTCGCCTCGGGCACTATGAGGAAGTTGACCACTGCGACGAACCCCGACAGCGCAAGGAGGATGCTCCCGCCGGCGGGGCAGCCGGCGGGCGGCCTGCGGCCCGGGCGCGGCATCGCGTAGACTATGAGCAGTATCGAGAGCGTCGCGAGGAAGGCCATCGGTACGCTGTCCCCCGCGCCCGTGCTCTCTATGGAGACGAGGGGTATGATAGGGTAGACGAACGCGGCCGCGAGGCCCGCCTTGGCGCCGTAGACCCTCTTCCCGATCAGGTACACCGAGACCACGGTGAGCGCCATGCAGAGCAGGCCGAACATCGACTGCGTGAGCGGCGTGTACCCGAACAGGCCGTTGTAGAAGAGCGAGATGCCGAAGTACAGCAGGTACTTGACGTTGTCCTCGCCGCAGCACGGCAGCGTCGCCAGGCTGCCGTGCGACACCTGCGCGGCCGAGAAGGTGTAGATGAAGTTGTCCGAGCCGCCCAGCCAGCTCGTGCCGGTGTGGTGCGAGGCCGCGAGCGCCAGCGCGAGCGCGATTATCGCCGCGAGCACGAACGCGCCGGAATGGCGGAGCGCGAAGGCGTGCAGCGAATGCGCGGAACTGGACCACTGCCCTCCGGCGGATCCGCTTGCGCCCAACCTGACCACTCTCGTCACAGACGCGCCTACTGCGCATGGAACGAATTTATGCCTTCGCCAGCAGCTGCTGGCGCTGGTCCTGCTGGGAACGCTTCCCTATGAAGAACTCCCTGACCTTCTCGAATCCCTCGAACGTTATGACCTGCGTGCCGCTTATGGTGACTATGGCGGGTATCGGGTTGACCGTGAGGAGGCTGGCCGCTATGCCGCTGGCTATGACCAAGCTCGTCACCCTTGAGGTGAGCAGTTCCACGACCTTGTTGGTCGTCGTCACGGGCATGTGCGTCTCCGAGTTTATGCTCGCGACCAGGTAGCCCTCCCTGAAGGTGCGTATGTGCCTGTCCTCCTCGCTCGCGAGGATGCAGACGAGGTTCGGGGAGTAGGCGCTGGTGCCGAGGGCGAACGCGTGGCGCTTGCCGTG
Source organism: Microcaldota archaeon (assembly GCA_021787495.1). Lineage (GTDB taxonomy): Archaea > Micrarchaeota > Micrarchaeia > Micrarchaeales > Micrarchaeaceae > A-MIC-10. The sequence continues at coordinate 20,631 of JAJYLX010000001.1, read as the reverse complement.
GCTCAGGAAGTTCCTTGAGTGCGTGAGCGTAGCGCCGACCTGCAGCAGCTCCCCCTCCTTGTTGACTATCATCGCGCCGTCGAGGCTGGCGAGCTTCCTTATTATGACGTTGTCGCCCTCCCTGAGCACGGACAGCCTGCGGCCGCTCTTCCTGAATATCTGCATGTTCGACTGCTCGTAGTAGCCCCTCGTGCCCTCGAGCTCCACGACGAAGAGGCAGCCCTCCGGCTGGTTGTAGCTCATCTTCAGGCAGGCGTCCACTACCGCATTCGCGCTCAGGTCCCTCAACTGCGTCGCCATTAGAAGGTGCTCGAAAAAGGTTTATATTCCTTGTGTGCGCGCCGCATTTGCGGAACAGCGCGGCTGTGTCGCGGCGTATAAGCGCGGCGACGGGGGCGCAGCTCAGCGCCGGATCTCGATCTTCATGCCCTTCTCGGGCTTTATGACGGTCTCGCCACCGCGTGGGGAGACGAGCACGATGTACTCGTCCTTTGCGAGCGGCGGTATGTCCGTGCGCTTGTAGTCCTCGCGCACCGCCGCCCACTGCGGGAGGCCGCCGCCGAAGAGTATTATCGCGGGAAGGTTGCTGTTCTCGGACCCGTCTCCGAGCGGGCCCACGCGCATGCTGACGTCCATGCCGCTCTCGGCGAACCCTATCGCGGAACGCAGGACCATCATCCTCCTGAGGTGGGAGAGGGAGTTGAACTCCTCCTGGTTTACGGCGGTTATGACTTCCTGGTTCGGGTCGACCTCGTACAGCCCGATCTGCCTCGGCATCTTCTCGCCCGACATGGCAACCACGAGCCCCGACCTCCAGACGTTCTCCACGAACCACGGATCGGTTACGGATTCCGGCACGTTCGCCATGCTGCCCTTCCGCAGCTCGGCGTTGTTCTCTACCAGCAATATGCGCGTGTTTTTCCTGGAGCCGGAGATCATCGTCATTCGACCACGCAACCCAATCTCTTTCCAGATAGATAAGGCTTTCGGAGGGCGCGGCGGATCCTGGCGCGCCGGCGCGCGGAAGGGCATCGCCCATCCACGTACGCCTGGGATAGCTTTTTATTACTGCATTGAGCAGGTTACGAGAGTGGCGCCATGCAGGAAAGGGTTCTCGTACTGGCAGTCGACATAGACAACGACCTGTACAGGAAGACGAGAGTAACGGGACCGGTGCTGGGAAGGGAGGAGAACCTCAAGGCGGCCGCGGCGCTGGCGCTCAAGGACCCGCAGGACACGGACGCGAACACGATGTTCGAGGCCGTGCGCAAGTACGACGAGCTCAAGAGGCAGGGATACGGCGTGAGGGTCGCGACGCTCACCGGAGCGGAGAGGGAGGGATACGTCGCCGACGCGGAGCTCTCAAGGCAGATGGAGATAGTCATAGACAGGTTCAAGGTCGACGCGTGCGTGCTCGTCACGGACGGGGCGAGCGACTCGCGGATACTGCCGCTGCTGAAGAACAGGATAAAGGTCAACAGCGTCGACATCGTGCGCATGAAGCAGGCCGAGCAGCTCGAGAACACCTACTTCGCGATACTGGAGAAGCTCAAGGAGCCGCACTACGCGCGCATAGTCTTCGGGGTGCCGGCCGTCATAATGCTTCTCTTCGCGATCAGCTACTACCTCAACTACGGATGGCAGCCCCCGGTCGCGCTGATAGGCCTGTACCTTGTGATAAAGGGCGTAGGCCTGGAGGACAGGATCAGCTACAGCTTCCGCGGCCTCGGGTTCAGCATCGAGCGCCTCAGCTTCATATTCTACGTGGGGAGCATACTCTTCTTCGTGATAGCGCTCGTCGTCGCCTACGGCAGCTACGCCTACGCCGCGAAGACGAGCTCTGACGCGGTGAGCATAGTCTCGTATGCCATAGAGGGCTTCATACTGATACTCCCGATAAGCCTCGCGCTCTACGTCGCGGGGAGGATAATAGACCTGGAGGCGAGGAGGCTGCGCTACAAGGCCATACGCGAGGGCTCGTACATCGGGTACGGGGTCATGGGCATAGTGCTGCTCTACCTCACGGCCGCGTGGTTCATCGGCCAGATATACTTCTGGGAGCTGCTGCTCTACAGCATAATTACTATAGTGGCCGGCTACGGCATCTCGCTGTTCAGCGCGCACCTGAGGAGGATGGCGATAAAGGGCGCCAGGATGAAGGGCAAGGTCGTGATAAACGACATAGGCGCCTACATCGGCAGGATAGTGAAGGTGCTTCCCGGGAACGGCATAATCGCCATCAGGACGAACTACGGCACCGTGGTCAACTACGACATAGACAGGATAACGAACATAGCCGACAGGGTCACCGTGAAGTGACCCGCAGTTCCGCTTTTCTCCCTCCCTGCGAGGGTTCTTAATTGTTGCCGGCAGATATGGACGGGTGTACGACAACAGGAACATAGTGCTGCACGAGCTGATAGGCCTGAGGGCGAGGGTGGCGGACAGCCGCGACAGGTCGCAGAGGGGCATAAGCGGCGTTGTCGTCGACGAGACCAAGAACACGCTCGTGATAGCCACAAAACAGGGCGAGAGGAGGATAAGCAAGAGAATATCAACATTTAAATTCATTGCTGACAAAAAGGTATTTACAGTTCACGGCAACGAGATTGCTTTTCGTCCTTACGAGCGTATAGAGAAAAGCATGAAATACTACAGGAAGAGGCATCTATGAGCTAGTCCTGTCCTGGAGCTGGAAGTGAAGTGATCGTTTGGAATGCACAGACCCAAAGTGCCCGATTCACGGGCAGCTGAAGACGCACGGCTATGAGTTCGACGGCGTCGTCGTCAGCGCGAAGGCCGCGAAGACGGCCATAGTGAAGAGGGAGTACAGCATCTTCCTGCACAAGTACGAGCGTTCGCTCAGGAAGACGAGCAGGATACCGGCGTACAACCCGGCCTGCATATCCGCGAAGCAGGGCGACGTGGTCAGGATAGCGAACACGAGGAGGCTCAGCAAGACTAAGTCTTTCGTGATAACGAAGGTAATCAAGGGGGGACACGAATGAAGGGCGTGGCGACGAAGATACCGAAGACGCTCATACCGAGCACGGTGCTCGAGTGCGCCGACAACAGCGGCGCCTACAAGCTGATGATAATCAACAAGATAGGCAAGTCGGGCAGCAAGGGCAGGTACAGCAAGTCCGGCGTGGGGGACCTCGTCAGCGCCAGCGTCAAGAGCGGCAACCCGCAGTACGTCAAGAAGGTCGTGCGCGCCGTAATAATCAGGCAGAAGCAGCCGATGAGGAGGGCTGACGGCATGCGCATCAAGTTCGAGGACAACGCAGCCATACTGGTGAACGACACAAACCTCCCGATAGGCACGGCCGTCAAGGGGCCGATAGCCAGGGAGGTCATAGCGAGGTTCGCGAAGATAGCGAACGTGGCGTCGAGGGTGGTCTGATGATAAGCAGCAGCAAGCCGAGGAAGCAGCGCAAGTTCAGGTTCAACGCGGACATGCACCAGCGCCAGCACTTCGTGCACGCGCACCTCGACAGGCAGCTGAGGCAGAAGCTCGGCATCAAGGTCAGGGCGGTGCAGATATCGAGGGGCGACTCGGTGAAGGTCATGGCCGGTGGCAGCAGGGGCAAGTCCGGCAAGGTCACGGCGGTCAACATGCGCAGGGGCAGCATATTCATAGACGCGCTAAAGAAGAAGAACGCGCGCGGCAAGGAGTACAGCATACCGATAAGCAGCAGCAACGTCTACATAACGGACCTGAACCTCTCCGACAAGGCGAGGGCGGCGAAGCTCAAGGTGAAGGCGGTGGCCGAGAAGCAGCCGGCGAGGCAGCCGCCCAAGGCCGAGAGGCAGGCGAAGGAGACTGAGGAGGCGCCGCAGCTGGCGGCGCAGGCAACGGCGTGATACCATGGCAAGCAAGGGAAACGACAGGCACATGAAGGCGCTCGAATCGCCGGCGTACATGGGGGTCCACAGGAAGGACAGCAAGTACGTCATGAAGGCGAGGGCGGGCAGGCATTCCAGGGAGAGGAGCCTGCCGATCGTGGTCTTCCTGAAGCGCGAGGGCCTGGCGCGGACCACGTCCGACGCGATCAAGATACTCAACGACGGCAAGGTCTCCGTGGACGGCAAGCGCGTGCGCGACGTCAAGTACCCGGTCGGGCTGAGCGACGTCATAACCGTGGGGGAGGCCCACTACCTCGTGGGCATAAACAGCAACTCCAGGTCCGTGTTCGCGAAGGCCGAGAAGCCCGACGAGATGACGTACAAGCTGGTCAGGAAGTACATCGGGAAGGGGGGCAAGCTCATGTTCGGCCTCCACGACGGCAGCGTGGTGGGGGGTAACGGCGAGGCCAGGGTCAACGACTCGGTGCGCATAGGCACGGACAGGAAGGTGAGGGCGGTGCTCAGGCTCGAGAAGGGCGCGAAATGCGTCGTCATAGCCGGCGTGAACGTCGGCGCGGAGGGCAAGGTCGAGGACATAAAGGAGGGGAACATGCACAGCGAGAAGAGCGTGATCGTCGCGTCGAAGGGCGGCACGTTCGAGACCACGGTAAGCAACGTCATGGTGACTGGATAGGTTGGTGCTCATGGCAGACAACAAGATGAGGGATGTAAGGCTCGACAAGGTCGTCATAAACATAGGCACGGGCAACGACGAGGCCAAGCAGGCCAACGCGAAGAGGCTGCTCGAGCTCATAACGGGCAGGAAGCCCGTGGACGAGCGCTCGAAGAGGAGGATACCCGCGTTCAAGATATCCCCGGGCACGAAGATAGGGGCCTACGTGACGGTGAGGAGGGGCACGGAGCAGCTCGCGAAGAGGCTGCTCGATGCCGTGGACAACAGGGTCAAGCAGGGCTCGATAAGCAACAACACCGCGAGCTTCGGAATACGCGAGTACATCGACATCTCCGGGGTGAAGTACGACCCGAAGATAGGCATGCTGGGCATGAACGTCAACCTCTCGTTCAAGCGCCCCGGCACCCGCGTCTCGATCAGGAAGATAAAGCCGGGCAGGGTCGCGAAGTCGCAGGCGGTGGTCGCCCCGGCCGAGATAGAGGAGTACCTGAAGGGCGTGCTCAAGGCAGAGGTAGCGTGATATTCATGCAGGTAAGAATCGAGGAGAAATTCAAGGGCAAGGGCCACAGGAAGTGCAGGATCTGCGGGACAACGAGGGGGCTGATAAGGGCCCACAGGCTCTACATCTGCAGGCGCTGCCTCAGGGAGGTCGCGCCCAGCCTGGGCTTCAAGAAATACGGATGATGGCATGGACAGGTTTGCTGACACGATCAACACGATAAAGACGCACGAGCTGCTCGGCAGGAGGGAGTGCAGCGTCTACTCGACGAAGCTCGTCAGGGCGGTGCTCGACGTCATGAAGAGGGAGGGCTACATCGGCGGCTACGAGGAGTACACCGAGGGTAGGGCGAGGATGCTCAGGGTTGCGCTCTCCAACAGGATAAACGACATAGGGGTCATAAAGCCCAGGTTCAGCGCTGGCAAGGACGACATACAGAAGTACGAGGCAAGGTACGTCCCGAGCAAGGACTTCGGCATGCTCGTCATATCGACGTCGAAGGGCGTGATGACCAGCAGAGACGTGAAGCAGCAGAACATAGGGGGCAAGCTACTGGCGTACGTTTACTGATGATGCTCATGAAGATCGAGATTCCGAGCGGGGTGAAGGTCGAGGTGAAGGGCGGCGAGGTGCACACCTCCGGCAGCCTCGGCTCCAACGCGAGGAGGTTCAACGACGTGCTCCTCGGCGTCAAGGTCGACGGCGATGCCGTCGAGGTCAGCGCGATAGGGAAGGGAGCGCTCGCGAAGAAGGCCGGCAAGGCCGTAAACGCGTTCGCCAAGGAGGTCAGGAACGACATGGAGGGCGTCACGAAGCACTTCGAGAGGCGCATGAGCATCGTGTTCGCCCACTTCCCGATGGTGGTGGAGGCGAAGGGCCCGGAGGTGCAGATAAAGAACATGTTCGGCGAGCGCGCCGTCAGGAGGGCGAACATAGTGGGAAGCACGAAGGTCGAGGTCAAGGGGCAGAGCGTGCGCGTCTACGGCACGAACCTGGACGACGTCAGCCAGACCGCGGCCAACATACGCAACGCTACGAAGATAAGGAGGCGCGACATACGCGTCTTCCAGGACGGGATATACTACGCGATAGAGGAGTGATGCTCATGGCAGTCAAGATAAGGAAGAAGGGACACCCGAACTTCAACGTGCCGAACTACGGCGCGAAGAGCAGGAAGCACGTCCTGGCCAGGTGGAGGAAGCAGCGCGGCATCGACAACAAGAAGCGCGTGAAGAAGGCGCACATGGGCGCCGAGCCGACGATCGGCTACCGCAACCCGGAGGCGGTGCGGCACGTGCGCAGGAGCGGCAAGACGAGCGCCATGATACGCAACGTGCGCGACCTGGAGCTCTTCCACGAGAGCAAAATGCACGAGACGCACGACGCCATAATAGCGCACTCCGTCTCGAAGCGCACGCGCAGGATGATAGTCGAGGCCGCGAAGAAGCGCGGCATCGAGGTCGCAAACCCCGGCGCGGACCTGGAGAGGAAGCCCAAGGCGGGCAAGGAGGCGAAGGCGGCCAAGGCGGAGGCTAAGGCAGAGGCCGCGCAGAAGGGGCAGGGGCCCGCCAAGGGGCGGGAAGGGCCGAAACCGCCGCAGGCGGCTGGGGCGGCGAAGGAGAACGGAGGTGCAGTGAATGAGCATTAAGCTTACGAAGAGGGCGGCGGCCCAGATAATGAAGAGGGGCGTCAACAGCATACGCATACAGGAGGGCTCGCTGGAGGACGCGAAGAAGGCCATAACCAAGGAGGACGTACGCGCGCTCATAAAGTCGGGCAAGGTCTACGCCATCAAGGAGAAGACGACGCTCAGCCTGCACGGGAGGGAGCTGAAGAGGAAGAGGCGCGCCGGCAGGGCGAGGGGCCCCGGAAGGAGGAAGGGCAGCCACAAGGCGAGGAGCGGCTCGCCGTACGTGAAGAAGGTGAGGGCCCAGAGGAGGATACTCGCCTCGCTGAAGGGCGCGAACGAGATAGACAACGTGATGTTCAAGAGGTATTACGCCCTCGTCAAGGGAGGCACCTTCCAGACGAAGCTGTCGCTGATAAACCACATACGCACGTCGGTCAAGATGACGGACGAGAGGGCCGCGGAACTGAAGAAGCTGTGATCTGATGCGCACGATAAGGAGAAGGAGAAGGGAGGGACGCACCGACTACTCGAAGAGGGTCAGGCTGCTCAAGGGCAGGCTACCCAGGGTGGTGGTGAGGAGGTCCAACAGGAGCGTCTCGATGCAGATCGTCTCGTACGAGCGCGGGGGCGACAAGGTCGTCGCGATGGCGCACTCGAACGAGCTCAGGGAGTTCGGCTGGATGCCCAAGAGGAACACGCCCACGGCCTACCTCACGGGGGAGCTGCTGGCCAGGAAGGCCGCAAAGCTGAACGTAGGGGAATGCACGCTCGACACGGGGCTAAGGAAGCCCACGAAGGCATCGATACTCTTCGCGGCCGCGAAGGGGGCCATAGACAACGGCCTCAAGATAAGGAACAGCATAGAGTTCGACGAGAAGAGGATACGCGGCGAGCACATCAAGGCCTACGCGGCGGAGAACAAGGACGCATTCGCGCTTTACAGGAAGGGCAACGTGGACGTTGCGAAGATAGACGAGCTGTTCGGCAAGGTGAGCGGCGCCATAAAACAGAAGTGATATTTTGCAGAGAGGAAGAAGAGAGAGAAGGAGATACGAGGAGGAGGTAAAGCCGTTCGACATGGAGGGCTGGAGCCCGGTCACGGAGGTCGGCAAGAGGGTCAAGGCCCGCGAGATCACGTCGATAGAGCAGATCTTCCACCAGGGCCACAAGATAGAGGAGAGGGGCATCGCGGAGGCGCTGCTGCCTGGCCTGAAGAGCGAGGTCATAGAGATAATGAACGTCCAGCGCATGACGAAGAACAACCGCAAGGCGAAGTTCAGGGTGACGGTCGTGGTCGGGGACGGGAACGGCCACGTGGGCATCGGCGCCGGAAAGGACACGGAGGTCAGGGCGGCGATAGACACCGCGACGGTCAACGCGAAGAAGAACATCGTGCCGGTGATATTCGGGTGCGGCTCGTGGCAGTGCCAGTGCGGCACCGAGCACAGCCTCCCCATAACCGTGAAGGGAAAATGCGGGTCCGTCGAGGTCACGCTCAAGCCCGGGCCGAAGGGGCTGGGCCTAGTGGCGAGCGACCCGCTCAAGAAGATGCTGACGCTTGTCGGGGTCAGGGACCTATGGAGCTTCTCCAAGGGAAGGACGAGGTCGAAGTACAACACGATAATGGCGGCCTACCGCGCCCTGACGAGCGTCAACCACATGAAGAACGTCCAGGCCCTGCACGTCAAGGCCAGCGCGTGACCCACGGCCCGTTCAGATGAACGACGTGAGCACCGCTATGACGGTTATGCCCACCGCCATGAGCAGCATCATCTTCCAGGCGGTGTGCTGCCTCGTCTCTGGCAGTATGTTCGACGCCCCGAGGTAGATGAACTCGCCGACGAAGACGGCCAGTATCACCGAGAGTATCACGGGGTCTATGCTGAACTGCGATATTATGAGCAGGCCGGCCACTGGGGCGAGCGCGTCGGCGATGAGGAACTTCGACGCGTTCCTTGAGGTGTGCCCGTTCTTGAGCATCACCACCACGGTGTTTATCCCGTCAGTGAAGTCGTGCGATATCACGGCCAGCGCGACTATCGCGCCCGCCACGGGGCTGAGCTGGAAGGCGCTGCCGATCGCGACGCCATCTAGGAAGCTGTGTATCACCAGCCCGCCCGCCCCTATCGGCCCCATTATGTGGCCGTGCGTCATGCCGTGCGCGTCCTTGTCGATGTGGTGCGTGGCGAACGCACGCTCTATCAGGTTGTAGACGAAGAACGAGACCACCACAGCGATGAATATGTACCTAATCGGGAAGCCGAGCAACTGCGCCGTGTCTATGCTCTCTGGCAGTATGTCCAGGAACGACACCGCTATGAGCGCCCCGGCGGAGAACGCGAAGAAGTAGTGCAGCACCTTCCTGAGGCGTATCGCGATTGCGCCCCCTATGAGCGTGGAGGCGCATGTCGCAAGGGCTAACAGGAGTATGGTCGTGTCCATCGATGATCAGTCATATATGCGACTACAGCTTTCCTATATCTTTCTGCACGTCGATGTCGAGCGTCTTCTTGCCCACCCTCCAGTTCGCGGGTATCGCGCAGATGTGCCCGGCCTCGGGAGGCGTGTCGTGGATGGTCTTCAGGCCCATGAACTCGGTGAAGATGTGCTCGGCGTCCTTGCCAAGGCCGTCGTTGTGTATCGAGATGTACTGCACGTTGCCCTCGGGGTCTATTATGACGGTGCCCCTCCTGGCGGCGCCGCTCTGCCTGTTCAGGAAGCCGTACTCGGCCGTTGTCCTCTTGGTGAAGTCCTCTATGAGCGGTATCTTGCTCTCCTTGACGCGCGGCGAGGTCTCGGCCCACGACTTGTGCGAGAATATGCTATCCGTGCTCACGGCGTACACCTCCGCCTTGTTCTTCCTGAACTCGTCGTACACGGCGGTGAACGCCTCGACGTCGGTGGCGCAGACGAACGTGAAGTCCCCCGGATAGAACGTCAGGACGACCCACTTGCCCTTGTCCTGGCTCAGCTTGTACTGCTTTATCTCCTTGCTGTCGGGAAAATAGCATTGGGCGTTTATCTCCGGGGCTGGCTCGCCTATGTCTATCAAGCTCTGCATGGTTTCACCCTACACGTTAGACACGAATAAAAATTAATACTGCGCGGTGGCTTTTGCGAACCCGCGGTAAACGCCTCATCCGAGGAAGCCGGACAGGCCCTTCTGGCCGCGGTCTGGCTCCTGCCGCGGCCCTTCAGGATCCCCGGCAGGCAGGTTTATCCTGCCGTACACCCCGTCGTAGCCAGGCCGTATCGGCAGCTTTGCTTCCCTGTTCAGCATTATCAGCCTGACCAGGGCCTCATCGCCGTGCAGGGCGGCGCTGAGATTATCCTCCTTGGCGTCGAGCAGGATGCTGAACTCCGTGCCGAACCTGTGTATGAGCGCATCATATATCGCCCAGACCTTCTTCGACGAGAGCAGCGATGTGCCCAGGTGGAAGGCAATCAGCTCGTGCAGCGGGACGAGCGTGTAATAGGGCTTGGCGCCCCTCGGCCTGTAGCCGTCGGGCTCCTTGGCGAGCTCCTCCACGCGGTAGTCCACCCCGATTATGAGCTTCTTGCCGCACTTCGGGCAGATGCCGTCCAGCCTCTTCGTCTCCTCTGGTGACGACTCGAAGCCGCAGTCCCTATGGCCGTCCCAGTGGTACCTCCCGTAGGCGGGGGGCGTCTCGATGGTCCCTGCCAGCCCGTCGCCCGTGCGTATCGCGTGCATGACGTTCCTGTACGTGAGCTTCGGGACGTCGAATATCGTGGCCTCGCGGCCTATCCTCCACGGCCACATCGAGTGCGCGTCGCTGAACGAGACCACGTTGAACTGCTCCTTGAACCTCCACAGCATGCCAGGGTCGGCGGACATGCCGGACTCGACCGCGTAGACCTTGTCTGCCTGGTCGCCGAGGCATTCCTTCAGGGAATCGAAGCCCGACTTGCTGCCGTACACGCCGAAGAAGGGAGTCATGCAATGCGCGAAGATTATCTCTATGTCGTCTGATATTGCCTTCAGGTCCCTTACGGCATCGTGCACCGACATCCCGAATATCGGGCGGCCGTCGTAATCGAGGCGCCCCTTGCTGCCCAGGTAGGAGATTATCCTGTCCGCGATTATCGTGTCGGGCGCGTAGACGAGCACGTGCACCGCACGGCCCTTCCCTCCCTGCGAGTACATCAGGCTTATCTCGGTCTGCCAGATGAACGGGAAGCCGGTCTTGCTCCAGAGTATGCCGTTGTCGTCCTCGCGCAGCGCCTTCTTTATCTCCTTGTTCCACTGCGGGTGCTGGAAGTCGGCCGTGCCGAGAAGGCCGAGCCCCTTTATCCTCGCGTACTTCTCGAGGCTCTCGAGGGTTATGTCCTTGCTCGTCGCTCGCGCGAATCTGCTGTGCACCTGCAGGTCTGCTATTATCTTCATGCTATCAGAGTTGCTTCTTCACGTCGTTCTTCGGACACATCTTGCTAACTTTGCACTTGCTGCACAACGGCACGGTCTGGCAGACGGCGCGCCCGTGCGTCTTCACCACGTACGCCCAGTTGTGCCAATACCTCTTGTCGATGACCCTCATTAGGTCCCGCTCTATCTTCTCGGGGTCCCTGTTCAGGCTGAGACCCCACCTGTACGAGCGGCTTATCACCCATGTGTCGACGGGTATGCCCTCGACTATGCCGTAGGCGTTTATCAGTATCGTGTTGGCCGTCTTCCTGCCTATGCCAGGCAGTTCCACGAGCTCCTCCATCCTGTTCGGGACCTTTCCTCCATGCCTTTCCTGTATGGCTTTCATGGTGCCGATTATGTTCTTCGCCTTGTTGCCCGCGAAGCTGACGCTCCTTATCAGCTCTATCAGCTCTTCCGGCTTGGTGGTCGCGTAGTCCTTCGCCGTCCTGTACTTGGCGAACAGGGCAGGCGTAGTCTTATTTACCGTGGCGTCCAAGGTCTGCGCGGACAGTATCGCCGCCGCCACGAGGTCTATCGGCGTCCTGAAGTCCAGGTAGTACTTCGCGTCCCTGTACTCGGCGGCGAGAGTCCTCACCAATTCCTTTGCCTCCTTGCCGGGAAGGAGCTTTGCTGCCGTATATACACCCCACTTAATAGCTATTCCGCTTAAAGCTTTATATCTGTGTGATGCCGGATGGCCAGCAGGGAATTAATGGACGAGGTCATGCGCCGCCTGAAGAGGAGGTACAGGGCGCAGATGCGCACCTCGCTCGACCACACGAACCCGTGGGAGCTGCTCGTCGCAACGATGCTGTCGGCGCAGTCGCAGGACGCGCAGGTCAACAAGGTCACGGCAAGGCTCTTCAAGGCCTACAGGACGCCGAAGGAGTTTGCCAGGCTCAGGCCCGGCCAGCTCTATCCCTACATAGGCGTGCTCGGGCTCTACAGGGGCAAGGCGAGGAACATAGTCGCGACGGCGAGGATGCTGGAGGGCAGGTACGGCGGGGAGGTGCCGAGGGCCATGGACGACCTGGTGAAGCTTCCAGGCGTGGGCAGGAAGACCGCGAACGTCGTGCTCGGGAACGCCTTCCACGTCTACGCTGGCATAGCGATAGACACGCACTGCATAACCGTGGCCAACAGGCTGGGCATAGCGAGGACGAGGGATCCTGTGAAAATAGAGGAGAGGTTGATGAAGCTCGTCGACAGGAAGGAGTACGCCAACGTGTCGCACCTGTTCATCGCCCTTGGCAGGGACGTCTGCACCGCGAGGGTAAAGCGCTGCGAGGGCTGCGTGCTCAGGGACATCTGCCCCTCCAGCAGCAGATAACGCTTTTATAGGTTGAACATGAAGTGAGAGTATGGCGTCGTTATCCACACAGATGAAGGCCGCGCTCTGGTCGATATCCGATATGCAGGCCGGGGAGCGCGCCGAGGGCGAGGCAAAGCTCGTGGCGAAGGTGATCAGGCACTGGGAGAGGAGGCTACACATAAAGGTCAGGACGGTTCTCGACGTCCCGTGCGGCCTCGGAAGGCACCACGGGCCGCTCAAGAAGGCCGGCTTCGACGTGTACGGGGTCGACATAGAGCCGGAGTTCGTGGGTCTTGCAAGAGCCAGGAACAGTGGGGACGGGAAGCATTACGTGGTGGGGGACATGCGGCACACCGGCCTCCCTTCCGGATCGTTCGATGCGGTGCTGAACCTGTTCACCTCGTTCGGCTACTTCGACAGGAAGGGCAACATGGAAACCCTGCGCGAGTTCAACAGGCTCGTTGGGAAGGGAGGGCTGCTGATTCTCCAGACGAACACCGCCGGCCCTGCAGGCGGCGCCGCGCCCATCGTGTTCGCCGACGATGCGGACCCGGGGATAGTAAGGCTTGTGAGGAACCATCCCAGCGGCAAGAGCTGGATCATGGACATGGAGCTGCTAAGGAAGGACGGCAGGCACTATGACATAATGGCGGTGGCGAGAAGGAGGATAAGCCACCTGCCCGTGATGGAGGTGAGGCCTACGCTCAGGCGCGCGGGCTTCAAGGTCCTGGCGATATACTCAGACTACTCGATGGAGCCCGCGAAGCCGAAGGACAGGAGGATACTCGTGGTGGCAAGGAAGGCCTGATGGCATGCACGCGAGGAAGCTTGCCGCCGCCATCCTCTTCGCCATGGGCGTCCTGATACTCTTCGTCTGGATGTTCCTGCTGTCCCTCTTCATATCTGGAGGCCCGGGCGGCCAGTTCACCCTGGCGGATGGCGCCTCGGCGGTGCTGCCCGTCCTGCTCGGCGCGGACGCGATGGCCGCGGGAGCATACGTGAGGAAGGGCAGGAACATCAGGAACCTGATGCTCGCCGGCATCGTCATCGTCGCGGCGCTGTTCGCTGTCCTGTTGCTCTGATGCGATGCGTCATGTCGCGGGCACCGCGATCGTGGCCGCGTGCTCCAGCGCATGGGTCGCGTTCGCCCCGAGCCCCATGGTGTAGTTCACGTAAAGGAACCCTACCAGTTCTGATCCGGGGGAGCCCGACGCGACGCTGCTCGGGATCGCTATGGTGACGTTGAACACCCTGTTGTCCAGCCCGGATATCTCGGAGTAGGTGTCGGCCTTCTGGTCGTACGGCTGCCCGTACGGCACGAAGTACAGGACGCCAGAGGTCCAGTCCGTCCCAGTGCCCTGGCCGAACCTCAAGGACAGCACGCCGTTGTGGAACACCACGTCCTGGCAGTAGAAGCCCGACTGCGGGACGCACGGCTGGTTGCTGGAGCGGCCCTGCACGGAGTTGTTGAACGAGTACGAGACCACGAGAATGGCGATCACTATCGCGGCAGCGACCACTATCCCAGCGGCCCATATCTTCGGGGGCTTCCCCCTCCTGGAACCCGCCATAGAACCGTTCAGACTTCTGCCGCCCGGCTTTAAATAAACGAGCGCCGGCCGACATGTAGGGTGCGTGTCACCGCTCCGCGAGTATGTCTCCGAACGAGCGTATGAACCGCGCCTTGGCGACCTGCACCGCCGCGCGGCCGCGGCCCGTAAGGGAGTAGACGACCATCTTCCCGTCCTCCTTCCCCGCGATCATGCCGCCCGCCCTTAGGGCGCGCAGCGCAGGATAGATGGTGCCGGCCTTGGGCCTCTCCCCGCGCCTCTTCCCTATCTCCCCAGCCAGCTCCTCGCCGCACATCTCCCTCTTCGAGAGGAGCCACAGGATCTGGAACGAGAGGAAGCCGCGCATATCGCAGCATTCGGCGCTCTTCATATAACCAGCTACATATATGATGTCCTATATGTTTATAAACCCTTGGCGGCACCAATATAGCATGTCCTATATGATGGGTGACGAGATGCACGGAGGAGCGTACGAGGGCTGCGGATGCGGCCAGGGATTCGGAATGGAGGTGAGGAGGTTCCTCACGAAGGACGAGAAGGCGGAGATCCTCAAGGAGTACAAGGACAGCCTGCAGAACGAGCTGAAGGCGGTGGACGAGCGCATAAAGGCTCTGGGGAAGGACAACTGATCCTTCCCTCCATTTTTTGCTTGCGTGATCGAGATGGAGATGAAATACGGAGAGGCGGAATCCAGGCAGTTCGTGACGAACCTCGGGCTGGTTACCAGCAGCGGCAAGTGGGGGCACGACATAATGACCGCGGAGTGGACGCACCACATATCGTACAGCCCGGCGATGGTCGCGGTCAACGTCCATGACTACGATGCGACCGCGGACAACATAATCGAGTCGGGCGAGTTCGGCGTCAGCCTCGCGTCCGAGTCGCAGACGGAGCTGGTCGACATAGCGGGGCACTCCTCGGGCAAGAAGACCGACAAGGTCGCGGCGCTGGAGGAGCTCGGCTTCAGGTTCTACAAGGCCGCCAGGATAGGCGCGTACATGGTGGAGGGGGCGGTGCTCAACCTCGAGTGCAGGCTCGTCAAGTACGAGAAGGTGGGCGACCACGTCATGTTCATAGGGGAGGTGCTGGAGGCCAGGGCAGACGAGAGCGAGGGACCCGCGGTCTTCAGGTCTGGAACCGGAATCTACAAGGTCGGGGATAAGATCGGGCACGACAAAGGGCCTGAACGCGAGAAGAAGGTCGGGGATGCTCTCTCAAGGCACGCAAAACCGTGATGAGGCTAGCGCCTCAGCGGCGCGGCCCTCTGGGGCGCGCGCATCTCCGTTGGCGCGTAATGCGGGCCGGCTTCCTTCGCGCCGCCGCACTCCGAAGGGGTAAGCAGTATGAGCGCGGCGACGAAGAGCGCAGTCGCGGCCGCGGCTTTCAGCTGCGGGACGATGTCGCCCGGCGTGCGGACCTCCCGCCTGAGGCGCGGGCCGTCGCGCCACGCCTCGCCCTGATTTCCGTCCCCCGCCGAAGCGCGGGGCTCGGCATTCCTCTCCATTTCCGGCACCGGACCACGCTTGCAACTCAGCAAACGTGATATTTATGCCTTCTTCACGCCTCAGCGGCGGCCCTCCAGCCCCGAAAGGAACCGCACGACCCTCCCGTCCATGATTATGTGCTCCCTCTTGACCAGGTTGCGCAGCACCAGCCCGTCCAGGGTGGTGCACCTGCTGAGCGCGACGTAGAGCTGGCCGTGCGCGAACGTGCCGCGGCCCACGTCCACGATGACCTTGTCGAAGGTCTTGCCCTGGCTCTTGTGGATCGTCACCGCCCATGCGAGCATTATCGGGTACTGCGTGAAGCTGCCTATCTTCTTCGACACGAGCTTCCGCAGGACCTCGTCGTACGAGAAGTGGTAGAGGTCCCAGGCGTAGGTGCCCACGTCGACGGTCCTGCCGTCGAGCAGCGCCACCCTCACCTCGTCCCCGGTCTCGTAGTGCGCTATCGACTCTATCTTCCCTATGCTCCCGTTCACCCAGCGCTTCTCCTTGTCGTTGTTGAGCAGCATGACCTGCGCCCCCTGCTTCAGCGTGAGGGTCTCGTCCGTCGGCAGCAGCTTCCGGTCGAACTCCCCGGTTATCTGCCCGCGGTACGAGTGGGGGACGCCGAACAGCTTCGACAGGTGGTCCGCGTTTATCTCGTCCGCCAGCCTGTTCGTCGACGTCAGCGTTATGTAGGTGTCGGACTCCTTCGGCCTGAAGATCGGGTCGTAGCGGTCGTTGAGCTCGCGGATGTGCGCGTCCGTCGCGCTGTTCGTCCTTATCGCGTTGAGCAGCGCTATGAACCTCTCGTCCCTCTGCCTGTAGTGCGTCCTCAGCTCCGCGTGCTCGAACGACATCTGCCCGAACGCGTGGGAGTCGAAGAAGTACTGGCTGGCGTAGTGGCCCTTGAATATGTCCTCCTCGTCCCTGGTCACGACGGGCGGCAGCTGGTAGAGGTCGCCTATGAGTATGAGCTGCGCGCCGCCGAACGGCATCGAGGAGTCGCGGCCGTTCAGCCTCATGAACCGGTCCATGCAGTCGAAGAGGTCGGCGCGAACCATCGAGATCTCGTCGATTATTATCGCGTCGAGCGCCTTGTACATGAACGACTGTATCCTGCCGACCCGGTGCACCGAGTCCGGGGTTATGTCAGGCTTGAAGTGGAAGAAGGAGTGTATCGTCTGGCCCCGCACGTTCAGCGCGGCCACGCCGGTCGGGGCCAGCACCGCCACGTTCTTCAGCGTGACGGAGCGGAAGTACTCGAGCAGCGTGGACTTGCCCGTGCCCGCCTTGCCGGTTATGAGCATGTTCCTGCCGGTGTTCTCCATGTCGTCCAGGATCGACCGGAACTCGCCGTTGAGGTCTATCTCATTGGAGAGTTTGTGCTGGATGCTCATGCTCGTATTTTCGCGCAAGGGTATATAACGGCTCTCGGCGCGGCGCCGGACCCGGCAACCGAAGCAACCGGAATGGGATTATAAGGCTGGGCATGGCCAAGCTATGGAGGTAATGCCATGGGATCCAAGAGGGGGATTATGTCCATCGTGCCGAAGCGGTGGAGGAGGCTTGACAAGAGGGCGATGCTCGGGCTCGCCCTGCTGCTGGTTTCGTTCTGCATGGGCGCGCTGCTCAGGAACACCGCGCAGTTCGTCAACGGCCACAGGTTCTACGAGGCGGCGTGCGACGACTACATAACCGGGGTCTGCATACCGACGGCGTACATCCAGTTCCCGATCCCGTTCCTTCCGGGCACGATCCTGGACCTGAACGTGACCTCGTTCGCTGCCAGCGCCTCGCTGTTCGTGATAGGGGTCATACTGGTCAGGGAATAGCGCGGGCTGGTCAGCGCCTCTGCCTGTCCTTCTTCCCGCCGTCCCTCAGGTCCTCCATGTCTATCTCGAACAGCTTCATCGGGGTCTCTATCAGCTTCCTGGAGCCCTCGGGGTCCGCGGACCTGCCGAGCTGCTCCGACGCCTCGTTCTTCCAGGCGTGGAATTCCCTGTAGATGTCCATGCCCCTGAACATGAGCTCGATGCTCCTCTTCTCGTCCTCCTTCGCGGCCTCCGGGCTGACCGCGGGCTCCTTCCTCCTCAGCATGCCGGAGAAGGATGCCCTTACCGCCTCCTTGAATCCCACCATGGCACCGTCCCTCGTTTCTCAACCAATTCCGCACCCAAATATTTATAGCAACCGCCCTTTGTTCGGTAGCGCGGCGGCTTTGTCCGTAAAGTGATTCTATGAGCCGACTTTATGGACAGCCGAATCCTTTTATGGACAAAAACGACGCAGAATACACTTCATATAAAGATAACTTTATAATTACGTCAGATAAGAGCATAAGATATATTAAAGCTCCAATTGAAGATTCTAAGGGTTCTATGTCTAGACCAGCCGAGCACGAATTTGTCATAGGAAGGCTGTATATGTCCTCTCCAGAGCGGTTTAATCTGGAGGATAAACTAAAAGAACTAGTCAATTCTGATTTTACTTACACCAGTCCTCTTGAGGATGGCAAATGGGAGTTTGTTGATAGAGAGATGCTTTCTATTAATCAAAAAGAGGATGTTCTCTTTGCAAGATTAGTAAAGCAGAAAGACCAAAGAACCGATTTGATTGTAAGTTCGGATAGGCATTTAAAGGCAGAGACTTCAAATAGACCTTACGGAAATCTATATTCTGCATTCATAATACATTTTGCTTCGCATAGCATAATATTTGAAGAGAGAAAACCAGATTTACAAATAGACAGATTTGTAAAAATCATAGAAACTATGTACAGAAAATATTTCAAGGATTTAACTGTTCTAACGATAACTCTCCAAACTGAAGAAACAGAGATTCTAGAGTTCCTCAGAGATAAAGAAGTAATCCAGATGACCTTCAGTCTTAAACCATCCAACCCTGTAGATTTCACAATTTTCAAACCTCTCGATGAAGGCATGAAAAAGGATGACGTGACAAATGTTACGCTTACAGTCAGGAA
Source organism: Microcaldota archaeon (assembly GCA_021787495.1). Classification (GTDB taxonomy): domain Archaea; phylum Micrarchaeota; class Micrarchaeia; order Micrarchaeales; family Micrarchaeaceae; genus A-MIC-10. The sequence goes on along the minus strand of JAJYLX010000001.1, from coordinate 2,183 downwards.
TAAAAAAGGTCTCAAAATAAATGGTGGGGGAATAGCCACTTCTGCTCGCGCGATGGGCGATGCGGCATATGGGCATTACTCAGCAAGGTATAGAGACAAAGATAAAGGAGGATTTAAAACATTTTATTCTCGTACAAAAATCGTTAAAGAAGATGTTAAAAGAGGAAAAACAGTAGACGAATTTGTAAACAACATTCTTACAGCCTTCGGTAAATATTTGAAAACAAGTGATAAGAAATGAGATATAGAGATACTAAATTTACCAGTTTATTAAGAAGTTTCGGTGGTATAAAAATTCTAATTTCTCCAGATTTTCTCGGAGCGGTTATTGTAGCTTTAATTATAACGGCTTTAGCTTATCATTACAATCTAGTTACTATTCTACTCAATAGCACCAATACTGTTTATGTGACTATATCGGCTGCAATGATTGCTTTGGTAATTGCAGTCTTGTCAATAATTGTTAGCTTGGCAGACAAGGACTTTATCTATATCTTAAGAAAGAAGAACACTTATGGGAAACTTTTATTTTTATTTTGGTATATAACTGTCATCGCTGGAATAAGTGTAGTAATCAACGTTCTTACCTTTATAGCTCTACAAGCAAAGTTAGATATGGGCTGGTTAAACATTCCACTGCTCTTCTTTACGACATTATTTACTCTATATGTAGTCTTTGCAGTTTTACAGTCTATTGGAACTTTGATTCGTGTCGGTTTATATAGAGCAGAATATGACTATCAGTCACGGAGATAATTCTCATTCTATATTAACCTCATTATTCACAACTACGATATTATGGCACAGAACCTTCAGCAATAGTTCGTTGACCTGCGCCCTTAACATCTTGCTCTTCAGCATGTCGTTGAACTTCGATTTTATCATGAAGAAGGTTGTCTCGACGTTGCTCCTCTTGTGGTATTTCTCCATGAACTTCTCGCTGTTTAGCTGGAAGTAGTGATACATCTTGTTCCATGCCGACTGCTTGCTTATCTTCGTGCTTTCCTGCGCATTGTTCCTGAAGGCGATGTATGCCTTGCCTCCGAGCTTGTCAACCGCAGCGTAGTTCGCTATCGAGGAGTACGCCTTGTCTGCGCTCACTTCCTTTACGTCAAATCCATTCTTTGTCGTCATGTCAAGAAGAGGTATGAAGTTCGGGCTGTCTGCGCTGTAATCCTCCAGACCTATTTTCACTGCAGTTATGATGTTCGTCTTCACGCCTGTCATTATGTGGCACTTCAACCATTCGTGGTGTTGCATTGTGTTGTGCTTCATCTTGCAGTATTCGTTGAACTTGGTGGTGCGGAAACCGCTACTGTCTATGGCGAACTGTGTCTCCAAGTCCTTCAGAGGCAAAGACGAAAGTTGTATTAGCTTAGTCAATATCGGAGTTAGCTCCTCCTTGTTCATGAACTCGCTTATCGCCGACCTTGAAGGCATCTTACCAACCATATTCTGAACCAACGCGGTCTTTAGGTCGGTCTTAAAGCGTCTCAAGGAGAACTGCGAGTAGACCTTCAGCGCAGAGGCAAAGAGAAGGTCTCTCATGGATTCTCTAGGTCTGCCGATGGTTTGCACAGGCTCTTCTATCTCTAAGCATATTTCCTTCAACAATTCCATGAAGCTCTGCTTTTCGTTCTCTTGGCACTTGTTGTATATTGCCCACGCTTGCGGATAGGTCAGCCGCTTCTCCCTCATTATCGTGCCTTTCGGGGTGGTTATCTCGACCTTTATGGAATACTTCGCTGCGTAACCGTGCTTGCACATCAGCTTGCGCTTCTGGCAGTCGGGACAATCGCATACAAAGTTATCATCTACATGATAGACCTTGCTCTTGTCTGTTTGCGACGGCACTATCCAGCCGTCAAAGTCCTTCTCGACCTTCCCTGTCCTTGCAATCTCAAGTCCTTTTAGCTGTCTTCTATCCATAGCCATCATCTATATCTTATGTATAATGCATATTATGGATGCAAAGGTATATATACCTTATGTATCATAAACATAATATGGCTAAACAAGAAAAAACGCAGAAGGTGATTGATGGGAGGGCAATCGCCAAATCCATAACGATACTACCAAGGCATCAGAGATTCATAGAGGCGAGAAGCATCAACCTCTCCAAGTTTGTACAAAAGAAGTTAGAGGAGGAGATGCAGTTACAGAACTGGAAAGAAACGGACTAG
>JAJYLX010000008.1 GCA_021787495.1 Microcaldota archaeon | reverse complement strand
CTGCCACTGAAGGAAAATCTATGAGAAGGCGTTTATCTGTTCCTTGACTGCATTGAAGGGTGCAATTCATCTCCGCCCTGAAGGGCGGTCAGGTTTCTTGCACCCTTCAAACTACCCAGGCCCTAAATTTCTGGTCATAGATCCACGAGTATTTGAAAATGACCTTCGGATTGGACATATAGTCACGCCATGTTTCTGATGCTTTCGCTTGTGTATTTGGCATCGGATACGCTTAGCTGGCGACGACGCCACCGTCGCTGCAGTTGCCGCAGCCGGGGCTTGATGCGCCGCAGGTGTCCTCCTCAACCTTCACGTTCCATATGTGGGGGTCGGGCGGGCCAAATATTTTATCGTACATTGCTATTGTGCGCTCATAGCCGTCCATTGAATGCTGCCTTGCTTCTTCGTCCGTTGCGGGGACGTGGTTGACCATTCTGCGAAAGACGGAGTCGCAGAAGTTCCTGTACTCGCTTGTGTGCAAGACAAAAAGGTGCCAGTACATGTCGACCTGTCTAGATGGGCTGACGCTGGAGATTTCACCAGGCCTCATCAGACTTATTGACATGAATTTTTTAAACTCGATCTCTAGGTTCCCGGCCTTTGTCTCATCGATTCTGCCCATTAGGGCTTCCAGAGTGTACAGCTGTTCCGTTTTTATCTGCGGGGGATCATCCCGTGACACCAACTTTTTCGTGATGAAACCCATATCGTAGGCCCACAGATTCCATAAGCCCTTTTCCAGGTCTCTTGCTCTTGTCGGGGTCAGGTCGCGTTCACGCAATAATGCCGCATAAGCCACTGATTTATTGTAATTATTCAATACCACCTCATTTATTGTGCCTCTGCGGAGTATTGCAGTGCTCAGACCGGTTCTCTCCGATTTTTCTCTTGTCTCGGATGGGTTTGTTTGAAAATCTGTGACCCGCGAGGCTGATTTTTGCGCCATATTCTCACCGCTACCATTTTTTCATAAGAGTATAAAATGCTTTACTCTAGTAAAGCAAACTTGCGGTAAAAGATAGGGAACGAACCCCACTTTTACCCGTGCAGGTCTAGCAATTGCTATCCTCACATAAACTGCCCCTTTATTATATTTGAAGACGCGCAGTGCTTAGTGGGGGATTGCACGGGTGATAAGACAACAGTTCATAGGGGAATCGCTTGGATCGCAGATCCGATATACGAAGGGACTGCGGAGCAGGAAGCCGAGTTGATGCACCATGAGGGCGCCACGGCACGGATAGCCAGGGCGCTAAAGCAGGCCTTCCCCGCGGCCGAGGCCGTGCACGCAAACCGTGGCGACATTGAAGTGTGTGTAAATGATGAGCTGTTCGCCGCGACCGCGCCGAGGGAGTACGAGCAGTATGTATATGACTGCCTCAAATGCGACATAGTCGTGGTCGCCGACAAAAACGGGGCCGCGGCGGCAAGGACGGCCCTTGGACTGGAGAAGAGCGCTTCGGCGCACAGGAAGGAGAATGTGATGGATAAGCTGAACATCGTAAGGGGGACGCTGGGCGAACTTGCAGCCAGCGAGCTGTTCACCCATGAGATGCTCTCGAAACGCGCACTCAGCCAGGAGGAGCTCGATGAGTTGGGAGATAAAAAGCTGGTGGATGGGATTGTGGGCCGAGGTTCCTACTTCGACTCGAACGGCTACCCGAGCGTGGATGATGATATAGACCTGATGCTGCTGCAGGACACCGTGTTCGACAGTAAGGAGGACTTCTACGGCGCTGACAATCAGGTCAGGTCAATCATCATCTCGTCAGAGGCAGATTTCTCTGCGAAGTGGGCTGAAGGCAAGGAGCACGGGATAAAGACAGGCAGCGCCGGCAGCCCGGCCTTCAGCTTCAATCTTGTCTCAAAGGGTAGGGTGCTGCACCCAGTCGGCGGACCGGTATATCTCAGACATGTCCTGGAAACCGGCACGGGCATAGACGCGGGCCGTCTGACCGCACAGGCATCCGAACGGCTTTCCCATAGGTTTGCCGATGAGATGGGAGAGAACAGTACGCTGGGGCTAATAAAGGAGGGCAAGATTGACAGATTCCCGGCCTGGCATTCCGGCGCGCAGGCAGGGGGAAAGCAGAAAAGCAAGAGCGCCTGATATAAAGATTCCTGCTTACCTACCCTGCCGTTCGCCCTGATGGACGGCTCACTCCAGCATGCCCTCTATCTTCTTCGCCAGCCTGGTGAGGTAGTGGTTCTTGTAGTAGTCCTTTATGGTCGGCAGGAGCATCTTGTACGAATAGAAGAATGTCAGCACGTACGCCCCTATGCCGAGCAGGTCCGAGTGCGTCGCCCTCGTTGCCAGGAGCTCCAATCCCGTCCCGAGCGCGAACGACGACGTGAACGCCCCGATTGTTCCCGCGACGCCCGACCTCCTGAGCAGCTCACCGTAGAAGTTGCGCTCCCTCATGGAGCCGTTCCTGAGCGTGTCCTCCAGGCCGGCCAGGTCGTATCTTGCGCTCCTGAACATCTTACCGCTCTTTCAGCTTCCGCCGCGGGGCCTGCCCCTGTCGACCATCCTGGCGTGGATGTGGACCATCGTGCTGCTTGCCACGGTCGGCCTGATGAGCTGCGCAATCCTCTCCCTTGCCTTCACTGCGGACTGTATCTGGTCCTCCGTCATCCTCTTCTCCGCGGCCTTGGTCTTCATGAACTTCGAGACGTCTATGGTCATTTGTTGCACCGGTAAGGCAGCCGTAGGTCAGATATATACGCCTTTCATGCGGGTTGCACGATTGTCTAACCCCATAGGAAGGCGCATTGTGCTTCCGTGCGAGTCTAGCACCGTCCAAGGTGGGATGGCGTGGGCAGGTGTGCAACAGATGCCCCAGGATGCACGACCACAAGGCCAAGGGGTTCTGGGCCTGGGCCAGCGGCAGGGCGTGCGAATGCGAGTGCGGCGCGGCCGATGTGCAGGTAGTGCAGGAAAGAGAGGACAGGTACGTGGGGACGGACAGCCTCGGAAGGCCGAACCTGCTCCCCGAGTACAAGAATTACGCCTTCTGCGCGCGGTGCAAGCACAAGTTCAGGGTGTGACACAACAGGCCTAATTCTGCTCACAGTTCCTTCCCTATAGGGTAGTATAGTTCGCACTTGATTGTGAAGCCTAATAAATCAGCTAATTCCTCCAAGAGGACAGGCTAAATCCTTTTCTTTATTGTTGAATAGACCCCTACTCCACCAAAGAAGTTTCTCCTCATTCAATTTCAATTCACCATCTTGGGTCAATTTGCCGATGCTATTTAAATCGTTATAAAGAGCTGCCTCACATTTACTTAGTGTACCATCTGACCTAATGACGAAAGAGTTAAGCCGTGATGCAAAGCAAACATGTCTCCTTGGGGAAGGTTCTCTTACGCGCAAACCTAAGAGCTTGGCTCTTTTTCTAAGTGATTTTATTATATCCAAATCTGTTAGGATAGGAAGGTTATCGTCATTAATTCCTCCCATTTTTGAAATGGGCCTTATAAAAAGCCTATAACGGTTATCTGATTCAAAAGAATCTGCGAATTTCTGAATGAAGCTTAACATACTTCTGTAATTTCCAGAGTTAGCGTGTAGTCGAACTTGAATATCAAACTTCAGGTCGGATTTGTGTGTTGAGAGCAGATTACCCCAAATTCTATCGAATGTAGAACCGTCATCCGCACGAACTCTCAGCTTATCGTGCTCTTCCTTATCTCCATCAAAAGTGATTTGGTAATAAGTAATCCCAAGCTGGATTAATTCTTCAAAGTGCTCTTTTGTAAGTAAATAGCCGTTTGTTACCATTTCTCCAATGATTGTTAGCCTTTTGTTTTTGCAAGCACTTTCTTGTACGGATTTCATCACGTCTGTTATAATATCATATCCTAGAAGTGGCTCACCCCCAAACCAAGAAATTTCCAGCACCTTAAGATCTGGTATTCTGTTCTTTAACAGCGCTTTTATCCCGTTCACAGTGCTCTGTTTCATTTTATTTAATTTAAAACGCTCATAGCAATAGAAGCATCTAAAATTGCACTGCTCAGTGGGCATTATAATTAACCCCAAATATTTTGGGGTTATATATTGAGCATTACGAATAGCCACTAGGCTAGACGCGTCAGACAAGAAATCTCCTGGATTAAATATATTAAACTTCAGCAGTCACTCGGACCGCAACCACCCAAATCTGCGAGGAGCTCCTTTACCTCCCTTTTCGTTATTGATGGTTGTCTTAGAACTTCTCTTATTCCCTTTCTTGCTACTCCGGTGACACTAGCTCTGCCATATTTATCCATTACGACTTTGGTAGCCATCCAATCACAAATATTCATGGGGGTATACCCTTATAACGTTATCGCTCTCCCAGATTCCAGGACATAAGTCGCAGGTAAGAAACCGTTAAAATAGTTGCGAGATAAAGCATTAGCGTGGAAATCGTTCGGCGTAGCCTCAGATGCGGTGCTGGACAAGTACTCCATAAAGGTTATGTTTTATGGTGTGTTTATGGTAGGGCTAGATGGATGGAAGCGTACTAATATGCTCGGCGAGATAAAAAAGGGCCTGGGCGGCAGGGAGGTCATTGTAATGGGCTTCGTGCGGGAGACCCGCGACATAGGGAAGCTCAGGTTCATAATACTGGGAGACATAACGGGCAACGCGCAGGTGCTACTCAAGGGTAAGGAAGAGATTGCTAGGTTCGGGGACTTCACCAAGGAATCGGTTATAGCGGTTAAGGGCACAGTTAAGGAGAACCTTGAGGTGGTGTCCGGCGCGGAGATAGTGCCTTCAGATATACGGCTGATAACCAAGGCCGAGACGCCACTCCCAATACAAGTGTATGGCAGAACCGATGCGCTGCTCGATACTAGGCTTGACTGGCGCTTCCTCGACATAAGGAAGCCAAAGAATGCGCTCGTATTCAAGATAGAGACAACTATAGAGATGGCGATGCGCGAGTACTGGATCAAGAATGGGTTCCTTGAAATCCACAGCCCGAAGCTCATGGGAGCCCCAAGCGAGACGGGAGCGGACCTGTTTCCAGTCGTACACTTTGATAGGACCGCTTACCTCGCTCAGTCACCACAGTTCTACAAGCAGATGGCCATGTGCGCCGGCTTGGATCGCGTGTTTGAGATAGGGCCGGTATTCAGGGCCGAGCCATCGAACACAACGCGACACGGAACCGAGTACACATCAATAGACATGGAGATGTCCTGGATAGAGTCGCATGAGGATGTAATGGAGTTTGAGGAGCGCTGGCTGGTCCACGTCATGAAGAGGGTCAAGGAGACCCACGGAGAGGAGATAAGGAAGATGTATGGCGTTGACGTAATTGTACCCAAGCTTCCCATACCGCGAATCAGCTTCAACGAGGCGAAGAATATATCGAACAAGGCGATCGGAAAGACAGGTGCTGACGACGACCTGACAGATGAAGGTGAGAGGGTGGTGGGAGAGACAATCAACCGAAAGGATGGTAGCGAGTTTGTGTTCGTGAAGGAGTACCCGTGGAGCAAGAAGCCCTTCTATCATATGCGCAAGGAGGACGACCCGAGCGTCACGAAGGGCTACGATCTGATATTCAACGGTGTCGAGATAACGACTGGCTCGCAGAGAGAGCATAGGTACGAGGTGCTTATACACCAGGCGAAGGAGAAGGGTCTCAGTCTGGAAAGCGTAAAGTTTTACACAGATTTCTTCAAGTATGGAGTACCACCCCATGGTGGCTTTGGATTCGGGCTTACCAGACTCATAAAACAGATGTTACATATGGAGAACATAAGGGAAGCGACGTTCGCGTTCCGCGATATGAAGAGGTTGTTTCCCTAATCGGTCTGGTAGGCAATCCTGCCACGGCTCGCATAAGTATCCTGTCGTCCTAAGCGGGATGGCGCGGGCGGATGTGCAACAGATGCCCCAAGGTGCACGACCACAAGGCCAGGGGGTTCTGGGCTTGGGCCAAGGGTAGGCCGTGCGAGTGCAGCTGCAGTGGCAGCGACGTGCAGGTGGTGCAGGAGAGGGAGGACAAGTACATGGGCGTCGACGTGCTCGGCAGGCCGACCACCATACCGGAGTACAAGACGTACGCGTACTGCACGAAGTGTAGGCACAAGTACAGGGTCTGACGCCGCGGCAGGGCTGCAGGTACAGGCGAGGCGCCATCTACTGGGGCGCGGCCAGGTCCGCCATGCTCGGCCCGATCAGGCGCACCATCTCCTCCAGCGCCATGTTGACGCTGTTCGTGAGCGTGCCCGCGTTGAAGTTCACCGTCTCGACGTCGAAGCCGCTGTCCATGATGACCTTCAGCCCGAAGAGGTTGCCGAACGGGTGGACCGAGCCGGGCTCGCAGCCCGTTGCCTCGAGCAACTCCTTCCTGTTCGCCATTCTCACATCGGAGGAGGAGAGCGCCCTCTTCAGCTTGGCGAGGTCGACCCTCCTGTCGCCCCTGATCAGCACCATGACTAACCTGCCGTTCTGCACGTCCCTGAAGACCAGCGCCTTGACGCCGGACCTCAGCTCCACGCCGCGCTCCGCTGCGGCCTCGGACGAGGTGCGCACGGGCGAGTGCTCCAGCAGCGTGAACCTTGCGCCGCTGCCGCGCAGGAACTCAAGCAGCCTGTCTCGCTCCCTCTCTCCCATTCGATCGCCATCTTCCAGCAATGATGTGTGGTATCCTTCGTATATCCTTTATTAACTTTCCATGCGAGCCATTACCATGCTCGCCCCCCTGCCCGGCGGTACGTTGCAGCTCCTCTCCGCGCTGCTGCTTTACACGTCGCTGTCGTGGATCAGGCTGCTGATCGCGCTCGCGCTCTCTATGCTGGTAAGCCTCGGCGTCGGGATCTGGGCCGCGAGGTCCGACCGCGCCGGGAGGATAATACTGCCGCTGACCGACATCTTCCAGACCCTCCCGATACTCGCCTTCTTCCCGTTCGCCATCTACGTCATAGTAACGTATGTCCCCTCCCCGCTCGGCGTCGAGGCCGCCGTAATCTTCCTCATGATAACCAGCATGATATGGAACATAATCTTCGGGGTCTACGAGTCCATGAAAGCCATGCCGAAGGAGCTGTTCGAGGTGTCGGACGTCTACGGCATGTCGCGCTGGCAGCGCATCAGGAAGGTCTACGTGCCCGCCGTGATGCCGAAGGTGGTGGAGCAGGCCAACCTCTCCTGGGCGATAGGGCTCTTCTACCTCGTGACGAGCGAGATCTTCGCGGTCGGGAGCACCTCATATTCCGTGGCCGGGGTCGGCACGGTGCTGGCGGGGCTCGCGATAGGCGGCAACTTCTACGCCTACGCGATGGGCCTCGGCGTCTTCATCGCCTTCGTCCTCGCAACGAGGTACATACTCTTCGCCTGGCTGGAGAGGAGATTCAGCATGTCGAAGCAGTTCGCCCCTCCGGCGCACGCCAAGAGGCACCTGACCATGCTCGGCATCACGCACAAGGTCAGGCTGGACAGGGAGATCCGCAGGCTGGTGAGGGAGGGCAGGCCGTCGAGGCGCGCCCCGAGGAGGAGGGCGCTGGCGGCCAGGGCCCCGGCGCGGGCTGCCGCCGCGCCTGCCGCGGCTGCGGGGAGGCGCGGGTCCAGGGCGTATCAGTGGCTCCTGATCGCTATCGCCGTGCTGCTCGCCGCGCTGTACGCCGCGGGCGCAATCAACGGCACGACCCTCGGATACGAGGCGCAGGCGCTTGACGCGCTCGTCCAGACTTTCGCGAGGGTCTGGTTCGCCTTCATAGTCGTCCTGGCCGCGGCCGTGCCGCTCAGCGTCTACATCATCTTCTTCTCCAGGAGGCTCAACTCCTACATAACGGTCTTCCAGATACTCGCCTCCATACCCGCCACGATAGTGCTGCCCGTGATAGTGCTCGCCGTCTCGGGCTTCGCCTTCTCCGCCGAGATAGTCGCATTCCTGGTCTTCTTCCTCAGCGGCATCTGGTACGTGATCTTCAGCGTGATAGCGGAGGCGAAGGCCATCGACCCGGAGGTGCTGGAGGTGAAGAGGGTCTTCGGCGTCAGGGGCCTCAGGGCCTGGAAGGAGGTTTACATCCGCGTCATAGTGCCCGGGCTGATAACGGGCGCGGTCACGGCCGTCGCGGCCGAGTGGAACGCGAGCATAGTCGCGGAGTACTTCACCAGCACCGGCATAGGCAACGGCGCCGTGCTGAGCCAGGTGGGCATTGGGATAGGCAAGCTGCTCGACACCTCGCTCGCCTCGGGCAACCTCACGCTGATGGTGATAGCGCTAATAAACCTGACTGCCATGATACTGCTGATCAACACGTTCGTCTGGAAGAGGCTGTACAGGAGGATGTCGGAGATCTACTCCTGAGGTGCGCCGCATGTCCGTCATAACCGTTGAGCACGTTGCGTTCGACTACGAGGGGCAGGGCGGGAAGCCCGAGCAGGTGCTGAAGGACATCTCGTTCGCCGCCGAGAGGGACGAGTTCGTCTCGATAATAGGGCAGTCGGGCAGCGGGAAGTCGACGCTGCTCAGGATAATAGCGGGGCTGATGCCCCCGAAGAGCGGGCGCATAACATACAACGGCAGGGAGCTGCACGGCATCGAGCCGAGGCTCTCGTTCGTCTTCCAGGACTTCGCGCTGATGCCGTGGCTGACCAACAGGGAGAACGTCAAGATCGCGCTCTCATCGTCCAAGCAGAGCGAGGCCGCGAAGGACAGGACGGCCAAGGAGTTGCTGGTGAAGTTCGGGCTGAAGGAGTTCGTGGACGCGTACCCGAACGCGCTGAGCGGCGGCATGAAGCAGCGCGTCGGGATCGCGCGGGCGATAGCCCCCAACCCGGCGGTGCTGCTGATGGACGAGCCCTTCAGCTCGCTCGACGAGCTGACGGCCGAGGAGCTGAGGAAGGACATCGTCAAGCTTCTCAAGAACAGGACGATAGCGGTGCAGAGCGTCATAATGGTGACGCACAATGTCGAGGAGGCCGTCGAGCTCTCGGACAAGATCGTGGTCTTCTCGAACAAGCCCACTGTGGTGCAGTCCGTCAAGGCCGTCAAGCTCCCGTACCCGCGCGACAAGTACGACAAGGGATTCAAGGCGGTGGCCGACGGCATCCTCGCCGAGCTCGGCGGGAAGATAAGCTGAGCGGATACCGGAGTGACATTATTTTGTACCACACGTGGATCGGCAGATGGGTATTTATGTTTTACCAAACTTATATTATAATATAAGTTAGGTAATTATATGCCGGAACCGATAGAGGCAAGGCTGAGGACGTCGGAGCAGGTGGCCCTGGCGAGGCTCCAGGACTGCATGGTGGAATCCCTCCTCGAGGTGGACAGCGGCATCATCCTGCACGGCGGCACGGCGATATGGAGGTGCTACAACGGGAACCGCTTCTCGAACGACGTCGACGTGTACGCCACCGACGCGCAGGTCAAAAAGCTCTGGCACAACTTCACCTGGAGCCTGTCGAAGAGGGGGGCCGCGATGGACTATCCGAAAATCGGCCGCGCGATCAAGGTGCACAACGGCGAGGCGTCAACAAAGCTGGAGGCTATGGAACCGTATAAGGGCATGCATCCAACGCAGATGGAATACAGGAAAGCCGACGGCTCGACGCTCTTCGTGACCACCCCGTCGCTACAGGACTTCATAAACGAGAAGATATACACGTACCAGAAAAGAAAATATGTACGGGACCTCTACGACATCTATCACCTCACCAGCGCCGGGGGATTGCAGCCCGGCACAAAGAGGAACCTCCGCGCCTTCGTCAAAGAGATCAAGAGACCAATCGATGAGGATAAACTGAGGGATCTTATCTATGTCGGCGCGACGCCGTCCTTTGACACCATGGTGGGGCTGATAAGAGGCAGGATAAGATGAGATACCTTGAGCGCGTGAGGAGCACATTCAGTGGGAAGGACTTTCCGACGTTCACGATCGACGACCTGAGGCTTTCGCTGAAGGGCACGGGCATAAGCGACGCATACATTTACGTTATGCTCCATAATCTTCTGAAGAACGGGGAGGTCACCCGCATAACCAGGGGCATTTACACATTCCACGATGACGCGGTGGTGGCCGGCTTTGCGTTCCGCCCATTTTATTACGGGCTGGAGAGCGCGCTATCGATTAGGGGAGTATCAGGTCAGGGCGCCAACTACATCATAATGACGCCGAGGAACGTGAGGACAGGGATGAGGTCGTTCCACGGCAGGAATTACAGGGTGCAGAGGGTTGAGAGTGGCCTCATGTTCGGCTACTCGGTCGTGAGGTATGGAAGTTTCTGGGTGCCCGTCTCGGACGTCGAGAAGACCGTAATCGATATGCTTTACTTCGATGGCGCGATAAGGGACGAGCTCTGGCCGGGGATAGCCGCGGCCCTCGACAGGAAGAGACTCATGGATTACCTTAAGAGGTATCCGCCCTACTTCAGGAAGAGGGCGCTCGACTCCGTCGCGGCCATGGGCAGGGCCGGGCGCAAGGCGTAAGGGGCTACCTCCTCATTACCCAGTTCATGCCGTCGGGCGCGTTGCCGAAGAGGTGCACAGGCTCCTCCAGCCTGGAGAACAGCCCGTACACCGGGGACGGATCTGCCAGCCTCACCGACTCTATCACCCCGTTCGGGCTGGAGCCCGCCAGCAGCCAGAGCGCCTTCCCGAAGTCATAGCCGGAGATCGCGAGCACGAGCGGCCCTATCGGCTCGCCCAGCAGGCGGGCCTCGCAGTTGAGCGGCGACTCGGCCAGGCCGCGGCGGAGCAGCGAGGCGCTGCCGTCCGCCTCCGCGTCCCTTGACAGCTCTGCGGTCGCGGTGCCGAACTTGCCGTGCCAGATCAGCCCGTGGACCATGCGCATCGTGCGCGGGAATCCCTCGATCCCCCTCCAGTAGTCCAGCATGCGGTCCTGGCCGAGGAGGTTCTCGACCGACTTGCCGAAGAGGTGCGCGCCGGCCTCGTCCACCGCCATGATCAGCAGCGGATTGTCCGACTCGAGGCGCCGCTCCTCAATGGATTCCGGCGCCGCGGACCGGCGCTGGCGCAGCATGAAGCGGTAGTAGTGGAATGCCTCGTGCGCCGCCGACTCCGGATGGGAGGCGACCACGCGAACAGTGTCAGAGCCCCTGGGGTACAGCCCGTAGGCGCTGGGATAGCCCGGTATGCTTTCCGAGACGTCCAGCTTGGGCGGCCTTATGCCCCTCGTCTCCGGGACCAGCCCGTTCATGTAGCCCACGGCCCTTTTCATGACGACTGCGGCAGCCATGCGCTCCGCTGGGCTGACGCCCTTTTCCTCCCTGCGCGTCCCGGTCTCCATGCACTCGCTCTATCCGCTGCATTCCTGATATATAAAGGCTTTTATTGCGATCGGCGAAGGGCGAATGGCATGAGCACGGACCGTTGCCGCGCGTCGCGGCGCCCCTGCAGAAAAGGTTTATAGTTTGCGGCTGACAACCAATACTGACGGGATGAGGCAATGGACGCCCTGGAACTGATATCGCGCGCGCCGGCGGACGAGGTGCTGACGCACGAGCGGCTCAAGCAGTACATAGACGAGGGAAGGAAGCTGAAGCACTACATAGGCTACGAGATCTCCGGGTTCGTCCACCTGGGCAGCGTCGTCACGGCGGCAAAGATAGCCGACCTGCAGAAGGCGGGCGTCGAGACGACCGTCTTCCTCGCTGACTACCATTCCCTGATGAACAGGAAGCTCGGCGGGGACATCGACACCATAAGGAGGATCGCCAAGGGCTACTTCAAGGAGGCGCTCGGGCAGTGCATCAGGGTCGCGGGGGGCGACCCGGAGAAGACGAGGTACGTCATGGGCTCGGAGCTGTACGAGAAGAAGGGCATCGAGTACCTCGACCTCGTGGTGAGGATCGCGATGAACACCACCATCTCCAGGGTGAAGAGGTCGATAACGATAATGGGCAGGAAGGAGGGCGACAGCGGCGACTCCGCGCAGTACCTCTACCCGCTGATGCAGGCGGCCGACATCTTCGCGCTCGGGGTCAACGTCGCCCAGGCCGGCCTCGACCAGAGGAAGGCCCACGTCGTGGCGATAGAGGCGGGCGAGAGGGTCGCGGGCTACAAGCCCGTCGCCCTGCACAACCACCTCCTGATGGGCATGCACATAACCGAGGAGATACGGCAGACGGTGCTGAAGGCGAGGAGGGAGGGCGACAGGGAGCTCTTCGAGGGAGCAATAGAGGACATAAAGATGTCGAAGTCCAAGCCGAACACCGCCATCTTCCTGCACGAGAGCGAGCAGGAGATAATGTCGAAGATGAACAAGGCCTTCTGCCCGGCGGGCGAGGCCGAGGTGAACCCGGTGCTCGAGATCGCGAAGTACGTGCTGATGGCCAACGGCCGCGGGCTGGAGATACGGAACGGGAAGCTCGGCACTTCCAAGTCCTATGCCTCATACCCCGAGCTTGAGGATGATTACACATCAGGAAAAATACATCCTGCTGATCTGAAGGAATCGTCCGGCAGGGCGCTCGCCGAGCTGCTCGCCCCCGCAAGGAAGTACTTCAGCGAGGGCAACGGGAAGCGGTACTTGGAAGAGATGAAGTCCGTTACGATCAGCAGGTAATCCGCTTCAGCGCATCTGCACTGTGCCGGCAGAGGGCCTCTGCGGCTGGCCGGCTGCCTGCCCGGCATCGGACAACGGCGACTCTGCGCTCGCCTGCCGGCGCATCATTGGTGCGGCCTCGCAGTGCGAGGGATTGTCCTCCCTGACGAGCTCCCTGTACCTCATGACCGTCTGGGTATAGGGATCATGCCGCACCCTCCACGGCGTGTTCCTCGCGTAGAGGCCGTGGTTGTACGCATAGACCGCCCTCTCCGCGCTGTGGTACCTGTCGAAGCACTTGCGCAGGAACTTCGCGCTGAGCTCCAGGTTGACGCGCTCCTGGAAAATGTGCTTGTACTCCTCGTCGCTCACCCGGTTGGCGGCTATGTTTATCTGTCCCCAGCCCAGCGACACCTCCGGCATCGCCGCGGCGGTGTCGACGTGCACCGCGTACTTGAAGCCGTACGACTCCTTGTAGTCGATGGCGGCGAGCAGGTCCGGATCCAGCTTATACTGGTCGGCGACCTCGGTTATCAGGGGCAGCGCCTCTATGAGCGGCTTCGGGACGCCGTTTGGCATCACCATGTACTTCCTGAACCTAGGCAGAAGGCGGTCGTAGTAATTGTCACAGAGCGGCACCATGCGCCGCAGGTCCCAAGCGCCTTCGCTGTAGCATGACTCCGCCTTGCGGAACAGTTCGTGCCTTGCGCGGTTGAACTCGAAAAGCTCGATCCTGTCCTTGTCGAACAGCGCCCGCGTCTCATCCGAGACCTCGTCCTTTGCCACGCCGCGGCTCAACGAAGCCAATGCCATGGGCGTGATGACTAGGGCCACCGCGGCCTTCCTCATAGTGCTGTTCATGCAAATCGCCATAGGCCCTGCTCTTTACCAGATATTGCGGACCTGATATATAATATTTTGCCGACGCCGGCAGTCACCGCCTACCGGAGCGCGTAGTACGCCGAATGGAAGGAATCGCTGCTGTCAACCTTCTCGATTGCGGCGGCCAGGTCAAGGACCTTCCTCGCATAGCGCTTCCCATATGAATCGTAGCCGTTGCCCGAATAGCGCGAGAGCGCCCTTCTCATGTCGCCATTGGCTTCCCTGACGTAGTGCGAGAGTATCATGCCGCACTGGTTGACGTTCTCTTCGGTCTCGAATATCCTGGCCGGGTCGCCGCCGGTGCGGTGGACCATGATGTTTATTCCGGCCTGGCCCGCGGCAAAGGCGCTTATGCGCCCGCGGCCGTTCTGCGCCTTGTTGACCGCGTATTTATAGCCGTCGGATTCCGCGACAAGGATTGCGGCTATTATTGAGCCCTTTACCTTGTACTTTGCGGCGGCCTTCTCGATCAACGGCATCGATTCAAGCACATTCCTCGGGATGCCATCCTTGAATGCGACGTCCGGATACCTCCGCATCAGCGACCTGTATCTGTCCTGTAAGTCGTCGAGCAGCCCGTACTCCTCGAGAAGCGCCTTCGGCCTGCGTATGTCGAGGCCCATGCTGCCTATTATGCTGTCGGCCGCGCTGTATATGCTATCCTTGCCTCTCGCAAAGCTCAGCCATTCATTGTACCTCACGTAAGCCGCCACGTCGCTGCTGTCCGGAACCGCCGAGGGCGCCGCCTCGTCCTTCGCGGTCGGGGAGCTAAGCGATGCTATGCCTATCGCGGCAATCCCTGCGGCTGTTATGAGCATTTTCCTGTTCATGTGTCGCCCTCTTGAATGTTGGCCAGGTGCGGCTCGCATCCGGCCCACCTTCAGTTCTGAAGCAGCTCATATTTAATGCTTTCTTCCGGACGGCGAGACGCGGCGTATGCAGCGCACTAATCGCCCGGCCTCCCAGAAAGCGTTATATTCTCTGCGGAACATATTCCATGTACGGGGCAGCGCGGTCCGCCGTGAGCCCCGCGGGATGCATCGCTTGGAGCTCGTAGGTGACGAGTGGGATATCGGCTCTTTCGTGCGCAGCGTGTTCGAGCTGCGCTCGCTCGACCCCGGCGTGAAGAAGGTGACGCTCATGTACCGCGGCACCAGCACGGTAATGGTGAGGGCGGGCGGCACAGGCGGTTTTGTCGCCGAAACGGCCAAGGTGGGAAGGGATGCCAGGATCGAGCCCTCCGCAGTCGTTCTCGATAGCGCCGTGGTGGGGAAGGGATCAAAGCTCGGCTACATGGCCGAGGTGGGCAACGGCTCTGTGCTCGGGGAGGGCGTAAAGCTTTATCCGTATGTGAAGGTCGGGAACGGGTGCAGGATTGGGAATGACTGCAGCATCTTCCACAGCGCCACCCTGGCGGACGGCGTGGATATCTGGGGCAGGACGAGCATCTCGCTAAGCTCAACGATAGGTGGCAACACAAGCATCGGAGAGAGATGCAAGATAGGTGCTATGGTGATTATAGGCGACAGCGTGAGGATAGGAAGCGGCTGCAGGCTCGGCAACAGCGTGAGGATAGAGGAGGGCGCTGCGATAGGCAGTGACGTGTATGTGGACAACTCCTCCGTAATCGGCGCATCGAGAATATCGGACGGCTGTAGGATAGGGTTAGGCTGTAGGATAGGCGGCAATGTTGTTGTGGGCAAGGGGACCAGCATCGGAGAGGAGTGCAGCATAGCCTTCGAGGCTAGGCAGGCTGGGGCGCAGCTGCAGACTGTCATAGGCGCAAAGGCCAGCATCGGCTCGTTCTCGACAGTGTCGGCTGGTGCCAGGATTCCCGACCGCGTATCGATAGCGGACAGGAGCGCGCTCTAAGCTCAGCGGCCTCTCGCGCGCGGGGCCTCATGTGGCGCGGCCGCCCTCGGCGCCTGCGGCATCTGCATGTGCGGCACGTTGTAGTGCTGCATCTGTGGCTGGAATCCGGGCGCCCCGAAGCGCGGCTGACCCTGGCCTGCGGGCGGCATTCTTATCCCGATGCCCTGCGGCGCGCCGGGCTGATTCACGAAGCCGCGCGACCTCTGCATGTATGGACTGGGGCCCTGGATGCCGTTCTCTGCACGGTTCTGGAACGCGGGACTGCCAGGCTGCGGCGAGTACCCCCTTAGCCTGCTGTTCTGCTCCCCGTAAGCGCCGTCGGTCTGAGGGCGCGAGTACGAATAGCCGCCCATCCGGCGGCCGTATTGCAGCGTCCCTATGCCGACTGCGGTACTGCCGTGCGTCTGCCCTATAGCCCTGACGCGCGCCGCAGGATCGAAGAACCCTGAGTGCGGCACAGTGCCGTTGTTGTAATCATACTGCGAGAGGTAGAAACTCCTGCCGTTGTCCAGCCTGGTTTCGCCCCAGCTGCCATAAACCCTCTCCGTGCGGAGCACTTCGTAATACCGGTTCGGCCTCCACCAAAAGTCATGGTGGCAGAAAGAGAACCTGTAGTCCAGGCCCCAGAACCTTTCCGTCAACCAGAAGTTCAGGAATGCGGACGATCCGTATACCGCGTATATGTAGCCATCTGGGGCATAAACCTGGTAGAATCCAGGCCAGACCATGTTAACAGGCACCTCGTTGGACCCATTGTAATAATTGTAGTTGTTGACCACAGGGGCCTGCTGCCCGCTGGTGCCTTCCTGCTGCTGGCTCTGCTGCTGCGCCTGCTGGCTCTGCTGCCTCTCAATCCTCAGCTCCTGCACCGCATAGTTGGCCCTAGCGGTCTCCTCCTTCGCTAGCGACTCGGCCCTCTTCGCCCTTTCCTTCCAGCCGCCTGACGATGCATACCGCTCGGATGAGGCCCTGTATTCCTGCGGCGCTGCCTGCCTGTTGGCGCCCAGATCAAGCGAGTCGAGCTTTGCTGATATGACCTTCAGGCCGTTGCTCAGATCTTTTATGGCCTCGCGCTGGTGCACACCGACATCCACGCCTACGGCGATAGCCGTGCCGACACCGACCGTACCAAGAATAACCTTCGCGGTCTTGTTCATGTTTCCACCTTTGATTGCCGCTTTTAACTGCGCAGCAGAAATATATACGTTTTTTTGGGCGTATTGGCGATTGCATTACAACGGCAGGCCGCGGCCTCAGCCGCGCCTGCCGGCATGGCGGGCGGCGGCTATCCTGCGGAGCTCTCTGACCTTTCCGAAGGCGAGCGTCGAGCCGTACCCGAGCGCTATCGCCTCCATGCTCTCCACACCTGCATTCCGCAGCAGCGGCGAGAGCAGGCTCCCCTTCGGCTCGATGTTCACCGCGGTGCCGCTGGAGAAGTAGTTCATGGCGGGCAGCACAAGCAGGTTGCCGCCTTTGTATCTGCCGTAGAGGAAGCACTTCAACTTTTCGAGCCTCCCTGCGGCGTCGTAGATGCCTATTGCGGGATGCTCGTGGCCCATGACCATGAGCTTACCTAAAGAGCCAGGCATCTCCTCCCCGTGGAAGAAGAGAAAGTCCCCAATCCTCGCTTCCTGCCTGTGCACCTCGAACCTGAAGGCCTCGCGGTACCGCTCGATGAAGTTGTCGTGGTTTCCCTTTATCAGCACGAGCCCCATGCCCAGCGCATTAGCGCGGCTGCAGAAGTCGTAGAGCTCGTTGGATTCCGCCTGGCCGACGGTCGAGAAGTCGTTCTTTATATCGCCATTGACTATCAGCGTCGTCACCTCCCTGACGCTTGAGGCGTTCTCTATCGAGGAGAGTATCGACTTGAGGTTCGCGTGCGGCAGCAGCATCCCGCGCTTCGCCATCGCGGCTTCGTAGCCGAGGTGCAGGTCGGCCATGACCAGCGCCTTGAGTGGCCTTATATAGGCGATCGGCTCGCCCTCTACGAGCTCCACCTCGTCATTGAGAATCACGCTACCCGCCTATCTGCTCCATCACAGACTTGTGCAGTCTCTGGAGGTACTGGTGCCTGCTCTTCATCATTATCACGTCCGCATGCCCGAACGTTATCATCTTGTGCGAGAACGGCGACGGGACGTCGGTCCTTATGAACCTGTATCGAATCTCTTTCTTCCTTATCATCGCGAGCACCTCCTGGGCCCTCGGCAGGTCCAAGACGTCGTTGAGTATCTCCCTGTAGGTCTCCTTGAGTATCGGGAAGTTCTGATCCATCTCCTCCACCGCCTTGAGGAGCAATTGCGAGTTCAGCTGCTGCTTCCCGACGCTTATCTTGTAGCCCTTGTAGTTGCGCAGTATCATGAAGCCCCTGGCTGCCACATGCCTGAACCTCCTCTTCATCATCTCGGTCTTGCGGATGTTGTGCCTGAGCATCGTGGCTATGTTGGCAGACGCGAGGCCGTCCATCGCGGCCTCAAGCTGCCTCTTCGTCAGCGCATTTTCTCCCAGATCGAGCACGAAGCCGTTGTCGCTCACCACCATGCCCACGTCAGCGTCAAGCGTTTCCCCAATCTCTATCGCGAACGCCCGCGAGAGTGCATCGTTCACCCTCCTGCCGTAGAGGGAATGGAACACCAGCAGCGTGGTACCTTTCTCGAGGTCCTGGGTCTCTTCCACGAGCATGAGCCTGTTGTCCGGCACGACACCTGCATACGAGAGCTGCTCGGTAAAATAATCGCGTATGGCCGCCTTCGCATTGGCGTCGACCGGCATGTCATCGAGTAGAGCGAATGCCTTGTCATTCGCCCCGCCCCTCTTTGCCCTGCCCCTTTCCTTGCCGAGCGCGGCTGAGAGCCTCGACCTGAACTCCCCTATCTCATTCGCCAGCTCGAAGCTGAGCGGCAGCTGCTCTGAGTACCAAGGCGGTATCGTGGGCTCGCTCGTCTTCGCGTCGCCCACGTAGCACTTCATGCCTTTTGAGTACTCGAACCTGTAGAGCCTGCCGCCGAGAGTGAAGATGTCGCCCGGCTTCAGCCTTGCCAAGAACTCCTCCTCTATGTTGCCCACCCACTTCTTGTCTTTGAAGACCCCGACGGCGACCTCGTCTGGTATGGTCCCGAGGTTGAGCATGTAGATCGCCTGGGCGAGGGCGCCGCGCTTCCCGAACGTGCGCTCCTTCTCGTCGTACCAGATCTTACCGTAGACCCTGCGGCTCTCCAGCCCGACGTAGTTTCCCGCCAGGTACTCAATGAGAGCGTTGAAGTCGTGACGGTCGAGCGTGTTGTACGGGTATGCCCTCCTAACGACCTCGAAGGCCTTGTCGACGTCCCATTTCTGCGTCAGCGACATCCCGATTATGTGCTGCGCCAGCACGTCCAGCGCGTTCTTCGGGACCGAGAACGAATCCAGGTGCCTCTTGCGGGCGGCGTCGAGCATGACAGCGCACTCGACTAGGTCGTCCCTGTCGAGCGCTATCACCAGCCCTTTTGCTGTCTCTTTGTAGGAATGGCCAGCCCTGCCTATCCTCTGTATCGCGCGCGTGACGCTCTTCGGCGATCCTAGCTGTATCACCTCGTCTATGCTGCCTATGTCGACGCCGAGCTCCAGGCTGGTTGAGGTAACGGCGCACTTGAGTGATCCCTTCTTCAGCAGGTCCTCGACCTCCATCCTCGACTCCCTCGAGAGGGAGCTGTGGTGCGCGGCTATTTCCTCCCCATAGCCGAACCTCTTCTTCAGGTTGAAGATGACCCGCTCGGTTCCGCTCCTCGTGTTGGTGAAGACCAACGTCGTCCTGTTCGCCCTGATTGTCGAGTCTATCCTCTTGTAGAGTGACTCCTCTATCGCGTCCCCATCGGTGTAAATCAGGTCCTTCACGGGGCTTGATGCGGTGACGTCGAGCTTCTTCTGCCATGAGGCGTCGACCATCTTGCAGTCCCTCTCCCTGCCGTCCTTCGTCCCGACGAGGAACCGCGCCGCCTCGTCCAGTGGGTAAAGGGTCGCGCCGAGGCCTATGCGCGTGACGGGCCTCCCTATCATCTCCTCCAGGCGCTCGATGCTGAGCGAGAGGTGCACGCCGCGCTTGTTGCCCGCGAGCTCGTGGAGCTCGTCTATTAGGACGAACTCCATACCCTTGAGGTGCTCCACGAACCTCTTCGAGTTTATCATTATCGCGAGGCTCTCGGGTGTCGTCACCAGTATGTTAGGTGGATGGGCGAGCTGCTGCCTGCGCTCCTGTTGCGTAGTGTCGCCGGTGCGCACGCCTATGCTGACCTTCTGTATGTTGTTCTTTATGACTTCGACGCCCTTCTCCTTCACTATCTCGCCGTAGATCTCGTCGAGCGGCCTGGTGAGGTTGCGGAAGATGTCGTTGTTGAGCGAACGCAGCGGCGAGATGTAGACGCAGTAGACCCTCTCTTCCAGCCTGCCTTCGAGCGAGTAGTCGAACAGCCTGCTTATTATCGAAAGGAACCCCGACATCGTCTTGCCGGAGCCCGTTGGCGCGGTTATCAGCGTGTTGCTCCCCTGGCTTATGAGCTTGAATGAGAACCTCTGTGGGGGGGTCAGCTCCTCGAAGTTCCTGGAGAACCAGTCGCGCACGTACCTGTTCAGCACGGCGAGGCTGTCGTCTTCGGAGAACGGCTTCTCCAGCTGCTCTATCATCCTACCAACATCCTAGATGGGCGACCAAGGTCTAAATAGTGCGATGCCGCATATGATAGTATTATGGCGCCGCCCGGGACCATTCGCGGCTCATGGCGGGGTGTAATACTTTTCCCACGTGCCGTTGTAGGTTATGTTGTTGGGCAGTCCGTCATTCCCGTTGCTGCTGTAGTCCTCCAGGTTGCCGTTGAGCGGCCACCAGCCGGCGAGCGTGGTCAGCGATACGGGGCACCGGTGATGCCCTCCGGGTACAGCGCATAGATCTGGTTGGCCGACAGCATGAGGTTGTATACCTGCACGTTCGATACGGAGCCGTTGAACTTGCCGCCGCAGAAGCATGACCCTATGTACCGGCTGTCATCGTAGAATGAGCTCGGGTAGATGACGTTCGACGCCGAGGCGACCTCCTTGCCGTCGAAGTACAGTGTTATCATGTTCTGTGCGCTCCACGTCGCGGCGACCTGCCCAATCACTGCACGCTCCCGAAACTCGTGGACGGCATTACGCCGTTGGGAGGATACGCCCTCACCCTGATCCACTGCATGGTGGTTGCCGTGGTCATCGATCCGCTCACTGCGGCCCCGACCGTCAGTGCCGAAGATGGGGTGGACGGGTTGGTGATGCGATTGGAGTAATTATAATCGATGAAGCCGTAAACGTCGGAAGTGGACGGCCAGTACATCTCCCACACGTGTGTCGAGGGGTAGGTCACTGTTGACTCAACATCGCTGTAGCCCCCATTATAGGTGTTGTACCACGCATACGTAGTGGACTTGCCCGAGCTTACCGTCCAGACCGCAAACGGCTGTGATGCGCTGTCCGACGTCGCGTATCCTAGAAACGCATAGCTGCTTCCTGTGCCGAACGTTCCATAGATGTCCAGAACCTGCGTGGCGTCCAGCCCGAAGGTGGAGCCTGATGACGTCAGAATGCTACAGGCGCCGCTCGCGGGCAGCGTCACTCCGTTGTTGATTGTACAGGATGTATCGGTCCACCCAGATGGGGTGCTCGTTCCTTTGAAGTTCTGATAGAGATTCGGAAAGACGCTGTTGCCGTTGTCGTACTGCCCGTACGCGCTTGAGAGCTGCGGTGCCTCGCCCGCATACACCCCGTCGTACTGCGTCGACGTGGGATAGAAGCGCATCTGCACCACCGTGTTGCCGGTGGGCAGTCCTCCTGGGATCTTTACCCAGAAGACCGAGTTTGAAGAGGCGGAGGCGCATCCAGACTCGCACCAGCTGTACAGTGCGTTCGCGCCCTGATAGAACCTTATGTTGCCCAGGTTGCTCGCCTCGTTGCTGGTGTAGGACGACGGGTTGAAGGAGACCATCTGCTGGAACGGCGCCGCTGAAGCGCCGTTGCCGTTCATTATGGTTACGTTGACGTAGTTATA
>JAJYLX010000004.1 GCA_021787495.1 Microcaldota archaeon | reverse complement strand
GGTCTGCATATCCCCTCTAGTGGTATGGCAGGAGTACTACCTTTCCCCAAAGGCTGCCGTTACGGCATCGACTGGACAGCCTCCGCACCCCCATAGTGAGGGTTTATAAGGAGATACTGTAGAGATTATCCGGACAAGCGCCGCGGAAGCAAAAACCGTAAAAGGTTCGAACTTCCCATGGCATACTTCAGAGACGGAAGACAGTACGTCCCATTGCAGTACCTGAAAGAATGCGACAAACCAAAGTTAATGATATTCGGAAAGCATGATGAATTCACGCCAATCAACAAGGTAAAAGACATTTGCAAATCAGTTCCATACCCAAAAACTGTAAAAGTGCTTAACTGCGGGCATGAATACTGGCACAGTCTACGATTACTCAAAAAAGTGAACGACATAATCGGAAAATTTGTGGATGAATACGGTTTATAAGAACTTTTATTAGTTAAGGCCAAGTGGTACAATGAAAACTGTTGTTTTGGTTATGGGGATTGTAAAGAAAGACAATAGCGTTTTGATGCGAAAGAAGCCTGAGGGCTCTCTCCCGTACAAGGAGACATGGTACATATTCGGTGGCGAACTCAATGGGAAGTCGCAGAACCCTGAAAACGTGTTGGGAGACGTACTGCAAACGCAAGCAGGCATCAAAATAAAACCCATTGAGAGATTGGACTGGGATGTCGAAATGAAGTCCGACCATGATGGAGAGGAAACTTATTTTGTGTACGTCTATTACCTGTGCAGATATGTTTCTGGCAAGCTTATTGCTGGAAAAGGCATAGAGAAATTAGAATGGGCACCAATCTCTAAATTAAAGAGCTACGACCTTGTACCACCGTCTAAGAAATTGTTTAAGCGCATTGGGTATTTATGATGGTTTCTCTACTGATTTTTGTTGGAGATTTGAACTCCTCCCACCGACGTGTAACGTCGGAGATGGGGAGCAGGAGATTTGAACTCCTATTACCAGCGCCCAAGGCTGGCAGTCTGCCAGGTTAGCGTAGCTCCCCTTGCCGAGAAACCTTAATAAGGATGTGCTGCAAAACTATTAAAGAATGCTTTTTGCGGGGGTAGCATGCAGACCTTGGACCTGCCATGGACCGAAAAATACAGGCCGAAGAGTCTGGACGAGGTCATAGGGCAGGACATAATAGTGAACAGGCTGAAGGCCTTCGTAAAGAACAAGAATTTCCCCAACATGATTTTCGCGGGCACTGCTGGCATCGGCAAGACCACGTGCGCGGTCGCGATGGCGAACGACCTGTACCATGGTGAGCTGGTCGGCGCCTTCAAGGAGCTGAACGCATCGGATGAACGCGGAATAGACGTCATTCGCGGCGACGTCAAGGAGTTCGCTAAGACGATATCGATAGCCGACATCCAGATAAAAATAATCTTCCTGGACGAGGCTGACTCCCTCACTTCGGACGCGCAGCACGCGCTCAGGAGGACGATGGAGAGGTTCTCCGCCCAGACCAGGTTCATACTGAACGCCAATTATGCGAGCAAGATAATAGAGCCCATACAGAGCAGGTGCATAGTCTTCCGCTTCAAGGCGCTCAACGAGCAGAACATGCGCGACTACATAAAGCGCATAGCAAAGGGCGAGGGCCTTGACGTCGACGACAAGGCGGTCGAGGCTCTCATCTACGTGAGCGACGGCGATTTGAGGAAGTTGACGAACGTGCTGCAGAGCTGCGCGCTGCAGGATACGAAGATAACCGAGAGCGATGTGTACAACGTCGCGGCGAAGGCGAGGCCGAAAGAGATTGCCTCCATGCTGAAGGCAGCGCTGTCCGGGAGCTTCAGCGTGGCGAAGAACGAGCTCGACACGCTGCTTGTGAAGCACGGGATGAACGCGGAGGACGTGCTACTGCAGTGCTACAAGGAGGTTCAGGGCATGAACGTCGACGAGCGCAAGAAGCTGAAGGCGATATCGGTCTTCGGCGAGACCAACTTCCGCATCGTGGAAGGGGCGAACGAGCACATCCAGATGGAGGCGATGCTCGCGAACCTGGCGCTCATCTGAGAACCACCCAGGGCTGAACAGAATTTGTTGCAGTAAAGTATAAACCTGTTTACTTATATAATTGAGTTGCAAAGGGCGGGCAGCCAAAACGGTTATATATCTATGCATGCATATATGTATAGATGATTATGTGGTGCGCGTAATCTCTATATCAGATGAGGTTTACGAGGAACTCTCGATGGTTAAGGATGGCAAGTCCTTTACACAAGTGATAAAGGCGTTGCTCAAAGGTGGCGCCGGAACGGCTGGTCGCAGGGGCGACGTCGCGAATCTGGAGAGGTTCTTCGGGGTGCTGAACAAGAAGGACGCCGGGGCTTGGAAGAAGGAGGTCGCCGAGGGGAGGCGCAGGAGCCCGCCCAGGGAGTTTATGTGATACAATGGTGGTTTTCGATACTAGCATACTGATAGACGCAATGAGCGGTGTTGGCAGGGCGGTCGCCGCAATAGAGTCTTACAAGGGCAAGGAGGATGCTTGGATCACTGTCGTGACGAAATATGAACTGCTCCGCTCAAGGAGGGGGATCGACGCGCAGACCGCAGAGCTGCTCGTTGAATCGATGAACGTCTATTACCTCAAGGACGCGGAGATGCGGAAATCCGTCGAGATATACAACGCCTTGAGGGCGAACGGCACGCCCATAAACGAGCTTGACGTGCTGATTGCCGGCATAGCGCTGGCCAACAACCAGACCCTAGTGACGTCAGATAGGGACTTCGAGAAGGTAAAGTTGCAAGGCGTGCGAGTTGTGTAACCCGCATCGCCTCGCATCTGCATCCTATTTCACGGCGAGGACCATCTCAAGCGGCCCAGCGTAGCTCATCTCGGGGGCCTGTATGAAGAAATCGGCTATGAAGCTGTTCGGGTCGTCCAGCCTGAACGGCGCGTTCGGCCTCGTGCTCGCCAGCCTGAACGGC
This sequence comes from Microcaldota archaeon, assembly GCA_021787495.1. Lineage (GTDB taxonomy): Archaea > Micrarchaeota > Micrarchaeia > Micrarchaeales > Micrarchaeaceae > A-MIC-10. Next base: position 106,843 of record JAJYLX010000004.1, on the reverse strand, counting down.
GCGTTGATGGATATGCCCGTGACCTCGTCCCCGTAGCTCAGGGCCTTATAGAGCTGGATGCTGTTCTTGAAGATGTGGCCCTTCCTGACGCTCATTATTATGCCGGAGTTCTCGATCTCGACCCTCCTGCCCTTCGCGGCCAATATGACCTTGTTTATCTCGACCTTTATTATGCCCGCGTCGTCCTGCAGGAAGCGGACGGTCATCGGCCCAGAGTAGTTGGTTTCTGGCGCCTTCACGCTGAGCCTGAACTCGACCTTCTCGTTCGTGCTGACGACCAACGGTAGCCTGGGCGTGACCCCGACCAGCTCGAACGGCCTGTCCACGGTTATGTCCTTTATCCTGACCGTCGTGTCTGAGAACTTGAACGTGTTCTTCGGAAGGTTCTCTATCGCGGAGCTGTTGTCGAACGGTATCGAGAATTCGAACGTCTTCGTCTCCGGCTTCAGCCCCGGAAGCGTGTGGAAGCCCCCTCCCCACATTATGTTGACGTTCGTTATGTTTGTAGGGCTGCCGCCGTTGCCGCGCCTCCCTAGCAGCCTGTCGAATATTCCCATCGATATCGCTGGATTGTGGTCAAAGAAGTAATATAAACCGGACTGTGCCGCAGCATGCACACGGCTGCAAATGTCACGCCCTCATGTCCATCAGGTAATTTATCACGTCTATGCACGTCGCCGCAAGGTACTTCTCCCTTCCTATGGAGAGGCTCCTCCCGTACCTGAGCACGAAGCCCTCGTCATTCCTTGACAGGCCGACCTGGTCGCCGAGCACGAATAGGTTGTCATCCCCGAGCTCGGCCTTCCCGAATGGCTCTCCCCTGTCGTTGAGCATGAAGATCCTGTAGCCCATCTCGTGCCTCTCCTTCACGAGCCCCTGGAGCGGCGACGTGTCCATGGTGACCCCGGGGTGCTCCCCCCCGCTCAGCACCTTCCTCAGTATCCCCTCCCAGCTCCTCTCGTCCACTTTGGCGTCCCTCAGCTCCGCGCCGCTCACCGCTATGTGGACCGGCGGCCTGGGCGCCCCGCCGAGCACGGCGTGGAACACGACATCCTTCCTGTGCGCCTGCGACTTGAAGATTGATGTCAGTATGCACTGGTAGACGACGTCAAGCCTTCCCGCGTCGACAAGGCTCCTGAAGTTGCCGTCGGTGCGGCCCGTTCTCGAGCAGAGGAGGAATTCCCGCAAGCGATCACACGAAAGCGAACGAGGCGTAGTCCACGACCTCGTCGAACTCCTGCGTCACGTCCCCAGAGTTGGAGTAGTTCAGCAGTATGCCCTGGCTGGCGCCCCTCCCCTTGGCGTACATCGCGGCAACGGTTATCGGGCCGTAGCCGCACGCGCTGTCCTGTATCTCGTAGACGCGCCTGTTGAACGTCTGGTAATCGAGGTCATGCAGTATGCCAAATAGCTCGGTGTCCTTGCGCTTCCCCATATCGGCAGATTCGTAGTGGTTGAAGTCCGATGACGCGAGGACGAGCGCATTCCTACCTGTCGAATCGACCGCCTTTCCGATGGCTCCGGCGAGGTCCATGCACGCCTCGATGCTCTGGTCGCCCATGCAGACGAAGGCGTACCTCCTTGCGATGTGCTCGTGCAGCAGGAACGGCAGCTGCACCTCTATCGAGTGCTCGCCGTAGTGCGCGGTTTCATCCTGTTCCGCGATGTGCGACGCTTCGCATATCGCTTTGGCGAACTCCGTGTCCGTCTCCGCGGTGCCGAGCGGCGTCTCCCAGTCTATGAGGGACACGGATACCGCGGTGCCGACCCCTGTGTGGTTCGGCCCCACGACTATCACGTCGTCTATCGCGCCGTAGTTCCTGTTCATCCTCATGGCCGTGAAGGTGTGCGCAGCCGTCCTCCCTGAGTACTGGTAGCCGGCGTGCGGTGCGACGTATGCGACCGCGTCCGCGACGTCTATGTTCACCTTCGCCATGCCCATGAGCTTCTCTATCATGAACTCGACCTTAGCCTTCCCCCGCGGGTAGAAGCTGCCCTCGAACGCCGCCTTTCTCACCTGCATGCCGCTCATGCCCAGATATCGGCAAATAGGAATAAAAGGGAGCAGGGAAAAAGAGTATCGGTGGCGGAAACGGCCGTTCTCTTCATAGACATGGACTACTTCTTCGCAGCGTGCGAGGAGCTCCGCAGGCCCGAATTGAAGGGGAGGCCGTTCGTCGTTGGGACGCATCCTGAGAAGGACAGGTTCAGAGGGGTCGTGCAGACCTGCAACTACGAGGCGAGAAAGTTCGGGGTGAGGAGCGCCATGTCTGTCACTAAGGCGTTCGAGCTCTGCAAGGACCTCATATACGTACCGGACGACTGGCGCTACTACGAGGAGATGTCCGCAAAGGTCATGCAGCTGATAAGGTCCTACTCCTTCCCTGTGGAGCAGGACAGCGTGGACGAGGCCGCCGTGGACCTCGGGAAGACGGGTTACGATGAGGCGAAGAGGATAGGGGAGGAGCTGAAGGGGAAGGTCAACGCCGAGATAGGGCTGCCCTGCACCATCGGCATAAGCTACGGCAAGTACCTGGCGAAGATGGTCTGCGACGCCTCGAAGCCGAACGGCTTCGGCATCGTGACAGAGAAGGAGACGGAGCGGTTCCTGAAGGACAAGGCAGTGGGGAAGCTGCCCGGCGTGGGCGAGAAGACCGAAGCCAAGCTGAAATCGATGGGCATAACCACGATAGGCGAGCTGGCCAGGGTCAACCCAGTGACTCTGATAGACAAATTCGGTTCCGCGGGAGTCGATATGCAGCAGCTCGCGAAGGGCGTCGACGACAGCAAGGTCGTCAGCACAGAGGAGACGCTCTCCATAGGCAGGCAGAGCACCCTCTACCAGAACACGGACGACATCGTGGTGGTGGGGAAGAAGCTCAGGGAGCTGTCGGATGAAGTGGCCAGGGAGGCAGAGCGGAAGGGCTTCAGGTTCAAGAACGTCGGCGTGATGGTGCGCTACGAGGACTTCACCCAGATAACGAGGAGCGCCAACCTGCGGCACTACTCGTCGTCGGGAGACGACATCTACGCGGCGGCGATGGCTCTGGCGAAGGGCCTCGTATCAGAGAGGAAGGTCAGGAAGGTGGGCGTAAGGGTGGCGTCGCTCCTTGAGACGAAGGGCCAGAAGGCGCTATTCTGAAACGCAAGGTATATATACTAATACGTACATATTTATTATCAATTAATAATAAAAAGTGATTAGCGCGTCAAAGACATTGGAGGTTCAGGTACAGGTGCATTCTCCCACCCTGAAGACCATCAGGATGGTTGAGAACGTGATACGCAACGCCGATAACTCAATCATTACCATACCGCAGATAAAGAGGGCCCTGCCGAAGCAGGTGAACCACGCAACGCTGAAGCACATCCTTGAGTACTTGGAGGAAAGCGGCAAAATATCGCTTACCATGAAGGGGATAACGTGGCTTCCCAACGATAATTCCAACCTGAGGAGGATTGTGCACGAGGGCCGCGAGATGTGAGTGTACTAACAGTATTGCAGATACACAGATATACTATTATATATAAAAGTATATATACTTATATCCTGATAATAGTCCGGATAGAATGGACGCCATCAGAGTGCTATTATCTGCAGGGGCCAGTACCACATACGATTATCTTTCCAGCAAGGCACCAACCTCCAAAATCCATAGGAGCATATTGAACTCGATAGACAGGAAGATAGGAATCATAAAGGAAGACAGGTACTATGGTGCGGCCATACGAAAGAGTCTCATTCCGGAAGAGTACAAGATAGAGTATGGGTCGACGAACCTTTTCCGTGTTGAGCTTTCAGACTTCTGGAGAATGCTCTACACACTCACAAATGATGAAGCCGGAATGAAAACGGTCGCAATAGTGCTAGACATAATCAACCATGAAACATACGACAAGAAGTTTGGTTATAAACATCTATGATATCCTGGCTACCGCGTAGAGGTTCGATATCAGGTACTTGTGTTCCTCGTAGTAGCGCATTATCCTGTGCTCCCTTATCATGTCGGAGAACTTGGAGTCTATGTCGTCCAGCACGCGCCTGAGGTCATCTAGATCCCTGACCTGCAGCTCTATCTCGAAGTCGTCACCGCTGAGCACCTCGTCGTTGAAGATTATGTTAGGATCCTGTTTCATGTAGCCCGTGAACCTCTTTTCCTTCTCGGCCGACGCGTTGCGCATCCTAAACATCACCTTGAAATGCTGGTAGCCCAGCTTTGCAATGTCGAACACGGTCCTGTATCCGGTTATGATGCTCCCCCTTTCCAGCTCCCTTATCCTTCCGGATGCGATCCTGGTGCTGATCCAGAGCTCGTGCGCGATGTCCGAAAGAGGCATCCTTGCGTCGTTCACCAGCAAGCCGAGTATGCACTCGTCCCTTTCGTCCATCTCCTTCTTCGATGGCTCGCTCACGGAAACAGCCTCGTACGTGTTGTAGGACAGCCCAAGCAGGTACGCCCTGGAGAAGTACGAGACCCTCGTCATTATCGCGAGGTTCCTCTCGGCTATGTAGTTGTTGTACCTCGCGAGTAATCTCTTCCAGAAGGCGTTCATTTCAGCGATGCTCCTCACCAGAACAAGCGCGCCGATGTCGTAGTCGCCCTCTATCGAGACCAGCCAGCTGACCATGCTCCTATTGCAGTACAGCAGGATAAGCGCCAGGGTAATAATCAAGCTTGTCATCGCTTGTCACAACCACATAGTCATATGATTTTATTATGTCTGAGAACTTGTCACGTATGTCGAGCATTATATTGTAGAACTTGTTGAAGTTCTCTATCTCGAAGTCCAGTTCCACGTCCCACTGGCCTATACATGAAACCAGATAGGTCAGATTGTTGGTCAGATTGCAGTAGCCGAAAAACGTCCTGTATCTGTCATTACTCATATTCTTGAACTTTAGGAAGGCCTTGCAATAGATCCATCCGAGCCTGTTCATGTCTATCGCTATCCTGCTTATGAGTATAACATGCTCCCCTTTCAGTCTCTCTATCCGATATTCAACGACCCTCGGTGTTAGCCTCAGGCGTCGGGCAATCCGCAACATAGCCGGTTATCTCACGCGCGCATAGAGGCAGTTGTTCAGGTATTTGCCGTCCTTGAGGGCATCCTTCCTGAGGATCCCCTCTAGCTTATAGCCGGCCTTCTCGAGAATGCGCCTCGAGCCCCTGTTGGAGGCCCTTGTGTATGTGTAGATCCGCTTCAGTTTGTACTTCCCGAAGGCGTACGCGGTGAGCAGCCTTATCGCACGGGTGCCTATCCCCCTTCCTCGAAAATCCCTGTGTATCATGATGCCGATGCAGGCCTTGTGCTCTGCGTGCCTCGCGGCCATGCCGGTAATCCACACGCGGCCTACTGTCCTGCCGCGCCACTCTATGGCAAGCTCCTCGCTGCCGGGCCTTGCCTTCCCGCGCTCCCTTATCGCCTTCCTTATGCCGTTCCTGACCGCGGCGACGCTCTTAGGGGTCGTCATGAAGTTCCTCCTCGCTTCCGCGTCCCGCTCGCATTCGAACATGAACCCAGCGTCTGAGGCCCTTATCGGCCGCAGCCTGACAGAACCTGATTCAGATACGGAATCCTTCATGCCATCCCAAGATCAATCGTGCGTCTGGAAGTACTCCCTGACCTCCAGAGCGGCCTTGACGCCCGCCGCGGCGGCCGTGACGGCCTGCCTGTACCTCCTGTCGGACACGTCCCCCGCCACGAAACAGCCCTCTACCTTCGTCCGTACCTCATCCTCCACAACTATGTAGCCCTGCTCGTCGAGGTCGAGCTTGCCCTTCAGGAACGAGGTGTTCGGGATGTACCCCACGGCAACGAACACGAACTGCACCTTCAGCTCGGTCACCTCGTTGGTGTTCACGTTCTTGAGCTTGACGCCAGAGACCTTCTGGTCGCCGAGCACCTCCTCTACCACAGTGTTGTACATCACCTTTATCTTAGGATTCGAGAGCACCTTGTTCTGCATTATCCTGCTGGCGCGGAACTGGTCGCGCCTGTGCACTATCGTGACGCTGTTGGCGAACCTCGTGAGGAAGCTCGAGTCCTCCATGGCGGTGTCGCCCCCTCCCACGACGATTACGTCCTTGCCCTTGGCGAAGGCTCCGTCGCACGTCGCGCAGCTGCTCACCCCCTTGCCTATGAATTTCTTCTCGGACTCTATGTCGAGCCACCTCGCCGAGGCCCCGGTGGCTATTATGACCGTCTTTGACTCGTACCGCTGGTCGCCGACCTTCACCTTGAATGGTCTGGACGAGAGGTCTATGTCGGTCACGTCCCCGGAAACGAACCTGGCGCCGAACCTCTCGGCCTGCTTGCGCATCCTGTCGACTATCTCGCTGCCAAGCACGCCGTCCGGGAACCCAGGGTAATTCTCCACGGTCGTCGTGAGCAGCAGCTGCCCTCCCGCCCCAGTACCGCTCACCACTACAGGCTTGAAGTCCTCCCTCGCCATGTAGAGCGCGGCCGACAGCCCAGCCGGTCCGGACCCTATAATTATGACATTCTCTGCGTCCGCCATGCGATCATCCAATTAGTCACTTACAATCCCAACCTTGAGTTCGTCAAAGTATTTCTTTATTGTGAAAAAATCCTTGTCCTTCGCGTAAAGTTGCTCCGCTGCATTTTATTTCCTTCCGAACCTTCCGAATCTCTCGTAATACTCCTCCCTGGAATCCGAGACCTCCTTGTTGTTCGCGGTGAAAGCACTCACAGCCCCTTCATACCACAGTATCGCGTCCTTTACGCGGTCGAAGGCATTGGTTATCGACCGCTCCTTTAGCTCGGTGCGCTCATAGGCCCTGTCCCACACGCCGGCGCGCGCCGTGTCGCCGGACTCATCGTAGAAGGCTTTGTCGTGCCTTACCAGGAAGCCGCCGCGGGTCTTAGGATCACCGTGGCTAAGCGTTTCCAGCACCTCGGTCTTAGGCACGAGAAACGGGTAACCGATATCGCCCCCATTAAGTATTTCCTCCAATTTGTCCCTGGTAAACTCTTTCCACCTGATGAACTCCAGATAGTCTATCACTCTCTGGGCGGTCATGGCGGTTTTAATGGTTTCTGGTACCTTTTCCAGGCGGAGCTCGAGCTGCAACTTCCCGGCTACGCCCACGCCCTTGCCTTCGCGTTCGTCGAAGAAGCGCTCCTCGAATACGATGCTCGACCGTTCAATTCTCGCCCAGCTCTGCCGCACGCCATTCCCCAGTTCGCTGACGAGTCTCTCGGCCCAATCTGCCTTGTCTTCGGTTGCATCCCTTCCTGAATACCTGCCCCTGTTGTAGAGGCCGCGTTCCCAGTTGTTGGCGTACGGACTGTAAGTCCGTATGATCCTCCTTGCGAATTCGGTCTTGGTCGCGCTCGCCTCCTGTGCGGCTCCCTTCCCCTCAATTACCTTTTCAGCAGTCTTCGACTCCATCATCCCACCTTATTCCACCCTCATTATGCTGCCTATGTCACCTCCGTAAATATATATGGTTTCTGTCCTGAAGCGCCCATGCAAACCTATTTATAATGTACTGAGCATAAAGAGACAGATACCTTTTGGTGGTGCGAATGCCAAGAGACAAAGCAGAAGTCGAGGACGACGAAGAGGAGGACGACGACGACGAGGACGACGCCGACGACGACGACGAGGACGTCGAAGACGACGACTACTCCGAAGACAACGAGTGACAGCACTACGCGATTCCTTCTGCGGAAACGAGGCGCACCGTACCATTCAGGTACGTCGTCGCTCGGGATGGTGCCTCCATAGGTCTAAATACTTTTTTTGGTGATACTCTACTGTTTTCTGCAGCGATGTGGGATTGATGGCAAACGGCATAGAACTTACGGTCGCAAGCGCTCTCGTCACAGATGACGGCAGGGGGATAGCAAGGGTCGATTCCAAGGCGAGGAAGCTCCTGGAGGTCACGACCGGGGACATCATAGAGATTAAGGGCAAAAGGAGGTCCAGCGCCGCGATGGTTTGGCCGGCCCATACGCAGGACGAGGGCCTCGACTTCATACGCATCGACGGCTACATAAGGCAGAACATAGGGGTCGGCATAGGAGACAAGGTCTTTGTCGCGAAGGCCGAGATAAAGAACGCCGAGAAGGTGGTCCTGGCGCCTCCGCCGAACTCCAGGACGCCCATCTCCCCGGATTTCGCGGCCTACGCCAAGAACAAGCTGGAGGACAAGCCCATAATGAGGGGCGACGTGGTGCCGATAGCCATGTTCGGCTACAACTTCAACTTCATAGTCGCGCAGACGATACCGCACGGCATAGTCAAGGTGATGAAGAACACGGACGTCGTGGTCAAGAACGAGCCCGTGTCGGAATCTGTCGTGCGCATAGGCGACGTCCACTACGAGGACATAGGAGGGCTGAAGGGCGAGATACAGAAGATAAGGGAGATGGTCGAGCTCCCGCTGCGCTACCCGGAGCTCTTCGAGCGGCTGGGCATAGAGCCTCCGAAGGGCGTGCTGCTCTACGGCCCTCCCGGCACGGGAAAGACGCTGCTCGCGAAGGCGGTGGCTAACGAGAGCGACGCAAATTTCGTAGACATCTCGGGGCCCGAATTGGTCAGCAAGTTCGTGGGCGAGAGCGAGGAAAAGCTCCGCGAGCTCTTCAACGAGGCGAAGGAGAAGGCGCCCTCTATAATATTCATGGATGAGATCGACGCGATTGCGCCCAAGAGGGAGGAGGCGACGAACGAGGTCGAGAGGAGGATGGTATCCCAGCTGCTCACCCTAATGGACGGCATCTCGTCGAGGGGGCAGGTCATAGTCATAGGCGCGACCAACAGGGAGAACAGCATCGATCCGGCGCTGAGGAGGCCCGGCAGGTTTGACCGCGAGATAGAGATAGGCGTGCCGGACATGAACTCGCGCAAGGAGATACTCCAGATACACACGCGCAACATGCCGCTGGAAGGGGTCAGCCTGGACGAGCTGGCCGCGCTCACGCACGGCTACACGGGAGCGGACCTGACCGCGCTGGCGCGCGAGGCGGCGATGTTCACGCTCAGGACGATCCTTCCGAAGATAATAGACAAGACCTCGATACCCAACGAGCTGCTCGTCTCCCTCAAGGTGAGCCACGACGACTTCATGAACGCGCTCTCGACGATACAGCCGAGCGCGCTGCGCGAGGTCTTCGTCGAGCGCCCCAACGTGCACTGGGAGGACGTTGGGGGGCTGGAGGATGTGAAGGTGCAGCTCAAGGAGGCTGTAGAGCTCCCGATAAGGGAGCCGCAGGCGTTCGAGGAGATGGGCATCCGCCCGGTCAAGGGCGTGCTGCTGGTCGGCGCGCCCGGAGTGGGCAAGACGATGCTCGCCAAGGCCGTCGCGACGGAGCGCGAGTCGAACTTCATATCCATCAAGGGGCCCGAGCTCCTCAGCAAGTTCGTGGGCGAGAGCGAGAAGGCGACGAGGGAGATCTTCCGCAAGGCGAGGATGGCCTCTCCGTGCATAATCTTCATAGACGAGATAGACAGCATAGCGAGCCCGAGGGGCGAGGCCAGCGACACCATGGTGACGGAGCGCGTCGTCGATACGCTTCTGACGGAGATGGACGGGCTGCAGAGCACCAAGAACATAATAGTGCTCGCCGCAACGAACAGGCCGGACAGGATAGACCCCGCGCTGCTCAGGCCGGGCAGGTTCGACAAGATAATAGAGATACCGCTTCCGGACGAGGAGACGAGGCTCGCGATACTGAGGGTGCACACCAGGAGGATGCACCTCTCGAAGGATGTCGGCCTCCACGAGCTCGCCAAGCTCACGGAGGGGTACACCGGGGCCGAGCTGGAGAACGTCTGCCGCGAGGCCGGCATGGAGGGCATACGCGTCAACACGCTACCGATGCCGCTGAAGGAGCTCGGCGAGATGCTGGGTGTCACGCAGGCAGTGGTGAAGAAGCTGAAGGAGACGGGCTACGACAACCTCACGAGGCTGTCGGCCGCCAAGCCGCAGTCGATAGCGGAGGCCGCGAGCACAACGCAGAAGGAGGCCGAGGCCATAGTGAAGGCTGCCTCCGAGGCGAAGAAGTACGAGGTGACCAAGCACGACTTCATGATTGCGATAGAGGAGGTAAAGCCCTCGATACCGAAGGAGCTGGCCGATAGCATAAAGCGCTTCAAGGCCGAGCCTGAGAACATGTACAGATAGCCATTATGCTTTGATGTGGTTCTATGAAACTGCTATATTCAGACAAGAAAACCGGGATGACCGCTAGCGTTGAGCTCGACGAGGAGCGCGCCGCCATGCTGCTCAACAGGAAGATAGGGAGCGAGATAGACGGTAGCGCCTTCGGCCTGACTGGCTACACTCTCAAGATAACCGGGGGCAGCGATTCATCAGGATTCCCGCTAGAGAAGAGCATCGCCATGCAGGGAAAGACGAGAACCATGCGCGTGCAGCACAGGAAGCGCGGCGCCGCGATAAGGCGCATGATGGTGCGCGGCAACGTCATAACCAGCGACGTCAAGCAGGTCAGCGCCGTCATAACGCAGTACGGCTCCAAGCCTTTGGAGGAAGTCTTCCCGAACGCCAAGAAGGGGGGCAAGGCCGAGCAGGAAGAGAAGGCGGATGAGAAGAAATGACGGACATGAAGCAGAGCGCCCTCAACATCGAGACGCTCGGGCACATAGACCACGGAAAGACCACGCTCACCAAGGCGTTGACGGGCGTCTGGACCGACAGGCACAGCGAGAGCATAAAGCGCAACATGACCATAAAGCTGGGCTACGCCGACACCATAATAAGGAAGTGCCCCAACTGCCGTGGCGCGGAGGCCTACACCGTGACAGAGAAGTGCCCCAACTGCGGCTCCGAGGCCGGGCCGCTCATGCGGGTCTCGCTCCTCGACGCACCGGGCCACGAGACCCTCATGGCCACAGCCATATCGGGCGCCAGCATAATTGACGCAGTGCTCTTCGTCATAGCGGCGAACGAACCATGCCCGATGCAGCAGACGAGGGAGCACCTGATGATAATAAACCTCCTGAACATAAAGGACGTCATCATAGTGCAGACCAAGATAGACATAGTCGGCAAGGAAAAAGCAGTGCAGCACTACGAGCAGATAAAGCAGTTCGTCAAGGGCAGCGTGATAGAGAACGCCCCGGTAATACCTGTCATAAGCAACCGCAACATAAACATCGACGTGCTTCTCGAGCGCATGTCGCAGTTCACGGTGCCGAAGCGCGACGAGTCCTCCAATCCCATAATGTACGTGGTGCGCTCGTTCGATGTCAACAAGCCGGGGGCGAAGGTCAGCGGGCTCGTGGGGGGCGTGATAGGCGGCGCAATCATCAAGGGCAGGTTCAGGAAGGGCGACGAGATAGAGATCCATCCAGGGATAGGCATAACGCAGCAGAACAAGGAAACGTACCGCTCCGCAGTGACGAGGATAGTGAGCATGAACAACGGCACCGAGGAGATGGACGAGGCGACGTGCGGCGGCCTGATAGGGCTGTCGACTGAGATAGACCCGAGCTTCGTCAAGGCCGACAGCATGGTCGGCAACGTCGTCGGGCACGTGGGCAAGCTTCCGGCGGCCGTCAGGTCCGCCCAAATAAGGTACACGAAGATCAACCGCCCCGACCTGCAGGAGTCGGGCATGAAGGAGGGAGAGCCGCTGCTGCTCGGCATCGGCACAGCGACCGTCGTGGGCTACATCAAGAAGGCCAAGAAGGACACGCTGCAGGTAGAGCTGAACAGGCCGACCTGCATCGACAGCGCGATGAAAATCGCGGTGCTGCGCAACATCGACAAGAGGTGGAGGCTCACAGGCTACGCCTCCATGAAGGCGTGATGCCACGGTGGAGCAGAAGTTCCACATCGGCGTCAAGGCGCTGATAAAGGATGCCGATGGGAGAATCCTGGTGAGCAAGGCGCCCAACGTCGGGTATTGGGACCTCCCCGGCGGCCGGATCGAGGAGGGCGAGGGAATCGGGGAGGCGCTTTCGAGGGAGCTCAGGGAGGAGCTCGGCTCGGATGTCGAGATGCTCGGCCTGTTCGACGCCACGCTGGCCAAGATAAGGATAAACTCTGGCGGCGACGTCGTCGCGCTGTGCCTGCTGGTCTACAACTGCAGGCTGCGCGCCGGCGCGGGGCCTGACCATGGTCGGGCGCACGACGAGTTCAGGTGGGTTGCCAAGGCTGAGGCAATGGAGCTGCTGGGCAACAAGTTCCAGAACGAGTTCCTCGAGAAATTATAGGCCGGTGAATGGCCCGGGGCAATGGGTCATCTGTCAAATCCTACGGTGACGCCGACGTATACCTCGTCCTTGACCTGCCCGATGCCCTCCTGGAACCTTGTGGAGAGCGTGACGTTGCCGATGCTGACGCCCACGCCCGGCGCAAGGTACAGGACGCCCTGGTCGAACCCCAGGAACTCGCTGCCGCCCGCCACCTTCAGCGACGGCGTGACCGCGAGCCTGTTCCCCAATACCTCGCCGAGGCCCATGTCCTTCGAGAGGACCAGATTCACGAAGTTGCCCTTGATGCCCTGCTTGCCGTTCAGCAGGTGCCAGACGGTGGCATCCCCATTGATGGGGCCGATCGGGCCGGTGGCCTCCACGGTCAGGCAGTAGACCGCCCGGTCGTACACCTTGCCGCCCGGGAAGGTGAAGGCCTGCACGCCCACGCCGGCGGAGGCGCCCTTCGAGATACCCCGGTTCAGCATGTACGAGTAATCGATTTCGGTGACCCCCCACTTCGTGTCGTAGTTGAGCCATATGAACGCGTACGTGCCGTCGTCCGCGCCGACCCCCGCTTCCACCTGGTTGACAGCCCCGCCGCTTGCCCTGCTCCCGAAAGTGCTGAGGTACATGTTCGCGTAGGTGTCCTCGATGTGGGCCGAGCGTATGTCCTGCGCCCTGGCGGTGAGCGCTGCTGAAGCGGCAAGGAACGTCGCCGTGAGCGCGGCCCTGCGCAGCATGCCCTTTATCGAGCTGCGGCTCTCCCTTCCTACATCCTGATCAGCGGCACTTGCGTCGCGCTGCCTCTCCATGCCGTCGCACCGATGGTGGATGGGGCGGCCTGATATAAATGCTTTTTGCTGGGCTTTTAAGCCTTACTCCGTCGGCATCCCGGAGTCCTCGCAATCTATCTCGTAGCCGCAGTTCGCGCACTTCTGCCTGCACGACCTCACGGCCCTCATGGCGTCGTTCCTGCAGTTCGGGCAGACCATGCGATCACGGCGTGAGCCTCTTCCTGTCCCTCGGGAACATCGCCGCCTCGCGTATGTTCTCCACGCCGGTGACCTGCATCGTCAGCCTCTCCAGCCCGATGCTCCAGCCCGCGTGCGGCGGGGCGCCGCACCTCATCGCGTTGATGTACGGCTCGAAGTTCTTCGGGTCCAGGCCCTTGCCCTTGAGCGACCTTATGAGCACGTCCGGCAGATGGATTCTCTGCGCACCGCTCAGTATCTCAAGGCCTTTGTAGAAGAGGTCGAAGCCGTTGCAGAGCCTCTCGTCCCCATCCTTCGGCATGGAGTAGAACGCGCGCACCGCTGACGGGAAGTCCTTCACTACGACGGCGTCGCCGTATATCTTGCAGATCGCCTTCTCGTGCTCCCTGTTGAAATCCTCCCCGAATACGGTCTTCGTCCCGTACCTGTTGAGCGCGTCCACTGCCTCTGTGTATGTGATGACCTTCATCTTCGGCACTTCGAGTTTTGCGTTCAGGATTTCGAGCTCCCTCTGGTTCTTCGCCTTGACCGCCTTCAGCATGGACATGAATATTTCGGAGAGCACGGCTATGACGTCGTCCGCATCGGCGAACGCCATCTCTATATCCATCTGCGTCGACTCGTTTATGTGGTACACGGTGTTGGACTTCTCGGCCCTGAACACCGGCGTTATCGTGAAGACCGCGCCGAGCCCCCCTATCACGGCGAGCTGCTTGTAGAGCTGCGGGGACTGCGCGAGGTAGGCCTCGCGCTCGAAGTACACGATGCTAAAGAGGTCGGCCCCTCCCTCTGTGGTCTCGGCCACTATGGAGGGCGTGCGTATGTGGGTGAAGCCCCTCCTTGCGCACTCGTCGACGAACGCGTCGGCGAGCGTCGACTCTATCTTGAAGACCGCGGCGCTCTCCTGCCTGCGCAGGTCTATGTAGCGGTAGTTGAGGCGGACATCCAGCTCGGCGTCGACCTTCCCGGTAACCTCGAACGGTATCTTCGCCGAGAGCGGATTGAGGTTCACGATCTTCTTGGGCACTATCTCGAAGCCCGCTTTTGCCTCCCTGTTCTCGGAGACCGCGCCGACCACCTGTATGACACTCTCCTTGGGGAGCGACATGCCAGAGTATGCGTCGTCGGGAGTGGTTCCCCTCTTCCCCGTGACCTGCACGATGCCCGTGGAATCCCTGAGGAGCAGGAACTTGAGCTTCCCTAGCTCCCTGACCTCGTGCACCCAGCCGCACAGGGTGACCTCCTCCCCGTTCATCGCCTTGCTGAGGTCAGAAACCCTGTGGGTCATGAGCATTGGTTCACCTTGACGATTAATTATAGCATCCCTATGAAATGACACAACTTTCGTTAATCTTTTTTCGGTGCAAAAGTTGTTAGTCCTTCGCATCCAACAAAAAATCGAGACCATGTTGGAAGGCGACTCAAACGTTCTCGGCGACCTGTACAAGAACTGCAAGGATGCAAGGGAAAAGATAAGGTATGAAGCTCTATATGCAGTGAGTCGCGGCAGGGATGTCAAGACCGTTGCTGACATAGTTGCATGGAGGAATCCACGATTTACGATTGGATTCACAGATGAGATGGGGAAAGGAGCGTCTCGGACAACAGCGCCGTGCATCATGACGGGCATGTCGACAGATTCTTCAGTAAGAAGGAGAATATGAGGTTATTGTCCATGCCTCCGTACTTGCCGGAACTCAATCCAAAGGAGTACATACACAACCACTTGCGGAACAAATTGCTGAACAACCGCAACTTCGTGGGTATCAGACAGATAGGGCATGCCATCGGCCGTTTCACCGACAGGATGACATGCGACGAGGTCAAGAGTATTGCAATGATGGCGCCCATAGAGGCACTGCTTTCCGTGCAGAAATAGTTGTGGAACTTTCACGGAAAGCTATAGGGGTGCAACAAGGTATTTAAGCATTTGTTGCAAGAGCCTGAGTGATTGCATGGATACAATACCGGTCTCAGGCGCGCAGAAAGCTGACGATCAGGGCGCAAAGCAATCGCCAGGCCGGGCAGCGCAGGCAGTGAAGCCGAAATCGAATTTGTGGATAATAACGATAGCAGCGGTCGCGGTCGTGGCGGTCGTGGCGGTCCTGCTGCTTTCAGGGGTTTTGCAGATTGGCGGCGCCATGCTTGGTGCCATTTCTCCAGCCACCTCAGGGCATCTCGACGCGTTGCTCGCGCCACAGAGCAACAGGACGTTCGCGAAGGCGCTCGGGATAATAGCAAGGGGCGTCAATTCAACGCAGGAGCTGAACGTCACGTACGCAGGCGTGGCGACAATGGCTGTAGGCAGCGGGCTCGGAAACGTCAGGTTCACCATGCCGCTGGCCGTGAAATACCAGAAGTACCAGAAGGACAGCAGGGTCTCGCTCGACGTGTCGGATGTGCCGCTGCTCAGCAACTTCTCGCTCGTCTATATCAGGCTCGCGAACAGCACCTCATACATGTGCGCCACCAGCCCAAAGGAGATTCCCATGGGCGAGAATAACACCATCGGATTGCACGCCACGCTCAGTTTCACCTGCCAGAAGGAGGCGGCCTCTTCGAGCAACGCACCTCTCAACGCCTCGCAGCTCAGCACCCTCGCAGCGCTCATGAATGGCGTCCCGGTGCGCGTCCGTAGTGCTGTCTCACACTCCGGGCAGAGCTGCGTGCCCGTATCGCTGAATGGGACGATAAACCCGCAGTCGCTCTCCAAAGAGAGTAACTCGCTGGGCTCGATCCCATTGGCGAGCAGCCTGCTCAGTCAGAACGCGACATACAATTACACGATATCGATGTGCCTTTCCGAGCAGTACTACCTGCCGCTCAACGTCACCGCGCAGCTGAACATGTCATCGTCCTCGCAGCAGGGCATGTCCATGCTTCTGTCGCTCAATGCGACGTCCGTCAGCGGCTCAGCAAACGATAATGCGGTCACTTCGCTGCCCGGACCGGTGACGACCAGCCAATCCACCATAAGCGGCTCGCAGCAGGAGCAGGTGCAGGCGCCGCCGCCCACGGCGCAGCAGAAACCCGCCGGAACTGTGGCGCTCTTCAACTCATCCAGATATGAGGGCATAGAGGTGCCTAACGAGAGCGCGCTGATAGCCGGCGGCAACGTCACGATAAGCGGGTGGTTCATGCCGATCGACGCGCTGTCCCAGAATGAGATGTTCTACTTCGGCTTCAGGAATGACTTCGACGCTGACTTCTATGCCGCAGAGTTCCTGGACGAGGCGGACATGATGGAGATGAGGTTCACGGACCATATGGGCTACCCGACGTCGTTATATCAGCCGATAAACTACACAGGTTGGAACCAGGTTGCGCTCGTCGCCAACTACACGAACCTGACGGCGTACGTCAACGGCGTCAAGACCTACAGCATGCCGATAACTCCATCTGGATTCATCACGAACGTCAGCTTGCCGCTATACATCGGTATCTATGACAACCACGCCAGCATGTTCAATGGCTACATGTCCAACGTGCAGCTCTATGACTACGCGCTGAATCCGTCCGACATAGCGGCCATCTACGCGCAGGGCATAAACGGCCAGGTTCCCGGCTACCTTAGGGCTAGGCTCGTCGGCTGGTGGCCGCTCAACGGGACGGTGAACGACTACTCGGCGAACCACAACAACGGCAAGAAGAACAACGGCAACCCGCTGCCGAGCTTCACCGGCGGCGCACCCTGAACCGGGCGCGGCCTATGGTCCTGCAGTAGTGGTCATCCAAGCGCGGCGATAGCGGCCTTTATGGCTCTCCATCCCAGGAAGGCCGAGACGGCGAGCAGCGCGGGCCATATGAAGCCCAGCGCGCCCTCCATGCCTGAGGAGGACGGCTGCTGCGCCGCACCCTGCGATAGCAGCGATACGGAAGGACTTGAGAACGCAGCGGCTGCGCCGGCGGCGCTCTCCACAGCAAACACTATTACCGCGGCCAGCAGCACGAACCCGGCTATAGCCAGCCAGCGCTGCGAGACATCGACAGCAAGCTTCGCGTAGACCCTGGATAACTTGTAGCCTGCCAGAAGCATCAGGGCGGTCGCCACGAGATTGAGCGCCGCCGCGGCCTCTATGTACAACTGTGCGCCTGAGCTTGATGCGGTGGCCGAAAACGAGGCCGCCAGTATGCCGAGCAGCATTGAAACGATGCCGACCATATAGACCAGTCCGGCGATGAAGAACAGCACTACGGCAGATATCAGGAGCCACTTCATCCACTGGGACGCGCCTGCGTAGTGCGCCGCCGCGCCCAACTTGCTCCTCCTTATGTCCCTGAGGCCGAACACCAGCGAGGATATGCAGAGGGTCCCGAGAACGACAGCGGCCGTGCCAATCCCTGCTATCAGGAGAATGACGCCGCCGATACTGCCTTCCTGGGACGGTGACATGGACAGGCCGCTGAGCGCCACGCCGGCCAGCAAGGCTATCTGCTGGGCGGCGAGGAACGTGACCAGCGTCATCGCGAGGAGCAGGATCATCGAGACGAATCCGTAGAGGAAGTACCTGCGCAGGCTACCAAGCCCGTCGTTCAGAAACCTGTCCGAGGTTGCAGCCATGCCATCACGCTACACCTTCTTCGCGCAGCAATAAAAGGATTTCCTTACCGCCGTATGTGCGCGCCTTGTTCTGTCCCGGGTATTCGGGCGTGGCGGCGGCCGTCGTGCTGGCCGCAGAGGGCGTGTAGATGATGAAGCATTGGGAGGACATCGTGGTGGACGTGAACACGGACCACAGGCAGATTGTCTCGTACGCCGAGGCCGCCCCCGGCACAGAGGGCTACACGAGCAGGTACATACCATACGGCAAGGTCAAGTCGGTGGACGTGAGGAAGGCCACGAGGGAGGGCCAGCCCGAGGACATGGTGCAGTACTCGATAACGTTCGCCGTCGGCTTCATGTCATCGGAATCGTTCCTGGTGCCTGGGGTGCCCTCGACCAGGTCTTGGCGCTGATAAATAAGACGCCGCTGGCCGCCAGGCTGAAGCGGCAGCGCCGCGCTAATCGAAGTCCAGGCAGAGCGGGAGGTGGTCGGAAACCTCCTCATCCACAGCTTCGAAGCCGTCAACCTCGATTTCCCTGGACGCGAACACGTAGTCGGCGAAGCGACTTGGCTTGTGCGCGGGGTACCTATTGCTCCGCGTCGACTTTATCCCGAATTCCGCGATGAGGTTCCTCAGGCCCGCTTTCTCCAGGATTCCAATGCTTTCAGTTTCGGGGTCGAGGTTGAAATCGCCGCACAGGATTGCGCGACTGCGCCCTCCTATGGAATCTACGATGTTCCTGGACTGCAGAACCCTTTCCGGCGTGTCCTTCTTTCCGCGCTGCCACAACCCATGGACGTTGTATACACTGTATTCGCGTCCTTTGCTAGAAAGAGTTACCGATTGCATGAGCGAGCTCCTGAGGTAAAGGGCGCCTCCGGCGGGGACCTGGATGGCGCTGTGTACGGTCAGTGTACTCCTGGTGGCGGGCCGCAGCTCACGCCTCACGAACGCCGCCAGCCTGTTGCCGCCATCGTCGTATGCATCGGACAGGCTGGGTAAGAACCCCGGCAGCGCGCCCTTTATCTTATGGTAAAGGTCGGGCGACATGTCAGGCTCCAGATTCCATTTCCCGGCCCTGCCATCGTCGAAATCCGGTACCTCCTGCAGGCAGAAGACGTCAGTGTCAGCCGACCACCTAGAGAGGAAGCGCATGAGCTCTGGTAAGACTCTACCTCCCCATGTGTTGAGTGTTATCAGTCTCACGGAATCATATATGCCGGAATCTCCTCCTTACGGACAGCCTCAACGTGGCGCCCTCATCCCTTCATAAGCGTTATCTGTATGGCGCTGACCTTGGACTTCGTGCCGTCCTCGTTGACCAGCTCCTCACTCGAGGTCCTTATCGACTTCTCCCTGAGGTTGAGCAGGAACCTGTTCATCACTATCTCCTTGACGTCTACTGCCCTGGAGATGGCATTGCCCCTAGCCTTGATCGAGACTTCGTCCATGCCGCTGTTGAACTGAGTGACCACCGCAAGGACGTAGTTCATCGTAGGTTTTTTGCCTATGTACACTATGTTCTCGGCCTTGCCATGTACAGACGTGATCGGTTGTGCTTCCTCCGGCATGCTTTCACCCGCTTGATAGTCTTTGCCTTTTCAAGTATTTAACCCTTTCTGGACAGCGGATGTGCGACGGCCGGCGAAGAAGTAGTTAGAAAGTTCCGTTAAACGCTCTACATCAGCGCACTATGGCTAAGTATAAATATTTCCTTTCCGCAATCATTATTGGAGGTGAGAAAGGGACGCGGGTGGGGGAATGGATGGAATAACCAGAGCGAGAGCGGGACGCGACGGGTTGGAAAGGATGAGAAAAAGGGCACTCGAAGTGCTCAACAGAACCGACCTGGGCAGCGTATACGACGCGGCGGAGATGGGCGGGAAGATAGGGGGCATCGACGTGGCCGTGAAGGTGATACTGGCCGAGAAGCTGGTCGACAGCCTCTGCACTGCCAAGCGCTATGCAAAGAAGATGAAGATGAAGGACATCGGAGCGTCGGCGCTGCTGATCGCGGCACAGGAGAACAGGTGGTGAGGGCGGACCGCGGGGCGTCGATATTGCGCCCCGCGCCCACCCGCACGGAGAGCTGCGACCCTCAGGCTTTTAGGGACGTCTAGCATAGGCCGCGCTTCCCGTCAATGCCTATGGAAGGCATCCTTATTCCTTGCGGCGTTCAACAGGTTCTGCGGCGCGGCCTGCTCTTCTCAGCACGAATTTCTCCAGCTTGATTATGTCTCCGCGCGTCAGGTGCAGACTGGTGCCCATGGATGATCATCCCGATGTCATGCTCGCCCTCGGACCATTGCGGCGACTGGAACGATTCCAGCACGTCATATCCTATGATGTCCGGGACATAGATGTTTTCCGCCCCGTTCCTGAAACCCCAGAAGGCGTGACCAGCGATCATCGCCTCCTCGAGGCCCCTGTTCCTGTACGCCTCATCGACAATGAGCGGCCCCTCAGCTCCGAAGATCTCGCCAACCTCGCGGAGGACGTCAATCTTGATGCAGAGATGGCTGCTGATAGGGGTCGTGCTGTCCTCCATCGCGTTAGTGCTGGCATAAAGGGACTTTGACTGCCTTCCCCTTAACAGGGTGGGCCTTGTGGTGAAACTGGTCCCAGAGATTCTTACCCCAAGCCCGGTGATGGTGGCACCATCTACCTCGTAGCCCGAGATCATAGGGCCCCTGAACGTATTCGGGTCGGTGAGCCTTCCTAGGAAAGCATGGACGCCGCTGCGCCTTATGCTGGTTACCGTCATACTTTCCATCCCGTTAGCCCTTTCGCTGTTTCTGGTTGATGTCCCCATGGGCGTTAATCCGTCGGTCTAAATAGATAAAGGTATCTATAGCCCTAGGCCGCACGACGAGCATGTGCGGGGCCGTTATCCTGCCAGCGCCTTTATCTCCTTCTTGTCCAGGCCGTACATGTTTTCGAGGAACTCCGCGGCGCCGCCCTCATTGGACTTCTGCGATGCAGCTATCATGGACGATATGAGCGGGAGCACCGTTCCGCGTATCTCGCGCACGTTCGAGTGCACCTTCCTCTGCAGCTTCTCCGCTATGGCAAGCTCAGATGCCTTGCGCTCCTTCGCACGGCTAAGGTCGATGACCAGCTTCGGGAAGCTGTAGCGCTCGCGGTTGTCGGGGTAGTCAGTTTTGGCGAGTGCGACCCCTGAGGAGAGCATCGCGTTCATATACCTCCACAGCCCGTACTGCTGCGAGACGCTCGCCCTCGACGAGTAGATTGTCGCGTCCGACAGGCTCTCGAACGCGGCCTGCATGTCCTGGGCCTTCCTGTACCTCCTCGCGATGTTCTCCTCTATCCAGCGCATCAGCATGTCCTTGTCGACGTCGCAATTGGCGGCGGCCCCGAGCGGCGCGGCGAGCGTGTTGGAATAGAATATTCTGTCGAGAGTCTCGAAGACATCCCTCTTCACGTCGCGCTGCCCTATTGAGTGCATTATCTCCTCCTTCTCTCCGCCCCCGACGAACGCGAAGAGGTCGTTCAGCGCGCTCCTTACGTCCCCGTTCGCCCTCCTGGTTATTGCGGTCAGCGTGTCCATGTCGACGGCGATGCCGTTCTCCCGGGCGACCTTCTCAAGTAGCGATATAATCGACGGCGAGTCCACCCTTCTGAACTCTATTTTGTCGACCGCGTTCCTCAGGAACGAGATCCGCCTGTCCCAGTAATCGTTCGCGACGAACGCTATCGGGTTCCTCGACCTCTCTATCAGCTTTGAGAGCGACGACGCCGCGCCGCTGTCGAACCTAGAGGCTAGCTCGTCTATTTCATCGAGCAGGATTAGGTTCTTCTTGCCGAAGACGTTGTTCGAAGTGGCAGCCGGCATCAGCACCCTGTCTATCGTGTCGCTGTCCCTGTACTCGCTCGCGCTCAGCTCGACTATCTCCCATCCACACTCGCCCGCCAGCGCGTAGATGGAGGCGCTCTTTCCAGTCCCGGGCGGGCCGAAGAGCATTATAGGCTTCCTTTTGTGGCCAGAGTTCACGGCCTCCGCGAAGAGCCTGAGCGCCGCCACGGAGTCCCTGTTGCCTATTATGTCGTCCAGCCTCCTCGGCTCGTACAGCACAGCGGAACCCTCCATGCGGCCACCCCTGAATATTTCCGCATGAACATATAAATAGGTTTAAATGCGATTCATTAGAATGCTTTAAATAGGCTTCAATTTAAAGCAGATTGAGCTAATGGCGACAGCCTTCATGGTGAGTAGATAGCGAAGGTCAAGAAGTTTGCCCATCCGCCGGAGCACATTGCAATAATACCTGACGGCAATAGGCGCTGGTCGAAGGAGAACAGGCTGAACTTGTTCAATGGGTACAACTCTGGCATAAAGAAATTCATCGATGTCAGCATTTGGGCCAAGAACTTCGGCGTCAAGACAATATCCATCTGGGTGCTCTCAACGGACAACATTAAGAGCAGGAGCAGGGTTGAGCTTGCGACCCTGTACAACCTGTTCGGAAGGGCCGCGAGGGATCCAGCGGTCCTCAAGATACTGAAGGACAACGATGCACGTGTCTGCATTGTTGGCAACACGCGCATACTGCCGAAGAGGCTTCGCTCGGCACTCAGCGAGCTCGAGGAGCGCACCAGGGCGTACCACAGTTTCTTCATCAACATACTTATCGGTTATGGCGGCCGCGACGACATCATCTACGCGGTCAACAGGGCCTCGAGGAAGGGCGGGCGCATAAGCCATGATGACATACGCAGCAATCTGCAGAGCTCCACCCTGCCTGATGTTGACATGATAATAAGGACTTCGGGCGAAATGCGGCTGTCTGGGTTGCTCCCGTGGCAGGGCGCATATTCCGAGCTCTACTTCTCCAAGAAGTACTGGCCCAGCTTCGGAAGGTCCGACCTCAGGAGGGCGATAGCCTCATTCTCATGCAGGGAAAGGAGGTTCGGGAAGTAAGTCAGTCGTGTTAAGATGGGAAACAGGGAGTCGGTTCTGGACTACAGCAGGTATTTCGAGAGGAAACTGCCGGGCATCTGGGCTATGATAGGTATACTGGTCGTGGTCTCGCTGCTGCTCAGCATGGCCTCGGTCACGATACTGCACTTCAATCTGCTGTACACCGACCCGACGTACATCATAGTGAGCGGGTTGATAGTCTGCATGCTCATAGTGATAACGCCCACGATGCTCACAACGTTCTTCGTCAAACTCGCCACCAGGAAGATGATGATTAAGCACCTGCTCTTCATGTCGTTCATAGGGGGCATGGCGTTCTCCGTCATACTCCTCGCCAGCAGCATACTCTACCACTTCTTCGGCGCCGCGATAGGCGTCATAATGATAGTAGTCGGGGCGGCAAGCATCTTCGGGTGGTGGTTCTTTACCGAGCGCATAATATCCGCTGGCGCAAGAAAGAGCGCGCTGCTCGCGCTGCTCCAGCCAACGCTCTTCGTGCTCTTCTACCTTGCGTCAAGCAGCTTCATCTTCTCATCGGACGTGCCCGTGAACATACTGCTCGTCAAGCTCTATGCCGGCATATTCATCTTCGGCTTGGTCATATACGCGATAATGTACGTGTTCAACAACCCCGTGAAGAAGACCCTTGGGTTCAACGCCTTCGACTTCTTCTCGGCGGTCATACAGGAGTGGCTCTTCGGGATCAACTCCTACAAGCCGTTCACGACCAACTACGGCATCCCCGAGGACATACCCGTGCAGGCCATAACGTTCGGCAAGAAGGCCGAGAAGGCGGTCTTCCTGGTGCCGATGCTGCACTACGGCGTCATGGGCAACATAGGGGGCAGCAGCTTCCCCTACACGATCGAGAGGTACGGCAACGCCAAGCATAGGACCACCACATTCGTGATGCACACCGCGGTCAACGAGGACTTCAACCCTGTGTCAGCGGGCCAGTCCGCCAAGCTGAAGAGGGCGCTCGATGAGCTTGTCAAATCGGCAAGGCCGAAGCGCTACGCGATGTCATATTCCGTAGGCAGATACGGCAGCTCTACGGTCACGGAGCTCTCATTCGGCAGGACCTCGCTCGTCACGTTCACAAGGGCGCCGAGAGTCACCGAGGACATAGCCCCGGAATCGGCCGTACTCTTCAGGCGCATGCTCGAGCAGGGAAGAGGGAACGTCGTGCTGATAGACGCGCACAACTCGAGATATGAGAGCGCCTCCAGCGACGAGCTGGACGGCGTCAAGTTCAACTCGAAATGCATGAACGAGTACGCGGAGGCGATAAAGCGCATGAAGAAGCTGCACTCATCGAAGACCGTCAAGCTCGGCGTAGGCAGCGCCGACCTCTATTCTTCGCTGCGCAATAGGAGGGACATAGCGCGCGGCAACCTCAATGTCGCGCTCTTCAGGCTCAACAGCTTCAGCTATGCAATGCTGCAGTTCAACGCGAACAACATGATGCCATCGCTGAGGAGGCAGATAGTGGATTACGTGCACGGTAAGTACAATATCGAATGCGAAGTCTATACCACTGACACGCACGCCGTGAACTCGATCAGCATGAACGCGAGCAACGTTTTGGGAAGGCAAACGACATTCAGCGATCTGAAGAAGAAAATAGACGAGTGCATGGGCAAGGCGATAGCCGACGTCGACGAGGTGCCAGTGTCGTACACCGAGACCCAGATGAAGAGGTTCATGGTCTGGGGTCGCAACTCGAGGGAACGCATCTTCGCCGTGCTGGATTCGGTCAGCGCCTTGGCGAGGGTCATGGTGCCGACGATAATCATCGTCGGGTTCCTTGCGGCTGCGTGGGTCGTGTCGATAATATGACAACGGAAGCACGCCGTAGTGCCGGTTCTATCCTAACGGCCCAACAAGCAATAAATACTTACCCATTCATGTTTATCTATGGTTTTGGGCTTAGGGTGTCTGCCGCACCTGTTTACGTAGGCAGCCGGTGATTGAGTGCCCGAGGAGCAGACCTTCATAAAGAGGCTCGTATTCAAGTTCGTCAGGAAGAGGATAGCCGGGGCGACTCTGAACTCCGCCCTGGATACGACGAAGGAGCTGAACTCCAAGGGCATGAGCAGCACCATTACATTCCTGAACGACCACGTGCGCGACAGCGTCAAGGCGCGCTACAACCTGAATTCCTACATGCAGCTGACTAAGCAGGTGTCAAGGCTGAACCTCAATTCGGGGATTTCGGTCAGGCTGAGCCAGCTCGGGTTCAACGTATCGGAAGGCATGGCGAACAAGGGCCTCGAGGAGCTGCTATCCGTGGCTAACAAGTCGGGCGTCCGTGCCTGGCTGGAGCACGAGAGCGCGGTCGACACCGGCAGCCTCCTCGACGCCTACAGCTCCTACCATGAGACTTTCACGAACACGGGCATAGAATTGCCATTGAGGAGCGCCCACATATCGGAGATAATCAGGGGCCTCCCCAAGAAGGGCAGCATGCTCAAGCTGACGGCGCACTCCTACGGCTACTCGAAGGCGAAGCCGCACGACCCCGTGGAGCTGTACACCAGCTACGCGAGGAAGCTCGGCAGGGCGAACAGCGTCTACATACTGGAGAACGACGAGAAGACGCTCTACACCGTGGCAAGCAGGGCGTCCATCCCCAAAAGCAATTTAATAGTTGAATTGCCATTAGGCTGCAGCAGCAAATGGCTGAAGAGGTTCGCCAAGAAGAGGCTCAACATGGGGGTATATGTGCCTTACGGCAAGGATTGGATCCCGTATGCGATCAACCGCCTCACCGAGGGCCGCATACGCGGCATAGCGATAGGCATCCTCAACGGCGAGGCGAGTGGCTCCTATGCCAGGTAAGAAAACCGTGGACCTGATAACCGGTGCGTCAAGCGCACTCGGGGCGGAGCTCGCCAAGCGCCTCGTGGCCGAGGGCCACGAGGTGAGGGCCTCTCTGCACCTCAACCCGAAGAACGCCGGTGAGTGGAGGGGCATACCTGCAGGCGTGCGTCCGTACGTGTCCGACCTGACGCTTCCCTCTCCGAAGGACAGGTCAACGCTGCTCGAGGCGTGCAGGGGCGCCGACAACGTCTTCCACATCGCTGCCGCGGTGTACAACTACAAGAACAGCGTCGACACGCTGATGAAGGTCAATGTCATGGCCACGGAGAACCTCCTCTCCTGCATGGCTGAGGCCAACCCGAAGATGCCGATGCACTTTATGTTCGCGAGCTCGGTAAGCGTATACGGCTACGGAAGGAAGGAGGTATTGAACGAAAGCTCGGAGGTCAGGCCCAAGACCCCGTACGCCAGGAGCAAGTACATAGCGGAGCAGGTCATACAGTCATACTGCATGGCGAACCCTAACATATGGTACACGTCGCTGCGCCTCGGCACCATATACGGCGAGGGGTACGAGCGCCCGTCGTTCTGCAGGATCTTCCACCTAATCAGGAAGGGAGAGATGCGCTACATAGGCAACGGCGAGAATCACCTCACGCTCATAGAGGTGCATGACGCCGTCGAGGCGATGGTGCTCGCGATGAAGAGGAAGGAAGCGCGCAACCAGGTCTACAACCTGACGGACGGGGTCCCGCACACGCAGAGGAAGCTCTTCTCCCTGGCCGCGAAGCACATGGGCGCGTCGCGAATAACTGACTCGATGCACCCGATACTCGCCAGGATAGCGAGGTATTCGAAGAAGATAAACGCGGACGAGTTCGACTTCCTGATAAGCAACAGGGTCGTCGACACGAGGAAGATAAGGCGCGAGCTCGGCTTCTCCCCGAAGGCAAGGATAGAGAGGGAGGGCGTCGCGATGATAGGCCGCTGCCGCGAATGACGCTAAGTGATTCAGATGAAGAAGGGAAAAATCGAGACCTACATAAACGAGACCCTTGAGTCGAAGGGCGCTATGATGTTCACGCTGATAGACCCGGACGACTACAGGTCGACCGATGAGGCGGTCAAGACGGCGCACGCATGCATAAATGGCGGCACCGACGTCATACTGGTAGGCGGCAGCATAGGCGCTCAGGGCGGCATGCTCGATGAGGTCACCGAAGGCGTGCGCGACCTGTCAGACATACCGGTCATACTCTTCCCCGGGAACATCGCGACGCTCACCAGGTATGCGGATGCGGTGTACTTCATGAGCCTGCTGAACGCGCGCAACCCGTACTGGATAACGCAGGCGCAGATGCTCGCCGCCCCTCTGATAAAGAAGCTCGGCATCGAGCCGCTTCCAGTCGGATACATGGTCGTGCACCCGGGCGGCACGGTCGGCTGGGTCGGGGACGTCAACCTCGTGCCGAGGGAGAAGCCGAAGATAGCGGCCGCGCTCGCCATGGCGGGCGAGTACCTCGGAAACAGGTTCATACTCACGGACACCGGGTCGAACCCTAGGCTATTCAACTACGGGCCGATACCGAACGAGCTGATACGCAGCGTCAAGTCGGCGATAACCGTCCCGTACATAGTCGCCGGCGGAATAACGACCACGAAGGAATTGTCCGACGTGTACAGGAGCGGGGCCGACATAGTGCAGGTCGGTACGGCCTTCGAAGGCGGCAACGCGGCGAAGGCCGCCAAGCTCTTCGCCGAGGTCACGAAGGAGGAGGGCCTGAGGAAGCTGAAGAAGTAGTGCATCCATGCACGAGATATCCACGATAGAGGTATCTGTCCTATCCAAAGAGCTGGATGAAGGATACAGGGGCTTCCACATAGAGAAGTTCTACAGCCTGGGCGATGGGAGGTTCAGGATGAGGGTCAGGGGCGGCGGGAAGGACACAAGCCTGATAATCGACCTTTGCCACGCTGTCTGCCCTGCGCGTTATATAGAGGGCGCAGACCAACCGGACGCGTTCGCCATGGCCGTGCGCAAGCGCATATCCGGCTTCGCGATAAATGGGGTGCGTCAGCTGGGGAGCGACCGCATACTCGTCTTCGAGCTGCGCAAGGGCGACGCCTCGGCGAACCTTATACTTGAGATGTTCGGGAAGGGAAACCTGATGATAACGGATGGCGCTATGAGGATAACGCTAGCGCACGTCCAGCGCGATTTCAGGGATAGGTCTATAAGGGTCGGCCGGGTCTATGCCCCTCCCACCGCTCCGCAGAGGGGTGAGGCGAAGACGGTGATGGCCTGGGTGTCCGCCAAGGCTGACGTCGGCCCGACGTACGTGGAGGACGCCATAGCAAGGGAGGGGCTCTCGCCGGGTGCGAAGCCGGACGATGCCGATAAGGCTGCCATGGAGAGGGTGATCCAGTCGCTGTCCGGGCTGCATGGCGGCCGCGCCTTCGTTTACCTCCGGGGCGGAGAGGCGGTCGATTATTCGCTCGTCGAGCTCAAGAGGTACGAAGGCCTCGACAGGAAGGAATTCGGCACCCTGGAAGAGGCCCTCTCGTTCGTCTACGGGGGCGCGCCGGATAGGATGGAAGTTAATCCCGAGGTCGAGCGCCTGGAGGCGAGCATAGGCAGGCAGAGGGGGCTCATGCTCTCGACCGTCAAGGAGGCCGAGGCGAACAGGGAGGCCGGCAGGCTGATCTTTGCGCGCATGGGCGAGCTGAACCAGCTCATCGATGCGGCAGGGCATAACAGGCGCATCACACTGGGCGAGTTGCGCTCCATGTTCCCGCTCCTCAAAATAAGTGATATAAACCTGAAGTCCAAGACAGTAACGGTAGAGGTATGAGCATGTTCGACGTCGTCTTCCTCGGAACGTCTGGCACAACGCCCACGAAGGAGCGCGGGCTGCCGAGCGTCGCGGTCATGCGCGGCGGCATAACCTACCTGTTCGACTGCGGCGAGGGGACGCAGCGCCAGTTCTTCATACACTCGCTCAACATATCGAAGGTGGACTACATCTTCGTGTCGCACGTGCACGGCGACCACATAATAGGGATAGCGGGGCTGGTGAGGACGCTCGCGATGAACGGCAGGGCGAGACCTCTCACAATATTCGTGCCGTCCGGATACGAGGACAGCGTCAGGTCGCTGATCGAGTTCGACAGGGCGATGATAAGGTACCCGATCGCCCTGAAGCCATTTAAGCAGGGCGATCTCCTGAAGGGCGACGGGATAACGGTCGGCGCCTTCAGGCTGTCGCACTCCATACCGACTTACGGCTTCGTCTTCAAGGAGGATGACAAGCTCAGGTTCGACAAGGAGAAGTGCATAAGGCTGGGTATAAAGGGCACGATGTTCTCGGAGCTGCAGCGCAAGGGGCGCATGAGGGTGAATGGCAGGACGGTGACGCTCCCGTCGGTCACGAAGCTGCATACAGGGAAGAAGATGGTCTACATAACCGATACGAGGCCGGTTGCGACAGCGGCCGCCGCGTGCAGGGGCGCCGACCTGATGATACACGAGGCGACGTACGAGAGTTCCATGAGGGACTACGCTGTGGCAAGGAGGCACTCCACGGCCGAGGAGGCCGCGAGGATGGCAAAGCTATCGAAGGCCAAGAAGCTGATACTGTTCCACATAAGTGCAAGGTATAAAGATGCTTCCGCCCTATTAGATGAGGCGAAGCGCGTATTCAGGGACACGAGCATAGCCCACGACGGCATGAAAGTCACTGTTTAGGGGCCTGTAGTCGAATGGTAAGACGTCACGTTGACAACGTGAAGAGCCGGAGTCCGATTCTCCGCGGGCCCATGATGTTTTGTCGTCGGCAGCGTGAGGGTTCAGAATCCGAGAAACAGCAGCTTTTTCAGCCATGTTAAGCACCAAACTGATTTTTGCATCGCTTGGGGGCTTTAAATAAGGTGAGGGTTCAGATTTAAATAATACCTATGTAAACCAAAATATTGGTTCCGTGATATGGGATTAATATTAGCATCTATCTACATTATGATTTTGATAGGCTTTTGTTATCTATTCAGATTATATTTTTATACCATGTTACCAAAAAAGAAAGAGGAGAAATACGGTATTACTTTTTGGCTTGTAAAATATTTTGGTGTTCCGCCATTTACAATTGGTAAAGAAACATTTGTAAGTCAGGGTTTTGCAGATAAAATTACTCCAATGGCTTTGAGAACAGTATTGATGCACGAAAATCACCACCAGATATACCATGGGATTCTGCAACATTTAAGACCAAGAAAAAGAGAGCGAGACGCAGATTTATATGCAGCTAAAATCGTTGGTAAAGAAAATTTCATTAAAAGTTTCATCGAACTTAAAAAGAAAAAATTAATTAAAGATGGACTTTGGCATAGACTTATCCATAAAACTACAAACCAAAGAATTAATTTTATTAAAAGGCAATCATAATATCAATAAACATAAGATTATATAGATACTACAGAATAATGTAAACGAGACAACAAAATCGAATAAATTGAATTTGATAAGTAAGTAATAAAATATATAGAAAAGCGATATCGCCTCAAATAAGAGAAGTATATACGCTAGAGTCCTCGCACTATTGTATTTTGATAAGTTGGGCATAGCTCAAGCTAGCAACTGTTACTAGCTAGTCCTTGGCTGCCGAATAGAAAACTCAAAAGAAGCATATAAAGGCAAAGGGTTCGATTTGCCATAAGCAGGCTACATTATAACATGCTTAGTTTCTTTTTCAAAAATGCAACCTCGCTTACCGCCAGGCTGTCTATGACCTCGTAAATCTCCTTCTTGTCCGTGTTTATGTACCGACCGGTCGTAGCCATGTCTCTATGCCTTGCGAAGCGTGATGTCAGCACCACGTTGCCGTTGGTGCTCCTTGCGAACCTCGTTATAGCATAGTGGCGCAAGCTGTGCGTGGTAAGCCTATGCAGCTTGTGCGGCCTTCTTTCGTCCCTCTCCTCGCTAACGTCATATACGTCATCAAGCTGCGCGGCGTCGCAGTATTCGCGGAAGACCTTTCTGACGTAATTCTCCTCCAGCCAGCCCTCCTTCCTGCCGTGGTTCGTGGTCTTGCGGTCGTGGAAGAAGATGTAGCCGTCACAGGCCTCTATCTCGACAGCATTAGCCTTTATGAACTCTAGCGTTTCCCGAAACAATGGAACAGGGATGAGGGTTACATCGGGCTGCCTAGCCTTCTCCGTGAAGACCTTGAGCTCACGGCTCTCGAAGTCTATATCCTTTATGTTCACCCTGACGGCCTCGCCTATCCTAAGGCCAAGCTCGGCCTGGAATTGGAATAGAAGCTTGTGCTTGGGGTTGTCTATGGCAAAGAGGAACTTCCTGAGCTCCACGTCCGTGAAGCCCTTGTTCAGGCCTCCGTACTTGGCCTCCCTGGGCCTCCTGAAGCGTTTGAGATAGTAATCCTTGATGTCAGTCCTAAGGTACTCGATCTGGCCCTTCCCCAGCTCTGGCAGCCTCTCCTTGACTAGCTCGCGCAATGGCTTCTCTGGGATTGGATTGTTCTTTAACCCTGTCCTGAACTCGAACTCCGCATGGCTGCCAGCACTACGCATGGCAACCACCATAAAGGGTTCGTAAGTCCTTGGCCCTCTCAAGGCCAGGTCCTTGTCTCCCTCGCTGCGCTCGGTCGCCCTGGGGCCCTGTCCCAGCGTCGGAGCCGTAAGCCTTGCGTGAGCCATGCCTGGCGGAGCGAGGCGCGGATGCGCCGAGCGTGGAGCTCCGCGGGCCCATCAATTCTGCTCCGAAGACAGGGTAGGGGGTTGGCCCCAACCTACACCTCATGATAGGGATGTGCAGAGGTTGCGCGCGCTGAAGGTCCTGCGAGACGGGCTTGAGCGTCTCGAAGCGATTTCGCATCACTGGCATGCATGCAGTTCTGTTCCCGCGGGTCACTTTGCGCCTCGATACTTTGAAATAAGTTGCGCATTCAATCAGAGCAGGGATAAGCATGCCGGGTTACGACAAAGAGTTCATCGATTTCATGAAGGAGAAATATGACATAACGCCCAAGGAGGGCAGGAGCGGCAGGGAGGCCCAGATAATCACATTCGCGGTAGCCTGGAACGTATGGAAGGAGGCAAAGAGGGTTTACTCGAAGGGTTAGCCACGTGCGGATGGCAGCCATGATAAAGTACAAGCTCTCCAGGAAGCCTAGGATAATGTTCGTCGGCATAAACCCACACTATGGCTCCTACAGAAGGGGCGTGCCGTTCTCGAACAACAAGATGTTCTGGTACCTGCTTAACAGGTCGGGGGTGATCGGGGAGAACATGGAGGACCTGAGGGACGACGCGAAGCTTAGGCGCATATACGAGGACAGGTTCGTGCAGGTCTACAATCTGAACTTCACCAACCTGATAAACAGGCCTTCGCGCGATGTATCGCAGCTGAAGAGGGGCGAGGGCATTTTTGGCAGGAAGCGTATTATAGGCGAGATAACCAGATGCGAGCCGAGGGTCGTATGCTTCGTGGGGAGGGTCACATACGCGAAGTTCACGGGCAGCGACGACTTTGATTTCGGGTGGCAGAGAATGATACTGAGGTCGAAGGTGTACGTGATGCACTTCCCGATACGTGGAGAGGCGAGCGTAAGGGTACGCGAGCTGAAAGAGATGAGCAGGGCGGCCGGCGATGTCAAAAGATAAAATGATAGTGTTCACGATTGGGCATTCGACAAGGAAGCTGAGCGAGTTCGCCTCCATCCTAAAGGCGTACGGCGTAAGGGAACTGGTCGACGTGCGCACCATACCGAGGTCGAGGGCGAACCCGCAGTTCAACGAGTCGAGACTCAGCGGCTTTCTAAAGCGGCACGGCATACTTTACGCGCACATGAAGGGGCTCGGAGGACTCCGCCACGCGTCCAAGGACTCAGTGAACACATACTGGAGGAACACCTCGTTCCGCGGCTTCGCTGACTACATGCAGACGAAGGAGTTCGCGGCCGCGTTAGGCGAGCTCATCGAGGCAGCTGGCAAGCGGCAGACCGCGATAATGTGCGCGGAGGCCGTGCCCTGGCGGTGCCACAGATCGCTAATCGCCGACGCGCTTTCGGTGAAGCACATAAAGGTCAGGCACATCTACAGCGCGACGAGTTGCAGGGACCACGAACTCACCGCGTCAGCCAAGGCGCGTCGCGGCGTGATAACCTACCCCGGATGATCTGATTCCACAGCTGCAAAGGCTGCACAGATATGAATAAAAGCCTTGTTAGCGATGCAGAAGCGGAAACCATGAGAGCCCACATCGCGTTCGTGCTGGTGGCAGTGATGCTCGCGCTGCTCCTCGCGCCAGCGGCGCTCGCGGCCCCTCTCTACGATGAGCAAGCCGGAATAAGCTTCGCGACGAACTTCGACTCGCTCGCCTACAACGTGACTGCCGTGGCGCAGGTCCGCAATGGTACAGGCCCTGCATACCTGCTGAACGGCCTCACCAACACGGGATACTGGTACCAGATAGGCATAGCGTACGATTGGCCCACAACGTCTAACGAGCACTATTCCGGGTTCAGCTTCGCGTACCAGGTGTGGTCTCCAGGCAAGGGGCTCGTCTTCCCGACGAATGGCGGGGGCGGGATAAGCCAGTTCACGGGCCACGTCAACCCCGGGGACAAGATACTCCTCGGCATGTATATCCAGAACGGCACCATGGTGATGTCCGCCTCGGACTGGAACACCGGAGCGTACGCAAACACGTCGTTCGGCACGGAGGGCGCATCATACTTCGTGGGGAATACTAGCCAGGCGTCGAACAGCAACGGTTACTTCACGGGTCTCATGACGGAGTGGTATTATGAGTCTCCGTACGCGGGTGACATAAGCAGGGTCACATACAGCCCATACGGAGCTGGTCCTTCGAGCGCCTGGCTATGGCTCGACGAGTTCGGCTGCAGCGACGGCTACAACTGCACCAGCAAGAGCAACGTGGCGTCAGACTACTCCGATCATGCGATCACGCCTAGCCCATACTTCTCCGCCAACTACCATGGCATGAACCTCGGGTTCTACAGTAATGGAACGTTCTTCACAGGAGGGATGGTGCACTCCCTGACGCTGTCGTCGTTCCGTGGTGCCTCTATTAGTACAGACGTAAGCGCGCCTGCCACATCGGCGTTCAACGTGAGCGTGTCCGGGGGCATAGGTCCGTATACCTACACAGTCTACGTCGACAACTCAGTGTATGCCCAGTCCTCTACGCAGGAAACGCGCTATTCGGGCAAGGTGGGCACGCAGGGCCTGGGCGCAGGCAACCACACCTACTATGTGTCGGTGCTCGACTCATCCGGTACACTCCTGGCGGCCCCGAGCGTGACAATGAAAGTGAATCCCGACCCGTCGATAGCGGTCATGAGCGCGTCCACTGCCTACGATGTCGGTACTGGCGTGCAGGTCACATACAACGTCACGGGCGGTACGCCTCCGTATAACATAACCTGGTACTTGAATAACATGACGGTGAAGGACATAAATGGCACTACCGTGTTCTCCGTGGGCACGAACCTGGTGCAGGCGCGCCTCGTCGACTCGGCAGGCCTCTCGTCCGTGTCGCCGCGGCTGTCAATCATCGTCAACCCAGACCCGGAGGTCTCCATAATGCCGAGCAAGAGGTACGCCGACGTGGGCGTGGCGACGAACATATCCGCATCGACCCAGTACGGCACCCCGCCGTACAAGCTGGTGTGGCTGGTCGATGGGACGAAAGTCGCGTCAGGCCAATCATTCGCATTCATCCCCAACCGCACCGGTACATACTCCCTAATCCTCCTCGGCAACGACTCGTCCGGCTATGCGATAAACTCGACCGCGACGTTCACGGCAAACCCGCAGATGAAGATGGCCGGCACCCCGTTCTCCGTCTCGAGCAGCCTGTTCTATTCCGATTCGGTCATCACCTTCATAGGCAACGTGACTGGGGGCACGCCGCCCTACACCTACACGTGGTCGATAGACGGCTCGCCACAGTACTCCGTCAGCATGAAGTCGTTGCGCTATGAGACCGTCGGCCTGCATACTGTGGTCCTGGCAGTGACGGACTCGGCAGGCGGGAGGATGACGGCTTCATACGCGTTCCGCACGGACTACAACTACCTGACAATCTCGGTACTCGGCATTATCTTCATCCTTGCCCTGATCGGCTATGCCGTCGTGGTCCACAGGCAGCTGCACAGGAACGCGCAGACATAACGCGCCGCACGGACAAAGGTTTAAATAGTTTGGTATGGTTTAAAAGTAAACTAGTTTACATTTAAACCGGTGTGGGGATGAAGTGCGACAGCAAAGGCAGGTACGGGGCCCAAAACTACATAACCAAGGACATGTACCACACGATAATGAAGCTCGTGCTGCTCAACATGATCAAGGAGCAGGAGACCTACACGTACAGCATGCTGAAGCACGTCGCCAAGATCGCCAAGACGA
The DNA here is from genome assembly GCA_021787495.1 of Microcaldota archaeon. Taxonomy (GTDB): domain Archaea; phylum Micrarchaeota; class Micrarchaeia; order Micrarchaeales; family Micrarchaeaceae; genus A-MIC-10. Next base: position 71,913 of record JAJYLX010000004.1, on the reverse strand, counting down.
GGCACTTCCCGCACGGCGGCAACGTGAAGAATGACATATACAACACGGTGGCCGCGCTCGAGAACGCGGGCTATATACGGGTGCAGGTTAGGCTCGACGGGCGCAAGGCAAAGAAATACTACAGTATAACGCCGAGAGGCATGGCGGCCCTCAAGGACAGCAGGAAGGCCCTCTCATCTGCGCTCAAGTCGGTGAACAGCATACTGTCGAAGTGACCCAATGAAGAACATAATAGAGATCAGCCATTTGGTCAAGAAGTTCGGCGACTTCACCGCGGTCAACGACATAAGCTTCAACATAGAGGCCGGGCAGATATACGGCATACTCGGGCCGAACGGCGCGGGGAAGACCACGACGATAAGTCTGGTGCTCGGGATAGAGCGCCCGACCGCGGGGAAGATACTTGTGGATGGCATGGACAACATGCACAACAAGGCGAAGGTCAAGCAGATGATAGGCTTCATGACGCAGGAGACTATAGTTGACTCCGACCTCACCGCCCACGAGAACCTCGAGATAGCGGCCAGGCTATACCACCTCGAGCCGGAGGAGGCTCGGCAGGCGATAAGGATCGCACTCGAGGAGGCCGAGCTGACCGAGTTCAAGGACAAGCCCGCGGGGACGTTCTCCGGCGGCATGAAGAGGAGGCTCTACCTGGTCAAGTCGATGATACACGCGCCGAAGGTGCTGATACTCGACGAGCCGACCACCGGCCTGGACGTGCACAACCGTGTGCAGATGTGGGAGCACATCCGCCAGCTGAATGCGAAGGGCGTCACGATAATCCTGACCACGCAGTACCTGGAGGAGGCGGAGGAGCTCTGCAACAAGATATCGGTCATAGACCACGGCAGGATAATAGCGACCGGAACGCCATCCGAGCTCAAGCGGATGGTCTCGAAGGGCCAGGTGCTCGAGATAATAACCACGAGGGAGGCATCGGGCAAGATAGCGAAGGTGCTACAGTCCGCGTTCAGTCTCAACGCCACGGTGAAGGAGGACAAGATCGAGGCCTACATGGAGTCGAACCCGCTCATCACCTTCTCAGAGGTGCTCCACAGGCTGATGAAAGAGAAGCTCCCGCTGATCTCGATAAGCATGCACCTGCCGACGATGGACGACGTCTTCATAAAGCTGACCGGGTCGTCGCTCAGGGACAGCGTCGGGGAGAACAAGTCAGACAGGGAAAGAGTGATGTTCAGGAGGTGAGGGCACGGGGCTGATAGAAGACACGATGACCCTCTACAAGAGGGAGATGCTGATATTCAAGAGCCACCTACGCACAAACATAATACGCTCCGCGATGTTCCCGATAATATTCATATTCTTCTTCGGCAGCATAGGCTCAAGCTCGATAAACGTCAACGTGGCCATAGTCAATTATGCCAACAACGCGCAGAGCCTCTCGTTCATAAACTCACTGACTTCCACGAGGACGATGTCGGTGGTGTCGCTCACGACGCAGACCGACGCGCTGAACCAGCTATCCGCGGGACAGGTGACCGCCGTCATAGTGATACTACCCTCCTTCCCGAGGATGAGTGCGGGCAATCCCGCGGTCGATGTCTATTACTCAACGTCAAACTTTGAGGCCGTGCAGGCCGTGCTTCCGGTGATACAGCAGGCAGCGGGCGGCTTCGGCAGCAACATACTCGCGAACCAACAGAGCTATGGGGTGACGTCGCTGAGGCCGCTGTTCGGGACGACCAGCAGCTACGTCGTCTTCCTCGTTGGGGGCATACTGAGCATGACGGTCGCTTTCGGGATGACGTTCGGCGCCGGCATGTCAATCATAACCGACAGGCAGCTCGGCAACCTGAAGTCGTTCCTCATATCGCCGATAAGCAAGAACTCGATAGTGCTGGGCAAGATACTCGCCGGGGCTACGGAGGCGCTGCTCTACATAAGCATAACCCTCCTGGTGGGCGCCATGGACGGCGTCGGCATAGCGATGGGCCTGGCGGGCCTCGCATGGATATTCGTCATCGGCATAATGGTCGCGATAGGGTTCGCCGGGATAAGCACGATGCTCGCCGCGAGGATAGAGAAGATCGAGGCCTACACGATAATAGCGCAGGTCATAGTCATGCCGCTCTGGTTCCTCTCAGGCGCGTTCTTCCCGACCACGTCGTTCCCGAGCTTCATGCAGCCTATAATAGCGCTCGACCCGCTGACCTATGCCACGCAGGGCATAAGGAACGTGATGATGCTCGGCTATTATCCGATTGCGCAGGTGGCGCTGGACGTGGGCGTGCTGGCGGCATTCATGGCGTTCGGCATAATAGGGAGCATACTGCTCTTCAAGAATTACACGGACTGACGTTTATGGTGCAAAAAGTGGTACAATGAAAAATACGAGATTCGCCTTGGTGGCCGCGATGGCGGCGGCCTTTCTGATGGCTACAGCGGGAGCGCAGGTCGTGAGCAGCGTCAACAACATGCTCTCCATAACGAACCTTCGGGTCACGCCCAACCCCGTCGTGGCGGGCAGCAACGCCACAATCAGCTTCAACCTCTATAACTCATACTCGGACGCGCTGTCGAACGTGAACCTCGCGCTTCAGGCGAACAACCAGCTCGTCAACGTCTCGCCGACCGGCAGCTACTTGATTAACTCGATAGGGTCAGGCGTGTACGGCGGCCTCGGATACAACACGTTCACCTACAGGTTCCACGTCCCTCCGACGCTCAGCGCGGGGCTCTACACGCTCGACGTGGTGGCCAACTACGAGGCGCCCACGTCGTCGAGCACCAACCTCCCAGGGACATCCACCATGCCGATAACACTCTACATATACGGGAAGCCGCAGATCAGCTTCAACATAGTGCCGCAGACGCAACTCGTGCCAGGCAGCATGTTCAATTTCCAGCTCATGACCGTGAACACCGGGACGGACACTGCCTCGAATGTGTCCGTGCACCTGGTAAGCACCAACGACTTCAACATGTCCGGACAGACCCTATTTATGCTGGGCAGCCTCGCCCCAGAGCAGTCGTCCAGCTCATACGCGAGCGCGATAGTGGGCAGCAACATCAGCTCGGGCGAGCGCCACATGGCCATAAACGTCTCGTACAGCACCGCAACGGGCAACTACTCCAACAGCTACAGCGTACCGATAAGCATCTCTACCGGCATCCCGAAGATAGCGGTGAGCGCCCAGAGCGCGATGCCGCAGCTGCTCTATTCCGGGTCCAACCAGACGCTCACGGTGCTGGTGCAGAACATAGGCACCGGCACGGCGAGGAACCTGACGCTGTCGTTCGGCAGCACCGGGCAGATATCAGTGCAGAACTCCGCGTCGAGCTTCTTCCTCGGGTCTCTCGCCCCGGGAGCTAGCGAGACCGAGACAATAACAATAACGGCCAACTCTTCGTCGAGCGACCACAACAGCACGCTGCCGGTGCACATCAGCTACTACACGTCGAACTACCAGCAGCGCAGCAACGTCACCTCGCAGCTGCCGATACGCGTGGCCCCGAGCGCCGTCTTCCAGATAATGTCGGTGAACGACTCGCTCAACGCGGGCAGCGCGTACGCGCCGATAACCCTGCGCGTCAGGAACATAGGCAACGAGCCGGCGCAGGAGGTCAGCCTCTCGCTCCAGAGCGTCTACCCGATAACTCCGGTCGCAGGGAACGCCTACATTGGCTACCTCGCCCCGGGCAACGAGACGAACGTGACGTTCTACGTCAACATCGACCAGAACGGGCTGCAGGGCAAGTACCTCCTCACCATGTATGAGCAGTGGAGGCAGCCCAATGCCGGGACGAACCAGCTCTTCAGCAGCTCTAACAACTACTACGCCGTTGTGTACCCGCAGTCGTCCAGCGACAACGTTACCACGTATGTCGTAATCGGCGTGGCAATAGTTATAATAGTTGTTGCGGCAAGGATAGTAATGAAGAGGAGGAAGGGAGGCAGGAAGAAGGAGAGGCAGAAGCAATAGCGAGTGAGGGGAGGGTGCTAGGTTGGATACCAAGTTCTCGTCGATTGTCAACAAGACGATGGAGAAGTACGGGCTACCGCCATGGGTGAAGCCGTACGTGTTCGAGTACATAAAGGGCAACCCGATGGGCGCGATAAGGCACGCTACCAGCTTCGTCGAGATCCGCAGGAAGAAGGGCGAGATAACGAGGGAGTACGTAAGGCTGCCGAACGGCCTCACCTTCAAGATCGACTTCATAGAAGAGGTGCTCAGCCTCTTTCACTACGGCGAGGAGCGCATAGACGAGATCTATGGGCGCTGGTCGAAGGAGCCCGGCTACGACAATCTCGAGCGCAAGAAGCACTTTGCGGAGCTGTCGCAGCTCTCAAAGAGGCACCTCAGGGCCATAAAGAACTTGATGGAGGGCATAGGGATACAGCAGCGGCAGCCCAGGAGAGGCGTCGTCGAGCTCTTCGACTACATCTCCTCGCTGAAGGACTGGGACGACCGCATCCTCGCCTCTGGTATATTCATCAAGTACTCGTTTTCCTTCCCGTTCGGCCTCGTGTTTTACAAGGTGTTTTACCCGGTGGCGCCGGAGTTCATGCGGTCGTTCGGCAAGGCGTTCACGGTCAAGACCGACGCGACGCAGTGGCTGGAGGCCGAGTCGAAGAGGATAGCGTTCGAGAAAAGGGACTCGGAGCACCTGCGTGAGCTGGCGGACCAGTTGCTCTCAAGGATTTCATCCTCGATCTCATCGGAGGAGAGCCTGGCGAAGTCGAGCGGCATATCTGGGGAGATAAAGCTGCTCAGGGACGTCTCGGTCGCGTACCCCCTGCACGTGCTGAGCGAGCTGGGCTCACCCATAGACGTCGACAAGAAAGTCAAGGCCATAACGAGGAAGCGCGCCGCCTGACCCGTGGCGCCCATACCGGAGAAGAGGGGCAGCAGGCCGTTCGATCACCTTACCGGATCCGGCCTTGCCGCGCTCTCTGGGCCTCGTCCGCGCGGGCGGGCATCGGGATGCTGTCCCTGCCCGGCTTCCTGGCACACCAGATATAAATAGCAATTTGAGGACCACTCCGCATATTTTTATATCTGGAGCACGGCTTATATACTGGTTGCAATGTACGCACAAAGGGGATCAGCGAGCGGGTTTTGGGACTCGACGTTTTCATCGCCATCGGAGGCCACGGAATTCATAACGAACAGCATGGAGCCCCAAGTGAGGCGGTGGCTCGACTTCTCGAAGCGCGTGCATCAGAGCCAGGAGGATATGAGAGTGAGGAACAAGGCCTATGTACAGGTCAGCGAGCTGGTGGAATCCGCCAAGGGGCTGCCCGAATCTTGGGACTTCAGCGACTTTAAGCGGGATGTGTCGAAGATTGTCACCAGCCTGATCATGTCGTACGACCTGGTCACCGCCTCTGCGGCGATACATGGGTTCCGCTTCACCCGTGGCGAGGTCAAGAGCATGCTGGAAGACGTTGAGAAAATTTACCATTCCAGGTCCCTGTCGAGGGACGGCGACGGTACACCAGGCCCAAAATCAGACGCCTGAAGTGCGGCCGCAATGTTCGCACCCTGATCGAGTCAGTCGACCTTGACCTCGTGCACCGCGCCTCCCTTCACCTTCTTGACCTCGATGGTCAGCGTGCCGTCCTTGTACGAGGCCTTCGCGCTGTTCGCGTTGACCTCCTCCGGCAGCCTCACCATCCTGTAATAACCAGAGGAGCTCCTCTCTTTCGCGTAGAAGCTGCCGTCGCCGCGCTCGGATTCCCTCGTCTTCTCCGCCTTTATGGTTATCATGTCTCCGCTGACCTTGAGCTCTATGTCCTTCTTGTCTACGGAAGGCATGTCGGCCTCTACGACGAACGCGTCGCCCTTATCATTTATATCCACCCTTGGGACCGAGAACCCCCCACTCGCCATCTCGCGCATGTTCCTGTGCATGTCCCTGAACGGATCGCCGAACCACCTCGGGAACGGGTCCGAGAACCAGTTCCAGTCACCCGCAGGCACGATGCCGCGCCTCTTCCTCGCATCCCTTTCATTTTTCTCGTCCTTCATCCTATCACCATAGATTTGTCAAGTTTTTATTGACATATCAATATATTATACTAAGAAAAGGTATTTATATGTATTGGTACATAATATAGGAACATGGAGAAGATAGTGATAAGGGCCGTGGACCGCCCGGCGTACAAGAATCCCGACGAGTTCATACGCTGGCTGTGCGAGGCGCTCGGCCTCTCGAACCCAAACGAGAAGGGCAGCATAGAGGCGGAGATACTGAAGAGGTTCATAGTCGCAGCGGCGAGCAACACTGGCATATCGAGTTCCCAGATAGCGCTGGAGCCGAAGGTCGCCAGGAGCACCGTAATATATCACCTGAACAGGTTCATAGACAGCGGCCTTCTGGTCAAGAAGGGCAGGCTGTACTACCTGAGGGCGCAGGAGCTCTCCACTGCCATAGAGGAGATAGAGTATGACATCAACAGGGAGATGATGCGCATACTCGATGCGGCAAGGGAATTCGACCGCGCGTTCGACATTCAGCAGAGCAAGGGCAAGAAAGTGAAGATAAACTGACTGGGCGGTTGCGATGAAAGACGACAATCCGAGCTTCGACGACAAGAAGGATGGCAAAAAGGCCGGGCCTGCGGCCGAGGGAGATGCGGCGCCTCAGGCTGTGGAGAAGGCCGTGCAGAGACCGGACGACTCTGCCGAGCTGAAGGAGAGGATGCTCAGGCTGGCCGCCGAGTTCGACAACTACAAGAAAAGGACGATGAAGGACATCGGCGATGCGAAGGAGCTCGGCAAGGCGGAGATGCTGAAGTCGATGCTGAACATAGTGGACGAGTTCGACCTCATGCTCGTGTCGGCGGTCAAGTCGGACGACAAGGCTCTCGCGAAGGGCGTGGAGCTGCTCTATTCGAACTTCATGGACGCGCTCAAGAGGAACGGGCTCAGGGAGATAGAGGCGACCGGCAAGTTCGACCCGTACAGGCACGAGATAATGATGGTGAGGGAAGAGGACGGCAAGGAGGACGGCCACATACTGGAAGTGATAAAGAAGGGATACGCGCTCAACGATAGGATGCTGCGCCCCGCAGCCGTAATCGTTGCAAGGCCTAAGGCGCAAGAGGCAGAGGGCGGGAAGGGAGAGCACGAGGAAGATGAGTGATATTAAAAGGTGAATCAAATGGCAAAGATAATAGGTGTCGACCTCGGCACGTCGAATAGCGCGGCCGCGGTACTGGAAGGAGGAAGGCCAACGATAATACCTAGCAGCGAGGGCGCAAGCCTGTACGGGAAGGCGTTCCCGAGCTACGTGGCGTTCACGAAGGGTGGCCAGAAGCTCGTCGGCGAGCCCGCGAGGAGGCAGGCAGTAGCGAACCCCGAGGGCACGGCAAGCGCCTTCAAGAGGAAGATGGGCACCAGCTTCGAGTACAAGATATTCGGCAAGGACTACAAGCCGCAGGAGCTCTCGGCGATGCTGCTCCAGAAGATAAAGGAGGACAGCGAGGCGTTTCTCGGCGAGCCCGTCACGAAGGCCGTGATAACAGTGCCCGCGTACTTCAACGACAACCAGCGCCAGGCCACGAAGGATGCGGGGGAGATAGCGGGCCTGGAGGTCGTCAGACTGGTCAACGAGCCGACCGCGGCATGCCTGGCGTACGGCCTCGACAAGGCCAGCAAGGAGATGAAGGTCATGGTCTACGACTTGGGCGGGGGCACCCTGGACGTTACGATAATGGAGTTCGGCAACGGGGTTTTCGAGGTAAAGTCCACGAGCGGCGACACCCAGCTCGGCGGCACCGACATGGACGCCGCGATACTCTCGTTCCTGGCGGACGAGATAAAGAAGCAGTACAACGTGGATGTCATGAAGGACCTGCAGGCGACGCAGAGGCTGCGCGAGGCGGGGGAGAAGGCGAAGATCGAGCTCTCTACGGTGCTGGAGAGCGAGATAAACCTGCCGTTCCTGGCGCAGGGCAAGGCCGGGCCGGTGAACTTCACGTACAAGCTCAGCAGGGCGAAGCTGGAGAGCCTCGTCGTGCCCATAATAGAGAAGTCCACGAAGCCCGTCATGCAGGCGCTCAAGGACGCGAAGCTAGAGCCGAGCGGCGTCGACAAGGTCATACTGATAGGGGGGCCGACAAGGATGCCGATAGTGCAGCGCTACGTCGAGCAGCTCCTCGGGAAGAAGGCCGAGAGGGGCGTGGACCCGATGGAGGCGGTCGCCCTTGGCGCCGCGGTGCAAGCGGGCGTGCTCACGGGGGAGGTGAAGGACATCGTCCTCTTGGACGTGACGCCGCTCACGCTCAGCATCGAGACCCTCGGCGGTGTTTCGACGAGCATCATAGACAGGAACACGACCATACCTGTGAAGAAGTCGCAGATATTCAGCACCGCGGACGACAGCCAGACCGTCGTTGACATAAACGTCGTGCAGGGCGAGCGCGCAATGGCGAAGGACAACATACCGCTCGGCAGGTTCCAGCTCACCGGGATACCACCGGCCCCGAGAGGGATGCCGCAAATAGAGGTGACGTTCGACATCGACAGCAATGGCATACTGCACGTGACGGCGAAGGATAAGGCCACGGGCAAGGCACAGAGCATGGACATCGTCGCCCCGAACAAGATGAGCAAGGACGAGATAGAGAGGAAGATGGGTGAGTGGAAGCAGTACGAGGAGCAGGACAAGAAGGAGAGGGGGAACATAGAGACGAGGAACAGCGCGGAGTCGATGCTGTACACGGCGGAGAAGACCATCAAGGAGTACAAGGACAAGGTTCCGGGCGACGTGGCGGACAAGGTAACGAAGGCAAAGGACGCTCTCGAGAAGGCGATAAAGGACGGCGACTACGTCGCCATGAAGACCCTAAGTGAGGAACTCGCCGCATCGCTCCAGGAGATAGGCAAGAGCATGTACGGAGGCCAGCAGGGCCAGCCCGGCCAGGACCAGGGCGGCCCTGACAGCGGCCCCGACCAGCCGGGCGCGTCGGATGCGGACTTCAAGGTAGAGAAGTGAACCGATGGCCAAGGATTTCTATGAGGTGCTTGGGGTCGGCAAGAGCGCCAGCCAGGATGAGATCAAGAAGGCGTACAGGGAGTTGGCGCTGAAGTACCACCCCGATCGCAACAAGGATTCATCGGCTGAGGAGAGGTTCAAAGAGATCAACGAGAGCTATGCGGTACTGAGCGACCCGGAGAAACGCAGGCAGTATGATGCGTACGGGCCGGAGGGCTTCAGCCGGAGATACACGCAGCAGGACATATTCCGCGACTTCGACTTCAACAAGGTCTTCCGCGACATGGGCTTCGGTTTCGGCAGCGGCGACATCAACGATATCTTCGGCAGCATGTTCGGCTTCGGCGCCGGGCAGCAGAGGGGCGATGTCGGCAACGACATACTCGCGAGGGTGGACATGACGCTGCAGGAGGCGTACTCGGGCGCGGACAAGAGGATAAGGCTCAGGCATGTCATGAAGTGCGAGCGCTGCAACGGCAACGGCGCCGAGCCCGGCAGCAAGGTGCTGGCGTGCCCGAAGTGCGGCGGAAGGGGGCAGGTCTCCTCCACGATTAGGACGCCGTTCGGCGCCATGCAGACCGTGACCCAGTGCCCGAAGTGCGGCGGTTCAGGGAAGTCGCTCGAGCATCCCTGCAGGGAGTGCGGAGGCCATGGCCGCAAGGTCAGCGAGCAGACGATAACGGTCTCAATACCGAAGGGCGTTGACGACGGCATGCAGCTGAGGCTCGCCGGCATGGGCGACTTCGGCGCCAGGAGGACTGGCGACCTGTACATCGAGGCCCACATAGGGCAGGATGGCATGTTCAATCGCGAGGGCGAGCACGTGCGCGTCGAGGCGCGTATACCGTTCTATACTGCGCTGCTGGGCGGCACCGTGTCGGTGCCGACGCTGTCGGGCGACCAGAAAATAGAGATATCAGAAGGGACGGCCGATGGCACCGAGGTACTCATCAGGGGGAAGGGTATGCCGCGCTTCAAGCGCACCGGCTATGGCGACGAGGTCGTTACCGTTAGGATAGAGATGCCGAAGTCGATGACGAAGGAGCAGCGCGACCTCATAAAGAGGTTCGAGGAACTGGACACGAAGAAGAAGAGGTTCGGGATATTCTGACCGCGGTACCGGCCGGAAACATGCCGCATCACAGCCGATATTCCGCAAAGAGTGGAAGCCTTTTATAAGTGCGCACAGAAATCGCTCCGTGGGGACATGGCAGACGCCGTCATGGAGGGCATGAAGGTAAAGTTCGACGAGTTCTTCGACAGGTACTACAAGGAGCAGATAGAGTCGCTCATGACGTCCTACCCAGACAAGCTCAGCCTCGCGGTCAATTTCAAGGACCTGGAGAAGTTCGACCCTGAGCTGGCCGACCAGCTCCTGCTTACCCCGGACATCGTGCTTGACGCCGCGGCCGAATCGCTCAAGGAGAGGATGGAGTTCGTGCTCCAGGATGGCTTCGAGGCGCATGTGCGCTTCTTCGGGCAGGAGACCAACAACCCTCTCGTACAGGACGTGGGCTCGAAGTACATAAGCAGGCTGATACAGCTCGACGGCCTGATAGTCAAGAGGTCGGAGATAAATCCGAAGGTCAAGGTCGGCGTGTATAAGTGCACTTTCTGCTCCGCGACGGTGAGCATCAACATAGACAAGAACGAGATGCCTGAACGCTGCCCACAGTGCAAGCGCCCCTCGATGAAGGCGGTGCCTGAGGAGTCGAAGTTCATAAACTTGCAGAAGATAGCGGTGCAGGATCCGCTTGAGAGGCTGAGGGGCAATACGCCGACGTGGCAGCTTGAGGTCTGGATAGAGGATGATCTCGTAAACACGGTCATACCGGGCGACAGGATAGAGCTTACAGGCATACTGCGCATACGCCCGAGGCGCAACCAGCGCGGCAAGCTCGAGAAGAACCTCTACACCATGTTCCTCGACACCGTCTCGATAGTGCCGAAGCAGAAGGAGTTCGCGGAGCTCAATATAACCGACGAGGAGGAGAGGAAGATAAGGGAGCTCTCAAAGGATCCTGAGATATTCGACAAGGTGGCGATATCTATCGCCCCCTCGATATACGGGTTCAAGGAGATAAAGCAGGCGGTGGCGCTGCAGCTTTTCGGTGGAACCCCGGGCAAGCGCCTAGTCGACGGCGGCCTGATAAGGAGCGACATGCACATACTTCTCATAGGCGATCCCGGAAGCGCAAAGACGAGGGTCTTGCAATCCGTCTCAAAGCTCGTGCCAAAGGGCATATATGTCAGCGGCAAGTCCATCACTGGAGGAGGAATGACAGCCGTCGCCGAGAGGGACGACTTTTCCGATGGAGGATGGACACTCAAGGCGGGGGCGCTGGTCCTGGGATCCGGCGGGATCGTATGCATCGACGAGTTCGACAAGATAAACGAGGAGGACCGTGCCGCGCTGCACGAGGCGCTCGAATCCCAGACGATAAGCGTCGCCAAGGCAGGCATAATCGCGACGTTCAACGCTCGCGCCGCGGTCCTTGCCGCGGCCAACCCGAAGTACGGAAGGTTCGACCAAAATATCTACCCGGCAGAGCAGTTCGACATACCGCCTACGCTGCTCTCGAGGTTCGACCTTATATTCCCGATAAAAGATGTCATGGACCCGAAGCAGGACAGGGACATAGCCGGGCACATACTGCTGCAGCACGAGGCGGCAGGCGCGCAGATTGCGGAGATGCAGGACTTCGAGCAGGTCAAGGCACCGCCGATAGACACCGAATTCCTGAGGAAGTACATCGCCTACGCTAGGAAGGGCGTGATGCCGAGGCTGGGACCCGAGGCTGGGGTAAGAATCAAAGAATATTACGTCGAGCTCAGGAAGACCGGGGCCAAGCAGGGCGCTGTCCCGATAACCCCGAGGCAGATAGAAGGCCTTGTGAGGATGGCTGAGGCCAGCGCGAAGACGAGGCTGGCCGACATAGTGGAGGTAAGCGACGCCGAGCGCGCAATCGCGCTCTCGGAGTACATGCTCAAGACCCTAGCAATCGACAGGGGCGGAAGGCGCGACATAGACACGATACTGACAGGCATGCCGAGGGAGAAGGTCGACCGCCTCAATTCGATGCTCTCGATAATCAAGAATCTGGAGGAGAAGGAGGGCAGCGCGAAGATGCAGAGGGTGATGGAGGAGGCCGAGAAGGCCGGCATGGACAGCCAGACGGCCATGAAATACATAAACGAGCTGGAGAGGAGCGGCGATGTTTTCACCCCCAAGCCCGGCGTCATAAGGATAGTAAGGAGGGACGCGGAGTAGTCCACCTGCAAGCATGCACATCCTAGCAGGATTCAAACCTGATGATCGGCAGTTTCTACCAGGTCGCCGCGGCTTGGTCGACGCAGAACACCATAACGCTCTACTTCAACGGCAAGCAGGTCAGCATACCGACCAACAACGTCCAGTACTCGAACTCATTCTACAACAACATGCAGTCCATAGGCTCGTGCTTCTGCGGGAGCGACCGGTTCTACGGCTCGGTGTCGAACCTCCAGATTTATAATGTCTCGCTGACGGCCAACGAGATTTTGGGATTGTACCAGAAGGGCTTCGGCGACGCCCAGATAGACCTCCAGCACCTCGTCGGGTGGTATCCGCTGAATGGCAACGCGAACGACTATTCAGGGAACGGCCAGGGCGGCGTACTCATCGACGTCGACTACAATAGCATGTGGAGATCGGATTACACACCGACGTAATCCCTGTTTGTCCGATTCTTTCCTACGCTACAGGCTGCAGCGCAAGCAGCTGCTAAGGGAAGGAAATGTCGGGACGCATCAGAGATGCGCCCCGGGTGGATGAGAATAGGGTTGTTACAGAACTAGCATGAAACCCAAATTCGCGCGGTATCTATTTAGACTGGAAGGTATTTAAACCCTCTTAACTGCCTCTAATAGAAAAATAAAAGCCCATTTACGCCCTGCTCACATACCGCGGCCCTTGCCGCCGCGTTGGTTTGTGTAGCGCTTGACGAGCTGCACGGCATGGTCGACGGCCTTCTCCACGTCCTCCTTCGTCTTGGCGCCGGTGCATATTATCTTCCCGGAATTGAAGAGCAGCAGAGCGGCCTTGAGCTTCGGTTCATTGACCTTGAAGATCGCTCCAGGGAACTGCTCTGGCTCGTAGTCGACGTCCCTCGACAGCTTCGCGAGGCCGTAAAGGTCGAGTTCCAGATTCAGCTCGGCGCTCGCCACGAGGTTGACGACCTCGTATGTGGGCTTCAGCTTGACGTGCACGTACCTCGGTGACCCGACATGAACGCTCGGTTTCGCCATGAGAATAACCGCAGGAGCCTCTCTACGAAACTATAAATACGTTGCGCAACCTAACTTCTTCTGTTAGTGATACAATGCCAAAGAGATCAGGCGGGCTGTTCAGTGGCCGTTCGAGGCACCTCGCAAGGCACCACAAGCCATCGTCGCTCAGCATAGATGCGCTCATCAAGGAGTTCAGCGTCGGGGACAAGATCGCGATAGTGCCGAAGGGCTCATTCAGGGACATACCGCACCCGAGGTACAGGGGCAAGATCGGCACGGTCACAGAGAGAAGGGGCTCGGCCTATGTGGTCGAGGTGAGAAACATGAACTCAACCAAGACGCTCGTCGTGCCGGTCAGGCACCTTGAGAGGGTCGTTAAGGGGTAGCGAGTCCAGGGTGGGCGCGGATGCCTCTCAAGGAACTGTTCGATGGAGTGTACAGCATCGGGGGCAAGCTTGCCACGCTCAATTCTGCAAAGGGCAGCAGGGTATACGGAGAGGAACTCGTGCAGTCCGATGGGAAGGAGTACAGGCTCTGGAACCCGTACAGGAGCAAGCTCGCAGCCGCGATACTCAAAGGAATGAAGGGCATGCACATAGGCAGTTCCACGGTTGTCCTCTATCTAGGCGCAGCGACCGGCACGACCGCCAGCCATGTAAGCGACATAGCGCACAGCGGCACCGTCTTCTGCGTCGAGTTCTCCGAACGGAACATGCGGGAGTTGATACCCGTATGCGAACGCAGGCAGAACATGCTTCCATTGCTGTACGATGCGAATGACGTCGACGCGTATGCCGGCATGGTCGGCAGCTGCGACGTCATCTATCAGGACGTGTCGGCAAGGAACCAATCCGAGATTCTGAGGAGGAACGCGTCCCTGCTGAAGAGGGGCGGCTACGCCTACTTCATAATAAAGTCGCAGAGCATCGACATATCGAAAGAGCCAGGGCAGGTCTTCAGGGAGGAGCTCGCCTCGCTGGAGGGCCTCTTCTCTGTCGAGGAGAAGGTGGACATAGAGCCGTTTGACAGCCTGCACCTGTTCGCCGTGCTGAAGAAGCTTTAGCGCCGCCGCTATATTAAACAAAAGCGTTATATATGAGCTTGAACTGAAGCCCAAAGCGAGGAATGAGGTGATGAGCAGGAGGCATATACGCGTCCAGGTTTCTGGGAAGGAGGGTGACGCCGCCGCGGCCGCCCAGACCGCAATCGATAAGATGGGAACCACGCTGTTCGACCTCAAGTTCATATGCGACAACCGTGATGGCGCCGGGACGGACCACAAGGAGACCAGGCTGGTCGAAGGCGCGAATAGCGCGATGCGCGAGCTGCTAAACTACAACAGGAGGCAGATGCACGTGCCGATGCCCAGAAGGGATGGCGACTCTGAACCCGCCACCCAAGCGGTGCCCGGGGAAGGCACGATGGAGACACTCAACAATAGGATCGCCTTTGTGCGACTCATGTATGATGACCGCCATGGCTCTAAGGTAGGCCGTGAGGAAGCAGAGCTGATAAGGCACGTGTACGTTGCGATTAAGAGGCTGGTGGACTACAACAAGGACCACAAAGCGCCGCTTCCAGGGCCGGTGGGAACAAGGGACGAGTGACCAAGGCTGCAGGGTCACTTCGATATGAAGATGAAGCGCATCTCGTCCTTGCTGTCGAGTATGCAGTAGCCGAAGCGTTCGAACTGCACTATGTCGTGCTCGTCTAGGTTGCTGGCATAGGCCTCGACATAGCCCTTCACCACCCTAAGGCTGTCCTCCAGCACATTGCCGTCGCTGCCGAGCAGCGGCCCCGGCACCATGACCGTGCACTCGACGTAGGAATCATCTGGGACCCACTGCACTATCCTGCCCCTGCCCCCGCTTCCGTCGGCGATGGTCGTCACCTTGCTTCCCGCGGACACTACGCCGACGTCGGCAAGGTCCTTCAGCGTCACCCTGTCGCCGGGCTTCATGGACCTCGCGTCCGCGGACGGTATATAGAACGCCCCCGTGGTCTCATACTCCCTGAACTCATCGGAGTTGCGGCCCAGCTTCAGCCTGGCGGCGATGCTGGGGCTACCGTCTATCTCCAGCCTGACCGGATTCTCGACGAAGAACAAGTGCTTTGCCATCGGGTCTATCACCCTTTTGTTTTCCGCCAGGAGCATGTCAATCCGTGCGAAGCCGTCCATCTTGCTCATGCCGAACCTGAGCACGAAGCTGCGGATGGCCTCCGGCTGTATGCCCCTCCTCCTCAGCGCGACTATGGTCATGAGCCTGGGATCGTCCCAGCCGCCTATCATGCCGCCCGCTATCAGCGCCCTTATCTCCCTCTTTGCGGTCGTGTTGCCCTCTATCCTCAGCCTTGCCTCGTAGTGTATCCTTGGCACCCTGAGCCCGAGCGCGTCCAGCATCATGACGTGCACGTCCGTCCACTTCTCGTACTCCTTGCTGCGGATTATGTCGGTCACGCCGTTTATGCTGTCGATTATCGGCGTGTTCATGTGGTACGTGGGCCAGACGACGTACTTGTCGCCGTGGCGGAAATGGCTGATGGTCTTTATCCTGAAGAGCGTCGGGTCGCGGAGCGTGTCGTTCCCGGATTCCATGTCTCCCTTCAGCCTGAGCGTCATCTCCCCGTCGGCGTACTTCTTGTCCAGCATGTCGCCGAATATCTGCAGGCTCTCGCCCTTGCCGCGGTTCCTGTGCGCGCAGCCGCGGCTGTTGCGCCTGCCATCCCTCATTGACTCCTGGCTGCAGGAGCAGGCGTACGCCATGCCCCTCTCGATAAGCTTGCGGCCGTAGTCATACACCGTCTCGATGAAATCGCTCGAATAATAGACCTTCGCGAACCTGACGCCGAGCCACTCAGTGTCGCGCATTATACCCTCCACATACTTCTGGCGGCACTTCTCCGGGTTGGTGTCGTCGAAATCAAGGTATATCCTGCCCCCATATATCCTTGCAATCTCGTCGCTCATCAGGCACTGCTTGGCATTGCCGACCTGGATGTAGCCCCCCGGCTCCGGGGGGAATCGGGTGACGACGTTGCCCTGCTCCGCACCCTCGATCGCGAACTTCGGCTTGCCCTGTTCCTCCTTCTCCCTCTTTTCCTCGGCGAATTCGGCCTCGAATTTCTTATACTCCTCGCCGAGCCTGGCCGTGCCCAGCGCGTTGACCTCATCGACCACCGCGCCGACGTCCTTCGCGAAGCCCTTGACGTCCTTTCTGCGTTCGGGGAAGGCGGAGAGCGCCCTGTTCAGCACGTTCGAGAGGCTCGCGCTGCCGTAGTCGTGCGCGTTCTTGACCGCGAACCTGTAGACCTCC
This sequence comes from Microcaldota archaeon, assembly GCA_021787495.1. Taxonomy (GTDB): domain Archaea; phylum Micrarchaeota; class Micrarchaeia; order Micrarchaeales; family Micrarchaeaceae; genus A-MIC-10. The sequence continues at coordinate 55,363 of JAJYLX010000004.1, read as the reverse complement.
CCATGCTCGCGTCCGCTCAGCATCAGCCCGCCCTCAAGGTAGTGTTGCCTACAGCGGCGTAGGAGCCGGCATTGTAGGTTATCTCCGCGCTTATGCTTACCCTGACCGTGGAATTCGGCGCGTCAAGGATGCTCCTCTGGAGCGCGTACCTCGACGATGGGAACCGCACCGGGACGGACTGCTGCACGCTGGCGAGAGTGAGCCGCACCGTTGCCGGCAGCCTCACGTACTCCGTGGCCGAGAACGCTATGGTGTTGCTGGCTATCATGTTTGCGAGCACTGATTGCATCGCGTAGGCGCTCGTCCTGTTGAGATATACGCTTATTATGTCGCCTATCGGGTTGTACTCGGTTATCAGGCCGTTGGCCTGCATGGCGGACATCAGCGCCGTGACCGTGTTCGACGCGCTGGAGTTCACTACCCTCACTGTGGTGGAGTTGCCGTAGCCGACCACGATCGCGTTCGCCGCGCCGAAAGCTGGATATTGGGTACCCGTGGTATTGTTCTTGCTGCTGTTCCCGCCGCTGCTCGACGGGAAGCCGCCCCCGCTCCCGGCGTAGCTCGTTATGAAGATGACCAGAACGAACACCGAGCCCAACAGCATTACCATTCTCTTCTTCTTCTCGTCCATGGCTGCACCGTTGTCAACGTGAATACTATTAATAACTTATTTCCCGTAAACCCATAAAATACTACGTGATTGGATGGCATTTTCAGACGGGGATTTCATAGAAGTGGAATACAGCGCATATGACGCTAACGGCAACGTGCTCATCGAGACCACGGACGAGAAGGCCGCCAGGGACGCGGGCATCTACCATGAGCACGCTCGCTACGGCAGGAAGCTGATCATACTCGGATTCAACCGCACGATAAAGGGCCTCGACAGGGAGCTGAGGAGCATGTCAGTCGGGCAGGAGCAGAAGCTCACGTTCAAGCCGGACGATGCCTTCGGCCAGCGCAGCGACGGCTATGTGAGGGTCATGCGCCTCGCGGACATGCGCGAGCGCGGCGTCGACCCGTACCCTGGAATGAGGGTCGACCTCGACGGCGTGATGGCCACGGTGCGCAGCGTGAATTCCGGTAGGGTTACGATAGATGCGAACCACCCGTACGCGGGGCACGACATAGTCTACGACGTAAGGGTTGTCGGCAATCCCAAGACGGACGACGAGAAGGCGAACTCGCTCAGCCGCGCGTACGGCGTGGAGCCTACGGCGATGAGGCTGCAGGGCGGCACCTTATCTGTCACGTACGGCCCGGACAAGAAGAAGGACGAGGCGTACTTTGTCGACAAGGCGGGGTTCGTAGGGGCGGTGCTCGAGACAATGAAGGGCGTGAACAACGTCAACGTCGAGGAGCAGTACAGGAGGGAGGAGAAGAGGCCCGATGAGGCCCGCGAAGACGGGAAATGATCGCGGTGGTATGTAAGGCGCCATCAATGGCAGAAGGCAAACAAGGGCATTGCAGAGAGAACCACATCAGGTTAGCATCTTTTTGAGCTTGCGCGAGAACTCTTCCATTATTCTGTCGTAGTCCAGGCCGTGTATCCTGGGTCCTGCGCTTGGTCTCTATGTAATTGTAGTCGGACGACGGCAGAATCCCATGGGACCTGGCGCCCAGCTTCTTCAGTCTCGTCTCAAGCTCCTTCAGATTGAAGCCCACGACCTTGAGCCCTATTTCTCTTGCCAAAGAACCGCTATCTTGCATCGACTGCGAACGTGCTGTTTATGCTGATGCCGAGCTTCTGCGCTATCTGCGACTTCTCCGCGTTTATGACTATGATGTAGCTGTTCCATTTGTTGGTCAGCTCCTTCGAGCCGCAGACCGGGCAGGTGTCGCCATGGCTTATTATCATGCCGCACTTCTTGCAGGCTTTCTCGTCCCCCACGCGATCATCTCCTCCTGGAGCCTCCTCCTCTCTCCTTCTGCCTTGCTGCCGCGAGCTGCGACTTCAGCCACTCGCCCTTGCCGAATCCCTCCTGCTTCATCGTCAGCGCGATCTTGGAGTCCTTCACGGAGCCCTTCATGCTGACCGTGGAGATCTTTGCGTAGACTATGTCGCCCTTCTTGAGCATCAGCTTCTTCTGCCTTGTGATGAACGTCTGCGTCTTCCTGTCAAAGGAGAGGAACTCGTTCGCTATCTGCGAGACGTGCACAAGCCCATCCATCGGGCCTATGCGCACGAACGCCCCGAAATCCGTCAGCTCGCTGACCTCGCCGCACACGACCTCGTCCACCTTCGGCATGAAGGCGAGCACCTCGAACCCGGCGTCGTGCCTTGTGGCGGGATCCCCTGGATAGATGACGCCGTCGCTGACGTTGCTCACGTTGAACACCGCCACGATTATGCCCATCTCCTTGTCCACCTTGCCCTCGTACTTCCGCTGCAGCACCGCCTCCGCTACGGCCTCTACCTCCTTGCCGAAGTCCTCTGGAGGCAGGGAGAACGTGTCCTTCACCGTGTAAATCGAATACATTGGTTCACCACAAATATCTCTTTATAGAGCCGGACCTGGATACCTTGAAGCACCTGGCGCCGATGGCGCTCGCCTTCCTCGCGAGCTCACTGTCGTTCGTCACGACCATGCGGCCCCTGCTCCTCGCCGCCTGCCGCTGAATCCACCTGTCCGGGTCTATCCCAATATTATGTATCTCAACCTTTTTAGACTTTAACATCATGAGGGCCAGTCTCGCCAGCGCGCCCCTCTTGCCCCTGTTGGCGCCCATCGCCTTCAGCTCCCCAACGACCCCCCTCGATATCACGGGTTTGCAGTCGGGGAACTGCTCGCCAAGCCGCTCGAACAGGTCCTTCCTGTACCTCAGTGCGAAGAGGATGGAGCTCGTGTCAATCAGCGCCGCCTTCAACTAATCAGCCGTAGTGGGTGCCGTTATGGGCCATTATCTGCTTGGCGAGCCTGGAGTCCAGCACCTCTATGAGCACGGCAGCGTCGTTGTGCCTCGCATCGTGCGACATGTAGAGGAGGGTCACGGGGTCCTTGTCCCCTATGTAGCTTATCAGCTTCTTGAGCGCCTTCCCCTCGAGGAGCTCCTTCTTGTATCTCGCCTTGAACTCCGCCCACTGCGAGGGGTTGTGGAGGAACCAGCGCTTCAGCTCCTCGCTCGGGCCGAGGTCGCGTATCCAGTAGTCGATGTTGGTCGTGCTCCTCCTTATGCCGCGCGGCCACGACCTCTCGACGAGCACCCTGTCGCCATCGGTGATGTCAGCATGCTCGTAGACACGCTTGAGCTTGATCATTGACTCGTCACTATAAGGCTGGGAAGGCTTAAATATTTAAGCAGCCGTCGCCGGTCACTTCTCCCTTCTCAGGAGCGCTTTCCTTATCTCCATGTCAATGTCGTCCTTCTTGTTGGCGAAGTTGTTCGAGCGTCTCATATTCGCGCCGAGCCTCCTCAGCCTGTCCACTCCGCCCTCCTTGAGCAGCATGTCGAACATGCCGGAAAGCACCCTGCTGTCGTCTGAGAAGATGTCCTTCATCTCACCCACGTCCCAGGCCAGCTTCTCCAGCCTGGCGGGTTTTATGTTCTCGAGCATCCAGATGACTCCGAGCGCGGTCTTCGAGTCCTTCGCGTACTCGGCCGCATGCTTCACGATCTGCAGGGAGTCGTTCGCCGCGCGGATGGATTCCTTCGTGCCCCTCACGTCCTTGGCCACCTCGACAAGGCACGCGGAGCCAACGACGATGTCCCTGACGTCCGCCATCTCCCAGCCCCTACGCCTGTTGGCTGTGTTGAGTATGCCCCTCAGGTCGTTCATAGTGGACCTCATGGAGCTGCCGTCGAGCCAGCTCAGCGCCCCCAATATCTGTCCGGCCACGTCCTGAGTAGTCTGGTCCTTCATGCTTCTGTTGAATGCGAGGGTCTCCCCGACTATATACCCTAGTCCCCTGACCACGAACCTCACATCTGCCGTGGTATGGTGCATGAGGAACTCGCCACGGTCCTGGAGCACGGTCGAGTTCATCAGCCTCAAGAGCCCCTCATGTGTCGAGCTGTCGCCAGTAGTGTTGTACATGGCAGTGAGGTTGAACCCTCCCCTCCTCTCCATCATGTTGAGGAAGACATCGCCGTTGGCGTGGGTGGTCCTGAAGTCCTTGGTTTTGCTCATGAAATCACAGGATATTCTCACTTTTAGATATATATGCATTTTTATTGGCCGCCCCGCACTGCCGCACGCGGGGCTCGCGTTAATATCCTTTGCTTCATTATCCATTTATGGAAAACCGGGTAATTGCCGACATGCTGGACGAGATAGCAGCGATGCTCAGCATAGAGGAGACCAAGACGACGCGCTTCGAGGTCAGGGCGTACAAGAACGCGGCGCTGACGCTGATGTCGATACAGGAGCCCATAGAGAACGTCTACAGGCGGGGGGGCGTGAAGGCGATAATGGAGTTCCCCGGAATCGGCCCCGGCATAGCGGGGAAGATCGAGGAGTTCATCAGGACCGGGCACATGAAGAAGTACGACGAGCTGAAGAGGAGGTACCCGATAGACTTCAAGGGGCTGCTCTCGCTCGAGGGCATGGGCGCCAAGAAGGCGGTGACGCTGTACAAGAGGCTCGGCATAAGGAACCTACAGGACCTGAAGGGGGCGATAGACTCGCACAGAATATCGTCGATAGAGGGCTTCGGCTCGAAGAGCGAGGAGATGTTCTCGAAGAGCATGCGGATACGTGAGTCGAGCAAGGGCAGGATACTGCTCGGCGTGGGGCTGCCAGCCGCCGAGGCAATAGTGCGCGCACTGCAGGAGAGCGGCACGGTGAGCAAGGCCGTGATAGCCGGTTCCACGAGGAGGATGAAGGAGACAGTAGGGGACCTGGACATACTGGCGATCTCCAAGACCCCAGAGAAGGCGATGGACGTCTTCACCTCGATGAAGGATGTGACGGGCGTGGTCAGCAGGGGGTCGACGAGGAGCACGGTCTCGCTCAACATAGGGGTCACGTGCGACCTCAGGGTGCTGCCGCAGGAGAGCTTCGGCGCCGCGCTGCAGTACTTCATAGGGAACAAGCAGCACAACATCGAGACGCGCACCATAGCGATAAAGAAGGGCTACAAGCTCAACGAGTACGGGCTGTTCACGAGGGATGGGAGGATGATCGCGAGCGACGACGAGCGCGACATATACGCGAAGCTCGGCATGCAGTACGTCCCTCCGGAGATGCGCGAGGCGAGAGGGGAGATACAGCTCGCATTGCACCACAAGATCCCAACTCTAGTTGAGATGAGTGACCTGAAGGGAGACCTGCACACCCACACAAGGGAGACAGACGGGGCGAACACCATAGAGGAAATGGCGGACGCAGCGCAGAAGACGGGTTTCTCGTACATTGCCACCACAAACCACACGCAGAGCCTCAGGATAGCGAAGGGCATGAGTGACCGCCAGTTCGCCGCATTCGACAAGAAGGTCGACAGGCTGAACGATTCCCTGAAAGGATTCAGGGTGCTCAAGGGCGCCGAGTGCGACATACTCAAGGACGGAAGCCTGGACCTGTCGAAGGAGACGCTGAGGTCGATGGAGTGCGTCGTGGGCTCGGTCCACGCCTCGTTCAGGATGCCAGAAAGGGAGATGACCGACCGCGTCGTCAAGGCGATAGGGAGCGGCCTGATCCACATACTCGGGCACCCCACAGGCAGGCTCATCAACGAGCGCGAGGGCTTTGCGATGGACCTCGGCAGAGTGGCGCAGGCATGCGAGGACAACGGCGTGGCGCTCGAGATAAACTCCTGGCCGAACAGACTCGACCTGAACGATACGAATATATTGCTTGCATCAAAGTATAAGGTCAGGTTCTCGATAAACAGCGATGCGCACAGCACAGCTCACTACCAGATGCTGCGCTACGGCGTGGGGACGGCAAGGAGGGGCTGGCTGACTCCGGACAGGGTGCTCAACACGCTGCCGACCGATAGGCTGCTCAAGGCGATCAAGAGGTAGCAGACATGATTTGCATCCTAAGAGTTGCTTGACATGCCTGACATATCGGCAAAATCCGCCCATGCTTTGGTTTGCTGAAGCGCAGCACCGGTTCTTCGCGCAGCATAGATTCGTCAATCGACAGCCAAAGAGAAAACCTATATATATCTCTGAAACTGCAACACGTATATGTCGTTTGTAGATATGCTGGTAGAGGTGGGCTTCGACCATGCGGCAGCTATTGAGCTGTCCCAAGACGAAAGCTTCAAAAGCCGTTGCCAGAACAGGACGGCCACTGAGCTAACCGGTAGAATAGTCAGAATTTCCAATATATACAGTATAACAATTACCGATACACTAAAGATTATATCCGCATTCCCCCCGTTCGCGGGTTATAATCATGAGCGCGTCATCAAGGGCATAAAGGCCGCATACGGCTTCACCGACCAGCAGGTCTCAAAGATCGTCTCGTCATCCCCCTCGTTCGCGGGTCTGGACCATGAGCGCGTCATCAAGGGCATAAAGGCTGCGTACGGCTTCACCGACCAGCAGGTCTCAAAGATCGTCTCGTCATCCCCCTCGTTCGCGGGTCTGGACCATGAGCGCGTCATCAAGGGCATAAAGGCTGCGTACGGCTTCACCGACCAGCAGGTCTCAAAGATCGTCTCGTCATTCCCCTCGTTCGCGGGTTATAATCATGAGCGCGTCATCAAGGGCATAAAGGCTGCGTACGGCTTCACCGACCAGCAGGTCTCAAAGATCGTCTCGTCATTCCCCTCGTTCGCGGGTCTGAACCACGAGAGAGTCTCACAAAAACTTAACAGGGTAGGTAACTTGATTGGGATCGATTCTGAAATGATCAGGGCTGAAATACTAAAGAATCCGGCTTTGGCAGGGTACTCAGTGCGAAGGTATATCGCGGTTATAGACGTGTTCAGGCAGCTGAAGCGTGAGCACGATGGGATCTCTAATGACGTGATGGCACATCTGTGGTTGCGGAGAAGCACACTTTCTCCGTATGTGCCTGATACAGACATGCTGCGGGTATCGCAGGCAGTCAGGCGCAATGAGTACCACGAGGAGCCTAAGCTGATGCAGGTCATCAGAAAAGACCTTTCAAAGTTGCGCTCCGCATCGACATGAGCCCGGCACGGCTCGGTTGCTACAAGCATTCTGTCAACTATAAAAGCCTTCGCTGCGAATGCAAGCATGGGCCATGACATGATAAGGTTTGGTATCCGGGCCGAGCTGCGCTGAAGAGATGAGCATGAGGATCGCATTCGTCTATGACTTCCCATACCCATGGCATGCCGGGGGGATAGAGAAGATAGACAAGATCGAATCAGAGGGGCTGGCCAAGGAGCACGAGGTGCACTACTACACGATGCTCTGGCCGGGCATGAGGCCGGAGTTCACGCGCAACAGGGTGCGCTTCCACGCCTACTGGCCCGCATCGCGCGAGACCATGTACCTGCACAGGAGGCGCTCGATACGCAAGGCGATGATGTTCGCCCTGACGAGCTTCCGCATATACAGGGAGAGGTTCGACGTCGTGGTCATAGACGCCTTCCCCTACCTGCAGATACCAATAATAAGGCTGTACGGCCTGCTCACCGGGTGCAAGGTCGTCATGCACGTCGCCGAGGTGTGGGACGCGGAGTACTGGCGCAAGTACGCCGGGCCGGTCTTCGGGCCGCTCGGCTCGTTCTTCTCGAACGCGGTCATGCGCGCCGACGCCTACATAGCCAACTCCTACGACACGAAGCGCAGGCTGCAGGACATAATGCACATCAGCCCGGAAAGGATAGAGGTCTTCGCCCCCGTGCTCGACGCGGCGCTGATAGAGTCGGTCAGGTCCAAGGCGAAGCGGAGGGGCAACACGATCGCATTCGCCGGGAGGTTCATCAAGGAGAAGAGGCTGGACAAGTGGCTCTACGAGTTCGCCGAGGTCTCAAGGAGCGTGCCAAGGCTGCACGGGCTGATAATAGGCGACGGCCCGGAGAGGGTCTACATAGCCAAGCTGACAAGGGCGCTGAAGCTGCAGGACAGGGTCAAGCTCGTCAAGCCCATACCGACGACCAGGGGGCTCTACGCGAGGCTGTCGGGCTGCAAGGCGCTCCTCAACATGTCTGAGCGCGAGGGGCTCAGCATAGTCACGCTCGAGAGCCTGTCGCTGGGCGTGCCTGTCGTCCTGCCGGACTATTCGCCGATACCTGAAGACATAAAGGCGATGTGCGTGGTGGAGCACGAGGTCGGGATACCCAGGGCACTCACGCAGATAATGAACTCTGACTCCCCAGGCTCGTTCATAAGGGACCGCGAAAGGCTGGGCATCTTCCAGACCTCGGGGGTCAAGAAGTTCTATGACAGGCTCTTCAGGAAGCTCGGCCTCTCTGGCCGCTGACCGCCCCGTCAGCCCTTCAGCTTCCGCGCCACTTCCTGCACGATGCCGCCCATTCCGCTGCCGGCCTTGTGCCGGGCTTCGGCTTCCTCGAGCGCGATCTTTCCCAGCCTGAACGCGGCCTGGCCGCCCTTGTCAGGACCGAGCTTGTTTATCGCCGCCACGACCCCGTTGTCCCTGAAGACGCGTTCCACGCCGTCAATGACGTCGTCGCCCCTCTTGGCGGCCCTGGCTATCCAGTCCGAGACCTGCACCGCGACGGCGTCGTCTGCATATTTGTTTACCGTCACAGCATAGGACAGCGTCACGGCCTTCGCGGCGGCCCTGGCGGCCGCCTTGTCGGTGAAATGGCTGATAGCGGGGAAGCAATCGATTACCGCCGCGAAATGCGCCAGCAGCTCCATGCCTTCTTCTTTCCCGCGGTCCTTCACGCAGCCCCATAGGTCCCCGACCTCGCCGAACCATGCCAGCTGCGCGAACTTCTTGGCGCCGAGCGCCTCGTTTAGCCCTTCAATCTCCCTCTTTTTCAGGAATGCGCCGCCGATGTCCTTCCTTTCGGACCAGTCCCTAAATGACCAAGAGTGTTCCAGGCTCTCGCCCTTGTGTCCGGCCTGCCCGCCCCTCGTTGCATCTGCCATGCTCCTGTTGGCCACTACCATGATAATCACATCCGTTGCGACAATGCTATTTGTGCGCATCAAAATATTTAAGAGTGGGTGGTCTGAAGGGTTTGGGAAATCCGGCCGGCCTTCACGCCGGGGATGGAACAGACCCTCCAGCAGGGTATAAAATATTATAGAAATTGAAGCTTCCGTATTAGCGGAAGTGCGAAGGCTTATAATTTGTCAACTCCCTACTATTATGTCCCTTATCAGCAAAGCTCGCTACAAGGGCTTTGCTCAGGAAGTCAATCTTGCTCATAAAGTCTGAAAGTTGCTCAGAAAGTCAAGGCTTAGCTCTTATGCGACGCACTTTTCTGCTCCTGTTAACGGCTGGGATAGAAAGGTCTTCTTTTATCTTCAAGGCTATTGCCTTTGCCAGCGATACTGGGACAGCATTCCCTATCATTTTATAGCCGTCGCTCACGTTCTTATAATAGAATGTAAAGCTGTCTGGGAAGGTCTGTATTCTGGCGCATTCCCTTACTGATAGCCTCCTGTATGTATCCCCTAAGAACACATACTTGTTTTCCCTTACTTTTTGCATCTTTGCCGAATCTGGATGGAGAGGAGCATGCCTGCCGCCTGCCTGTATGGTAAAGGACTGGCATTCCCATCCCTTTAGCCTGTTCCTTGACATGTATATCGTCGAGAATCCGCCATTCATGTATTCATTATTTGAGATTCTCAAACCATCGTTTGCAGCATTCTTTAGCCCAGCATGCTTTGCATCCTTCAAATCCCCTATTGCGTCTTTCAGCGTAACCCAAGATTTGGTCATTTTCCCCGAAAGCAAGCGCATGGGCTTTTTAGAGTGCGTCGGCTCTGGAAACTCAAATTTCTTCCCCAAAGCCTTTTTGTAGCCCACGATTATCACACGCTTGCGCTCTTGCGGAACCCCATAGTCCCTTGCATCAAGCAGCTTGTATGTGACATCGTAGCCCAGTGAGGCAAAGCCCTCTACTATCTTCTTAAATTCGCCAAAATGAGTGCTTGATATTATGCCAGGCACATTCTCAGCCACGAAAAACATGGGCTTCTTGTCCCTTATTATCCGTATGTATTCGTAAAACAGCTTGCCTCTGGCGTCCTTTATGCCCTTCATCATACCTGCAAGGCTCCAGCTTTGGCAAGGAGGGCCTCCTATTATGCCGTCTGCTTTTGGTATCTGGCTTGACCTTATCTCCGTTATGGAGCGACCATCCAGTTTTATCCCGTGGTTCCTCTCATAAGTTTCCCAGCAGGCTTTGTCAAAATCATTCGCATAGACAATCTCAAAACCTGCCTGCTCGAAACCTAAATCTAAGCCCCCTGCGCCTGAAAAGAGGGATACAATTCTCATTTTACCACCACAATTGCAAAAGCTTTGCTGAAATCTCTTTTGCTGGATTGTTTGGGTTGTCAACCTTTATGTCGGTGACCTTGACCCGCTTATCTGCCTCTAAGCTGCCTGCTGCTTTTCCAAATGACCTATACTTTTCTTCAGTCATGATTGCTGCCAAAGAAAATTCTTTATTAGGAAGTATGGGTGAAAACTTTTTGAATACCTGAACTGGGTTTTGTATAATCCACATTCCCCTGATTCGCAAATCTGTAATCCCAAGTGGGTCTACTTTAGTCACATTTCCAAGCTCTATTGTTTCCTTCCCTTCCAGCCCCTTTGCTTTTATCAGCGCACCTATATCCTTTTTAAGTGGGCTGTGTATTCTGCTATAAACAGATTCGTCTGCCGCATAACACAGACCATGCACAAAAAAGAGATAATTTATCCTTCTATTCTGGACACTGCCAACCACATAAAACAAATCCTTTTTTTCCCATGGTCTCTCTTCACAATTCCTGCAATCCTTTGTTACCCTTGGGTCTGCCGAATGCAACATATTTTTAGGTGGTGAACTGTTAAGCTGCAAAGCGCTTGACCTGCCTTCTATCTTCTTTACTTCAAAGGCGTCCCCATGCTTGAGTATCACATCAGGCGGATTGTTCTGTGTGCCCCTCCAAGAGAAGGTGCTATGATAACTGCTCTCGCATTCGGCTTGAGATTTGCCCAAAGAGCCAGCCAATGCATCTTTGATGTATATTTCAAGCCCTTCCCCAACAGAATTTATCCTATTTTTGTAAATGGAGGCATAGTCCGCTATGCTATTCTTGCGGTATTGGGCTATGCCGTAAATGGCGCTCAATATGTTATTTGCCATACTTATATAGACATGCCCAAAGTTAAATAAATGATGGTGTTTCGATAGACCGCTTTAGCAAGACCGTAAGGTCACGGATAATGTCCAAGATAAGATACAGGGACACAAGGCCCGAAATCGCCTTTAGGAAAGCTCTGCATTCTGCTGGGCTTAAATATAGGGTCAACTACGGAAAAGAGCGGATAGATATTGCCTTCCCTAACCTGAAACTTGCAATTTTCATAGATGGGTGCTTCTGGCATGGCTGCCCTTTGCATAGCCACATACCCAAGAGCAATAAAAGGTATTGGGTGCCCAAGCTCAAGAAAAACTTGCAGCGTGCAAAAGCAAAAGACCTGCGGTTAAAGAAGGATGGCTGGAAAATTCTGCATGTTTGGGAGCATCAATTGACGGCGGATAAGATAAGCTCTACATTAAAGCATACGCTAACTTTTATGACCACATCCTACCCTTGACCCAGAAGCAGTTGGCTGTCTTATAGAGCGATTGCCATTCGCATTTTGTAATCGTATTGCGCAGTTCAAGCTTTTAAGGCTTTTCATAATATCAAGTCTGTATAGAATTTGTTTTAGGTGGATAATAAACACCAATTATCAACCATTTATTCCAACGGCTTTCAGTTCCCACAAAAAATCCAATATCTTTCTTAGATAAGAATTCATCTTTGTATTTGTATATGCACTTTTGCATTGCGGTTTGCTCGTCGTCTCCTCTCTTGATTAAACCCCTATAAAGTGCAAATAATTCCCAGTCCTCCACCATTAAATCATGGCCTCTACACCCATCATTACAACGGAATTTATATGCGAATCTGTATGGTATTTTCTCAATCGGACTTCTATAAACGGCATTGAATAAAGTTTTTTGAGTTCCTTCTACAAGTTCTCTCTCCCAATCTCGTGCATTTGCTATTGGTTCCACGTAAAAGTCAGTTATGTATTTTGGTTTTATAAAACCTAAAGAAGTCCTGTCTACTTTGGATGCTTCTTCCAAGAACTCGATTGACGGTGCTATATTCTTATATACGATATTATTTCTATCAGACCATGCATTCTTTGTCGAAATACCACCCAATTTTCTAATCTTTGTATAATCTATTCTGTTACTTTCTTTTCTCTTTAATTTCTCAGATAAATTGCGTTCTGTAAAAATCTCTAACCGCTCCCATTTATGTGGTCTTTTCTCTACAGGTATATCAAAAAATGGCACTGGATATATTCGCATCCATTCATAGGATTTCATATCTATTCCAGCCATACATACTGTTTTATCGTACTTTTTACTCAGATTCGGATAAGTCTCTACAATAAGTAGCAGGTCGTGCTTTTGATAGGTCATATATCCACGACTTTGAATCCATCTTGGATTAATCTTTTCTTTATGATGCTTCTGTGGCATTTTTCAACGTCCTTCTCAAAGCACATTATGGCAGTGGTTTTTACATGAGACCAACCCTCAACATCTCCAATATATGTCTTGGCATGTGGTGACGAAAGCCACTCGGAATATGCCTTAAAGAATTTCTCATAATTGCCACCACCCCATAATTCATGCCTTATCTCTCTCGGAGAACCAAGTTCAGGAAAATGTCTATATATGATATTTTTATCTTCTAATTTCTTACTCAGTATAGATTTTGAAAATCCATTTTTCCTGCTTAATGGCAATTCTCGTACATCTATCAAGCATTCTATATTATGCATCTTTAGAATGCCCATAAACTCCTCTATCGAACGACCTTCATAGCCTATCGTATAAACAGTTATGCCATTTTTATCAAGGTACCAGTATTTTTGCCCGTTGTAGTTCATTCTGCGCAGCGAAACATCATCTTCTAACTTTCTGACCCACCTATTGTTTGGTACCTTTATCTCAAGTTTTAATTTTTCTTTAATTTCATTCCATGTTAAGCCTTGCGATTTCTCTCTAAGTAATTCAGAGATTTTAGTCTTAAAATCTTGATATGAGGGTTCTGAACTTTTCTTTATTACTAAACCTACATCGCTTACCTCTGTTTTCAGCTTCTGACCTTCATCCCAGCCTAACCTTTCTATTTCATTAGGGGGAACAGTGATAACCCACTTTACATATTCCTTTTTACCAACCTTTCGTGAAAGACGTTTTTGAAGCTTCATAATGTGTATTTAGGTGCCGAAAGCTTTATAATGCAATAGGCACCTAATGTAAAGGTATATATACCTTTAGGCACCTAATACTATATTGTGCATTAGGCACCTAAAGATGATATCTATGCAACTCCAAGAACTCTTGCAGGTAAGGAAGCAGAAGGGCATACAGATTGCCAAGACCAAGAAGGTCGTCAGGGACGGCTATAAGTGGCTCGTTCCTTCTCAGTCGAGTAATAGGCAGTATGAGGTCATGCTTAGGATAGACAAAAGCACATGCACCTGCCCTGATTTCGTCGAGAGAGGAATAAAGTGCAAGCACATATTCGCCGTGGAGATAACGATAACCAAGACTATGAACCAAGACGGCACAGCCACTATCACGGCCACCAAAAGGATTACCTACTCTCAGGACTGGCCTGACTACACTAAGGCTCAGGTCGAGGAAGGCCACCTGTTCAGGACGCTCTTGAAAGACCTCGTGGAGAATATGCCAGAAGAGCCTTATCACTTCGGAAGACCGAGCGTACCTAAAAGGACGGCCATCTTCTGCGCCATAGACAAGGTCTATTCCATGCAGTCCAGCAGGAGGGCGCACTCCCGCTATGAGGATGCACAGCAGAAGGAGCAGATAGGGAAAGCACCCAGCTACAACATCGTGAACATAACCCTGAACGACATGAGGGTAACGCCAATCCTGACCGACCTTCTGCACATCACGGCTGCGCCGTTGAAGGGCATAGAGACCAAGTTCAGCCCTGACTCGACAGGGTTCAGGACTTCGAGGTTCAGCGACTACTGTGAACAGAAGCACAAGACAAAGAGAGAGCACAAGTGGATAAAGTGCCATGCCATGACTGGTAACACCACGAATATCATAACGGATGCCATAATCATGGACGAGAACAGCCCTGACTGCCCTCAGATGATACCCATGCTTAACAATACGATAGAGATAGGTTTCAATGTTAATGAGCTATCGGCTGACAAGGCATACAACAGCATGGCAAACTACAACGCAGTACATGAGATAGGCGGAACAGCTTACATACCTTACAGAAGCGGTACAACCGCACGAGGCAATACTGGGAATAGGGCAAGGGTATGGCGCAGGGCTTTCCACTATTTCCAGTTGCATCAGGACGAGTTCCTCGAACACTACCATAATAGGAGCAATGTCGAGACCACCTTCTTTGCGGTAAAGGCGAAGTTCGGGGACAGCGTCAAGAACAAGACCTTCGTCTCGCAGACCAACGAGGTGCTATGCAAGCTGATAGCTTACAATATTACGGTACTGATAAGTGCGATGTATGAGTTGAAGATAGAGCCGACGCTCATTTCCTCTTGACTGTGGCCTTGTAGATAAGTGCGCCAGTAGAAGCACCAGCACCTGCCGAGAGTAGTGCTTCTCCTATTCCGAATTTCTGACCAGTCGCCTTTGCTGCCGCGTAGCCTCCTGCGAGGCTGAATAACCCTGAAATTCCCATAGTAATCCAGAAGTTCTTGGTATAATCATCCATGAAAATCACTATTCGACCTGCTCTATCTTGATTATGTTATTCTCGGTCAGGAAGCCCTTTGCGTGCCTGTTCTGTATCTCTCTAACTGCTTTGGGTTCAGCATCGCCTAAGCTATCTGCTTCTACGATTATGCCGTATTCTCTTGTATCCCCGCCTGTTCCTTGTCTCTTGAAACTTACTCGGTATTTTGACATGATACCACCGAGAGCATATAGGTCGAGATAGGTTTATACGTCATACTTTGGGCTACGTTGGTAAACGAATCTGCTCAAAAAGTCCTTCATCTGCTCAGAAAGTGGACTTTATGAGCGACTATCTGAGCAAAGCTCGCTACAAGGAAAGGCTTTTAAGCTGCGGTAGCTCACATATCTGATGCTGACAGGCGACAGACATGCGCGGGCGGGCAAGGCGCAGTCCGCGATGGAATACCTCATGACGTACGGCTGGGCCATCCTGATAATAGCTGTGGTATTGGGCATACTTTATTTCCTCGGGGTGTTCAACAGCACCCCGCTGCCTCTGGTCTGCCTGCAGAACCCGCCCTTCCTCTGCTCCAACCCGCAGCTCAACTCCGACGGCGCCCTCACGATAACGTTCGGCTACTTCGGCCCCGCGCCAATAACGATAACCGGGCTGCTCTGCAACATCACCCCGTCGAGCAAGTACCCCAGCGAAGAGACGACGAGGATACCTGTTCAGCCCGGACAGACGATGACGCTCACGTTCCAGTGCCCGCTGCTCAACACCAACTTCGGCAGCTCGTCGAGCTACGACCTCTGGATATTCTATGACCAGGGGGCGGTGACAGGGCTGCAGCAGAACTACGCCAAGGGCTTCCTCACCGTATCATATGTGAGCGTGCTGTGGAACGTCACCGTATGGCAGCCGTCGAGCAGCAACGTGGACCTACTGCCGTATTCTTCGGTCACGGCGAACCCGGAGCTGCCAGTAGGCGTGACCGTGAAGGAGCACACGACATGGGAATCGCTGCTCAAGAACAACGCCGAGGCCTACAGCTTCAGCACCGATTATCACATGAACGACATATACTTCGGCATTGAGACCACAGTCTTCCCATCGAAGCTGCTCGCCGCGGACAACGCCTCGTGCACCAAGCCATACTCGTCGCACGGCTACAGCGCGATAGCGTACGTGAACCTGAACGGCAACTACAACTTCACGATAATCTCGGATGATGGGACGGAGATATTCTACAGGCCAGCTTCGGGAGGGACATGGCATAGCGTCTTCAACGGCGTAGCATGGAAGGGCGAGCCACCCACGCAGTACGGCCCTACGACCGTGAACTTCGCCAATGGCACGTACGAGCTGGCGGTGGACTGGACAGACATATGTGATCCCGCGGGGCTGAGCGCCGTGGCGATATCGCCGCCCGCGGGATAAACCGGGAGCCGGGCCTTGCGCGCTTCGCCCGCAGCCCGCCATGGCCGGCATCGCAAGCACCGTGCCTCAGGAAACGTTGTCCAGCTTGGTGCCCCTCTCCCACACATAGTTGAAGCGCTTCGCGGCCTCGTTCCGCGCGATGCTGACTATATGTTCGCTCTTCTTGTTGATTATGTTGAGCGGCGGTATCTTGTACGCGTGGCTTCCGTCCAGCATCAGGCGCTCGTGCTGCATGGCGGCGTCCTCGCCGTTCATCACCCTCACGTCGAACTCGACGCCGGAGTTGTGCAGCTCCTCGCTGAAGTCCCGGCACTCCTTCATCAGCGCGCCGTCCAGCCTGTCCCTCTTCGTCAGAACGCTGACGCCGGTGTAGTTGCGCTCGTTGCCATTGAGCATCGCCGCGAGGTTCTTGAGGCCCGCGGAGTCGAAATGCATATCAAGTATGCGCAGGTTGCCGTGCATCTTCGCGCCCAGTTCCCCAGACAGCTTCAGCATGTTGCTGTACGGCGTGAGAGGGTTGACGCTTATGTTCCTCGCCATCCTCGCGCCCTTCGCTGGTTTGTCGATCGCGGTCATGTAAAGGGCTGGGCCGGCCGCCAGCGCCGCCCCGAGCACAGCAAGCGCAAAGTACTGGTAAGGTTCGGCGAAGCTGAACCCCGTCTCCAGTATGTACGCCAGGGCCGCGTAGAAGAGCGACGCGCCTATGATCGACATGCTGCTCGCCCCCCTTCTCGTCTGGAAGAGCTGCAGCACGGCGAACGCGAACGTTATGAGCGCCAGCACCAGCATGAGGTAGCTGAGCTGCAGGGCGAGGCTGAGCGACGGCAGGTTGCCGATATATCCGATGTCGGCAGCGCTGAGCGTTATGTTGTACGCCCTGCTGGCCGCGTAGACGCCCGAGTCTATCCCGACGGCCACCGAGATTTGCTGTATGTAGAACACGGCGTACAGCAGCGCCATTATGCTGCCTATGAACACGAGCACGGTCAGTATGTGGCCCTTGTTTCCCCGCATCCCAATCCCATCCAAATCTCAGGCAAGGCATAATAGGTTTTAGTGTTGCATCGGCTAGGAAGTTGACATTTGATCTCAGAAAGGCTTATTTTATTCCATTTGCATGAAAGTTACACCTTTTCCTCATTAAGACCTTTTTATAAATTCGTTACTTAACAGGTCTGTCTTCGCTTTGCGCCTATTTGTCAGTTCCCCAATCGTCGCAGCCCCACCGCCCAAGAAGGCGCTAAATATCAGGAGAGCCCAAGTATGGGAGGTAATGGGATGGCAGGTGACCCGGCAGGCGGTCAGTACCCGATGGCCCCGTTGTAGTTCGGCGAGTCCTTCGTTATCGTTATTCCGTGGGGGTGCGACTCGCGCAGCCCGGAGTTTGTTATCCTGTCGAAGTCCCCCTTCTTCCTTAATTCGTCTATAGTTGCGGCTCCGACGTATCCCATCCCCCTCCTCAGCCCGCCAACATACTGCACCATGACCTCCCTCAGAGTGCCCTTGTACGGCACCACCCCCTCAACGCCTTCCGGGACGAGCGTGTCCTTGCCCGCGCCCCGCTGGTTGTACCGCTCCCTGGACCCCGCATTGGCGGCCATGGCCCCGAGGGAGCCCATTCCCCTGTAAGACTTCGTCGGCTTGCCCTGCATGAACATTATCTCCCCGGGCGCCTCGTCCACCCCCGCGAGCATGTTGCCGAGCATCACGGAGCTCGCCCCCGCCCCTATCGCGATCGCTATGTCCCCGGAGCTGCTGAGGCCCCCGTCAGCGCAGACCGGTATGTCATACCTTTCGACGGCCTTGGCGCAGTCGTACACCGCAGAGACCTGCGGCCTCCCTATGCCGGCTATTATCCTGGTCGTGCAGATGCTGCCCGGCCCCTGCCCCACCTTGACGCCGTCCGCCCCTGCCTCGGCGAGCCTGCGGGCGCTCTCGCCCACAGAGACGTTGCCCACGACCACGTCCACGTCGGGCAGCTCCCTCTTCAGCGCGGCGAGCGTGCCGAACACCGGCTTCGAATCGCCGTGCGCGGTGTCTATGACTATCACGTCGACGCCCTTCTCCGCCAGCCTCTTCGCCCTCTCCACGGCGTCCTGCCCCGCGCCGATTGCGGCCGCGGCCACAAGCCTGTCCTTTGCGTCTATGTTGAGAGTCTCGTCCTTGCCGGTGATTATTCGCTTCACATCCGAGAATATGTAGAGCCCGGAAAGCCTCCCGCGGACGTCGAGCAGCGGCAGCACCTTCTTCTTGTTCGACCTCATCGTGTCGTAGGCCTGGCGGATGTCCGTGCCGGCGCTGCCATATACGAACTCCCTGGTCATGACTTCCTTGACGCGCAGCGACGTATCGGCGCAGAAGTCGAAGTCGTTTCCTGTCAACAGCCCGACCACCCTGCCCTCCGCGTCAACGACCGGGAAGCTCCTGAACGAATACCCCCTCTCGTCCATCTTTGCGAGCACCGAAGATAGGGTGTCGTCCTCCGAAACGGTTATCGGCCTGTCTATCAAGCCGTTGAGGTGGTGCTTGACCTTCGAGACCTGCCCCCGCCTGCTGCTCGATGGTCATGTTCTTGTGGATCACGCCGAGCCCTCCGAGCTTGGCGATCCCTATCGCCATCTTGCTCTCCGTCACGGTGTCCATGGCCGCGCTGACTATCGGAACCTTGAGCTTCACGTTCCTCGAGAACCTGCTCTCCAGGCTGACGTCGTCGGGCATGACCTCAGCATATCCCGTCCTGAGCCGCACGTCGTCGAAAGTGAGGGCCAGCCCCTCCCTGAGCGCCCCCTCGAGCACCGCTTTCTCGCCCATGAGCTCCATTTCCATGCGGAATATTTAACGCTTGCGATGCTGCGCCGCGCTTTCCGTGATGCTTTTATTTTTTGCCGTGGAATCTTTAGTAGTGGGGAAGATGGCGGCGACTAATATCAGCCTGGACAACGCCAAGAGAGAGAAGCTATTCTACTTCGTGGCGAACGTCGTGCCGTACAGGGAGAGCGACGGGCGCTGCCTCATACTGAAGCGCGACATGCGCGAGAAGGTGCATCCCGGCAAGTATGCGGTGCCTGGGGGGAAGCTGGAATGGAAGGACATTGACCCGAAGAAGCCGACGAGGCTCAACGGCGACGTGCTCGACTTCCAGGACGCGGTCGAGAGGCTCCTCAAGAGGGAGGCAATGGAGGAGGCAGGGATAGAGATCGGCGACGAGCTGGTCTACATAAACAGCGTCGCCTTCATAAGGCCGGACGAGGTCCCGGTAGTGCTCATCAAGTTCGCCGCCAAGTACAGGTCCGGGGAGGTGAAGCCCGAGAAGGGAGGCTTCACGGACTACGCGTGGGTCAATGAAGGGGAGGTCGCAAGATACGACTGCATAGAAGGGATAGGAGAGGAGGTCGCCCAGGCGATAAGGGCGTTCTCACGGTGAACGGTGGATGCATGCTCGTCGGAGTGGTCGGGCTCAACGGCTCTGGGAAGGACACCGTCGCAATCTACCTAGCCGAACATTACGGATTCGACTACAGGGACCTCGGCCAGGAGGTCAGGGAGGAGGTCAGGGGCAGGAACCTGAATCCGCTCGACAGGAATGTGATGGTCGAGATAGCGAACGAGATGCGCCAGAGGTTCGGGTTCGACTATTGGTGCAGGAGAGTCATAAACTCGTCGAAGTCGAATGATTTGGTCATAACGTCGCTGCGCAATCCCGCCGAGATCGAGCTGATCAAATCGAACGGCGGCACAATATTCGAGGTCCATGCCGAGCAGCGCATGCGCTTTGAGCGGACTGTGGAGCGCGTCAGGAGCGACCCGAGCAAGCACGGCGATGTGGGTAGCTTCGAGGACTTCGTAGCGAAGGAGGAGAGGGAGCTTACCAACGCTGATCCCGCAAAGCAGCAGCTCATCAAGTGCATAGCGATGGCGGACATGGGGCTGGACAACAACGGGACTCTCACCTCGCTCCATTTGCAGATAGATGGGGCCATGGCCGCGCTGAGGTCCGGCCCTGTACGCGGCCATTGAAAGAGCCATAAGTAACGCTATATATGGAGAGCGCTTCAAGCCCTTCCTTCCATGAGCATGTCGCTGTATGACCCGCTTAGCAGGTCATCCTCCTTTATGCCGAGGAGCCCCATATAGCTGTTGCACTGCCCAAGGAGCTCCTCCCTTGTCTTGCCACCGATATCTATCGCCTCTATCTCCATGAACGTGCCGAGGCGGTTGACAGAGTCGAGATGGAACTTGACATTGCCTATAAAATAGATCTCTCTTACCTTATCGACGACAAAAAGGACTCCGAGAGACCTTGCCAGTATCTCCTTTATACCGCTGCCCTTGACGGTATTGTAAAGCGTTACGTTTGATTGCTTCGGCCCGTTCTGATCTTCCCTTTCGTAGAAGATTAGATGGTTCTCGATGTCGCCCTCCCTAAGCTTGAGCCTGCCCATATTCACCTTGAAATACGTGTCTATCTGGTGATCGGTTCCCTTAAAGTCCGCATTCTCAGATCTCAGGATCGCCCTTAGCCTGCCCGGGTCCTGACATCTGGCCTTTATCTCTATGTTTATGTGGTCCATCGGTCTCACGGATCTAACGCCCCAGGCGGGATTTGAACCCGCATTACAGGCTCCGCAAGCCCGCGTTCTGTCCAAGTTATACTACTGGGGCATTTGCTTAAGTTAAATAAGGTATGTTTCATAAGCCTATAATAAGTGTAGGCTTCCGGGGATAAGATGGCGCACAGCTTCCTCACAGTGCTCGTACCGTCGGTCATAGCGTTCGCGATAACGCTCGTCGCAGTTAAGTTCGTCATGTGGTACATGGGCGAGTGCGGCGTGACCACGCATGACATAAACAAGAGGCACAAGCCGACCGTTCCGTCGAGCCTGGGGATCGCGACCGCGTTCGGCTTCGCAATCGGCATGCTTGTGTACGTCTTCGGCAGCAGCTTCAACTTCTACGTGCCCGTCGCTTCGCTTGAGTACCTATTCGCCACAGTCCTCGCGGTGCTTCTCGTAGCGTTCGTCGGCTTCCTCGACGACATCAACGTCAGGTCGAAGGCGACGCACACTACAGGCATGCAGGACACGCGGGTAGGGCTGAAGCAGTGGCACAAGCCCCTGCTCACCCTGATAGGCGCAATCCCCCTCATGGCTGTTAATGCCGGCGTCTCCACGATCTCCATACCGTTCCTCGGCATGGTAAACTTCGGCGTGCTGTACCCGCTCATAATAGTGCCGCTCGCGATAATCTTCGGCGCGAACGCATTCAACCTGCTTGGTGGGTTCAACGGGATACAGACTGGCACGGCCTCCATGGCGGTCTTCGGGATGTTCCTCTACTCGCTCGCATTCAACCTGTACACCGGGCTGCTGCTCTCGTCGGTGCTTCTGGCCGCCCTGCTCGCGACGTTTGTCTTCGACTTCTACCCGTCCAGGATATACGGGGGCGACAGCTTCAGCTACTTCGCCGGCACCGCCATCGTCGCGCTGATGGTCATGGGCAACATGGAGTCGTTCGGCATAATCATCTTCATACCGTGGATAGTTGAGTTCTTCCTGCACGCGCGCAAGAGGTTCGACGTGACAGATCTCGGCAGGCTCCAGAGCGACGGCACGATGAGGCCGCCGTACGGCCGCAAGATCTACAGCTGGACCCACATAATAATGAACATGGGGAAGATGAAGGAGTGGCAGGTCTCGGTCACGATGTTCTGCATCGAGGGCCTCTTCATAGCGCTCGCGTTCGGGCTGAAGTTCGCGGCGCTGATCTAGCGGAAAAATCGAACTCTTTGAACCTCCACTGGCTGGCATCATCCTTTTGCACGCCGACGGATAGCACCTTCGCCTCGAAGCTGCGCCTGAACCTGAAGCCCTCGTAATCCCTATTTATTGCGAGGAATCCCGTTTTGTCCAATCCGTCGTGCGCGACGGTAACGTGCGGCACGAACGCCTTGAACCTCACCTTCGCATACGCCCTTGTCCTGGAGTCGACGAGCCGGTGCAGCTCTAGCAGTTCGCTGTCGATGCCCACTCTCAGGTAGACTGTGTACTCGGTGCGGCCGTGCGCCTTGGTGAAATAACCAATCCCGTCCATGCCAACCGTGAATGGCGTAAGCTTCATGCAGTCCGATTCGAGCAGCTTTGAGACCCTCTTGGCGTCAGCGGCACGCATCCTGTCCCGGAAGAAGAGGGAAAGGTGCGGCGGCAGTTTGACATGTGTGGCGCGGATTCCATACTCCTTTGCCATCCTATCCGATAGCGCAGCTATCTCCCGCGATAGCCGCCCGTCAGGCAGCAGGGCGACTATGAATGCCACGTCCATGCTTATCAGCTCTGTGCGCAATCATCCTTGCCGCGCGTGCCCAAGCCACCATGTCCCTCCTCGTGTCCAGCATGCTATCCGGCAGCCTGTCGATGTCGAACCACTGGTAGGCGTCCGATTCCGGCGTGTCCGCGGCCGCGTTAAGCCTTATCCTCGACCTCTCGCTGATCGAGACGGCATAGATGAATGATATGCCGAATACGTGCGGCCTGAAGTGCGGGAATTCCCTCACCTCCATGAGGATGAGGTCGGACGGCCTGACGCTGAGCCCTATCTCCTCGCGCATCTCCCTTGCGCATGCCTGGCGCGAGGTCTCGCCGAACTCGACCTTGCCGCCCACATTGCCCCACGTTGCGCCCCACATTTTTCTCTTCTTCGCGTTGCGCTTCAGCAGCAGCACCTTGGTGAAGCCCCTGTTGAAGACACATGCATACGTGCCGAGGCCGCACGTATCTTTTTTTGTCATGCTGACACTCCGACGCTATCAGAATCCAACTTTACCTATTTATGGCTGCCGTGCAAGGCTGTTTTCAGCGCAAGGATGCCACCGCATATATTCGTACATTGACGTGGTTGCAGAAAATGCGTATATATTTTGTAAGCAGCTACATATCCGGTTGAAATGCCTCATGATAAAGGCGTTGTAAATGGCAAGCCTGACTGGTATGTGCTAACCGGTGCGCCCGCGTCTGGCAAGACCACGCTGTTAAGGCGCATTGCCGGCTTAGGCTATGACACCGTGCCCGAGGCTGCAATGACATTCCTGGAGAAGCATAACGACATACCTATATCCGTGCTTAGGAAGGACGAAAGGGAATTCCAGCTCGGCATATTGAAGGCTCAGCTGGTGTCAGAGCAGAGAGCGCCAAAAGACAGGCCGTGCCTATTCGACAGGGGGGTTCCGGACAGCATACCATACCTGCGCTTGGCCAGGGTGAACACTAGCTATATAGAGGCCGTCAGCTCCGGGAGATACAGGAAAGTGTTCTTCTTAGAGCCTCTGCCAATAAAGTTCGATGACTCAAGGACTGAAGGTGGTAAGCAGGTTGAGTTTAGCAGGATAACTTTTGACGTGTACCAGAGCTTGGGGTACGAGGTTGTCATGGTGCCCCCCATGCCCGTCGGCCAGAGGATGCGCATAGTCTTAAATCACACGAAGAGGGATTAGTCCCTACTTCACGTACTTGAGCACGCTGCCGAGATATCTCTCCTTTCTCCTTACCCTGTTGTACCACTTGCTGCCTTCGATGTGCCTGAAGTTGTTGACCAGCAGCGCGTCCACGCCCGCCCCCCTCGCGGGAAGATAGTCGTTGGCATATGAGTCGCCGACCATCAGGGCTTGGGACTTCGGGATTCCCCTCCTTTTCAGCACATCCAGCATTTCGAGGTCCTTTCTGTCAGGGGTGAACCTGCCTTTGGGTCTGGGGCCGCGCCGCGCGGCCCTGAACTCGTCGAAGTATCTCTCAAGCCTGAAGTGCCTGACCTTGCGCATCAGGCTTTCCAGTCTTTCCGCTTTCGTATTCCCCGGCTGCGTGGACAGGAGTACGAGAATCATCCCGCTTGACCTCAGTTTCCTGAGCTCTACCTTCACGTTCGGTATGAGTGTAAGGTGCGTAAGTGGGTTGCCTTTCGTCTGCGGGTTCTCATAGACCCACCATGGAACGTCATTGTACTTCGTCTTACTTGGGTACCATAGCGTCCCATCCCCGTCGATGAACACTATCCTCTTCATGCACTCATCTTAGTGGCAACCGGCAGTATGAAGTTGCACCGAAACCTGTGTGGTGGGCTGCCCTCTACAGAGCTGTCCACCCTTGATTCAATCATTTTTACCTTGTAACCCAAAAACATATCACCCAGCAGTCTCTTTCCGCCGCCGAGGGCATACCGCGGTTCAGAACCGACCGTGATGTTCCTTCCATCATGCGACGTCCTCCGAATGTCCATGGCGAAGTCGAGTATGATCGTGCCTCCCGGCCTGAGCACCCTATCTATCTCCTTGGCGATCCTCTTGAGCATTGGACGCGGAAAGAGGTGCAGTACTCCGGTACAGAATACGCCATCGAACGCCTCCGCCTTGAACGGGAACCTCTCGGTCACGTCGAACGCCTTGGTCATGAGCTTCTGTTTGTATCTGTCTGGCGTGTAATGGAACAGCTTGCTAAGCGCGCCCCTGTCTATGTCAGAGGTCACGACAATGTCTGCCTTCCTGAGAAGATAGAGGTTGTAGCGGCCATCGCCAGCGGCGACATTAAGCCACCTGCCCTTTATTCTCGCGGACCTGGGCAGTCTCAAAGTGGCCTCATCAACCTTGCCCCATATCGAGTCTTCGTCCGTCTTGAAGTAGCTTATGCCATCTGTGAAGATGTACAACCCCCTCTTGGGCCTGTGTGGTTTAGTGCATTTCTCTATTGCTGCTCACCTTTTTCTCAGCACGACGAAGTTGTTATCACTATCCTTTCCACCGATTTTCATCCTCTTAACGCTTGAGTGCTCAAAGAACCCCAAGAACTCGAATTTCCCATTCAGCCTGACAAGCGTGACGAACTCCTGCGGCATAATCACCTTGCGGTCGTTTATATCGTAGAGCGTGTACCTCTTGCCGTTATCATCTACTTTCACGGTCCAGTACTGGGTGCCGAGCTGGTTCAGGTAGTCTTTCATCTTGAAATCCCAGTAATTCTTTACGGTTATGCCATCCCTCCTTCCCGTCCACCTCTCCGGCCTCGGTGGGTTGACCCAGAAGTTCTCCATGACGTAAAGCCCCCCGCTCTTCAGCGATGCCGCCACCGAGTCGAGGTGCTCCAACATGTCACGGTTGCTCTTCGGCAGGTAATTTATCGTGCCCACCATGATGAAGGCGAAGTCCACGGGCCTTTTGATCCTGAAGTGTTTGGCATCGGCGCTGACCGTCTCGATCCTGACGCGTTCCTTCCCTGCCCTCTCATTTACATAATCAAGCATCCCCTTGCTCATGTCTAGGCCGACGCACTCATACCCGCGCTTGGCCAGTTCCCTGAGCTGCACTGCAGGTCCGCAGCAGATATCAAGGAACCTTCTTACCTTAATCCTGCTGAACTTGTCTATGAATCTCTCAAACAGGTCGGCCTGTCTCTTCGGGTTGACGTATTCGAAGGCTATTTCGTAGTAAAGCGCCTTGTCATAAAGCTTCATACACCTTAATCAGAGCCAAGGCTTTTATATAGGCTAGATTTTACCCCTCGCCTGCAAGATTGGGACCGTGATAAAATCAGAGGCGTTCAGCACTGGGCTCTCGCGCCTTTTCCTGTCATTCCCAGATTTCAGCCTTATCCTGCGCCGCGGTTTGGGTATTGGGGCGCGCCTGGCGCCGCACGAGACCGCCATGTCGATGTCGGAGTTGGTGACCATGCGCGTCCTTCCGGCGTGGTTCGCATAGACCTCGGCGCGCTCCACGAGCTCGGACACCGTGTCCTTCAGCTCCTCCTCGAAGCTCTTGATCGCCTTCTCGTTTATGCGCCCCGCCCCTGCCTCCCTGAGGAACTGCTCTATATCGTAATAGCTGAACCTCTTCTCTTGCACCACTACACCCCAAAGCGGATTATTACTTTATATTAAGCTTTTTAAACCAATCTTTACTGCCAGCATTAGTGGTAGTGATGGGCTATGAAAATGCGCGGATCGGCTTCCATCTCTCGATACAGGGGGGCATATCTAACGCCGCGAGGGAGGCGATGGAGATGCGGTACGGCGCCTTCCAGCTGTTCGTGACCAGCTCGCGCTCCTGGGCCGTCAACGAGATAGCGGCGGACGAGGCCGAGCGGTTCAGGGACCTGGTAAGCCAGTCCGGCACAATCCCGTTCGCCCATGCGCCCTACCTGTGCAATCCCAGCTCACCAAGGAGCGAGATACGCTCCAAGACGATAGCCTCGCTGAAGGGCAACATCCGCAACTGCTCGCTCGCGGGAGTGCATTACCTCGTGGTGCACATAGGCTCTCATCTAGGGAGCGGCCTGGAGGCAGCGCTCACCGGCATCGAGGACTCGATCGGCAGCGTCCTTTCCGCGCACGGCGACGTCGAGCTATTGCTGGAGAACTCTGCGGGGTACAACAACAGCGTCGGCTCAAGCTTCGGCGAGATAGGGAGGATAATCGACACGGCGGGGGATGGCAGGGTC
The DNA here is from genome assembly GCA_021787495.1 of Microcaldota archaeon. Classification (GTDB taxonomy): domain Archaea; phylum Micrarchaeota; class Micrarchaeia; order Micrarchaeales; family Micrarchaeaceae; genus A-MIC-10. The sequence goes on along the minus strand of JAJYLX010000004.1, from coordinate 28,637 downwards.
GGCGTCTGCCTGGACACCTGCCACGCCTTCGCCGCAGGGTACGACATCTCCACGAAGGAGGGGACGGAGCGCCTCATGGGTGAGATAGAGGAATACGTTGGCTTGGGAAGGGTCAAGCTCCTGCACCTGAACGACTCCAGGTTCCCGTTGGGCAGCGGCAAGGACAGGCACTGGAACATCGGGAAGGGCTACATAGGGCAGAGGGGGTTCTCCAACTTCTTCTCGGCTAACAGGCTGGGGACCGACTGCTTCGTCATGGAGGTTCCCGTAGCGGCCGAGCGCGACATGGAGGCCGACCTGCTGGCCGTGAGAAGGGCGATGGGCATCGCCTGACGCGCGCAGCGCAGCATTCATGTTGGTATAAAAGCCTATCCAGAGATTGGTTCCCATGCATGTGAAGGTCTACATCGGAGACATCGCGTTCGGGATAGCCGCGTCGCTGCTCAGCGGCATAATCAACGTCACGCCCGCGCAGCTCGTGGGCGCGGCCTGGTACGGCTGGCCGATAGCGTGGCTCTACAACCTGGTCACGTATCCCCCTACCACGACCTACAACTACACGAACCTCGCGATAGACGTCGTTTTCTGGTTCGCCATAGCGCTCGTCGTGTCGATGGTCGTGACGCACGACTGGCGCAGGAGGAGATGACATCGCTACTGATAAATAGCATTGAGTGCAATTATCACCAGGGGCTCGTAACTCAGCTTGGCCAGAGTGGGAGGCTTTTAACCTCTAAGTCGTGGGTTCAAATCCCACCGGGCCCGCATACCCATGGGCATGTAGTGTAACTTGGTCAGCATGGCAGCTTCCGGAGCTGTTGGTTGCGGGTTCAAATCCCGCCATGCCCGATTTTAGGTATATGGTTATTCAAATATTCCTAGCGAAAGCCCGATATGGTCATGATAACGGTACTCTCCAAGAGCGATTTTGAGGACATACTGAAGCGGTACGAGATAGGCAAATACGTCTCCCATAGACCCGCAAGGTCAAACGATAATAGCGTTTACTTTCTTGATACCTCATCGGGCAAGTTCGTCTTGAAAGTCCACGAAGGCGTAACGCCCGGCCGCTTTGTGTACATCCTTCGAATTATAGAATTCGTTTCTGAGCACGCTCTCCCGTCGGCCAAGCTGATAAGAACAAAACACGGAAGGCTATTTGTCCTGCGAAACGGAAAACGCATCACAATACAAGAATTCGCTTACGGGAAACCCCTGGATGGCGCCCTGCCCGGAAGTGAGATAAGAAACGTAGCGCATCTGATAGGAGTTCTGGATAAGACCCTGCTTAAACTGCGCTTGAGGAGCGGATTGGTGCCAAAATGGGGCGATCCGTTCAGAAGCGTCATTTTTTGGGACAAAGAAATAAACGGTTTTGACCTAAACGGCATAAAACACTACGAAGACGAGCTTCACGATAGTCTCAGGGCCATCAAAAAAGATAAATTAAGGAAAGGGATTATCCATGCGGACCTCGGCCACAACATCCTGTACAAGGACGGCAAAATCTCAGCCATTACGGATTGGGACGACGCGCATAGGGGTTATCTCGTCTATGAGCCGGCTGTCTTTATAGCCGATAACTTCATAACCAGCGACAGGGTGATGAAGAGGGACATCTCCCTTTTTCTAAGGGAATACCAAAGGTACTTTAGTCTGAACCAGGAAGAGAAAAAAGCAATTTATTATTTTATCAAATTCAGGTACCTGAACGCAATCCCATGGCTGGCGAGACATAAAAAGATAAATGGCGCACATGCGACTTTGAGTAGGTATGAAACTTTCAGCAGATTGTCGCTAGACAGGTTTCTCGGCTTATATGGCTGACGCGTCGCAAACGCGTTCCTGCAGGGTGGGAATCACATGAAGTTCTTCGGGAACAGCATATCGCAGCTGTAGAAGCTGCTGCCGACGTTGAACTTCAGCTTCCTCATCAGCCTGAGCATGCCCCTGTTCGTCGTGTTGACATAGCACTGGGCGTAGACTATGCCTAGCTTGTCCATCCTTCTCATCGTCTCCCTTATCATCGCGGTCGCGGCGCCGCCCCTCCGCTCGCCCTCGTCGACCGCTATGCTGTCCATGAGCGCCCACATCCTGTAGTGCACGTACGTGAGCGAGAACCCTATGACCCTGCCATCCTTCTCGCACACCAACAGTATGTCGTCGCGCTTGTGACCCAGCCAGTTGAGCAGCGCCTCTTCAGGGTACCAGCCGCCGCCCTCTGACCCGTAGAGCTCCCTCACTCCTCTTCCCAGTGCATACACTGCGCGCGCGTCCGAACGCCTCATCTCCCTTACCTTGAAGGCCATGAAAACACCATACTGCCGCCCTTTTGGGCCAGAGTGCCGTTAATTCTGTGCCGACAAAGCCTTTTAATTCCTTTCCATCGAAACGTAAGCAGGTGACCATATGGTAAAATACGTGATTGCGAGGCAGCTGATGGGCAAGAAGGTCCTCAGCCTGAACGGCTACGACCTGGGCAAGTTCATAGACGCAGAGGTGGACAGCGTTACAGGGAGGATAAACACCCTCGTGCTCGAGCCCGACGTCACGAGCTCCCTCGCGAAGAAGCTGAGTCCGGACGGGAACGAGCTGCGCGTACCGCGCTCGGCGATATCGTCCGTCGCTGACTACATAATTATAGACACGCGGAGCCTCTGACGCCTCACTTGAAGGCGTCCATGCCCCTGTATCCGTCGAGGATGTGCTTCGAGCCACTAGCCTTAGGCATCGCCCTGGCGAGCGCGACGATCTCGTCCCTCGCCATGCGCTTGCCGCACAGCAGGATCGTGTTGTCCGACATGAACCCAACGCGCATGCGGTAGACGCCGAACAGCCTGCCCAGCCTCTCTGAGAAGTCGTGCAGCTCCTCCTTCTTCAACGAGCTCTGCGCGTAGTTTATCCCCAGTATTCCTCTCTCCTTCAGCGCGTTGTATGCGTCGCCTATGAACTCGTCGGCCATGAACGCCCTTGGTATGTCCAGGTCGGAATAAGCGTCCAGTATGATGGCGTCGTAGCTTCCGCGCACCGTCTTTACGAACCTGAGACCGTCCCCGATTATCACGTTCGACCTCATCGATGGGTACAGCCTCCGCGCTATGTCGGCCATGTCCCTGTCTATCTCTACTATGTCCATGCTCGCGTTCCCGAACGTGCCCTCCATCTGCCGGGCGACGGTGCCGCCTCCCAGGCCTATCATGAGCAGCCTCGGGCTTTCCGACATGGCGCCGAACGGCAGGAAGTAGTCCCAGTAGGAGCGCGTGAAAAGGCCCCTCTCCGGCAGCCTCGAGTAGGTGAAGCCGTTGTACAGCACAGCTATCTCGCCGTTGCCCTTGTTCCTCACGAGCGTTATCCTTCGCTTGTCTGACACCACCGAATAATCCTCGCTGTACGAGCTGAGGTAGCCGGCGAGCCTCCTCATCAGGCCTGTCTTCATGGTTAGACATTGGACTGCAAGGTATTTGGCTGTTCACCCGCCCAAACCCATACTGTATTTTATAGCCTTGCGTTGCTAACCTCTATTGTTGGTTCTGCTTAAATCGTAGGGTGACCCGTTGGCATTCAAGGTTATAGAGTACAGGCAACTGATACAGATACTCGCAATGTTCATGATCGTCCAGTTCTTCGGCCTGCTGCTCGGGGTGGTTTCGCTCAGCGGTGCTACGCTGCAGACCGTGCAGAGCGCCGCGCTGTTCAATTCATATACGTCATTGCTGTTCTACATAGCGTACATCGTGGCGTTCAGCCTGATACTGATACTGCTGTTCAGGATGTTCAGCACCGACAAGCTCTTCAGGATCCTCGAGGCCTTCGTGGTCTTTGTCTCGTCGTTCATAGTCTTCGCCGTGGTGCTCTCGCTGCCGCAGTATCCGTATTCAGCGTCGCTGTTCGGGCTGCCGTTCGGCCTCGACGCGGTCCTTGCGGCCGCGGCCGCCGCCCTGCTCGTCATAGCAAAAAACAAGTGGCAGCGGCTGAGGAACGCGACCGCGATGATATCCGCAGCTGGGGTAGGGTTGCTGTTCGGGCTGACGTTCACCTTCTGGATTGCCCTCCTCTTCATGGCCCTGCTCGCGGTGTACGACTTCATCGCGGTGTTCATAACGAAGCATATGCTGTCGCTCGCGCGGATAGCCGAGACGAACAACCTCGCGCTGCTGATAGGCGTCGATGAGGTCGAGGGGCTCCCAAGCAAGTCGGTCAACAAGGAGGTGGCTGAGGCATACAGGAAGGACAGGAAGGCGCGCGCCAGGTTCGCCCCGATAATAGGCGAGAGGCTGGTGCCCGTCGCGGCTAGGATAGAGCTCGGCACCGGCGACCTGGCCATGCCTCTGATGGTCTCCGTGTCCGCGGCCGCCTCGACATTCTCGTTCACGCTCAGCCTCTTCATGGTGCTCGGCTCCATATTCGGCCTGCTGCTCACCATGTTCATACTCAGGAGGTTCAAGAGGGCGCTGCCCGCGATACCACCTCTCCTGCTCGGGATAATGGTCTTCCTGGGGCTATACTTCCTGATCTTCCACTGACTTTGTCGCGCATAAGGGAAACCGAAGCGCAGCGCAAATGTATAAAAACATGCTTTTGCAAAAAGCTCTGTGGTCACATGACGGGGATCTCAAGGGCGTTGCAGCTTCTGCTGTTAATATTCGCCGCTCTGGCGGCCGTTTCGTACGCGTCTGCGACTGTCGTCGGGACGTCAAACATATACGCCCCGGCGGTCATACTTGAGAACAACACGGGGACGATAACGACTATATCGCTCACCGTGACGACGGGCAACGGGATCGTGTCAGTCACTGGGCCATCGCAGGTCGGGCGGTCTACTGCATTCTCCGCAAAGGAGGCAGCCTATGCAGCATCAGCATATTTAGGGAGGAACGAGTCGGACTACAATTTCACATACAACATATCAGGGGCGGTCAACGTTTCAGGGCCGAGCGGAGGGCTGGCGATGGCACTGCTCGCCGTGTCGGCTCTGGACAGAAATGGGCTGCCTGCCAACTTCACCGTTACCGGGACAATATCAACGAACGGGAGCGTCGGTCAGATAGGCGGCGTGTACGACAAGGCAAGCGCTGCGCATTCCAATGGGCTATCGTTCATGCTGGTGCCGTACGCAGGTGACACGGGCTTCGAGAGCGAGCTTTACCTGATAGCGCAGGACTATCTGGGCATGCCGATCGTCCAGATCTCGAACATTTCTGAGGCGATAAGGTACCTATCCAAGCCATCGCTCCTATCGGGCAACGCCACGAAGTATAGTTTCTTCACGGACTATGACCTTAACGTGCCGCAGGGAGGCACGAGCTGCTCAGGGCAATGCACCATTAAGCAGTTCTCAGGCCTCGCGAACTTCACGTTCAACTTCACGCGCAACGAGCTGGACAGTCTGTCGTCAGTGCGGGGCATGTCGGGCGCACAGGCTCAGATGTCGAAGGTGTTCAACCAGAGCGTTGCCATAGCCGGCAAGGGCTACCTGTATCTCGGCGCAGATCTAGCGTTCCTCGATTACATAAACGCCTTCCTCTTCGCCCATGCTGGAGAGAGCGTCCAGTCAGCCTCATCGCTGCTCAACAGCACCACGTCGTACTGCAACTCGCTGAGCGCCCCGAACCTAACTACCACGAACTACGAGTATGTGCTCGGAGGGGAACTGCGCCAGCAGTGGGGCCTTTACACTCTCTCGAGCGACGCCGCGCTGTTCAACTCCTCAACAGGGATTGACAGCGACCAGGTCTCTGGCATAATAAGCGGCATCGCTCAGGCGACCGCGTGGTGCAGTTCCGCGCAGTATATGTACGGCGCCGCATCGGGCCTCGGCGGCAATGTGACCTCGGTGCCAGGAATCAGCCGACTTGCGGGCAGCATGGTCTCGCAGGCGCAGCAGTACGGTGGCATGTACGCAATCACGGCAAAGGCCGCATACGACGATATGAACTATCCGCTGGCCCTGCTCGCGGCATCGTATGCGATTGTCCTTTCGAGGCCGCTGCCCACCAACGTGACAGTCCAGCAGCTCAGCGGCGCCGCGCTGTCGATGGCGGACAACTCGACGTTTGGGATCTGGGCGCTGCAGTTCTCCAACGAGGCCAGGTTCTACGCATACCAGGCCGGCAACGCCACGAACGATAGTATTTCATATGCGACGCAGGCCTACCAGCTCGCCCAGCTCGCCCAGGCGATGTCGGACGACTACAAGATTATAAGTTCGAACTTCTCGGCGCCCATCCAGCCGGGCTTCTTCACGATAGACAGAGGCCAGGGCATCACGCTGAACATCACGTGGCAGGGCGGCACTCCGCCGTACACGGTGGACTGGTACACCTCTAGCTCGCAATGCTCCTCGGGATCGGGCCAGCTCTACAAGAAGTACACTGTCAACGGCACGTCCTCCTCGATAACGGTGCGCCCGGACAATAGCACCTACTACTGCGCCACCGTCACCGACAGCGCCTACAACCCGGCAGTCGTGGCGTCGCTCTCGGCGTTCGTTTCGGTCAACAGCCAGGGCATGGGAGGCGCGATTGGCTCGCCCGGGGCGTTCGGCCAGTCACTCTCGCAGGTAATCGGCATGCTGGAGCTTATCATAGTGGTGCTCATAGTCGCGGTCGTCATACTTCTGGTCACGACGATATACTTATATAACTTCAAGTCCTCAATGATGAGGAAGCGGCGCGTCGCGCACAAAAGGAGGCGCAGGTAGCCGCCCAGATGATTGGATGGTCCAGACAATGCCGGGCAAGACATGCATATCGTGCGGCAGGCTCACGAGCAGCTACACGGAGTTCAAGTGCCCGAAGTGCGGGAAGGGCACCATAATCAGGTGCTACCACTGCCGCGAGACGACAAACACGTACAGGTGCTCAGAGTGCAGCTTCGAGGGCCCGTGATCCCATGTCCGATGTCAGTGTGATATTCAAGGTCTACACAGAGGAAGGCAAGCTCGACCCTGTGATGGCGGGCATAAAGAAGCTGAAACCCCACGACCTCAAGACTGAGGAGCTCGCGTTCGGGATGAAGGCCATAAAGGTCATGTTCATCTACGACAACGCCAGCGCCAATTCCTCAGAGATAGAGGAGAGGATACGGAGGATAGAGGGCGTCAGCGAGATAGAGGTCGAGCAGGAGACGCTCATCTGAGGGCCTGCGTATCTCACCCATCGCGCCTTCCGATTGCCGATCCCTTCACTCTCTTATCCGTTGCTACTGCCTCCTCATTATAGTCCCCACTGGCAATCCTATTAGCTACAATTCTGCCGATATCGGTAAGAACATAAACCGTCGGGTCAGTTTCATAAGTATCGATGTCTGCATAAAGCGATGCTGGGTTCACATCCGGTTTCACCAACTTTATGGACTCTAGCTCGCTCAGCCCCCTAACTAAGAACGGGCTTTCTGTTGGCATGCAGCCGCCCTCGCGCAGGCTTAGCAGGATATCCTTCATCCTTTTGCCGTCATCCGAATCATCAGTATCGATAGCCCTGGCCATCTCTTTTGTTTTTGCGGTGACCGCTGCGCTGATGTTCCTCGCATATTCGGCCTGCGCCTCCTTCACAGCCCCATAATATTTGTTGACTGTCCGCAACAGTTCCCCTGTCAGTTCTATCAAGGTCTGGTGTATGTTCCTTGCCTGTTTCTCTACCATATCATCACACAGACAGGTCGGTGCCCGTAATATATAAATATTCACAGGCGTCCGGGTGCATAAAAACGTTGCGGTCCGCATCCGAAACCGGCACACAGAGGGATCTATGAAAGCATTATATCCTTTCTCGCCCATTACTGAATGTTTTCCATGATCAAGTCCGTAGAGCTCAGGAACTGGAAGACGCACAAGTCCAGCACCATAGAGTTCAGGAAGGGCGTCAACGTCATCCTGGGAGTCATGGGAGCCGGGAAGAGCTCCGTGCTCGACGCGATATCGTACGCGCTGTTCGGTTCCTTCCCGGACCTGTCGAGCAAGCGGGTCTCCCTCTCGAATCTCATAACCAGCAGGCCGATAGGGGAGACGAACGCCGAGGTCATACTGAAGCTGGAGCTAGACGGCTCGGAGTACACGGTGTCGAGGAGGATAAGCGCCAATTCGTCCAGCATGGCGACGCTCATGAAGGACGGGAAGCACCTGCAGACGCAGCCCGAGAGGGTGACTGAGAGCATCCAGGAGCTGCTCAAGGTGGACTACGACACGTTCTCCAGGGCCATATACTCGCAGCAGAACAGGCTCGACTACTTCCTCGAATTGACGAAGGCCGAGCGCAAGAAGGGGATCGACGGCATGCTCGGCCTCGACGCCTTTGCCGTGGCCGAGGACAATTCGACGTCCCTGATAAACCAGACGAGGAGCGCCATAAAGAGCGACGAGGAGGCACTCGCGTCCGTGAAGGTCGGCGAGCTGAAGTCCCAGATGGAGGCGCTCCTCAAGGAGTCGAGGGAGCTCGAGGCGCAGCACGCCGAGCTGGGGAGGAGGGAAACGGAGCTGAAGGCGCAGCACCTGGACATGGGCAGGGACCTGAACGAGAAGAAGGCCGCCTATTCGAAGAAGAAGAGGCTCGATGCCGACATCGCTGACATCCGCTCAAGGATAGAGACGCTCAAGAAGGAGTCGAGGAAGATAGAGGAGCTGAAGATAGACGCATCCGTCAGGGAGAGGCACCGCTCGGCGAAAGCAGGGGTGCAGCCGCTCAAAAAGGAGGCGGACGCACTCGCCGAAGCTGCGAAGAGGACCCAAGGCGAGCTATCCAAGGAGAGGGCGCGCCTCGACCTCATCAATGCTGACATCGCGGCCCGGGAAAGGCTGGAGAAGGACGCGGACGCCACGCTGCTAAAGGGCCTGCAGGAACGGATAGACGCGTCGAGCAGGAGGGCGCAGGAATTGAAGGCGTCGTCGCTGTCCGCGGACAGCCAGGTCAGGGAGATGGAGAAATGGCTCATCGAGCTCAGGCAGCATATCGGCAAGTGCCCGCTCTGCGAACAGGACCTAGGGGATGAGGCCCGCAAGAGGCTCATAAGCCAGAGGGAACAGCTCATCGCTGCCCTGAAGGCGGGCGTTGGCTCATACGCGAAGGACGCGAAGGCTGAGGAAGAGAAGGCGGGGGCCGCGACGGCGGAACTGAACCTGCTGAAGGGCAAGCTGGAATTGATCAAGCGCTATGCCGGCCTGGACGCGGACAAGGCCGATGCTGTCAAGGCCATAGAAGAGGGAAAGGTCGCGTACGAGAACGCGGACGCCCGCGCAAGGGGGAAGATGGAGGAGTACCTGAAGGTGAGCGAATCCATCAAGGACATGGAGGCGGCCCTCGAGAAGCTGGACAGGAAGGGGGCGTACGACAAGGAGGTGAGCGACTGCGCCGCGTCGCTCGGGCAGAAGGAGCAGGAATCCTCGTCCCTGCAGGTGGACGAGAAGGCGATATACGCGCTGCAGGACGGGTTCACAAAGGTGTCTGCGCAGCTCAGCGACGTCTCGTCGAAAATAGAGGGTAACAGGAAATATGCCTCGGCGATGGCGTCGCAGATTAGGGAGAAGAGGACCATGCTCGACAACTTCGAGCGCATGGAATCGCGGATAAGCTCAAAGCGCGCGATGCTCGCCAACATGAACAAGTTCAAGGCCGCGCTCATCGAGACCGAAGCGCAGCTCCGAAACCGCCTCGTCGACTCGATCAACTCGATAATGCAGTCCGTGTGGCCCGAGCTGTACCCATACGGGGACTACGCGAACATACGCCTCGAGGCGGGGAAGGACGACTACTCGCTGCAAGCCAATCTTGTCGTCAACGGGAACGATTCATGGCAGAGCGTCGACGCGATAGCTTCGGGAGGGGAGCGCAGCGTCGCCTGCCTCGCGATGAGGATAGCGCTCTCCATGGTGATAGTCCCGAACCTGCGCTGGATAATCCTGGACGAGCCGACGCACAACATCGACAGCAACGGGATCGACAAGCTAGTGCAGGTGCTCGGTGGCACGCTTCCCAGCGTGGTCGACCAGGTCTTTGTCATAACGCACGACGAGGCGCTCAAGCAGATCGCCAACGCGGCGGTGTACCAGTTCGACCGCGACAAGGGCGCGCACGGCTACACGTCCATCTCGGTCATGTAACCGCCGGTATATTATATCTGAATGGACACAGCTCATCCGTGGGGAAATGATGGTATTCAAGAGGCCATTCCACGAAACCTCAAGGCCGGAAGAGCGCCGGACCGCGGCTTCGAGGCTGGTGGACGAACTGAAGGCAGCTGAAGATTACGACGGGCGCTCCCAGGTGGTGGTCAGGGCGATGCGCCTCCTGAGTTCCACAGAGGAGATACAGGAGTTCGCTGCCGGATATGTAAGGCTGGTGAAGGCGCTGCCCATCGTGCCGGGCCGCAGCGCCAGCCCGCTGATGCTTGTGGACTATGCGGCGAACGACCTTTCCATGTGCATAAGGGTCAACGCCAGGGCGGCCTTCGGCACTCCGGATTCCTCCACGGCCAAGGAGAGGCTAGGGCAGTGGAAGGTCGCGGCCGAGACCGCGAGGCAGATCGAGGAATACCTTCTGGACCATGAGACCTTCAGCGGCGTCACTATCCAGGATTTCCGCACGCTCGCGATCCTCAAGATAGGCAGGGAAGAGAAGGCCGCGAAGGAGCAGCCGTGACCCCGGTCATATCTCTTCCAGGCCGAAGCCCGCATCCTCCCTGGCGCTCGGCTGCCCCAGGATGCTCGGGCTCCTGACGCCGGTGAATATCGCTATGACCTGTATCTTCTCCTCGAAGGTCGGGTCTATCCTGGCGCCCCAGAGTATCGTCGCGTCGGCCGCGGCCGCGCCGGTTATGCCCGCACCTATCGCGTTGGCGTCGCCGAGCGTCATGTCTGGCCCTCCGGTTATGTGCAACAGCACGCCGGTCGCGTTCTCATAATCCACGTCAAGCAGCTTGTTCCTCAGGGTGCTGTTTATCGCCTCGCGCACCCTGTCGGAGCCGTGGCCCTCGCCCACGCTTATCATCGCGAGGCCGCCGGAGCTCATGACCGAGCGGACGTCCGCGAAATCTAGGTTGATCAGGCTGGGCGTGGTTATCGTCTCGGTTATGCCCACGACAGCCCTCGACGCCACCTCGTCCGCGACCTTGAACGCCTGCTCTATCGCAAGGTTCGGGTAGAGGTCGACGAGTTTCTGGTTGTCTATGACGATGACGGTGTCAGACTTCTTGCCGAGCTCCGCGATGCCCTCTCTCGCGACCTTCAGCCTGACCCTCTCGAGCGAGAACGGGTACGTGACGACGCTTATCACTATCGCGCCCTGCTCCTTCGCGGCCTCAGCCACGACGGGCGCGGCTCCCGTGCCGGTCCCGCCCCCCATGCCCGCGCACAGGAAGAGGAGGTTGGAGTCGTGTATGGCCGAGAGTATGTCGGTCCTCGAGTACTCCGCCGCCTTCTTCCCCATCTCGGGGAAGCCGCCGGCGCCAAGCCCGCGGGTCATGCTCCCGCCTATAAGTATCTTCTTTATCGACGGGTTCAGGCTGTTGAGGTGCTTGCTGTCCGTGTTGACGGCCACGAGCGCAGCGCCCCTGACATTGAGCGCGCTTATCCTGTTTACCGTGTTACTGCCACCTCCCCCTATGCCGCAGACCATGATCTTCGGCTTGAACAGGTCGGAATAATCAATAGAATTCCCCGCGTTTATCGCGTTGTCGACCAGCTCCATCGTACCACCTCCCAGTATATCGATGCATACGCTAAAATAGGTTGCTGTGCAGGTGCACGGCCCTGGCGCAAGCCCCGGTCGAGGGCGGCTAGGGCGCGGCGGCCTGCGCCTTCGCGATCCGCTTCTTTACGTGCTTCAGCGCAGAGAAGCTGTCGCGGTCTATCTCGTCGAGGCGCATCGTTATGTAGCGCGAGCGCCTGTTCAGCTCCGGCATGAGCTTGTACTCGAGGGCGTTGACCCTCCTCTTCGCCTTCTCTATCTCGAGGACGAGCCTTCTCAGCCCCAGCTCCCTCTGCGCGACGTCCACGACCGAATCCAACGCCCTGGTGAACGCGCCATTGATGTCGTCCACGGCTATGCTCGTGGACATGAGGCTGTAGTTCGCCTTGCCTACCTGCGCGGCCTTTATCACCTCAGGCACCCGGACCCCCATGACGCCCTTCAGGTTTATGCCGATGCGCTCCGCCTCCGGGACGTGGAGGGCCGTCGACTCCAGCTCGAAGTCGCCGATGTACGCAGACGCCACGGTGACCGACCTGTACGCGCCCTGCATCAGCCTGTTGAGCTCGTCGCGGTCGCCCTTCGACTCCCTGAGCAGCTTCAGGAACTCAATGACGAGCACCTCGCGCTTCCTCTTGAGCACGCTGTGGCCCTTCCTCGCCATAGACGTCCTGCGCTTCGTCGTTATGAGGTTCATCCTCGTCGGGCTTATCATTGCCTCTCACTCTTCTTCCCTTCCTTCTCTTTCGCGCCTTTCTTCCCGTAGTACCTCTTGACGTACTCCTCCTTGATCCTGGTCAGCTCGTTCTCCGGGAGTTCGGACAGGAGGTCCCAGCCTATGGAGAGCGTCTGCTCTATCTCCCTGGTCTCGTAAGGGCCTTGCCTGACGAACCTGCCCTCGAACTCGTTCCCGAACGTGAGGTAGCGCCTGTCGCTCTCGCTCAGCGCCTCAACCCCGACTATCGAGCTGAGCGCCTTGGCGTCCTGCGCCCTTGCGTAGGCCCCGTAGAGCTGGTCCGCGACGCCGCGGTGGTCCTCCCTGGTCTTGCCCTTCCCTATGCCGTTGTTCATCAGCCTTGACAGCGAGCCCAGCGGGTTTATCGGCGGATAGATGCCCTTGTTGAAGAGCTCCCTGCTCAGGAACATCTGCCCCTCGGTTATGTAGCCAGTGAGGTCCGGGATGGGATGGGTGACGTCGTCGCTCGGCATCGTCACCACGTTGAGCTGTGTTATGCTCCCCTTCTTGCCCTTGAGTATGCCGGCGCGCTCGTATATGCCAGCGAAGTCGGTGTACATGTAGCCCGGGTAGCCCCTCCTTCCCGGCACCTCCTCCCTCGCGCTCGAGAGCTCCCTCAGCGCCTCGGCGTAGTTGGTCATGTCGTTGAGTATGACGAGCACGTGCATGCCCCTGTCGTACGCGAGGTGCTCCGCTGTCGTCAGGGCGAGCCTCGGCGTTATTATCCTCTCGATGCTCGGGTCGTCCGCCAGGTTTATGAACGAGACCGTGCGCTTCATCGCCCCGGTCTTCCTGAACTCCCCTATGAAGTACTCGGCGTCGTCGTAGGTTATCCCTATGCCCGCAAAGACTACGGCGAAGCTCTCGTTGCTGCCCTTGACCTTCGCCTGCCTGGTTATCTGCGCGGTCAGCTCGTTGTGCGGCAGCCCCGACCCGGAGAAGAGGGGCAGCTTCTGCCCCCTGACCAGCGTGTTCAGCCCGTCGATCGTCGAGATCCCCGTCTCGATGAAGTCGCTCGGCATCGCCCTCGACGCCGGGTTGATGGGCTCGCCGTTTATGTCGCGCTTCTCCCCCTTCAATATCATGCCGGAGCCGTCCTTCGGCCTCCCCTGGCCGTCGAACACCCTTCCGAGCATGTCCTCGCTCGCCCTTACCGTGAAGGTCTCGCCCAGGAAGCTGACCGAGGTGTTCTTAACGTCTATCCCGTTCGTGGGCTCGAAGACCTGGACCACGGCGTGCTGGTCTGTCGTCTCGAGGACCTGCCCGAGCCTCTCCTCGCCGCTGCCCAGCCGTATCCTGACGATCTCGTTGTATGCTGCGCTCTTCACCTTGCCCACCACAACGAGCGGCCCGGCGACGCTTTCTATCGTGTTGTACTTTATGTCGAGTTTCATGTCAATCCCTCATTTCTTCCCCTTTGCCATCTCCTTTTCCCCGGCCGCGCCGGAGTCCAGCTCCTTCGACAGCGCGGCGAACTCCGCGTCGGCGAGGCCCACTATCCTCTTCGCGGCGGCCTCTATCTCGCCGTCCTTGACGCCCTTCATCCTCGAGATCTCCGCCCTCGCCTTCATGCCTGTTATGGCGGAGACGCTGGCGCCGTTCTTCACGGCCTCGTCCGCCGCCCTCGCGAAGTGCAGCATCGTGCGCAGCATTGCATCCTGTTTCCTCAGGCCCGAGTACGCGTCGACGTCGTCGAAGGCGCTCTGCCTGAGGTAGTCTTCCCTGAGCATCCTCCCAATCTCGAGGAGCATCTTCTCCGCGTCCGGCAGCGCGTCCTCCCCGACGAGCTGCACGATGTCCTTGAGTTCGGCCTCGCGCTGCAGCAGCCTCATCGCCTCCTTCCTGCCGTCAGTGAACTCCTTGCCGACGTTCTTCTCGTACCAGTACTCGAGCGCGTCGGTGTAGAGCGAGTAGCTGCTCAGCCAGTTTATCGCTGGGAAGTGCCTCGACCCGGCGAGCGCCGCGTCGAGCGACCAGAACGTCTTCACGACCCTGAGCGTCCCCTGCGACACCGGCTCGGAGATGTCCCCTCCGGGGGGCGACACCGCGCCTATTATCGTGACCGAGCCCGTCGTGCCGTTCAGGTTCTCGACCTTGCCGCTGCGCTCGTAGTACTCGGCCAGCCTCTTCGGGAGATAGGCAGGGTACCCTTCCTCTCCCGGCATCTCCTCCAGCCTCGCCGAGATCTCCCTCATGGCCTCCGCCCACCTTGAAGTGGAATCGGCCATGATCGCGACGTTGTAGCCCATGTCGCGGTAATATTCGGCTATCGTTATGCCCGTGTAGATGCTGGCCTCCCTCGCCGCGACGGGCATGTTGCTCGTGTTCGCTATCAGCACCGTCCTCTCCATGAGCGGCCTTCCTGTCTTCGGGTCCTTCAGCTCCGGAAACTCCGTGAGCACGTCGGTCATCTCGTTGCCGCGCTCGCCGCAGCCTATGTAAACCACGATGTCGCTGTCGGCGTACTTCGCGACCGATTGCTGCATCACCGTCTTGCCCGCGCCGAAGGGCCCCGGTATCGAGGCGGTGCCGCCCTTCGCGACGGGGAAGAGCGTGTCTATTATCCTCTGCCCCGTTATGAGCGGCTCGTCCGCCCTGAACTTGCGCCTGACGCGCATCGCCTTCCTCACCGACCTGTGCTGCGAGAGCGTCATCCTGTGCACCGCCTTGCCGTCCTGGATCTCGGCTATGACGTCGTCCACCGTGAACTCCCCGGACGCCAGGTGCCTGACCTTGCCCTTGACTCCATTCGGCACCAGTATGTGGTGCTTTATGAAGTCGGTCTCCTGCACGTGGCCGAGTATGTCGCCCTCCCTGACCTCGGAGCCGTTCCTGACGTCCTTGTTGTGCACGAACTTCCACTTCCTCTTCGCGTCGAGGGGATCGGCGGCTATGCCCCTGCCTATGAACGCGCCGCTCTTCCTCTCCAGCGACTTAAGAGGGCGCTGTATGCCGTCGTATATGTTGCCGAGCAGCCCCGGCCCGAGCTTTACCGACAGCGGCATCCCGGTCGATTCGACGGGCTCGCCCGGCGTCAGGCCGGTCGTGTCCTCGTACACCTGTATCACCGCGCTCTCCCCCTTGAGCTGTATTATCTCCCCTATCAGGTTCGCCTTGCCCACCTTGACAACGTCGTACATGTTGCTTCCGAGCATGTCCTTCGCGACCACGAGCGGCCCTGATACCTTTTCGATGATTCCCATGTGATGACCCCTATCAAGCGTTCTTGCTTATGTCAATGCCTATCGCCCTCATTATCAGCCTTCTGAGCGTGTCGGGCTGCCCCTCCTCCCGGTAGTCCGGCACCTCGACGACCATCGGCAGGGCGCTGTCCCCTATGCGCTCCGAGAGCTTCCTGTCGCGTATCGACCTCAGCACCGCCGAAGTCGTTATTATGAGGCCTATGTCGTCGCGCTGCATCAGCTCGCGCATCCTCTGTTCTGCCTCCCAGGCCCCGGTCTCGCCGTACGCCTCCGCTATGCCCGCGAGCTTGAAGCCTATGGCGAGCTGATTGTTGCCGACTACCGCTATCTTGTACCTCTTCAGGGGCTCCATACGACCAGCCTCGAAACCTCGTCCTGCGTAAGGCCGTACTCCTTGCTCTTGACGAGCGCCCTTAGCGTGAACATCTCTATCTGCTTCAGGTAAACGTAATCGACGAGCGCCCCAACGGAGAGCAGGCTCTGCCTGAGCAGCCTGCGGCTCGTCCTGAATATCTGGTTCCTCATGCTTATCTCGAACGTTATCATGTTGCCGTCGCTCCTGTAAGCCCCTATCGCCCCGGACAGGTCGAAGCCCTCCAGCTTCGCGGCGAACGACGCGACGTCGTCGCAGCCCGCATACGCCTTCGCGAGCTGCGCTATCTGCGTGTTGCCGTTCGCGACCAGCTTCCTCTCGACCTGCTGGAACCTGAGCCCGCCCCTCTTGGCGCGCAGCAGCGTTATTATGTTCCTCATGTCGATGTCCATCCTGATCAGCCCGGCGGCGGAGTCGCGCCGCTTCTCCAGCTTGTCGACGACGGTGGCGCGCTCCGCGTAGTGCGCCATGTCTATCGCCTCGAGCGCATCGAGGACGTTGCCCGTCCTCCTGTAGGCCGCGAGCGCCCCCGATAGCGCCTGCCTGTAGTGGGCGTTGTGCGCCAGCCTCGCGAGCGCCCCCTCTACGCCGCCCTCCGACATCGCCTGCTGCAGCACCGCGGGCGGGAACTCCCCGGCGCCTATTATGTACCTCGATACGGAGTCGTACGGCTGTCTCCTGTCAAGCGCCTCTAGCACCCTCTTCACGTCGTTCATGTCCCAGCGCGATATCATCTCCCTTATTATGGGCAGGTCGCGTTTCGGCGTTATCCTCGCGAGCGCGTTCAGCCTTCCGGCCAGGTTCTCGCTCAGCGCGAAGTCAAGCATCGCGGGGCTTATCTCCATGCCGCCGAACTTCGTCAGCGCCTGCCCGTAGTCCGTCTGGAGGAGTATCGCCAGCACCGATCCCGTGTTCTTGGCCTCCGCTATGCTTCTCATCGTGGCCACATCCATCAGCTTCGACTCCATGGCCTTGGCCCTGGTATTCGAATAACCGTACCTGACAGCTCTCCTGTAGAGTCCCAGCGAATCACCCGAAGAGCCCTCTCGCGAGCGACATCCTTATCGCGTCCGAGTTGGTCTCGGCCAGCCCGTCTATCGTCGCGTCGGCCGTCACCTTGCCGTCAATCGAGGAGATCACTGCGCCGCGTATGTCGTCGTGCTCTATCTTCCCGGTGGACTTGCCGACGAGGTCGGCATGCTTCTTGCTTATCCTCACCACTGAGTGCTCCGGCCTGGCGACCTTCGAGAACTCCGCTATCGCCGACTTTATTATCTCTCGTTCGCGAAGAGAGAGCCTGTCCTTGACGGACTCGCTGAACTCGGCGAGCTGGGACTCGATCGCCTCTACCCTCGCGGACGAAAGCATGGTCTCGACCTCGTCCTCCAAGGAGGCCTTCGCGTCCTTCCTCTTCAGCTCCGCCTCCTTCTCGGCGCTCTCCCTTACCCTCGCCTTAATCTCGGCGCTCTCCCTCCTCGCCCCCTCGACAATGCGCTCCGCTGCGGCTTCGGTCTCCCCGTCGATCCTGGAGGCCTCCGCCTTCGCGTCGTGCTCTATTCTCCTGCGCAGCTCGTCCAGCGCCATGCGTTCACCGCAGCGTCAGATGAAGCCCGCACCGAGCAGTATCAGTATCGCGATGACGAACCCGAATATCACCATAGTCTCGGGCAGCACGAGGAACAGGAGAACCTTCCCCATCTCCTCGGGTTTCTCTGCGAGCAGGCCCATGCCTGCGCCTCCTATCGCGGACTGCGCCATCGCCGTAGCGATTGCGGCGCCCACTATCGCGATCCCGGCTGCGAGAGCCGCCATCGCGGACGATATATCTATAGCCATGTTTTCACCAATTCATTCTTCAGTATAAACCCTCTTCGAGCCGAACGGCTTGAACTGCACGCCTCCCCCGGAATAGAACTTCGTGAAGAACTCTATGAAGTTGAGACGCGCCCCCTGCACTGCGCCTTCGAACATGGAGACTATCATGTTCAGGAAGTGCAGTATCAGGAAGGGTATGAGCACGGCGACGAACACGAGTATGCCCATCGGCCCGCTCCCGAGCGTCGGCGTCAGCGCCTTGTCTATTATCATCGCGAGCACGACGCTCGCGAGGCCGAACCCCATCACCCTGGCGTAGCTCAGTGGGTGCGAGATCAGGTTGGTCACCTCCCCGGCCTCCTCGCCGCTCAGCGCCACGACGGCGATCAGCGACCCTATCGCCACTATCCCGGACGCGAGAGTGACAGTAGGGCCGACGAGGTGGAACAGCCCTCCCGCTATCGCGAGCGTGCCCCCCACCACCAGGAATATCGAGAAGAGCCTGCCGAGCGCCACCTTCCTGTGCTCCTTGTACTTGTTGACGAAGCCGAAGGCCAGGCCCACGATGACCTGCGCTATGCCGAAGAGTATCGATACCGCAAGTATGACCGGCAGGCTCTTGAACCAGTCGAAACCCACGAAGGTCGTGAAATACTGGTTGAGCTGCAGCCCGAACCACTGGTTGGACAGGAAGCCGAAGACGATGGCGGACACGGCGCTGAGCTGCCAGATCTTCGAGACGTTGTACACCAGCCCATCGGGGCTCGTTATCTTAGTCAGGTACCACGCGAAGAAGAACGACATCACGCCGTAGCCTATGTCGCTTATCATGAAGCCGTATAGGATGGGGAACGAGACCATGAACGGCAGGGCGGGGTCCAGCTCGTCGCTCCTCGGGACCGACATGAAGTTGATCAGGTAGTCGAAGGGCCGCAGCGCCTTCGGCCTGTTCATGAGCGTGGGCGCCAGCTCCCCGTCCTTCACGAGCTCGATGTAGTGCCTGTCTGAGCAGGCCTTCGAGACCGCGGCCCCGAAGGCCCCCTCCTCCTTGCTCGGGATCCACCCCTCTATAATTATTGTGCGGTCGGTCCTCTTGAACGTCTCGCTGACCTTCGCCTTCGTCAGCTCTATGTCGAGCATCTCGTCGAGCGCCGCGAGCCTGCCGCCGTGGGCCGCGCCTATAGAGGCCAGCTCCCTCTCTATCTCGGAGGCCCTCGCGCGCCCCCTCTCCTTCTCGCCCGCCATCCCTCTCAGCGTGTCGGCCGGCCTGCCCCATATCCTGTTCGTGGTTATGTCGACCTCCCTGAGCCCGTGCTTCCTCGCGATGCCGTCCGCGTCGAACCCCTTTTCATGCGCGAGCAGCAGGCTTGGCGGACCCCTGCCGTTCGACACGATGGCCTCTGCCGGCAGCCTCTTCGCGCGCACCTCGCCCTCGAGCGCCGCGATCGACTTCCTGTCAGGGGCGACGTAGGCCCTGAAAGCGAGCGCCTCGCTCGACAGCCTGTCGAAGTCGACGTCTATGCCGGACAGTTCCATTATCGCGGGTTCGGATTGGTCGATGCGCGCCGCCTCCCTGGCGATCTCTTTTTTTTCCCTTTCCAGCGCATACACCCTGTCAATCGGTTTCGACTGCCCTATCTCAGATATGAGCCTCTCCACGTCGATGTGCTTCTCCGGCCGGGGCCCCGCGGCCTTCTTGCCCTTCTGCCCCCTCAACGCGGTGAGCGCCCCGTCCAGCCTTACCTTCGCCTCGGCGAGCGCGGTGAAGTGTTCCGCGGCAGTGTCGTCGTTCAGCTCCAGCGCGCTCTTCCTCAGGTCGAGTATGCCAACGCCGTGCAGCGCCGAAACGAGCTGGCGCTTGTCGCTGTCAAGGCAGATGACCCTGACCTTTTGCATCGGTTCGCTCCTTAGGATCAATTGAATGCACCTGCCCCTATCCCGTTATGGACTTTGCGGTTTCCTCTGCGAGCTTGTCGAGTTCGCGCTTGCTGAGCCTCGACTTCCTGAGCCTCTCGGCCTCCCTGGCCGCCTCAGCCAGCCTCCTCTTCCTCATCCCCAATATCTCAGAGTCGGCCTTCTTGAGCACCGCCTCGCCCGCCGCGTTGGAATCGGCCTCCGCGTCCTCGATTATCTTGCGCGCCCTCCTCTCCGCTTCGGCAATCCTGGAATCCCGCCGCTTCGTCGCGTCCTCGATGATGCGCTTGGCCTCCGCCTCGGCCTCCTGGACCCCCCTGATCGAATCAATATTGTCAGCTGACATGGAATGCACCCCATTAGCGACGCATGGGAGCTTGATGGCACCCCTGAGCCATTGCAGTCGTCGCTGCATTTGTTCAGATTCCCGATACCATTTTGAAGAATACATTTATAAGTGTTGTTGCGTTTGGCGGCAGCGCCGCTGCGCCGCCATTATATGCCGGCAAACCTACGCTGTCTTTTTATAGATTCTGCTACTAAATAGTGATATTGCGCATTTTCACGTGATACTATGGCAAGATTGAGGCCGGCAAGGACGTGCAGGACGCCGAACTCGCAGGCGTGGTCAAGGTACTCGCTGAAGAACCAAAAGAAGAACTTCGTCCGTGCGCTGCCCAGGAGGAGCATACTGATATTCGATATGGGCAAGCGCGACAGCTCGTACGACATGGAGGCCGCGCTGACTACGCAGGGCAAGATACAGATACGCTCCAACTCCCTCGAGTCGGCACGCCAGGCGGCGAACAGGTACCTGGAGGTGAACATACCGGGGCAGTACTTCTTCAAGGTAATGGTCTACCCGCACAACGTGATAAGGGAGCACAAGATGGCGACGGGTGCGGGCGCAGACCGTCTCTCGAGGGGGATGAGCCAGTCGTTCGGCCGACCGACCTCTGTGGCGGCGCGCGTCAACGCGAACCAGCCGGTCTTCATAATCAGCACGTCCTCGAAGAACAAGGGCGTGGTCAAGGAGGCGTATAGGCGCGCCGCGACGAAGCTGTCGGGCCTGTACAAGGTCAACCTTTCATATTCGCAGCAGGCAGTGAGCGCGAAGTGAGCCGCGCTTCTCTGCTTCCGGGCAGGGGGTAGGATGGACATCGACGCGTACTTCGGGGAGCTATCGGCCTATTTCTCGAAAGCGTACGATGTCGCGTCGAGGGCGAGGTCGAAGGGCTACGATCCGGAGACCTTCGTGGAGGTCAGGCCCGCGCCGGACTTCGCGTCGAGGGTCGAGGGCATAATAGGGATAGACGGCCTAGCTGACATGATCCGCAAGAAGGACATAAAATCCAGGCAGGAGCTCGCGTTCTCGATGGTGCAGGAGGTGTGCATCAACCCCAGGTTCGATTCGCCAGTGGAAAAGAGGCTGACGCTCGCGGTGAGGGTGGGCTTAGCCGTGCTCACGGAGGGCGTGCTGGTCGCCCCGACAGAGGGGTTCCAGGGCGTGAAGCTGCACAAGAACCCTGATGGTTCGACGTACGCGGCGCTGATCTATGCAGGTCCTATACGCGGGGCTGGGGGCACGAGCGCGGCGCTGTCCGTGGCGTTGGGCGACCATGGCAGGCGCATCCTGGGCATAGACGACTACAAGGCGCAGAAGAGCGAGGTCGAGCGCGATGTCGAGGAGATAATGCTCTATCACATGAGGGCCGCGAGGCTGCAGTACCTCCCAAAAGAGGAGGACATGCGCGTGATCCTCGAGAACTGCCCGGTCTGCATCGACGGCCTGCCGACAGAGCAGCTGGAGGTGAGCGTCCACCGCAACATACAGAGGCTGGATGCGAACGGCTCACCGGAGATGATGACGAACAGGGTCAGGGGCGGCATGCCGCTCGTAGTTTGCGAGGGGATAGCCCAGAAGGCCAAGAGCGTGCTGAAGCACACGAAGAACGCCGGCCTGGACTGGCTCTGGCTCAACAACATAATAAAGGTGGACAAGCTCGACAAGCCCTCGCAGAAGACCGGCAAGGAGGTCTCGGTGTTCCTGCAGGAGCTCGTCGCGGGCAGGCCGGTGCTCGCCTACCCGCACCATTCCGGGTCTTTCAGGCTGCGCTACGGGCGCTCGAGGTTCACCGGCATCGCATCGAAGGGGTTCTCCCCGGCCACGATGATGGTGCTCGACGACTTCATCGCGTGCGGAACGCAGCTCAAGGTCGAGAAGCCCGGCAAGGGCTGCATCGCGATGCCGGTCGACAGCATCGAGGGCCCGTTCGTCAAGCTCGACGACGGCACGGCGCTGCGCATAAACACCGCGGAGGACGCGAGGCGCTACCGGGGCAGGATAAGGAAGATACTCGCGGTCGGGGACATCCTCGTCACGTTCGGCGACTTCAAGAAGACGAGCACGCCGCTCGCCCCGACGAGCTACGTTGAGGAGTATTGGTACGAGCAGCTGAAGGCCGCGGGCTATCCCGGGCCGATGCCGGCGCCGGCGAGCTTCTCCGAGGCGCTCGGTCTGTCGAGGAGGTACGGCGTCCCGATGCACCCGAGGTACATCTACGACTACAACGAGCTCTCCAACCAGGAGCTCAAGGAGCTCGCCTCCGGCATCGCGAAGCTGGACATCGGCGGGAATCCTCTCGGATCTGTGGATGAGATAACGCTCTGCGAAAGGAAGGAAGCGGTCGCATCCATGCTGGAGAGGCTCTGCGTGCCGCATGTCGAACGCGACGGCTCGGTGACGATAGCAGGGGATGACGCGCGCAGCCTCGTCGCGTCGCTCGGTTTCGCGAAGGGAGACAGCGTCGACATAGACGCGCGCATGCTCACCGCGTTCGACTCCGACGCGAAGCCAACGGAGCTGCTCAGCGGGATAGCGGGGTTCGTCATAATGCAGCGCTCCACGCCGATAGGCGCGAGGATAGGGAGGCCGGAGAAGGCGAGGGAGAGGCTGATGAGCCCCCCGCCGCACGTGCTCTTCCCGATAGGGAGCTATGGCGGAAACGAGAGGAGCGTGACGAAGGCCTACCTGGCGGACAAGAAGCGCTTCGGCGGCCCCCGCATGACGATCGACATGGCAAGGTACAGGTGCAGCGTGGGCAACGAGCGCATCTCATCGCAGTGGTGCGAGCGCCACGGCGCGCGCGCGACCATCGAGAAGACGTGCACGAAGTGCGGCAGCGTCGTGGCATCGGGCAACACGTGCGAGAGGTGCTCGAGCCCCGCCAGCGCGCACGAGCAGTCCGCCATCGATCTGTCGTCGATGATGGAAGCCGCGGTCAAGAGGCTTGGCCTGGAGGGGCAGATGCCGAAGCTGATCAAGGGCGTGAAGGGGATGATGAGCGACGGCAAGGAGGTCGAGCCCCTCGAGAAGGGTATCCTCAGGAGCAGGCACGGCATCCACATATTCAAGGACGGCACCGCAAGGTTCGACGCGACGGACGTCCCCATAACGCACTTCTATCCAAAGGAGATTGGCACCAGCGTCGAGAGGCTGAGGCAGCTCGGGTACACTACTGATTACATGGGCAATGAGCTGATGGAGGACACGCAGCTCGTGGAGATGCGCCACCAGGACGTGATACTGAACGTCAATGAAGGGGATTTCATGCTCCGCATGGCGAAGTTCGTCGACGCGCTGCTGGCCCGGTTCTATGGGCTCGAGAGGTTCTACAACGCCGAGGCCAAGGAGGACATGGTCGGGCACTGCGTCATCACGCTCGCGCCACACACCTCATGCGCCGTGCTCAACAGGGTGATAGGGTTTACCGCGGCGGACATAGGCCTCGCGCACCCGTACACGATAACCGCGAGGAGGAGGAACTGCGACGGCGACGAGGACACGACGATGCTGCTCCTCGACGCGCTGATAAATTTCTCGAAGCGCTACCTCCCCACCACGATAGGCAGCACGATGGACACGCCGCTCATACTCTCCACGAACGTTAAGCCCGAGGAGGTCGACGACGAGGTCTGGGAGATGGAGGTCGTGCCCGGGTACGGCAAGGAGTTCTACGACAAGACCATGCAGGGCGCCGCCCCGGGGGACGCGCAGGTCGAGCGCGTCGGCTCGAGGCTGAACAGCAGGGCGATATACGACAACCTGCTCTTCACGCACGTGAGCAGCCCGACGGCGATAGCCGACTCTCCGAGGCAGTGCACCTACGTTAAGCTCAAGACCATGCACGAGAAGATCGAGGAGCAGTTCGCGCTGATGGACAGGCTGTACACAGTGGACAGGGCGGACACGGCGAGGAGGCTGATACTCAGCCACTTCATACCGGACCTGATAGGCAACCTGCACTCCTTCTCCAGGCAGACGTTCCGCTGCATACAGTGCAACGCGAAGTACAACCGCGTGCCACTGAGCGGGAAGTGCAGGAGGTGCGGCGGGAAGCTCGTGCTCACGATCTCGAAGGGCGGGATAGAGAAGTACCTGAACACGGCGATCGACCTTGCGGACAGGTACGGCCTCGAGGTATACATAAAGCAGAGGCTCATCCTCGTGAGGGACGAGATCGCGAACATCTTCGGCAACCGCGAGGGCGTGCCGACGCGCCAGTTCGACCTCACGAAGTTCATGTGATGCACGCGCGGCAGCTAATCCTTATAAGGTTTGCCGCACAAACCAACACGGGTCGTCGCATGACTAAATTCATAATCGTAGCGGGCGGCGTTATATCCGGGGTGGGGAAGGGGGTTGCAGCCGCCTCGATAGGGAGGATACTCGAGGAGTACGGCTTCTCCGTCACTGCCATCAAGATAGATCCGTACATAAATTGCGACGCCGGGACCATGCGGCCGACCGAGCACGGCGAGGTCTGGGTGACGGACGACGGAGGCGAGACCGACCAGGACCTCGGCAACTACGAGCGCTTCCTCGGCGTGTCGATACCGAAGCGGAACAACATCACGACCGGGCAGGTGTACAAGAAGGTGATAGATGACGAGCGCAGCGGCAGGTACCTGGGCCAGACAGTACAGCTCATACCGCACATAACGGACGAGATAAGGGACAGGATAGTGGAGGCCAGCTCCGGGTTCGACATAGCGATCGTCGAAGTGGGCGGCACCGTCGGCGACTACGAGAACATACCGTTCCTCTTTTCGATAAAGAACATGGAGAACGAAATCGGGAAGGGCAACATGTGCTACATGCTCGTGACGTACCTCCCGATACCGAGCCACATAGACGAGATGAAGACGAAGCCGACGCAGACGTCCGTTAAGCTGCTCCGCGAGAACGGCATCCAGCCAGACTTCATCCTCTGCAGGGGGAAGAACGCGCTCGACGAGCCCCGCAAGAAGAAGATCGAGCAGTACGCGCAGATAGTGGCCGACCACGTCATCTCGATGCCGGACGTGACCGGCCCCGGGACTGTCAACTCGCTCTACGCGATACCGCTGCAGCTCCAGGGCGAGGGGCTGGGGGAAAAGCTGCTCGCGACGCTCGGCCTGGCCAAGAAGAGGGACGCCACCTTCACGGAGTGGAGGGGGATGATGGACGGGATCACGGCCGCGGCCCGCGAGGTCAGGGTGGGCATGGTCGGCAAGTACCTGGACATAGGGGACTACAGGCTGGCAGACAGCTATATATCCGTGAACGAGGCGCTCAGGCACGCGTGCGCGGAGCACAAGGCAAGGCTCAGGCTCGAATGGATAAACAGCAAGGACCTCGAGTCCGACAAGTTCGACGCGCGCTCACTCGATCAATACGACGGCATAATAGTGCCCGGCGGGTTCGGCTCCTCGGGCGTCGAGGGGAAGATCAGCGCGATAAGGTACTGCAGGGAGAACGACAAGCCCTTCCTGGGGCTGTGCTACGGCCTCCAGCTCTCGATCGTCGAGTTCGCGAGGAACGTCTGCGGCCTGGAGGGCGCGCACACCACGGAGATAGACCCCGGCGCGAAGAATCCAGTTATAGACATACTGCCGGAACAGAAGGGCGTGATCAAGAAGGGCGGCACGATGAGGCTCGGCGCCTACCCGGCGGTCCTGAAGGGCGGCACCGTCGTGCATTCGTTATACGGCCGCGACAGCGTGACCGAGAGGCACAGGCACAGGTACGAGGTGAATCCCGAATACCACGCCGTGCTGCAGGAGCACGGCATGGTCTTCTCCGGGATGAGCCCGGATGGCAGGCTCGTCGAGTTCATAGAGCTGCCCGGCCGGAGGTTCTTCGTCGCGACGCAGGCCCACCCGGAGTTTAAGTCAAGGTTCCTTTCGCCGGCCCCGCTGTTCGATGGCTTCATCGGGGCGTGCCTGGCAGCCGATGGGGCGCCCGCCAGGCCGGGGGAGGCGCAGGCGATGGCACGGCACTAACGGCCGCTGCAAGGCGACGTCAACTCTTGTGACATCCTACCACGCCTTAAGAGATACCACACATCGAACAAATCTGCTTTGGTGGGTAGGTTTATAAATTCGCATTATGAAATACTCAGTGTGAGCAAATGGGATTCGTGGACAGGCTGAAGAAAGGGTTCAGCATGCTATTCAACCCTTCCGGGGACGCGAAGGGCAACTACAGCATAGGGAAGTCTCTGAAATTCTACTACACGGTCGCCATACTCAGCGCGATATTTGCCGCGATAGTGTTCTCTGTCGCGTACTTCGCGGGCGCGAGCGCGACAAGCATCACGCTGCTTATGGGCGCACACGGGTCGCTCTACATAGGGCTGCTACTGATAGCGCTAATGCTGTTCGTGTTCATTCCGATTGGCATCTTCATTGACTCCGCGATCTACCAACTGGTCGGTAGATTCTTCCTCAAGACATTCAAGTCCACTTATGAGAAGACGTTCGCCGCGGTGGCTGGCGCGATAACTCCGGTGACCCTACTGTTCTGGCTGCTCTATATACCGTTCGTGGGTTTAGGTTTTGCGGTGCTCATAGGCGTCTGGGAGTTCGTGCTGCTGGTCATAACGCTCTCGGTGCAGCAGAGGACAACCAGGGTCAGCGTCGCCGTGACGCTGCTGGTGGCGATTGCCATAATGGCCATAATAGCGTGGTCGCTGGTTGGGACCGGCTTGCTAGCGGCCTACAGCAGCGGAATAGCCATTGGGCGTACCATACCGGGAACGCTCGGCTCCGTCTGAACCGGTGCGATGAATGCGCGCAGCCGATGCCGCCACGATACTCAGAATGCTTATCGTGGCCCTGGTGGTCTACCTTATCGTCATCAGGTACGATGCCCTGATTACCGTGCTGCTCTTCGTGGTCGCGACCGCGCTCGACGCGGTCGACGGTTACCTGGCCGCATGGCAGGCGAGCGGCTACAGGCTCGGCTTCCTGACCTATGCCAGGGCCTCAATCGGCAGGGACAGGCTCGCGATGAGCCGCGCCTCGAAGTACAAGAGCATCTCGGCCAAGCAGTCAGGCTTCGGCCCGAGGATGGACGTCGCGGGGGACAGGTTCGCCGAGTATGCGATGTGGGTCGTCTTCGCCGCTGTGAGCATAATCCCGCTCTTCATAGTCATGGCCGTCATCTTCATACACTCAATCGCGGACGCCATGATGGGTGCTAGGGGCACATCCTCGCACATGAGGACCAGGTTCGCCAAGGCGGTCTACACGTCGAACGCGAGCCGCGGCCTGATAAACGTCCTCAAGATAGCCACGTTCGGCTATCTGATGCTCGTCTACATCGACGCCTACCCAATGGTTTACGGCTACGTGCTCATGTACGCGCTCTTCGCGTTCATAGCGGTGCGCGGCGCGGCCGAGATAATTGAGGGCGCGCGTTGACTCCACGCCATAGCTGGGCTCCGCTCGCCGCTGCATCAACCATACCAAAATGCATTAAAATGTTGTATACGAAGTAGGGGCTATGCAAGCGGCCAGGTCGCAGTCTGCAATGGAGTACCTGATGACGTACGGCTGGGCGATACTGATAATAGCCGTGGTCATAGCGGTCCTCTACTCGCTCGGCATATTCAACATGGGAACCTACGCCCCCAGGGCTCTGGGCGGCGGGTGCACCGTCTCCAGGTACACATACCCGACCGGCATTGTCGGCATAAACCTTGTTGGGCAGTGCGACAACGAACCGCCGCAGCTCGTGGCGCAGTTCAGCGGTTCGGGGAGCTCTGGGCTTGAGACGAACGCACTGAACCAGACCAGTTACCCGCTGCTGTGGAACACTAACAGCATAACCGTGGATGTATGGGTGGAGACTGACACGCTTGGCAACCAGACAGCGGCAAGCGAATGGGCCGGAGCGGCATACTGGGGACTTGCGGTAAACCCGAGCGGGCATGTCATCCTGTCGCTTACGTCTTACGGCACGGGCGGCGGCACGATCAGCCTGAGCTACAACGGACCTATCAACATGGGCTCGTGGTATAATATCGCCTTCACCAGGGGTAACGGCAACGTCACGCTCTACATTGATGGAGCACCTGTCGCGCGCGCAAATGATAACACCGGAGACCTGAGGATGGTGGCAGGATCAGGAGGCCGCCTAGAGATAGGGATGCCGGTTGACGATCCCGGTTTCCTCGTCAGCAACAGCCTGTCCGGCTCTGTCTCCAACCTGCAGATCTACAATGCATCACTCTCCCAGTCAGAGGTAGCCGTTCTTTACCAGGATGGCATAGGGGGCGCCCCGATAGTGCCGAGCAGCCTCGTAGGCTGGTGGCCGCTCAACGGCGACACCAAGGACTACAGCGGCGTCGCAAACCAATGGGTCTCTACCGCTATATCGTTCAACGGCACATGGTACTCATCATACACGCATCTCGTGCCCGTAACGGTCTACAGCATCACCTCCACGACAACAACCGTGATCACAGCGCCCCCAGTCTGGCTCTACACGGATTCGCTCAACAGCAGCTGGCACGACAATTCGGGAGGCGCCACGGTCAACTACAACAACACCAGCCCAGTGTTCGCCGGAACGCACTCGATAAGCATCGCCA
>JAJYLX010000003.1 GCA_021787495.1 Microcaldota archaeon | reverse complement strand
AGTTGGAGTTCGTATTTTGAGTCTGGAGGCGCAGTCGGAACAACGACAGTAAATAACGGCTTAACCTTATCAGGAGGCAAGGGTTGGTGGGGCTACAAGAATACATACCAAGTTTCTTCCCCTTCAATTATAGAGTGGTATGGAGAGCAAACAGAAACGGGTGGTTATGAAGCCACAGGCACTTATACGGGTGCACAATTTGAGCAGAGAACCCCTGATAGTCCTTCACGGTGGGGTATAGAACCAACAAGCAGCGGAACATCAAGTGCAGGTGCTTATGGAGGTTCTTCAGCATACAATACATGGTATCTTGTTTCTGGCTACTATGTTTCTGGCTCACAAGCATTATATACAGGATATACCACAAACCAAGTAACTGAAACGCTTACATTAGGCACTTCAAATCTGACTATTGCTTCTTACCAAAGCTCTACGTCTGTCTTTCAGTATGTCCGCACCCGTGCCTACCCGCCCAACGGCGTAATGCCGTCCACGAGTTTCGGGAGCGTGCAGTGATTGGGCTGATTATACCCAAGTAAATTGAATAACCCACACGTGAACTACCTCGAGCTGAAGCCCGAGGCTTCCACTGCATATCCTTCAGTTGAACTGTAGCCTCGCCTGCTTCCTGTCGTTTTCTGGATGGAATGCTGGGCGGTCATGTCTGTCGATGTAATCTTTGACAGTCTCCTCCGTTATGCTGCTGACGCTCCTCGAGAAGTGCCCAGGGCTCCAGAAACTTCCCTTACTGAACATCTCCTCTCGAAATTCAGGATGCAGAAAGAATATCCTGCGAGCCGGTATCTCCTTCAGGTATTGCAGCGCAGTCGAAACCGATATCCAGAGCGGCAGTACGACAAACAGGTGGACATGGTCGGAGTCGACGACGATTTTGTCCACAGTCATCCCTTTCTCTGCAGCGATTTCGAGGAGTATTGCTGTCATCTCCTCTGCGGTCTGCACGTCCTTCATCGCCTCATGCCTGTACTTCGGGCACCACTCCAGGTGGTACTTGTTCTCTCCGACACCATGTTCGCTTATATTTCTATAGTTCCCACTAGACATACATTCACGTCGGTGGCAGTGTCGCGCCGCGTTTTGGCCGCGGCACTGCTGCCACTCATACGGAATCCGAAAGAAGAGGTTTATCCTTTCCTCGACAGCGTTGAAGGGTCAAATTTATCTCCGCCCTGAAGGGCGGTCAGGTTTCTTTGACCCTTCAAACTACCCGGTCCCTAAACCACCTGTTCGTGATAAATAACTTCACAGCGAAGTCTTATGGGCTGCTCTTATGGAAGGAAGGATGCCGGACGTGAGCTTGGAAACGGTGTCGGCAGAGGCGATGCTGCTTGACGTCGATTACCTACAGATCGATGGAAAGACCAAGATACGCGTGATCATGCGCGGTAAGGACAGGATTTATGACCTGCTGGACGCGGATTTCCGCCCTTACTTCTATTTCGTGCCGCGCGGCGCCGTGACCAGGGAGGATATCATAGGAATGCTGGTCCGCGACGGTGGGAGAACCATAGGCTCTACCGGCACGGAAGAAACGAGCAGACAGGTGCTCGGGAAGACAGCTAATGCATTTAAGGTCTATGTTGAGAACCCCACGGACGTACCGAAGCTGAGCTCACACATGCGCAAGTACGGTGAATGCTACGAGGCTGACATACCGTTCGCGAGGCATTATGCGATAGACAGGAATCTGATACCGTTCATAATGTACAGAATCGAGTTCACAGTCGGCGTGGATGGAAGGAGCTATCTAAAGGGCATATCTCCAATGGATGCGGAAGCAAAGCCCGAGTTCAATGTATTGTGTTTCGACATAGAGACGTACAACAAGCGCGGCACCTCCGAGCCTTCGCTTGACCCGGTGCTGATGCTCAGCTATCACTGCATTTCGAGGAAAGGTAATAGGGAGGGGGTCATAACCTACAAGGAGGTGAATTTGCCGTTCGTCGAAATCGTAGCGGACGAGAAAGCGCTGTTTTCCAGGTTCACCGAACTGCTGGACGAGCTTGACGTCGACATAGTGACGGGCTACAACTCTACCACCTTCGACATAAATTACATGCTGCAGAGGGCAAGGGCGCTGAAGATAGATTTCAACCTCTCCAGGAACTCCGGCGAGACAAGGATAGAGAGCCATGGGCTGAGCAACAAGGTAAAGATAGGCGGTAGGGTACACATTGACATGTACCAGGTCGTGAAGTTCGTCTCTGTCGTCGGAGCTGCAGAGCATCTCCTCAGGCTGAACAGCTACACGCTGAAGAATGTCTATGAGGCGCTGAGTGGCGGCAAGAAGGTCATGGTGGAAAAGGGCGAAATCTGGAGGATGTGGGAAGATGGGGGAAAGGAGCTCGAGAGGCTGGCGCAGTACAATATGAACGATTCCCATGCGCTGCGGGAGGTCTATAACACCCTGTCGCCCATACCGATAGAGCTGTCCAGGACCACCGGCAACGTGGTAAGCGACACCTCCGTGTCGACCACAGGGCAGCTCGTAGAGTACATGCTCATGAGGTATGCATGCCTGTTCGGCGAGATGATACCGAACAAGCCGGTGGAGTCTGAGATGGAGGCAAGGCTAGCCAACCCGATAGAGGGGGCATACGTCAAGACCCCAGAACCGGGAATATACGACGATCTTGTCATGTTCGACTTCAGGGGGCTGTACCCGTCGATAATAATCTCGTACAACATAGACCCTTCAGCTATCTGCACTGACTGCGGCGACTACTACGAGTCACCGCTCGGCACGAGGTTCGACAAGTGCAGGAAGAGCATAACCCCGACGATACTGCAGGAGCTGATAAACCAGCGCAAGGAGGTGAAGAGGCTCTACAAGAAGAACCCTGATGATATCTTCCTCGGTGCGAGGAACATGGCACTGAAGATACTCGCCAATTCGTTCTTCGGCTACCTCGGCTATGCGCGGTCCAGGTGGTACTCGAGGGACTGCGCCGGCAGCATAACCGCTTATGGCAGACAGTATATCAAGAGAACAATAGACCAGGCCGAGAAGAACGGATTTGAGGTCCTGTATGGGGACACGGATTCCATCCTCATCCTGCTCAATGGCAGGACGCACGACGACGCGCTCGCATTCCTCAGTAGGTTCAACGAATCGCTCCCTGGGGCGATGGAACTGGAGCTCGAGGACTTCTACACGAGAGGCGTCTTCGTAGGCAAGAAAGCCAGCAAGGACCCCGCAGGTGCGAAGAAGAAGTATGCGCTGATAACGAAGGACGATAGGATAAAGATACGCGGCTTTGAGCTCGTGCGCAGGGACTGGTCCTGGATAGCGAGAGATACGCAAAGGAGGGTACTTGAGGCAATACT
The DNA here is from genome assembly GCA_021787495.1 of Microcaldota archaeon. Taxonomy (GTDB): domain Archaea; phylum Micrarchaeota; class Micrarchaeia; order Micrarchaeales; family Micrarchaeaceae; genus A-MIC-10. Next base: position 118,709 of record JAJYLX010000003.1, on the reverse strand, counting down.
GAAGGATGGCAGCGCAGAGAAGGCGGGGAGCATAGTGAAGGAGGTGATAGCGAACCTGAGGGATGGCAAGGTGCCCATGAAGGACCTCGTGATAAGGACGCAGCTCAGGAAGCCGATGGACAGCTATGACAACAAGTCACCGGAGGTAGCCGCAGCGAGGAAGGCTGTGGAGGCGGGCGTGCGCACTAGGAGGGAGGTCGAGCGTTCTGTCATAGGCTATGTGATAACGAAGGGCGGCACAACGATATCCGACAGGGCGCAGCTTGAGGAACTTGCGAAGGACTATGATCCCGATTACTACATAAACAACCAGGTGATTCCCGCAACGATGCGTATACTTCGCGAGCTGAATTTCAAGGAAGAGGAGCTTGCGGGTCACGGGAAGCAGATAAAGCTGTGATGACATGTACAACGAAGACGAAATCAGGACCATAGAAGAGGTGGGCGCCATCTCCTACAGGGCGGTACAGATGGCGCGAGGGATGGTAAGGCCAGGCGTCAGGTTGATAGACGTCGCGGAGAAGGTGGAAGGATTCGTTAGGCAGAGCGGCTTTGGGCTGGCATTCCCTCTTAACCTCTCGATAAACAGCGAGGCAGCGCACTACACACCCTCCATGGACGACGTAAGAGAGTTCTCGGAGAGCGACGTGGTCAAGGTCGACTTCGGCGCTGAGAGGGACGGATTCCTAGGGGACTGCGCGGCCTGCGTAGACCTCTCCGGCAGCCACGGCAACCTCGTCGAAGGGGTGGAAGCTGCCCTGGGTGACGCCTTGAGCATGGTGAGGCCAGGCGTCACTACAGGCGAGCTGGGCAGGGCGATAGCCAGGGCAATAGAGTCTAATGGAGGGAAGCCCATCAGGAACCTCGGCGGCCACGGCATCGGCAAACACGACCTTCATTCGGAGCCATTCGTGCCGAATTACGACGATGGAAGCGGTGATGCGCTTGAGGAGGGTATGACTGTCGCGATAGAGCCGTTCGCGACTGACGGGAAGGGGCTCGTCACCGATGGAGATTCCTGCGAGATCTATCAGTACATCGGGCCGGCGCAGACCAGGCAGCCGGCGGCAAGGCAGGTACTTGGCGAGGTGAGCAAGAGATACGGCAATGAACCGTTCGCGGTCAGGTGGCTATCCGGCGGCGCACAGTCAAGGTTCTCGCTCTATGCGGCTATCCTAGAACTTGTCAGAGCAGGAGCGCTGGAACCGCACCCTACGCTCATCGAGACAGGCAATGGCAGCGTGGCGCAGGCCGAGGCAACGGTCATCGTGGAAAGTGACGGATGCAGGTTGCTTACCAAGTAGGTGTTCATATGGAACCCAGCAAGACCGCGAGAGATGTCATAGCAGCTGGCAGGATCAGAATCAAGGTCAGAAGGGCGGGGATGCTCCAGTTCATCGTGTTGGAGGTGAAGCGCGTGAGGTTCGGCAGTGAGCAATTCGTTGAGCTTTATGTGAACAGGGTAATAGACAGCATGGAGCTTGAGAGAGTGGCGAATGAACTTGGACTGCCCGTCGAGGCAGAGAACGGGCGCGCCTTCCCAGAGGGCACAGGTGCAAAGGACTTCATCGGGATATAATCATATGATGTTGCTCGTGTTGAGGAACCCGATTATCTTGAACGGCCTGCCGACCCTGGTGTAGTTTAGGTAGAATAGGTAGCTGTTTTGTATTCCTATGGCCGGAAGCAGCACAGAGTAGTGGCAAGTGAGGCTGAAGTTGAGCGCGCCATGAGCCGCTATCGTGCGGTTGACTGTCTCGTTGTTCTGCAGTCCCGGGGTGTAGCATGATGCAGAATTCACGCGCATGCTCTCGTTGGCCAGGTTAGACAGGGTCACGGACGCGGTGTATGTGGAGCCGTCAAACGAGGTAACGTTGCATCCGATGCCGTACGTGGAGTTGAAGCTGCATATGTCCCTGTATGCACTCCTCCATTTGAGCGCGGTCTCGTTCGACGTCACGGCTGCCAAGAGCTTGGCCGCATTGAAGTTGGCGTCGAGCGAGCTCTGGTTGTCGACCCACGAATAGAGCGAGAACAAGTAGTTGCCGGCTATCTCCCTCGATAGTATCATGGCGGAAGATTTGGTTGTGGTGGAATTTATCAGAGGCAATATATACTCTGAGCATACCACCCCATTGGAGATTAGACCGTAGCACGTTCTGTTCTGGTATAGCGGCCATGACGGGCTCTCGTTCACGTAGCTTATGAAGATGTTATTCGCCGTCGTGAACCAGGTCGCTAAATACGCAGAGCCGTTAGACAGTCCGTACTGCGTGGCCACCACGGTGGAATTCAGGTATGTGAAGTTGGCGGAGCGCCGCATTATCGGGCTGTTTGCCGAGAAAGAGGGCATGTAGTCCTGCTCGAGGAGCTGCGCTGTCGCATTTGCAGCCCCAATCGACGCGCACGCCGCTCTGCCAGAGGAATAAAGGAGCAGCTTGGTCCAGCCTCCTGAATATGAGAGGCACAATGTGGTGTTGCCTGGCATGTAGAACACGCTGTATTGGCCCGATTTCACCATCTTGGGTCCATAGCTCTGTATCACCTGCTGCAGGTCTGAGACCCCGAAAAGTCCCTGAAGCCACAAGGATTCTGCGACCGACCCATCGGAATATGAGGCGAGGGCGCCATAGCTTCCGTTAAGCTCCTGGTATATGTCCTTGATCAGGCCGTACATGATGCCGTGGGATGGCAGAAATATTTGGTTAGTGAGCAGCGTGTTGTAAGACCCGTACATGAGCGTCGCGACGGCCATCGAGCCACCTAGGAAGTTGAATGTCGAGGATGATGTTATCCCGTTGTCAGGGAGCGACGATAGCGGATCAGGCCTGGTCGCATTGTGCACATGGGCATACATCGTAAGCTGCGTGCCATTGTAGCTCGAGAGGCGCGAGAGGTGGCCCGGATCCACGATGGCCTCAAACGAGTAGTTGCCCTCCTGCGGGTAGGTGAAGTTCACAAGAATGGTGGCGGCCTTGCCCTGCGGTATCGAGACGTTGTAGTTGTGAAATGCCTGGCCGTTCACATAGAACCCCACGAGCATGCCGTATATGTATGCGCTGCCTGTGTTGTTCACGATTATCGCAAACCTTGTCGTGTTGTAAGGAAAGAGGTTCGCGGTCGGTGTGTACGCAAGCTCGAGCGACACGCTATATGTACTTCCTACCATGAACGTGGTAGCTAAATAGATGACAGCCACTATGGCGACCACGAGTCCTGTATAGAAAAGTGCGTTGTTCACATGATTACCTACGGTTCAGCTCCCTGAGTACCATCGAGACGCGCTCCTTTATCGGACCGACCATCGAGTCGAAGTACCAATCGACCCAGGCCTGCTCGCTGTACCTGTTGCCGACTTCCGGCCAGGCGAGAAAGTATCTCCCCTTCCCGTTCTCAACTATGCGCGCTTTCTTCAGCTGCAGCAGGTGATAACGCAGTGTCTTCTCATTGATTGACGACCAGTTCTTCTCTATGTACTGCGAGAGTTCCTCCACGCTCGGATCCTTATTTTCGGAGAACTGGAAATAGAGAATCGCGTCCAGTACGGAGACCGCGCTCTGCCTGCTCTCGCCGGGGTTTATTACGCCGAGTGAAAGGGCGAGCCATCGAACCATAGAGCGCCTTGTCTCGCCGGCCTCGCTTGAGAATCTGAGGTTTCTGAGCGTCACCTCGCTCTCTATGAACTTCGATTCGTTGAGCGGCAAATACATCCACCATTGAAAAGGTATTTTTATAGTATTGTAGACGACGGGTTAATAAACGTTAGCGCAGTCATGCGGATTTCCGCGGCCGCTGGCCGCGCGAAGATCATGCCCTTGTATTCCTCGCCATTGCAAGATACTGCGCGGCGGCACCTTTCTCCGATGTGCGCCCATGGCGCCGCCGACGAACAGGTGTACGAACCCACCAGACACGATACCATGGGCCTTGCAGGCCGATGTCCTGGTGTATGCGCATCGCTATGCCAATCATGCAGGATTTGCGCCTCCAGAAGGTCAGAGCAGAGCGAACATGATGAATACAGGAGCGAGCAGTATCGAGATTGTGCTTACTACCTTTATCATCGAGTTCAATGCCGGGCCGGCGGTGTCCTTCAGAGGATCTCCGAGAGTGTCCCCCACCACTGCGGCCTTGTGCGTGTCGCTTCCCTTGCCGCCGAACTTCCCGGACTCGATATATTTCTTCGCGTTGTCCATCGTCGCCCCAGAGTTGGCCATGAAGAGTGCAAGCACGAAGCTTGCGGGTATCATGCCGACCAGCAGGCCTCCAAGGGCGGCCTTGCCGAGCACCAGCCCGACCGCTATCGGGACCAGTATTGCAATCAGCTCTGGCACCACCAGTGCCTTGAGCGCGTTGACCGTGGCAATGTCGACCGCTTTCGCGTAGTCCGGCTTGGCCTTCCCGGCCAGCAGGCCCTTTATGGACCTAACCTGCCTTCTCACCTCATCGACCATCAGGTTGGCCGCGTGCCCGACCGCCTCCATCAGGAACGACGAGAACAGGAACGGCAGCAGCGCGCCTATGAAGATGCCTATGGTGACCAGCGGGTTCAGCGCGTCAAGGGATGTTATCCCAACGGCCTGCGCGAACGCCACGAACAGCGCGGTGGCGGATACGGCGGCGCCGCCTATGGCGAAGCCCTTTGTCGTGGCCTTCGTCGTATTGCCCAGTGCGTCGAGCTTGTCGGTCACGTTCCTGACGCTATGCGGGGCCCCTCCCATCTCGGCTATGCCTCCCGCATTGTCGGTTATCGGGCCGAATGAGTCTATCGTTAGTATCGTCGCGGTGAGAGACAGCATCCCAACCGCCGCTATCCCTATGCCGTACAGTCCCGCGGCCTCATAGCTCACAAATATCGCAAGGATCACCGCCATTACGGACGGCCAGGTGCTCTTGAGGCCCATAGACAGGCCCATTATGACGTCTGTGCCTGCACCGCCTTTGGCAGCAGTGGCGACCTTGATTACTGGCCCGCTTTCGGAGCCGGTGAAGTAGTCGGTTATCCAGAACAGTGCTATCGTTAGTATCAGGCCAGACAGCGCAGCCACGAAGTAGCCCAGCGGCATCCCCATGAAATACGTGAGCATCATGTCGAGCAGCGCGGCTATCACCACTGCGGAACCTATGCCCTTGTAGAGCGCGGCGACCATATTCTGCCTCTTTGTCTTGGTGAACAGCATGGCGATTATGCTGCTCGCAACGCCTATCGAAAGCACGTACATGGGATACGAGAGCAGTGATGCGGTCGCGCTGGAAGCAGTGACCCCAACCGCGATGAGCAGCGCCGCGACTATCGTGACGGAATAGGTCTCATAAACGTCCGCGGCCATGCCCGCGCAGTCGCCAACGTTGTCTCCCACGAGGTCGGCTATGACTGCGGGGTTCCGCGGGTCGTCCTCCGGCAGGTTCAGCTCGGTCTTGCCGACCAGATCCGCGCCAACATCCGCTGCCTTTGTGTAGATTCCCCCTCCAACCCTTGCGAACAGCGAGACTATTGAGGCGCCGAAGCCGAACCCTATGAGCAGCAGGATGTCGGACGTGCCGAAATACATGAGCAGCAGGCTGACGCCTATGAGGCTGAGGCCAACGGCCGCGAAGCCGGTGACCGCGCCCCCGTATATGGCGGTAGAGAACGCCTTGTGCACGCCCTGTTCAGCAGCCTTAGTGGTGCGTATGTTCGCCCTGACAGCGACGCTCATGCCAAGATAGGCCGTTAGGTATGCGGATGTTGCCCCCACCACGAACGCTATCGAGATGCCGACGCCGCTTCCTCCGGGCAGGAATATGAACGCTATTGCGAGCACGGCCGCAAATATCGCTATGACCATGAGCTGGCGCGACAGGTAGCCCTTTGCACCGAGCTTGATGGCATGCGATACCTCCTGCATCTTCCTGTTCCCCACGGGCTTCTTTAGCACACTGTAAGCGAAGCCTAGGGAGAATGCCAAAGCTATTGCCCCCGCTATGAGGCTGTAGAAGTAAAATTCCACAGAATCACGCTTCTGATTCACTGAAAAGGTTTAAATATTTGCGTATTTTTGCGACGTTAACCTGGGCCGCTGCTGGAAATTGTAGGGTCAGGTGGTTTTTGCAGCGCAAGCCTTAAATACGGGCAGAAGGGCAGTTATTAGTGACTGATTGTCATGGCGGTTACCGAGGAACAGTTCGTAGGTCAGACGGACAGCGAGTACAGGGAGAGGTACGGCTTCAGCGACAAGATAGACTACAAGTTCAAGACAAAGAAAGGCCTGTCGGAGGAGGTGGTCAGGGAGATCTCTAGGATAAAGAACGAGCCCGGGTGGATGCTCGAGAGGAGGCTGACCGCCTACAAGGTGTTCCAGAGCAAGCCGATGCCGACCTGGGGGGCCGACCTAAGCGGCATAGATTTCAATGACATATACTATTACCTGAGGCCAACGGACAAGAAGGGGAGCAGTTGGGACTCTGTGCCTGAGGAGATAAAGAGGACTTTCGACAAGCTCGGCATACCTGAAGCTGAGAGAAAGTTCTTCGCGGGAGCGGAGGCGCAGTATGACTCCGAGGTGGTCTATCACAACGTCCGTGAGGACCTCGAGAGGCAGGGAGTCATATTCACAGACACAGATACAGCGGTGCAGAAGTATCCCGAGTTGATGAAGAGGTACTTCGGCACGATAATACCACCAACGGACAACAAGTTCGCCGCGCTCAATACGGCTGTGTGGAGCGGCGGGTCTTTCATCTATGTGCCGAAGGACGTCAAGCTTACAATGCCGCTGCAGGCATACTTCAGGATAAATGCCGAGAAGGCGGGCCAGTTCGAGCGCACATTGATAATAGCGGACGAGGGCGCCGACGTCACATATGTGGAAGGATGCACCGCCCCGATCTACATCAGTTCTTCACTGCATTCCGCAGTGGTCGAACTGGTCGCACACAAGGATGCGCACATACGCTACGTCACGATACAGAACTGGTCAAAGAACGTCTACAACCTGGTGACGCAGCGCGCGTTCGCGTACGAGAACGCGCATGTCGAGTGGTTTGACGGGAACATAGGCAGCGCGACGAACATGAAGTACCCGTCTGTCTACCTGAAGGGGCGTGGGGCGAAGGGCGACATAGTCTCGATCGCGGTCGCGGGGGAGAAGCAGATCCAGGATTCTGGCGGCAAGATGCTCCATCTCGCCCCGGACACGACCTCAAGCATAATCTCGAAGAGCGTGTCCAAGGGCAGCGGAGTCACGACGTACAGGGGCCTCATACACGTGGCGAAGGACGCCAGCAACGTGAAGAGCACCGTGAGGTGCGATGCTTTGCTTCTCGATGAGAATTCCGTGACGAACACATACCCGTACATGGACGTGCAGCGGGACGACGCCACGATAACCCACGAGGCGACCGTTGGCAAGATAGGGGAGAACGAACTCTTCTACCTGATGTCCAGGGGACTCAGCGAGGAGGAGGCAATGGCAACGATAGTGTTGGGATTCATAGAGCCACTCGCAAAGGCGCTGCCGCTCGAGTACTCCATCGAGCTGAAGAGGCTTATCAAGCTTGACACCTCTAATTCTGTAGGATAGCGGCGATGCCTTTGATAGACCAGACGAAGTTCGTGGAAGACGCGCTTAACGATTACCATAGGCTGCCCGAGGAGGGTGACAGCCTCTACGTGAGGAGGTTCGCACCGATTGACATAAGCATCGAAGGGTACGGTTCCGCCGGACCTGACGGCAAGGATGAGAAGGTAAGGAGATTCTATGACGAGCTGCATGCGAGGACGGGCCTCAAATTTGATGCCACGGTGTGGGAGGACGGCTGGACCGCCTGCCACAATCCGGCATTGAGCCTTGCCAAGTTCGGCGACGAGGGGTATGGAAGGGCGCTCTCGGGGAAGCTGTTCAGGAGCGGCGAGGACAAGTACGTCGCGCTCCTCCACGGTACGGCAAGGCAAGCGCTCATGATAGACGTGAAGGACGGCATGGCGGTCGACCTCAAGGTACTCTTCGCTGTGGTTGGGGGGTCGCTGCCCGTCCAGGTTTTCATCAACCTGGGGAAGGATGCAAAATTGAACCTGTTCGAGTGGCATGCTTCCAACTGCACGAGACCGTGCTTCTCCGGCACTGTCAGAGAGGTGAAGCTTGGCGAAGGGGCTACCTGCGAGATAAGCGTGCTGCACAACGAGAACTCAAACACTACAGTGCTCGAGCACACGAAGGGCACGGCCGGTGAGGGGGCCTCATCGACGATAAATTTCGTGTATACCGGGGGCAGCGCAGTCAGGGCGCGCAACTCGCTTGAGGCATCGGGACGTGGGAGCAGGGTCAGGGTAGGCGAGCTCGCGGTCAGTTCTAAGAGGCAGAAGTTCGACCTCAACACCTATGTGGTCAATGCCGCTGGAGGCAGCGAGGTGAGGCTGTCATCCGCAGCGGTCGCGATGCAGGAATCTGTGTGCTATCTGAAGGGCTTCGCAAGAATAACGAACGGCTCGAGGGATGCGAGGTCGTTCGTGGAGGAGAGGGGGCTATTGGTCGACGGTACCGCGAAGATAAATTCCATACCTTCCATGGCCATAGGGGAGAATGCGGTCAAGGCTACGCACTCTTCCGCGATGGGCCCTATAGACCAGGATTCGATGTTCTACTTGATGAGCAGGGGTGTTAGCCCCGAGGCCGCGAAGAGGCTGATGGTGCTCGGATTCTTCTCAGGCCCGATAAGCGGGATAAGGAGCAGTCTCGTGAAGGAGGTTGTCTCTTCCGTCATAAGCGGCAAGATAAGGAGCAATGGCGAGTTCGGGGAGCTTCCGGTGCTGAATGCGGAGAATGTGATTTGGGAGAGCGGCCGGGAAACGGGGATGGAGCATCATTATAAATACAGGACGGAGAAGTAGGTGAGCGATATGAGACTCGAGATAAAGGACCTGTATGCGAGCATAGACGGGAAGGCGATAATAAACGGCGCGAACCTTGCGATGAACGAGGGCGAGGTGCACGTGATCATGGGCCCAAACGGCTCGGGAAAGACCACCCTTGCGAAGGCTGTCTTCGGCTATCCTGGCGTGAAGGTGACGCGGGGGGACGTGCTCGTGGACGGCAAGAGCATCCTCGGGCTGACAACGGACAAGCGCGCGGCGCTCGGTCTCTTCCTGGGCTTCCAGCATCCCGTGGAGATAGAGGGCGTCGGGTTCGTCAACTTCCTGCGCGCGTCGAAGGAGGCCGTGTCGCAGAGCCAGGCGAACATGAAGGAGCTCATGAAGGACATAAAGTCATGGTCGGACGAGCTCAAGATGGACGAGAGCATAATAGGCAGGGCGCTCAACAAGGGGCTTTCGGGAGGGGAGAAGAAGAAGGCAGAGATCCTCCAGATGGTACTGCAGAGGCCGAAGATCGCGATGCTGGACGAGCCGGATTCCGGCCTCGACATAGACGCGGTGAAGGTCGTTGCGGAAAACATAAACAAGGCCGCCGAACAGACCGGCATGGGCGTGCTCGTCATAACGCACTACAACCGCATACTCTCGCACATGCACCCGCAGCGCGTGCACATAATGGCCGATGGGAGGATGGTGGCGGACGGCGGCAAAGAGCTAATAGACAAGCTGGAGAAGGAAGGCTATGAGTCGTTCAACCGCAGATGAGCTGGTCGCGCATGCCGTTTGACGTCGAAAGGATAAGGAAGGACTTCCCGATACTGCGGACGAGGATGGCGGGCAGGCCGCTGGTCTACCTCGACAGCGCCGCGACGTCGCAGAAGCCGAAGTCCGTGATAGACGCGATACGCGACTACTATATGAGGTACAATGCCAACATCCACAGGGGCATCTACGAGCTGTCGGAGAAGGCGACCGAGGCGTACATAGAGTCGAAGGAGAAGGCCGCGAAGCTGATAAACGCCGGGGGCATCGAGAATATAATCTACACGAGGAACGCCACGGAATCGCTGAACCTGTTCGCCCTGACGTATGCGGCACAGAGCGTCAATAGGGGGGACCACATACTGATAACCGAGATGGAGCACCACAGTAACATAGTGCCGTGGCAGATGCTCGCCGAGAAGAGCCACGCGACGCTAGATTACGTCAAGATAGACGGTGAGACGGGAATGCTGGACCGCGGCAGCCTTGCTGAGCAGATGGAGAAGGGGCCGAAGGTCGTATCGGTCACCCAGGCGTCGAACGTGCTGGGCACGGTGAACGATGTGAAGGCCATAACGAGGGAGGCGCATAGGCACGGCGCTGTCGTGATGGTCGACGGGGCGCAGTCGGTCCCGCACATGAGGGTGGATGTGAAGGACATCGGCTGCGATTTCCTCGCCTTTTCGGCGCACAAGATGTTCGGCCCGACGGGGCTCGGCGTGCTCTATGCCAGGAGGGACATGCTCGATAGGATGGAACCGCTGTTCGGGGGCGGTGACATGATAATGAGCGTGACCCTGAAGTCACATACGTGGAACTCGCCGCCGTGGAAGTTCGAGGCAGGCACCTCCAACATAGAGGGTGGTATCGCATTCGGGGCCGCCATAGATTACCTTAATGGCCTGGGGGTCGAGGCGGTGGACAGGCATGAGAAGGCGCTCACCGAGTATGCGCTCAGGAGGCTTGGCAGCATATCTGGGGTGGAGACGTTCGGCCCTGGATGGGGGCACGTGGACAGGAGGGTCGGACTGGTGGCATTCTCGGTTGCCGGGATCCATGCGCACGACATCGCGCAGGTCTTCAACGACAACGGCATAGCGATAAGGGCGGGACACCACTGCGCAATGCCTCTGGTAAGGGATGTGCTTGGGATGGATTCCCTCGCCAGGATGAGCTTCTACGCTTACAACACCAAGGAGGAGATAGACAAGGCCGCCGAGGCGATCGAGAGGGTCAAGTCCATATTCGGGGTGCGCTGATGGACTATGCCGAAGAGCTCATATCCAACTATGAACACCCGCACAACAAGGGCAGGATCAGCGGTGCGGACGCGAAGTTCCACGAGTTCAACCCTGTTTGCGGGGATGACCTAACCATATACCTCAAGATAAAGGACGGTAGGATAGAGGACGTGAAGTTCGACGGCACCGGCTGCGCGATAAGCATTGCGTCGGCCAGCATGCTGACGGACGAGATAAAGGGGAAGCGGCTGTCGGAGGTAGAGGGAATGGGCTTCGAGAGGCTGAAGGGGATAATAGGGATAGACCCGGGCCCTGTGAGGCTGAAATGCGCCACCCTTTCACTCAAGGCGCTCAAGAAGGCCGCATTCTTGTATGAGCACAAGAAGGTCGACGGTGACACCGAGAGGCTGTGATCAGCGCAGCGTTATGTAGACGCGCTTGTTATGGGCGCCGTTGTTCTTGTATTCATGGAGCACAATAGTCCCAACCTCCTTCGTCGACGCGACGTGGGTCCCGCCATCGAGCTGCATGTCAAATCCCACGATATCTATGACGCGGACGCTCTTTAGGCTCGCGAGCAGGTCGTTGCCCGGGTCGGTCCTGGAAAGGTCCGGTATCGCCATCGCCTCCTCCTTCGTGAGGAACCTCGAGACCACGCTGTGGTCATCGTCCACGATCTTCTGGGCCTCTTCGATGATGCCCTGCATCATCTCCCTGTTCATGCCTGCAACATCGAAGTCCATGCGCGCCCTGTCGGCGTATATCTGGCCCCCGGTTATCCTTCCGCTGTTGCGCTTCTGCACGATGCCGTCGATTATGTGGAGGGCAGTATGGTGCCGCATGTGGCCGTACCTCCTTTCCCAATCGATCCTGCACTCCACCGCGTCACCGGCGCCCATCCCCTCAACGGAGTCCACGATGTGCAGCACATTGTCCCCGTCCTTCGACACATCGATGACGGTGGCGGTGCGGCCGTCGTATGACATCATGCCCGTGTCATTCGGCTGGCCGCCGCTCGTGGGATAGAATGCGGTCCTGTCGAGCAGGACGCCGACCCTGCCATCCGACAGGGTACGGGTCTCAACGACCTTTGCCGAGAACTCCTTCAGGTACGGGTCCTCCCAATACAGCTTTTCCGTCATGCAAATCCTCTCAGAGACTCTCTCTCATCACTGGTCAGAAATACCTCGAGTCATCACAGAGCATAAGTCAGCTGGCGCTGGTGTTTATGAGTTTGTTGATTGCGCTGGTTATCTTGCTCAATGTGCCGCCGTTCTTGAACAGCTCTATTTCGGACCACACCTGATTGAGGCTCGCGTTGAACGTCGCGCTGCCGGTCACCGACGCCAGCTTGCTTATCACAGGATCGGCCACGCCGGCGCCCTTCTTCGCCCAGTCCAGGAACTGGCTCTCGTTCATCGCGTTGGTCGCATTGAGCAGCTGGGACACGTCGCCGCTCGACACGGGGAGGTTGCCGCTGATCGTATTGCTCGCGTGGACGGCGCCCGCGACATACTGCATGAACGTCTGGTTCGTCACCAGCAGGTAGATGAACACGACGACTATGATGAAGCCCAGTATCAGCGTCGCCTTTCCCGTCCAATCATCCCATAACTATAATGCCCTAGAAGCTTATTATATCGAACGCTGGTCGCCTCTCAATGCGGTTGGGGCGCATCAGTGCGGAGGGGGATGCCGCCGGGCGCCACTGGCGGATCGCCCTCTCCTCGCCTGCCTTGAGTAGAATCCGACCCACAGCAGCAGTATCCCGATGAATTCGGAGATGTAGAGCAGCGACGGAAACGACACTATGTAGAGCGTACCGGCAATCGAGACAAGCACTACGCCCGCGATTATGCTGAGCATCTTCACGCTCTTTGTCTTGATGTATGAGATCAGCGCTACCCATATGAGGATTATTGCCGCAGGGAAGGTCATGGCTGTCGAGGCGACCGTCACGAGCAGAGAAGGGGGGAGGTATGCGACATAAGCCTGCACTATGTCTACGTTGCCTGACGCGGCGAGGGCGGCGACGAGGAACATTGTGGATGCGATGCAGAATGCCTGGTATGCGCGCTTCTTGGTTTTTGACGAGAGCAGCTCCATCGACCCCAACGCAAGCAGCTCGACCAGCAGGGCGACGATGAACAGGTAGATATCGACTAGGGACATGGAATAGATCCCCAGCGCGAACAGGACCTCGAGGAACACTCCGGCGGTGAATGCGGCGAGCCCGAGGCCCCAGAACATGAGGCTTGATCTCCTGCCTTTCCGGTAGGATGCGAAAAGGAAGGCGGTGAGTACGGCGCTCAGGGCGAGCGTGACAATAGTTATTGCGAGGCTTTCTGCCTGCAGCAGGGGTATCATGCTTCTCCCGTGGTATTATATTGGACTATCAAAAGGGTCTTTTTATTCCTATTGTGCGGGAGGGATTACCTTTGGTGAATGGGGCATCCCCGGAATCCGCTGACACCTGCCGGGGCAAGTATTTTTTAAGCATAGCTTCCTCATAATTATACCGCATTGAAATGCAGGATGGTGGCGTGGCCGCTACGAAAAAGGCGAAGGTTGACGGAAGAATGGCAGATGGGCAGCCGAGGGGATCGCTGATCTCTGAATTCAAGGGGCTCGTGCAGAGCATGTACATACGCAAGGTGCCCTCGTACGGAAACACGATTTTCTACTCGCTCGGCTTCCTCCTGCTGGTCACGCTTGTGGTGCTAGTCGTGAGCGGTGCGATTATGGTGATATTCGGGCCGTTCTGGTGGGACTCCACGTCTATTGGCGTGTTCGTCAGGAGCATCCACTTCTGGGCGGCGGAGGCGTTCTTCGTCCTCCTTGTATGGCACCTCTTCGTGGTGTTCTCCACGTCCGCATACAAATCGAAGAGGCTGGTCTGGATGCTTGGATCGGCGATTCTGCTGCTCGCGATGCTGGAGGCGGCATTCGGCCTCGGATTAAGAGGAGACTTCGTATCGCAGTGGAACGGCTTGTCCGGTGCGGACCTTTGGAACGGTCTCGGGCTCGGATACTGGATCAATCCGTTGAATTATAGCGCGCTGTACGGATGGCATATCGCCCTGGTCCCGATATTGCTCTTCGGCCTCATATTCGCGCACTACTGGCTGGTAAAGCTCAGGGGAATCTCAAAACCCTACAGGAACGACATACCTTATACGATGGTTGAGGCCGACCACGGCAAGCTGTACATGCGCGGCGGCATTGCGGTGGCGGTCATACTCGCATTCGCGGTGCTCTTCAGGGCGCCGTATGTGGCGCCGATGACCATACAGGGGGTTGCAACGACAAACTCCTCCGTGCTGGCCGCGACGCTCGTGCAGGAGCTCAACCAGTCTTCTGGGACGGCAACCTACCTTGATACTATAGATCCGTACGGGTTCAGCACCGCGAACGTATTCGTCATCGTCCCATACAATGCTTACGTCGCTCTGAACCACACGGCGAACGGGGAAGCGGCGTTCTATAACGAGAGTCCGGAGCAGAGGAGCGCTAACATAGACGCCGCGTACGCTTACTTCGAGTCCGGCGGCGAAATAACCCTGTCGCCATCGCAGCAGAATCCAGTCATATTGATGGTGAGCGCGCTGGTCGTCATGGCGAGGAGCGGCGCATACGATTCAGTCCTGCTGGGCGAGCAGGGAAGCCAGTTTGACCAGACGTACCAGCTCAGGCTGCTCTCTGATACGGGCCTCATGGACGCGGAGGCAACGGCAACCGGCCTCCAGGTTGACCAGTACGGCATGGTCAAGGCTGGTGTGGGGGTCTGGCCGATAGGCACGTGGTGGGTAGCGCCGTATAACCTCCTGGAGATCGCATTCCCGGGTGGCACTGACCTGCAGGATGGCAGCCTCGCGCTCGCGCTGTTCATCGTGTTCCTCATGCTGCCGTACATACCGTACCTGAACGAGATACCCGATAGGCTCAAGCTTTACAAGCTCTTCTGGAACAGGTTCACGATACCGGAGATGAGGGATGAGAGGGAGAGGCGCAGGAAGAGGGGCGGATAAGGGGGGAGGGTGCATAGCCACGGTGGCCTTTCCCGCCGCTGGAGTCAAGTATATTAAATCTTAAGCCCTACTTGCATACATGGCTGTGCGAGTTGTCATCGCTGGTTGCGGCTTCGGGGGCTTGGAGGCCGCCCATAACCTCAAAAGGATGCTCAAGGATAGGGTTGAGATAACAGCGATAGACAGGGACGAGAGGTTCGAGTACGTCCCGGGATTGCCTGGACTCGCCAGCGGCAGGAAGGGCGAGAGGGACGTGACCATACCGTATGTGGGGCTCTTCAACAGGATAAGGTCGCGCTTCGTAAACTCCGAGATAAAGTCGATTGACAGGAAGGGCAGGACCGTCATCACAGCAAAGGGGGAGATACCATACGACTACCTGATAGTCTCGCTGGGGTCGGATCCGGCGTACTACGGCATAAAGGGCGCGAAGGAGAATTCTCTGGGCTTCAGGTCGGTCGCGGACGCGAACGCCCTTAGGGACCACATAGTGGAGGCGTTCGGCTCGCAAAGGGGAGTGCCGCCGGACTCGATAGACAGGGCGGCGCTCAGGATAGTGGTGGTGGGGGGAGGGCTCAGCGGGGTCGAGCTGATAACAGAGCTGAAGACGCTTGCCGATGATACATGCAAGAGGGAAGGCCTGCCGCGCAACAGGTGCGACCTGGTGCTGATAGACCATGGCCCAATATTGCACCCGAGCTTCGACCAGGAGGTCGGCGAATTTGTAGAGCAGTACTTCTCCAAGTGTGGGATAAGGCTGCAGCACGGCCATGCCGTGACCGAGGTCAGGAAGGGGGAGGTGCTGCTGGATGATGGGACTGCGATAAGGGCCGAGACCGTCGTCTGGTGCGCAGGGATAATGCCTTCGGGTGTGGTCTGTGGCATGGGGGGCGGTTGCGTCAACCCCAAGTACGGGCTGATGCTGAACAGCTACCTGCAGGTGGTGGACGACCCGAATGTCTTTTCGATAGGGGACTGCAGCTATAGCAAAATATTCGAGGCGGCCCCGATATTGACCGCCCTGCGCGCGACAGAACAGGCAGAGTACGTTAGCGCTAACCTGTTCTATGAGGTGACCGGGAGGCGGGACAAGATGGTGGTGTACGAGCCGAGGAGGTTCCCGACGCTGATATCGCTGTGCAGGGGCATGGGGATCCTAGAGTTCGGGGGCTTCTGGTCGAAGGGAAGGGTTCAGTGGTGGATGAAGAGGGCGACGCAGAGCATCTATATGGCGAGGTTCAGGCACAATCTCGGATTCCTCGAGTACGTCGACGAGCTCTTCATCGACCTGATAGAGTCATGGTACTCCATGCGGATGCGGCGGCGATGAGCGCCGTTCATCTGCCAACGTCGCTGAACTTTGCGTTATCAAGTTTCTGCATGTCTTCTTTTTCCAGTTTCCACCCAGCTGCCCCGAGATTCTCTCTCAGATGCGCCTCGCTCATTGACATCGGGATTGTGATTATGCCTTCCTTGGAGATCAGCCAGTTTATTGCAACCTGTGCTTTTGTTTTGTGGTACTTAGCGGCCAATTCGTCAAGGACGGGGTTCGCATCCTGCAGCAGAACCCCCTTGTGGAGCGGCCTGTCAGCCATGACTAATATGCTGTGCCTCTGGCAATACGGTATTGTTTCGGATTCCATGTTCCTGTAGGGTCCGTATGTCGATTCGTTGCGCACCATGAGGCTGTATTGCACCTGGTTTGCGGCTATCGGGTTCCTCGTGTGCTTCTGCGCCTCCTCAAGCTCGGCCACGGAGAAGTTACTTACCCCTATGAATCTGGCTAGCCCGTTCGCAACGAGGTAGTCCATGGCGCGCATCGTCTCCGCGATAGGTATGCTTGGATTTGGCCCGTGTATGAGGTACAGGTCAAAATAGCCTGTTTTGAGCCTGTCGAGGCTCCCCTTCGCGGACCTCAGGAGATCGTCGTATGCAAGATTCCTTGACATCACTTTACTGACGATGAAGAGCTTGCTCCTATCATGGCCGGTTATCGCCTCGCCAACCAACTCTTCAGTGTGTCCTGCGCCGTACATTTCCGCGGTGTCTATCAGGGTGTATCCGAGCCTTATAGCACCCTTTATTGCCGCAACGTTTTCCCTATCTCTGCTGCTGTCCGCTTCGTTTCTGCCCCCGATCTGCCAGGTACCCAAGCCGATCACTGGAACCTTAGTCCCGTTGTAAAGCATCTTGTACTCCATATTGTATGTCACCGTCATCCAAGATATAATAATTTAGTCCCGACCGGATTCGAACCGATGTAGCAGGGTCCAAAGCCCTGCGTCCTTGGCCGCTAGACGACGGGACTGCAAACCGAAGGTTACCGATATGATATTATAAATTTCGCGCATATTTATAATATCCCCCAGGTCATAGATAGCGTGAAAACGTGGCTGATTTTAAGACAACGGCTGACATAAAGGTACCGGAGAAGCTCATCGACCAGATCATAGGCCAGAAGAAGGCCGTCGAGATAATAAAGAAGGCGGCCAGGCAGAGGAGGAACGTGCTGCTCATCGGCGCGCCCGGCACGGGCAAGACGCTGCTCGCCCAGGCGATGGCGGAGCTGCTCCCGACCACTAATCTAGAGGACGTGCTCGTCTACAGGAACCCGAACGACGAGAACATGCCGCTCATAAAGAGCGTCAAGACGTACCCTGACGGCAAGGAGAAGAAGGGCGACGGACAGGGCAGGAGGATCGTGCAGATGGAGAGGCAGAAGGGCAGGATTGGCATTGGCAGGACAGGATCGATAGTCACCCCAATAGTGGTCGCGCTCGTGATAATACTCTTCGTGCTCTCGATAAGCGGGTACTTCTCGGGATATGAGATAGTCGTCCTCGCGGCGCTCATACTCGGGGTGATGATATTCGGGGCGATGGCTCTATTCACAACGGGGCTGATGCGCAGGATGCCGATGCCCGGCATGGTCGACCTGAACGAGCCGAAGCTGATAGTCGACAACACAGGCATGAGCACCGCGCCGTTCATAGACGCGACGGGGTCGAAGGCTGGGGCTCTCTTCGGCGACGTCAGGCATGACCCGCTGCAATCTGGGGGGCTCGGCACGCCGGCCCACCTCAGGGTCGAGGGCGGGGCGATACACAAGGCGAACGAGGGTATACTTTACATAGACGAGGTCTCCAGCCTCGACCCAAGGTCGCAGCAGGAGCTACTTACGGCCATGCAGGAGAAGAGGTACTCGATAACCGGCAAGAGCGAGATGAGCTCGGGTGCGCTCGTCAAGACGGAGCCTGTGCCGTGCGACTTCCTGCTCGTCGCCGCGGGCAACCTGATGGACATACAGCATATGCACCCAGCCCTGAGGTCGAGAATAAGGGGCTATGGCTACGAGATCTACATGGATTCGACGATAGAGGACACGAAGCTTAGCTTCGACACGATTTCGAGGTTCGTGGCCCAGGAGGTCAAGAAGGACGGGCGCATACCGCACTTTGACAAGACCGCTGTGGAGGAGATACTCGAGGAGGCCAGGAGGAGGAGCGGGAGGAAGAGGCACCTCAGCGTCGCATTCAGGGAGCTCGGCGGGCTGGTCAGGGCGGCAGGGGACATAGCGGTGGACAACAAGGAGAAGTTCGTGACAGGCAAGGATGTCATAGAGGCCATGAAGTTCGCGAGCCCCGTAGAGGTGCAGGCGGTCAATGAGAGCATGGAGATGAGGAAGGATTACAGGGTCTTCCAGACATCGGGCTTCCGTGTGGGCAGGGTGAACGGCCTTGCCGTAGCCGGCGGCTATGGGACCGCACCGGGGCTGGTGCTCCCGATAATAGCCGAAGTCACGCCCGCGGGCTCGAAGTACGAGGGCAGGTTCATACCGACTGGCAAGCTCGGAAAGATAGCGAGCGAGGCGGTGAAGAACGTGAGCGCGATAATAAAGAAGCACATGGGCACCGACATCTCGAACTTCGACATGCACGTCCAGTTCCTACAGACTTATGAGGGAATAGAGGGCGACAGCGCGAGCGTCGCTGTGGCGATAAGCATACTGTCGGCGATGGAGAACCTACCGATAGACCAGTCGGTCGCTATGACGGGATCGATAACCGTAAGAGGGGAGGTGCTGCCTGTCGGCGGCGTCACGAGCAAGGTCGAGGCCGCGATAGGCGCCGGCATAAAGACCGTCGTTGTGCCCGAGAGCAACCTCGATGACGTCTACCTGCGCGACGAGCTAAGGAGGAAGGTGACGCTCGTCCCGGTGAGGACGTTCTCGCAGGTGATAAAGGTGGCGATGAAGCAGAGCGGCAGGCGCGACGAGATAATCAAGAGGCTCAACAAGTACGAGGCGGCCGTGAAAGGCTGACGTCAAGCCAGCACGGCGACCCTCTTCAGCATCATGTAGAGTGCGACCGCGGTGGGCAGCTCCTTGGTCTCCTTCTCGAATGGGCCGAACGTCTCGCCGCCAATGCCGAGTTCCGGCGCCTTATCTATCTTGACCCTAACGGCGCCTTTCGCGAAGAGCTGGGACTCCTTCATGGGATCGAACTTTCCGAGGTCCGCAACGGGCTTCGCCATGAGCCCCGTACCGGGATGCACCGTGCCCGGCAGCCTTATGAGGTGCTCAGTTCCACTTGTGACATTCTTGTCTATGGAGCTCGTCTGTCCGACTGCCATGCCGTTCAGCACACCTGTCCAGAAGTCTGCCTTGTGCTCGATGTTTACCTTGTCCCAGTTGCCCATCGTTATCCCCATTATGACATTCGCCCTGTTCCTTACGAGCTTCCTGGCCGTCGTCTTGTCGACGTTAAGCGAGACGAGCGCCTCCTCGCCAGAATTGAGCGCGGAGACCACCCCCCTTGCCAGCTTCCCGCCCCAGCCCGGATCGTCAGGCCTGGGACCGGTGAGGGCCTTGTTCCTTGGCCTTCCGGATTCCTCGTCCACGGCCCTCTCACCCAGTGTCGGGAAGAAGGCCTTCATGTTGATGCCGCGCGCGGTTATGTAGCCGGTTATTTGTTCCCTCTCCTTCGTCTTCAGCGGATAGAAGCGCTCGTCCGCCACGTGGATGTGATAGCCCCTGTTGCCGCTGAAGTTTATGCGGATTGCGGACTTCGGTATGGCGAAGTCAGGCACGAGGAAGTCATCTACGAGCTTGAACGCCTCCCTCTTCACCGAATCGAGGCACGTCTGGCATACCCAGGACCTGCCGTGCGCCAGCTGGCACGGGAGATGAAGATCGGAGGCATCGAGGTCGAACACAAGCTCTGAGCCCAGCCATCCCTTGCTCTCCATGGGCCTGCCCTCTGGATCCTTGTAGAATGCGGACGAGAACGAGACAGATGCGGGGACCGCGGCGGCGAGGTACGCGTTGAGTGTCTTGGCGTCCCTGAAGCCGATATGCCTCTTCGCTATCGTGTTGTCGAAGTCCCCGAAGCCGAACTCCTTGCCCCCTATCCTGTCGACCGTTATGTGCGCCGACCTGTAGAACTCCGAGAACTTCAGGGTCGCGAACCTCGCGGACCTCGCATCGAGCATGGAACCATGCGGGTATCTCAAAGAAAGGCTAAATCGCTTGTCTTCGTCGCGTTTTTATTGCTTGGGCGAGATATTATGGCGATGGGAGCGGTATTCGACTCCTTTATGAAGGAGCGTGACGGCCTGACGGCGATACAGGAGATAGCGGTGCCGCATGTGCGGGCGGGCGAGGACTGCCTGATAACAGCGCCGACGGGATCTGGAAAGACAGAGGCCGCGATGGTGCCACTGCTCGACATTGTCCATGGGGGAGGGCTCGGCGGGATAGCCATCATATACATAACGCCGCTCAGGGCGCTGAACCGCGACATGCTGAAGCGCATGCAGGGCATGTGCAGGCAGCACGGGATAAGCGTGGCGGTAAGGCATGGCGACACTAAGCAGGGCGAACGGTCGAGGCAGGCGAGAGTGCCATCGCAGGTGATGATAACCACCCCAGAGACCCTGCAGAGCATGCTCGTGACCAGATCGTTCTCAGGGCAGCTCTCAAACGTCAAGGCCGTGGTGGTCGACGAGATACACGAGATATACGGCAACAAGCGCGGGGCGCAGCTTTCGGTCGCGCTGGAGAGGCTGGAAAGGTTCGCCGGAAGCTTCCAGCGCATAGGCCTCGGCGCCACGGTGGGGGACCCGAACACGGTGTCAAAATTCCTCAGCCCCAACAGGGAGTGCAGGATCATCTCGCTCCCCGGCATAAAGCGGATGAACCTCAGCATAGAGCTGCCTGAGCATCCGGGCGAGGGGATGGAGAGGGCGATTGAGAAGTTCCAGTTGGACGAGGAGGCCGCGGCGAGGCTCGGAAGGATAGCGGAGTGCGTTCGGTCCTCAAAGTCCACGCTCGTCTTCACCAATACAAGGAGCGCGGCGGAGGCCATAGGCAGCAGGCTGCACTTCATGGACGGCGAGCACTCTTTCGGGGGGATAGGCGTGCACCACGGGTCGCTCAACAGGGAGGAGCGCATAGAGATGGAGGACTCGTTCAAGGAGGGGAGGATCAAGGCCGTCGTGGCGACGAGTTCGCTTGAGCTCGGCATAGACATAGGCAGCGTGGACCTCGTGCTGCAGTACGGGTCGCCGAAGCAGTCCGTACGGCTCCTGCAGAGGATAGGGAGGAGCGGCCATAGCGAATCCAGGGAATCGAGGGGGGTGGTGATCGCGACCGGGATAACCGACGCCATGGAGGCGATGGCGCTCCATTCAAACGCCCTTGCCGGAAGGCTCGAGAGGGCGAGGACGCAGGACAACGCGCTCGACGTGCTGATGCACCAGGTGTGCGGCATCCTTCTCGACTCTGGGAGGCAGGAGCTCGGCAGCGTCTATGGCACCATGAGGAGGTCGTACGTATTCAGGAACCTCGGGATGGGATTGTTCGATGAGGTCCTGGAGTTCATGAAGTCACAGAGGCTCATCGTGGCCGACGGAACCTCCATATCGGCCGCGCCCAGGACAAGGCTCTTCTACTATGGCCATGTCAGCTTCATACCGGACACGAAGAGGGTGGTGGTCAAGGACTTCAACAGTAACCGCATGATAGCCGGGCTGGATGAGAGATTCGTGAGCACATACCTGCAGGACGGGGCGGTTTTCATAACCAAGGGCCTCCCGTGGAGGGTCGTGAGCGTGGAGGAGGATTCTGTGATAGTCGAGCCGAGCCAGGATTTTGAGGCCGCGGTACCAGACTGGAGCGGCGAGGACATACCGGTCAGCGCGGACACGGCCGAGGCGGTCTACGGCATATTCAGCGGCAGGGGCGTGCATCCCGATGCCGCCCTGGCCGGCAGGATAAGGAGGTTCGTGGAGGAGCAGAACAGGTTCTTCACGCCCGACCCGAAGAAGGTGGTCATAGAAGATGCGGGCAGCTACAAGGTGGTCTACACCTGCCTTGGCACGCTCGCGAATGATGCCCTCGCCAAGATAATCTCGTACTTCCTGACAAGCAGGCTTGGCAGAAGCGTCGTGGTGCGCACCTCCCCCTACCTGATACTCCTGGAGGTGCCGGAGAATATTGATCTGGCCGAGTACATAAGGCAGATCGACCCCGAGAAGGCTGAGACGCTGCTCGAGAACTCGATAACGAGGAGCGATATGTTCAGCTACAGGTTCGCCACGGTGGCAAAGTTCTTCGGCCTGATAGAGAGGGATGCAGTCGTCTCGAAGCAGGTGCTGAGGAGGCTCGCCACCGTCTTGGGGAAGAGCCCGGTCTACAAGGAGACTGTTAGGGAGCTGATGCACAACTACTTCGACATACCGACGCTGCGCGGCTTCCTCGAGGGCGTGCGGAGGGGCGCTGTGGGCATAACCGAAGTCCGCGCCGGTTCGCTGTGCCCCTTCGGTGATGCGCTGCTTAACTCGCTCTATTACACGAGGGAGCTGGTGATGCCCGTCACGCCGAACAGCGTCGTAGTGGATTCGTTCATGGAGCACATCGCCAAAGAGGCGCCTGGGCTGCTATGCACGTATTGTGGGATGGGGTTCTCGAGGAAGATCTCAGAGCTCAGGAAGCTGAAGTATGTAAGGTGCCCGAACTGCGGCAGCAACATGGTGACCATGGACAACGGCGAGCGCTCGCGGGCAACAGACAAGAGGGTAAACGGCAAGAGGCTGTCGCAGTCAGAGGTCAAAATCATGAAGGATGCGCTGGCCGAGGCCAGCCTCATCGACTCATATGGATGGAGGGCCGTCGCCGCGCTCGAGACCTACGGCATAGGCCAGAAGACGGCGGCAAGGGTGCTCATGATGTTGAGGAGGAGCGACAGGGACTTCTTCTGCGACGTCATAGAAGCGCAGAAGCAGTTCATAAGGACGAAGAAGTACTGGTCCGTGTGATGGCAATTCACGGCAGATCATTGGAGACGATAGCCGCAAGCGGTTGCTCGCTCACATTTTCGCCGCCTATCTCGACCAATGCGACCTCGTCGCCCTTGTGCCCTACCAGAACCGCAATTGGCGTGGAGTATGACTTATTGAATCCCTGTAGATAGGAATACGTCATTCCACCCATGCTGATATTCAATGCCAGAGCCGTTACGTTCACCCACTTCAGCGTCACATTATACCTTTCGTTGAAGCCGGAGATGTATGAGTACACCAATACTGGATAGACCGCCCCGGTATTATTGGTCACGAATACATACTCTGTCATTCCGGGGTTGGTCGAACCGAAGGCGGACTTCACTTTTGGGCCTGTGGTGTTGTATGAAACCAACCAGTAAGAGGTCACGTTACCGTTGAGGGACCCTTGATTCGCCATTGAGATGATCCCGGCCGCTGACTGGTTGGCCGGACTGAAGGGCCCTTGCACAGAGTAAGTGCCCGCGCCTAACAGCGATTCTGCCTCTCGCTGGCCCATGAAAGACTTGCCCAGCCCTCCCTGCTGCATGCTGCCGTTCTCGACAGGGTGGGAGGCGGCGAGCGCCGCGATCACAATGGCGGCTATCACGACCGCGATTATCACTGAAATGGTTTTCTGCATGCCTGTATATTGGCAATGGTTCTTAAAAACCTTGCATTCAGGCGTTCATGACCTCGGTCATGCTCTCCAGATGGTTCTTGTGCTCGATTCCCCATACCTTGGCCTTCTCGATGTCGACCCCGCCCTTCTTCGCGACGCCCTCGATGAACTTCATCATGCCGAACCCGCCGAGGTTCATGACGCCGGTTATCGCCATCCTTGTGGCCGGGTTGCCCTTAGACTCGTCCCCGGCGTCCCTTGAGGCCATCTTCGAGAGGTGCCTGTAGGAAGCGTAATAGACGGCAAGCATCGCGGGGTTCAGCATGCCCCTGTTGAGCTGCCTGCTCTTTATCCTCCCGAGCGGAACGTTCAGCATCGGGGTGACTGTGAACTCGAACGGGCGACCATCGATGTACGAGTTGCTTAGCCTGTTTATGAGCGCGACCGTGTCCCAGTTGTCCTCATCAGTTTCGCCTTCCTGCCCCACCTGCACGGTGAATGCGGGCCTCCAGTAGTACTTCGTCATCACCTGCACGCCCTTCCAGACTATCTCCTGCCAGCTCCCGTCGGGGCCTATCTTCAGCGGCAGCGTCTTTGCGGGCATGTGCTTCCTCGCCAGCTCGTCGCTGCCCGTCTCGAGGCCGGTCTGGACGCCTATCCAATTCCTCGGCCCGGCGTGCATTATGTTAGACAGCTTCTCCATGAGCTCTGGATAGCCAGCGGGTATCGAAATGCGGCCGTGCGTCGGGTTGGAGTTCGTGACGCCTTTTATCGACATCACGGATGTCATCAGCTCTGCCAGCGCATCCTCGTTCGGAACGAAGAACTGCCCGTGCTTGTAGCCGAAGAACTCGTCTGAATGCAGCCATGCCTTGTGCGTTCCGCCCTCGCGTATGTTGACCTCGACCTCCTTCCTTATCATGTCGAGCGTATAGTACCTGAGCGGGCGGAGGGTCACCTCGCAGAAGTCGCAGCCCACGCCGCAGCCCCTCATTATCTCGACCATCGACTTGGTGGACGGGTGCACTATCGTAGGTATCTTGTCGAGCGGCGGGTACGCTCCGTAGCTCGTCCTCGCAAGGAACTTCTCATCGTGGACCTCGTTCATGCGGAAGTTGTTGTCGAAGGTGTTGTACCCGACCTTGAACATCTTGGTGTCTACGTTTCCCGAAAGTATCTGGTCGAAGAGCTCATTAAGCACGTCGTCTGTCTCGCCCTGTACGGCGTAGTCGATGTTGAGCCTCTCGAATTCGTCCCTCAGTACAGTGAACTCCCAGACGCCGGGCCCCCCTACTATGAGCTTCGCCTTCTTCCCCTTCCTTACCCTGTTGACCTTCTGCACGAGCTCCTCCCATTCCGACCTTACCCATGCGTAGAAGTCGCCCCCGAACAGAGCCGCATACGACATCGTCAGCGGCCCTATCCCGAACGGGTCCATCGTCGATATGCCTATCAGCTCTGTGTCGTTGTCGACGAACTTGCCGACGTTGTTTATGTCGGTGACCGCTATCTCGGACGCTGGGTGCCTCTGGAGCAATATCGCCTCGAGCTTCCTTATCGAGTACGGGGCATGCAGGAGCTGGCCGTCGGGGAACGTGCCGGGGTTCTTGCCCCTCAGGAACCTGTATATAGGACCAGGTACGGCGGCCCTCGGGGCGCTGGGGAGGAAGTCGAGCAAGGGAAAGTCCCTGAACGTATATATGAGTGACGTGTCCGCCACTAAAACATATTTAGCCATCTGATCTTGCCGTGTGGTATGTAGTAGTTACTGAAACAGTATGATTTTAAGACTTGTCTGCCTGCTTTTGTATGAATTTCCATCTTTTGATTGGCCTACTCATATTAATAAGATTGACGCCGCCTTCTTTTTTTTGTGGAACTGTACCGCGCGTGGGGGGCTGGCAGCCTTTTAATTCCTTGCCGAGAAATCCAATCTATCGCGCCAGGGTGGCAGAATCTGGTAACGCGCTGGTCTTGAGATCCCTCAAGAGCTGATTAGTGATGCAAAGGAGGCGGGTAAACCAGTGCCCTTCGGGGCTTTAGGGTTCGAATCCCTACCCTGGCGGATTATGGCAAAAGTAGTGGCTGATTCGTAGAAGCCCAAGCCGCCGGCACGTCCGTTGGGTCGGGCCTGGCAGTGCGGTAAACGGCGACGCCTGCTCAGACTTATAAATGCAGCGCGCAAATTACTGTGAGGGATTCCGGTTCAGTGCCGGAAAGGTTCCAGGGGAAAGCCGTGCAAATCGGCTGCTGTGCCGCAACTGTGATCCTCGCAGGAGGAAAGCCAGGTTGCCTGGGTCCCTGTACTGCCACGAGCATGGTTCGATGCAGAGCAAGAAAAACACTGAGCAGAGGAGCAACCGCTTCAGGATGGTTATTGCCATTGTTGTGGCGAACCTGATAAGGCTGCTCAGGGTAATACCGGACAACGACCCGATAATGTCCATGGCGATGCCGTTCTCGAGGAGGAGCGCCGCGATAACGTCGTTCCTTTTCCCGTTCATCACGATGGCTTCATTCGACATTGTGACGAACGAGGTCGGGCCGTGGACTGCTGTCACGGCCGTGACATACGGATGCATAGGGCTTGCCTTCCATTTTGCCCTCAGAGGCAGGAGGGGCATGGGCCTCATCCCATATCTCGGTTACGGAGCCGTGGGCGTCTTGGCGTTCGACGGCATAACCGGCGTGCTCATGCAGCCACTGATGTTCGGCGGCACGTTCTATGCGGCGCTGGTGGGACAGATACCGTTTACCGCAATGCACCTGCTCACAAGCTCAATCTTCATATTGGTAGTCACGCCGCTGCTTGACAGGGAGGTGCTGCTCAACATGCGCCTCGATGATACGCGCATACGCAACTTCCTGATGGGGCTGCTGCAGGCAAGGGCATAGGCGATGGCATGGGGAACGGATTCAAGCTCAGCAACAGGAAACACGAGTTCAACCACACAGTCAACAGGGTGCTAGATGGGGGCAAGAGGGAGCTCCTGAGGATAATCATAGAGGAGCCTGAAACGCTATGGATGGAGATGGGGCACGGGTGGACCCTGTGCCACGAAATCGAGTACATAAGGCCGGATACGCTAGGCAGGGTCCTGCTGCCAGAGCAGTGGTTCATGCTGATACATGCGGACGGGAACGTGACGCCCGCCCTGGTCGCCGCGAACCACGGAAATAGCGACACCGTTCTGGAGATGTTCAAATACCCAAGGCTGCTGCGTGAGCCGGACTGGACTGGGAAGACAGTGCTTGACGCGATAGAGGGCAGGTGCGCGGAGGGGCTGAATGGCGGCGGCAGCGCCGAGTTGGACCGGAGGGTGGAATCCGCAGTCAGGGCCATGGCTGGGAAGCGGCTGGCCCGGTGGGACAGCGCCGCGGCCGTACGCTGACTGGTGATTTATAGCTGCCGCTAGCATTATTATCTGGTTTGCATGGACGGCACAATTCCAGAACTGGCTCTGAAAAGCTACATGGTGAGGAGGCACAAGCTTGTGGAGCTGCACCAGAATCTTGACTTCCTAGACACCACCGGAAAGGTCGTGTTGCTAACAAAGTCGAAGGTGTTCGTCGACCGCCAGGTGGTAGAAACGGTAGATGGGAAGGTTGTCTGCACGGTGACTCACAAGGTACTGAGCGTTTTTCAGGTCTATGAGATACATGACGGCGACAAGGACGGCCGGGTGACCGCGGTAATAAAGATGCAGCCCACCCTGCGCGGGTTCTTCGGAGGCAGCAAACTTGACATCCAGGATGCAGACGGTAGCGTGATTGCAGTAGCCAACGGCAATTTCTACGGCATGGAATACTCCATACAGACGCAGTCCGGAGACGGCATAGCCACTGTGACGAGGAAGTACGACGTAATGAGTGTAAGTGACTTCGTGGACACGATGAAAAATGCGTATATGGTAAACATATCTGGAACCCAGCTGCCGACCCAGACCATCCTGGGTTTTGTTATAGTCGTCGAGATACTACTTGCGAGGGCGCAGTCAAACCAAGGGGGTATTATGGGGGCTGGAGGCGGGTTCGGCATGCCTGGCATGGGCATGCCTGGCGGTGGACTCTAAGGCCGGGGCAAATGCATGCTGGTCCGGCGTACCATATTGCTGGCCTGTGTGGCGGCCATAGTGGCCTTGGCTGCCCTACTCTATGTCTCAATCGGGGGCGCGGCGCAGAACCCGGCGGCCATCAACAGGATAGGGCTTGGTATTGGAACGCACGGCAACCTTAGCTCTGAGATGGCGGCGCTTGAAAGCGGAGTAAGATTCTTCAGGAATGACATAACGCTGGCGCCGTCGCAGATAGGCCAGATAAGGAACGAGAGTGGTAAGTACGGCGCGCAGTACCTGGGCATACTCGACTACGAGACGGTCGCCGGCAAGAACTGGACGCTCGGCGACTGGAATGCGTCCGTCGCCAACGCGGTGAGGGAATACCCTGAGATAAGCGCGTGGGAGGTCTGGAACCAGCCATGGTATGCGCCGTTCCAGACAGGGATGGTCAACGGCAGCGCGTACAACTATTACATTGTCACAAGGGCGGCGTATCTCACGATAAAGGCGGCCGAGCCGAACGCCACGGTCGTGTGCTTCGGTGGCGCCCCGATAGACGACTACGGCACGTACCTGTGGTATGCGCAGGCCTGGGGCTATGGGATGGGCAGGTACTGCGACGCGATCTCCATACACGCATATCCGAGCCTTCCGTTCGACCGCACGGAACAGGAGTCGTGGGCGGCTGGCCTTTCCGCATACGAGAACATGACGGGCAAACCGATATGGATAACCGAGACAGGGCTGCCGATCGTTCCGGGGGCGGTGAGCCAGGCGGAGCAGGCGTCGTTCCTGGAGGACGACGTCAGCTTCTTCTCGAACCTGAGCTACGTGAAGCGCGTGTACTGGTTCGACCTGTGGGGCATGTCCGGACAGTACGACTTCGGGCTGCTCAACGCCACCGACCCGCGGTACGGGTCTCCCAAGCCGGCGTGGCAGGTGTTCCTGGGGCTATACAAGGAAAGCGCGTCTGCAGGGTGACGCGGATTACGGCAGCCTTGACTGGCCTTCGAGGCCGAGCCTGCTCGCAAGCCCTTCAGGAAGCGGCACCTCGAAGAAGCCGAGCCTGCCGGGCATGCCGAATGGCCTTATCCTGGATACGTCCTTCAGGACGAACCCGTAGGTGTCATCGAGGTACTTGCCGGACGCGAGGTGCTTCGCCGAATCGCGCATCAGCTCCTCCCTGCTCGAATATTTCACGACACCGCTGAGCACCGCGGAGCCGACGACGGCCATGCGCGGCAGCGCATCGGGATCCAGCCCGAACCTCGCGCAGGCCTCCTTTTCGACGGTGGCGGGCGCGTGGATGAGGAACCTCCCGCGGAACCTTGTGTTCCACGTCCTGAGCTCCACCGTCTTCCTGCCCAGCAGTATCAGCTCCGCGTACGGCTGCCTTATCGAGAGACATTTCACGGCACCACCGCTTTGTTATGAATCGACGTATGGCTTTTTATTCATGAAAGTGCAATCAATTCTGAATCCTTGGGCTCGTAGCTCAGCTTGGTAGAGCGGCTGGCTCTTAACCAGTAGGTCGTGGGTCCGAATCCCACCGAGCCCGTTTCAAGGCTGCATCCAGTCTATTTCGTAGTACTCGTAGGGGCTCTTCGCGAGCTCTATCCTCCCGACCTTGTAGTAGGTGACCGAGGTTTCGCGGTCCGCGATGGCAATCACGAGCTCGCACCTTCTCTCCTTCGCCTCGCTGATTATGGCGGACAGCTCCGCCCCTCCCAGGTATTCGTCCTCTGATAGCGAGAGCATCGCATAGCGCGGTGCGTCGGTCCTCGGGTTCTCGGTCTCGCCGCCCTTCCTGTAGTAGAGCATGAAGTCCGTGCTGAGCTTCTTTTTCCTGCTCTTCCCAGGTATGGCGAGGATGAAGGTCTTCCGCACCGAGTGCGCGACGCGTATCGCCCTTGCCCATTCGGATATCAGCAGCTTCACGTCCCTCGGGAAGACGTGCACCACGTGCTTGGAGTGTGCCCACGCATCGTCGCCGCTCTTCGGCTTGGCGCCTGGGAAGTAGATCCTGAAGTGCGTCCCGAACTTGAATCCGGTCTTGACTACGTAGCCGTTGGACCTCCAGTCCGCATACACAGAGTAGAGCTTCTGGAAGTCTGACCGCCTCTTCGAGGCGATGGCAGATATCTCGGCGCGTGTGCATCCGGATACGGAGAGCACTCCCCTGTCCATCAGGAAGACGGTCTCATAGATGTCGAGCTTGTTGAGGGACCCGTGGTCGCTGGCCTTGTACGTGCCGTACTGCCCGAACCAGTGCTGCTCGTAAATCCGCTTCGCGTGCTCCCCATCATGAACCACAGTCACCATATCGTCCGGGAAGAACGTACCTTCCAACCGGACCTGCCCAAGCCTGAGCTGCCCTGATGGGTATTTCCTCACCGGAGGCCGCTGGGCGGCCTTCTGGCCGGGCTGCGCCCCCACCGGCTTCACTATCAGCCCGCGGTCCCTCCAGTCCTTGTAGGTGAAGTACCGGGCCATGAACTTCCTGTCGCTGCTGAAGAGCTGGGCGACGTCGTTGAATGACAGGGCCTTGCCGTCCTCCGACGCGCATCCGGCCTTTCGCACGTCCATGAGATAAAGCGCCTCCTCCGGCGAGAGGACCAGCTTCCCGTGTTCCCTCTGCCCTATGTAACCGTTCAGGAGCACGTCTATCGTAGACTGGTCCTCGGAGTATAGCGACCTCTTCTTAGGGTCTAACCTAATGAGCAGGGGCAATGTATCACTTTCAGCCCTTTATGCCGTCCCTGGTTATCTTGATGACGCACTCCCCTTCCGGCATGCTCGGCGAGTCTATCAGCCTCACTATGCGCTTCTCCTCCTTGCTCTTGCGCATATAGAGCCTTGTCGTAGCCGCGTGCGCCATTATGTTGCCGCCTATCGGGGTGGTCGGGTCGCCGAAGAGTATGCCTGGGTTGTCCATGACCTGGTTTGTTAGGTAGACAGCCAGGTTGTGCTTTTCCGCAAGGCTCTGCAATTTATGGATGTGCATGTTGAGCTTGCCCTGCCGCTCACCGAGCGCGCCCCTCCCTACGAACTCGGCGCGGAACAAGGCCATCATTGAGTCCACGACTATCAGCTTGATTCCCTTCTCCTCGATGAGCTTGTCCGCTCTCTCAATCGTGAGAATCTGCTGGTCGGTGTTCTGCGCCCTCACATAGTATATGCTGTCCAGCACCTTCTCCGGGTCCATCCCAGCAGCCTTGGCTATCTCCTTGATGCGCTCCGGCCTGAATGTCGCCTCGGTGTCTATGAAGAGCACCGATCCATCCATGCCGCCCTCTGATTTGGGCCTTTGCGCATTGACGCAGAGCTGGAAGCCGAGCTGCGTCTTACCGCTAGCAAACTTCCCGTACGCCTCTGTTATGGCGCCGGCCTCCACGCCGCCGCCGATCATCTCATTCAGGTCAGCCGACCCGGTGCTGACCTTGTCGATCGTCATCCTGCGCTCGAAGACCGCGCTGCCGGTCTCATAGTTTATAGTCGTGGATTCCTGCGCCGCCTGCACGGCCTTCTTCGCCGCGTCTGGCGTTATGCCGGCGGTCTCTGCCAGTTCCGCATACGGCATCGTGGCGATCTTGTCAAGAGAGTCTATCCCGGCAGCCTTGAGCTTCGCCGCGCTGACCTCCCCTATGCCGGGAAGGTCCTCAATCTCCAGGATTTTCTTCTCCTTCGCCATGATAGGGCCCCCGAAAAGCGTTAGTCTTAATATACTCTATGTGAATATATAAAATGGTTCCTTCAGGAAATATTCAGAGCTCGCAAGACGAGGCAAAAAGGAATAGTGCCAGCGTGCCGAAGCACGCTGGCAAGGCGACCAGTTCTTTACGACCTTCCTTCAGTAGAGAACCCAAAGATATTATAAAAAAGCAGGTTTAAAACACTTTCGAAATAGCGGAATATTATCATAATTATGGAATGCTATATGACAATGCTGACACTCGACAAGAAAGGAATCGCCGGGGCCGTGGCCCTCGGGGCCGTGCTGTTTCTGCTCGGAGGCAGCTTTGGCTGGCTCCTGGTGGCAGTGATGCTCTACTTCCTGGTATTCTCGTATGTGGTGACGTTGATCAGGATTGATTACAAGGAACGGCGGGGGCTGACCGAGAAGAGGAGGGGCATCATGAACGTCGCCGCCAACGGCATCGCCCCGCTGGCCTTCGCTTTTGTCCTCTATTTCGGAGCGGTGTTTTCCAACAACCTATTGGAATTGGCTGGTATCGTGGGCTTCATCGGCGCGGTGGCGGGGATAACCGCGGACAAGTTCGCGAGCGAGCTCGGCGTCCTTGATGGGATCCCGAAGGAGATCCTAACATTGAAGCCGACAAAGAAGGGGAGGAGCGGCGCGGTCACACTCTTTGGCCTTGCCATGTCGGTGGTCGGGGCGGCGCTCGTGGCCGGCTGGGCGTTCCCGCTTGCAGAAGCGTTCAGTGTCGTGGGTGGTGGAATCGGCGGCGCCGGGCTTCTGGCCGTTGTCGTGCTTTCGGGGTTCATCGGCAGCGTGATAGACAGCGTTGCCGGACACTTCGAGGAGAGGGGCCTCGGCAACAAGCACACGTCCAACCTCATATGCAGCGTGGCTGCTGGACTGACCGCGATCGCGATTGTGCTGGTGGTGTGACATGGCGTCCGCTGCCTATGGTGAGATTGATGCGCTGCGCGTCATATACGGGCTTAAGCGCATCTACAGGCACAATTCCGTGGGCGACAGGAAAGAGAGCACCGCAGAGCATACGTTCAGCAGCCTTGTCTTGGCAGACTTCCTGCTGGACAGGTATGATTTCAAAGTCGATAAGGAGAGGGTCTTCGAGCTCGTCCTCTACCATGACCTCGTAGAGGTGCATGCCGATGACACGCCACTGCGGCCCGGTGTGGACAGGTCGGGAAAGGGTGAGCGGGAGAACGCCGCGTTTAAGAGGCTGCTGACGGAGCTGCCTAGTCGGCTCGCCGTGAGGTACAATGACCTATACATCGAGTTCGAGTCGCAGAAGACGCGAGAGGCCAGGCTGGCCAGGGCGGTGGAGCAGCTAGACGCTGAGATACACGAGCTGGACTACAAGCGTGACTGGAAGGGGTGGACCGAGGGTTTCCTAAGGGAGAATAAGGAAAAGTGCTTCAGGGGCTTCCCTGAACTGCGGGAGATTTTCGAGGAGCACGTGAGGTACATTAGGGAGAACGGCTATTTCGACGTCAAATAGGCCTGGCTCATTTAAGGCCAGTTATCGACCCGTGGGCGACGAGCAGCAGTATCCCGGCTATCATGCCGTTGAAAATCAACGCTATTATCGCCCATCCGACGGAGTTCAGCGCCTTGAGCGTCGTGACATCCCCTGCGTCCGCGGCGTTCCTCATCCTGTTGATGTGTAGGAAAGAGAGTAAGGAAAGCACGAACATCACCACCATTACCATTGAGATTATTCCGAAGAGCGAGAGAAATGTGAATCCAGCTGCCGACCCGGCCACCATCGGGGCGACTGCAATCGGGGTCAGGAATAACGCTATCCCGCCGTACACCGCTGCCATTATCGCCTCGACTATCATCGCAAGTAGTGAGAAGACGAAGGCTATCAGTATCTCGGTCTTTATACTGCCGAGCATCGCGGCGTTGACCGCACTCTGCTGTTGCGTTGCCATATAAGCACCTTAATCAAATGTGAACCCAAGCAATAAAAGACCACGTTACCGGCATTCAGTTCCTGTTCGAGACCAGGTCCCAGTTTATCTTCTGGCTCTTGACGAACGGTGCGGCCTGCGCCTTTTCGTCCTGGTCCTTCAGGAACTGCTTGGTTGCCTCCCTCCTGAGCAGCCTCTTCTGGAAGAACCCGTCGAAGAACTTGCTCGCGGCGACCATGGTGAGTATCGTTGCGGCTATCGTCTCCCCGATCGTCTCGTGGTCGAGGTTTCTTCCAGTCACATGCATGGCTTGGAGGGCGTTTGGGACCATAGTCTGCCAGATGAGGTACATGCTTGCCATGCCGGCAAGGAACGCGCTGGAGACGGCCTTTGCGCCGGCCTTGTTCATCTCCTTGTCTGCGTGTGCCTTGGCTGCTGGTTCGGTCTCTTCGCGCCGATATATAGAGGTTATCAGCGCCCTGGTATCCTGCTCCTTGTGTACTTTCCACATATCATCATCGTCACGGCCGATTGTGGCCATCCCGTCCGGGTAAAGACGCTGCGAACGTGATATATATAGATTACACTGGGGCTTGTTTATTGACGTTGCTGGATTTGTCGAAAAGTATGCGCCAACCGGGATTTGAACCCGAGCTATCAGCTTGGGAAGCTGAGGTCCTACCAGGCTAGACTATTGGCGCGCCGAACACGAATATGATATATCTTGCGGCCATTAATATTTGTTGCTGCCGGAACCGAGGCTCACCTTATGTATGACAGCTTCCTGTCCTTGTCCGCCTCCTGCGCTGACATCTGCTGGGCTAGTTCCTTCTCAACCTTAGCGGCCTCGTCTATCAGATGGTCCAGGCCTTCGGTCTTCACCTCGAGATGCATGATTTTCGACAGCACCTCGAGCACGGCCTTGGCTGCGGTAGCGTCGAAGTCCGTCAGACTCGTCTCGCCGAGGAGGCAAATCCCATCCATTTTTCCCATCTTTGCGAATGCGAGAAGCATGCCGGCCGCGCCCCATATCGTACCCCTAGACTTGCCGAAAACTAGGCCATACTTGGAAAAGCGCTTTATGATGTCCTTGCTGGTCGCGTTGGCGAAGACCCTGGGCTTGTTTTTGGCAGGATCGTGCGATACATACCCCCCTATGGTGTAGATGAAGGCGCCATTTAGGTTGTTCTTGAAGAAGTTGATTATGTCTGAATTGACCCTGAACTGCCCTTCTGTAGACGGTGGTTGGATGTCGCCTGTGAGCAAAAGGATATCATTGCCATTCCGCTTTATCTTATAGAGCCCGTTGCTGACGAGCCTTATCCCGCCCGATTTTGTCATTATGACGTGGCTGGGGAAGTAGGGGGAGTATATAGTAGCTATGCGCTTTGCATTGTATTCTTTGCGTATCTGCTCTACCACCATGCGACCTACGCCGCCGATGCCTGGTAGTCCGACTATCATCACCGGCCGTGAAACCTTCGCGCTCTTCTTCAACCTTATCATCGTCTCCATGTCAAAGCCTGTTTATTATGTCGACCTTCTCTTTCCTTACCTTCTCCTTCTCGATTGAGAACCTGCCGTCCTTCAGCTTCTGCTTGATTATTGCTTTGGCTGCCTCAATCCGTGATTCAGCGGTAGGATAATCTGGGCCTGCCGCAACCAACTTATACCTTGGCGCTCCTATATATTCGACTTCTACAGAGGCTTTTTCTATGTCTGAAAGCATGTCTCTTATCTGTGTGATACCATTTTGTGTGTCGAACGTTGATATGTTGAGCAGGTAGGTGACTTTGTGCTCCGAGACGCTCTTGCTCGCCTCTATCAACCGCCTAAGGGAGTCTTTCAACTTCTTTGGCAGCTTGGCATTCTCGAAGTCTGTTGTGTTGTCTGCTGCACCCTTCATGAAACTTGTAAAACTGCCGAATGATGTCAGCACGTATGACACATATGCATCACGCTGTTCTTTTGGGCTCACCTTTGCTTCTTTCATCGACTGCTGAAAGAGCGAGGCGAGCCTTTTCTCCAGGTTGTATGTGTTGAGTTTTTCTTTTGCGTTATTCTGGTTGACCTTCTTTATAGATACGTCAATGGTGCCTTTATCGCTGTCTATGAAGATGACCTTGCAGACTACCACCTGCCCGGTGTGTATGTATTCATGTATGTTTTTTATCCACCCGGACGACACCTCCCTAATCGGCAGGAACGCATCGATGTCACCATACTCTATAAGCTTGCAATGCGCGCTGAATTGCATGACCTTGTCTATGCGTGCTATCACCATCTCTCCGACACCTGGCGTCCTGCTGTTCTCCATCAAAAACACTTCATGAAGCTATCTCTAGCTTCTTCTTTGTCCTTGTGCCGAAGACCCTCTCCACCATATAGCCGCACTGCTTGCACTTCAACAGCGTCTTCTGCTTGGTAGATATTTTCTTCTTGGTTGCCTGTCCTTTGACCTTGCCGTGATATCCTTTAAGCTTTCTCAGCCTTCTCCTGTTGCCCAGATTCTGGCCTATGCCGAACCCGGGACCTTTGGAATAGAGTTTTATCGTGTGGGGTGTGTGTTTGTTGCATTTTGGGCAATATGCGTTTATCTCTTTTGGTACCTTCATTAGACCATCTCGCTGTTATTATCTGTGTGTTGCTGTGGTATTATTATGCACGCAGAGTTATTTATTAGTTGGTAGATATTGTTGGCTACCCAGTCCTACAGAGGTTGTTTGATAGGAGGAATTCCGTATCTTGTGTGCTGTCTATCAACACAGTCTGGTCCTTCATGAGCGGGCCAACTTCCACACCAGATGGCAAAATTATCTTTGGTGTGTCGTGAAGGGCGGTTAATGCACCCAACACAGACTTGTCTCCGAGCCTGTCGTTCTTTATTGTGGCATAGAGGTTCGTGTAGAATCTTTCTTCTTCTGGGGGCATTGGTTGTGGCGGTTGTTGGTTGTATGCCAAGTATGCCAGTATTTTTTGCTTTCTCCTCTCGTATATGTTGTTAAGGAGTCTTTTGGTGTTTTCTTTGGTTGTGCTTTCTGTGTCTGTTGGTTTGTTTGTCTTGTCGAGGTAATCAAAAACATCTTTGTAAAATGTTTTGGGAATCTGCTGTAGTTTGGTTGTTTGCTTCTCTTTCTGCCACACCAGCCAAACTGTGTCATATGTTTCGGTTTCCGCAAAACCACCCCATAATGCCGGTATTTGAAAGACCATTAAGCTTGTTGCTTTAATAGTTGCTCCTATTGACTACACTATACTATAATAAAAACCAACACGAATAGTGGAATTGTGGGGTCTGGCGGCTGGCAGCGTGTGTGGCGGCGCAAAAAACCAGAATAGCGAGGGGTGGATTTGAACCACCGGTCTTTGGGTTATGAGCCCAACGGGCACTCCAGACTACCCCACCTCGCTTTGTAAGAAGCAAAACAACACCAGACTTTCGCGGCCTGTTATTTTATTGGTTTGCTTTGATGCGGCACAGTTCAGGTCTTGGCTGTTTCTGGCACCGGACCGCTTTGCGCCTTGACAAGACTCTCTGCCTCATCGCGGTTTATCATCTTGAACTTGCCGCCGCAGGCCCTGCACTTGAAACCTGCCTCGTACGCCGAATCGAACGCGAAGATGAGCTTCGTGTTGTTGTAGCACTTTGCACATATAAAATAATCGTTGCAGTCATCTTTTATCACGATTTCATCACTCTTTATCGACCTTATGTAATCGAAGAACGACTGGAATTTTGCGGTGTTTATGTACCAGGCGAACGAAAGCCATCCATTGTCATTCTTTGCCACATAATAGTTCGTTATCCCATATCCCTGCATTATGTTGAGCATGCTCCTGACAAAGTTTATCTTTATGTCGAGAATAGCAGACACCTGTTCCGCGGTCTTCGGTGTGGTTATCACACCAAGCACGTCTATCGCGTTCTTGCTCACGTTCTTCCTCAAGTAATCGGTCGCGAAATTGTCTGCAAGTATGGCATTGAGGGTCCCCCTAGCGAGCTTTGGCTCTGGTATATAGAGCTTTTCACGCTTCTCCTTGGCGGTTAGCTGTTTCTTCGGCGGCTTTTGCTCTGTGATGGACCTCTTTACCGATACCTGCGCCCCGTGCCCAGTGCTGTTCGACGGACCCCTGGCACGCGCGATGCCCTTGGCATGGTGCCTTACCGGAAGCCCCACCTTGGCATTAGTGCGCTTTCCAGTGTTGCGCCCCACCTTTCTATCATGTTTGAACGTTTTCATAAAGACACCTATAGTCATTGGCTCCCATACAGGCAGCCGCAGATAGTTATTTTCAAATTTTTCATATTTAAGTCTTTCTAATGGTTTAACAATCTATCTACACCAGACACTTCCCCTCTATATGTCTATTTAGTTTTTATTGTATAAATAACCTACAGTCGTAAGCGCTATTAGTGGGGATTCGAATGTTTGAGATAAAGATAGACGACGCGAAATATTGGAAGAACTGTATTGATGCGATAGACAGCCTTATCGACGAAGGTGCATTCAGCATATCACCCGAGGGGATTTCGTTGAAGGCGATGGATCCATCAGGGATAAGTATGATATCCTTCTTCATGCCAAGCAAAGCATTCTCGAAGTACGAGGTAGACAAAACGTCACAGGTTGGCATTAATCTGGACAACCTCAGCAAGATACTCAACAGCTCAAGAACGAACGAGCAGCTCGTGATGAAGGAAGACAACAACAAACTCACACTCGAATTCATCGGGCAGAACAGCAGGAGGCGCTATAAGCTCCCACTCATAGATGTGAGGAAGAACCCAGACAAAGAGCCCACCATCGCGTTCGAGTCCATCATCGAAGTCAAAGGTGACTCGCTTAAGGAGATTCTCAAAGACGCAAACCTCCTCTCTTCATATATAAACTTCAAGACAGACAAGGGCATATTCAAGGTAGTCGCAAAGGGGGATGCAGGCGAGCTGGAGGAGGAGCACATGGACAATGCCGAGTTCATCAATAAGCTCGATGTGACCAAGGCCTCTTCATCAACCTTCAACCTTGAGTACCTGACAAAGATAGTCGGACCCTGCCCAACCAACTCACCCATAGCGATATCATTGAAGACAGAGGAGCCAATCAAGATCGACTACTCGATAGGCGACGCAAAGGTCTCATACTTCTTAGCACCGTATATGGAGAGCTGACCATGGCGTTTTGATGAGGTTCCTAATATTCCTTGCACCTTCCGGATTCCACGATGAGAGCTTTAGATTCATTAGGCTGTTCCTCGACAAGTGGGGCATCGAGAACCAGGTCTCCTCATATACAAAAGCTGAATGCACCGGTGAACACGGGGCTGTGTGCAGGCCGGATGTCAATGCCAGCAAGGTCAGCGTCTTCGGATATGACGCGCTGCTCATAGTGGACGGACCAGGCATAGAAAAGTACAACCTCTCCGAATACAGGCCGCTGCTCGATATGATATACAGCTTCTACAGCAACGGCAAGGCAGTATGGGCCATAGGCAACGCGATAAAAGTCCTCGCCAGGGCGAACGTGGTAAAGGGTAAGCGGGTTTCTATGCCGAAAGAACAGGACGCCAAGAGTGCGGTGTTGATGTTCCACGGCGTGCCATCGGCCGCAAGGTCGGAGGTTCAGGAGAAGCTCTGTACTGTGGGCAACCCGGACGATCTTGAAGAGGCGATACCCGAAGTCTTCGTTAGGCTCGGAATAAAGTAGGCGCTTGTTTGAGGGACAAGGGCATTGCGAGGCGGATTGCCATGGAGAGGGTTTCAATACTGGTGAAGCTGGCTTCCAAGGCCATGCGTTCCGAAGATTACGCGCGTGCGAAGCGCTATGCCAACCTCACCGGTGCGCTCATCTCGCACTACAAGCTCAGGAAGGAGACGCACGGCGCGGTCTGCAAGTCATGCGGGGCGCCAATGGAGCCCGGTCTCACATGCGACGTCAGAATCGCAAGCACGAGAAGGCAGGTCCTGTACAGGTGCAGGCTGTGCGCCCGCGATAATATGTTGCATTACTGACCCGCAGCATGCTGCTACCGTTAAATATGTTGGCTTGAAATGATGGTATGATTTCCATGCCCGCGAACAGGATACTCATGATAGTCGCCGCCATGGTGGCAGTCACCGCTATAATCATAGCTCTGGTGCTAGTCTACGGTCACGGTGCGCAAAGCGCCCCATCCGCTGGCGGTGGTCCAGGATCATCATACCTTAGCAAGACGGAGGCGCAGTCACTGTTCGGCCAAGGCACATACACGTCAACCGGCGACGCCAACTCCACATCTCTCGGGCAGCTGGTCTCTACAAATGTCAGCACCAACGACACCACAGCATTCCTATATGGCAACGTCACCGCATACTGGCAGGTGATGTACAACATGAGCGGGGCCAAGATGGCCATTAACGGCAGCGAGATCTCACCATTCGCCGTGGAGCAGGTGTTTGAAACACCAGTACCACGTCTCATCTATGCGAAGATGCTTGGCTCTTCAGGCTCTTTCAATGTCACGAATTCCACCACGGACGGCGCTACCTACTCATATTCACAGCAGGGCATAACTATGAACGGGACTACGTTCCTGGTCGCATACAAAAGCAATGAGGTCAGCCTCGTCTATGTCCTTGGCAAGCAGATCAACGCACAGTCGCTTGCATCTGCCGTGGCCGGCGATATGCCGTAGATGCGGGCCGCGACGCTGCTGGTGGTGAGCAATGACGCGTTCGCCCCCGCGAGGCTGTTCGGGCACAAGGAACTGGAAGGGACGGCGGAGCTCGAGGGCGCAGCCGTCCTGGAAGCAATCGCGAAGTGACGCGTGCGCCGCCCGGACCGGCCGAAAATCACTATGTGCATGAAATGCTACGCACCAACGCATCGATATTGGGGTTCCTGTTCGAGGCAAGGCAGATGGGGGAGGCGCCTGATGACACGATTGGCCGCATAAACCATGCGCTCGAGGCGAAGGCCGGCAGGTTCGAGGCGCTCCACCTGGACATAGAGGACGGCAGCTTCGTGCCGTACACGTCATTCACCCCCGCAATGACGCATGGCATAAGGTTCCGGGGCAGGAGGGAGGCGCACCTCATGGTCCTCGACTACAAAAGGCACATTAGGGATTTTTTCGCGGAGGCGGACACGTTTATAGTGCACCAGGAGGCGCTCTCGGATGATTTCCCAGACACGGCAGCATCTCTCAGGAAGGTCGGGAAATCCGTAGGGATTGCGATAAGCCCGGAAACGGGCGTCAGCGTGATAAGGCATCTCGATGTGATGGATGTGGTGCTCGTGATGAGCGTCAATCCCGGGATGCCGGGCCAGGCCTTCATCGAGGATTCGCTCCGCAAGATAAGGGAGCTCGCCGGGCTCCGCGAGGAGCACAAATACAGATACGCGATAGAGGTGGACGGCGGCATCGACGACAAAATAGCGTCAAGGTGCGGCGACGCGGGCGCCGATGCGGTCGTGATGGGGAGCCACCTGTTCGGCAGCATGTGAGCGGCAACCCGTCGGCCCGCTGCGCCGGTATGAAGGATTTTTATTCTGCGCAGAGGAATATGACAATGCTTATATGTGTGTTGGGCCGCCAGCCGGATCTCGGGGCGGCGGAGCTGGAGGCTCTGTTCGGGCATGACGGGGCCAGGCGAGTGTCCAGGGAATGCATGACGATAAGGGAGGGCGACGCGCCAGCGCTGCAGCGCAGGCTCGGAGGCACGATAAAGATAGGAGAGGTGGTGCTGACAATCCCCTCGTCCAGGATGAACCGGATATACTCCGCGACGCGCGGCGAGATCATCCGCTACGTCCTCGAGGGGCCGGACGCGGCGAGGCGCAAGGTGTCAATAGGCATCAGCGCCTATGGGATGCGAGTGAGCCCCGGCCAGATATACAGGCTTTTGTTCGACATAAGGAGGCACCTGCTGGAGGAGGGGCGCCAGGTAAGGGTCGTGTCCGGAGGTGAGACGGCGCTCGGCAGCGCCAAGATAATACACGAGGGCCTGGTCGGCGGCAAGGGCCATGAGTTCCTCCTCGTCGGCGCCGGCAGGGAGACCTACCTCGCCAGGACCGTCTCCATCCAGGACATAGAGGGCTACGCGAAGCGCGACTACGGCAGGCCGAGGAGGGATACGAGGACCGGCATGCTGCCGCCGAAGCTCGCGCAGATGATGCTCAATCTCGCCGGCGCAGGGCCCGGAAGGACCGTCGTCGACCCGTTCTGCGGGACGGGTGTGGTCCTCATGGAGGCCGCGCTCATGCGCTCCAGGCTGGCAGGCGGCGACATCAGGCAGCAGATGGTCGACTGCACGGTCGAGAACCTGCAATGGTTAAGCAGGGAATTCGGGATTAGCGCGGACACGCGCGGGATTGTGCGCGCCGACGCGACCGTGCACAGGTGGAGGCAGCATTTAGACTGTGTGGTCAGCGAGACACATCTCGGAAGGCCGCTGGCATACGTCCCGAGCGAGGAGACCCTGAGGGCTTCTGTTATCGAGTGCGACAGGCTCGTCGCGAGGTTCCTGGCGAACCTCCAGCCGCAGCTCGATGCGGGCTCGCGCTGCTGCATCGCAGTACCCGCATGGAACCTGCCGCGCGGCATGGTGCACCTGCCTGTCCTGCATCGCCTGGAAAGCATGGGCTACAGGTGCATATCGTTCAGGAACGCAGGACAGGGCGGGCTGGTATACCTCCGCCCAGGCCAGATTGTCGCAAGGGAGCTACTCGTCCTAGCCACGGACGGGAACGCGCGCCGGAGATGACGCAGCTCCATTTCCGCTGGACAACGCACAAAACCATTAAAAGGCCTGCGCCTAAGGGGATACTGATAACGGTGTCAATACGCCCGCCCACATACATGCCAAAACCAGCGAGGTCGCGAGCTGAAGGGCATCGCAGAGGCCCTGAAGGGGATGGGGCTAAAGTTCAGGTTCACCAACACCTACAGCTCAGACCTGTTCTACGGATTCGATCGGCAGACTGCGGCCGCGCTCGCACTGCACGGGAACGGGGTCATCGAGATGGAGGCTGTCCCCCTCTTTATGCTGGGGAAGGTTAAGGGGCTGAGGACCGACGCGCTGCTGGTCGTCAGCGACAACGTCATCAGGCACACGGGGCTCCTGGGCCATAAGGAACTCGAGGCAAGGATGAAGGCCGCAGGCACGGCGGTGCTGGAAGCCCTTACAGAATGACATCCTCTGGATGGGGCCGCCGAGATTTGAACTCGGATAGCCAGCGCCCGAGGCTGGTAGTCTGCCAGGTTAGCGTACGGCCCCACCTGTGACATAGCGGTTTATTAAGTTAGGAAGGCAAACTTATAAAGGCGGTTAGGTGGCAGAGATTCGCTATGGGCCCGCCAAGAAGGCAGTAACCCACCGGGCACCCACGATCAAAACAGATATGGGGCCGTTCGGCGGCATAATGACAAACACCGCAGACGCCGGCCAGAACAGATTCTGCAGGGGCATGGCAGCCAGGCCGGGTTCATGTGGGGTGGGATGAATGTACGACGAGGAGAAGCTTTCGTTCGCATACCGCTATCCCTTCTCAGATGAGGCAAGGGATGTCGTCGGCAAGTCAGGCACGCCACAGGATAGCATACCGTTCCTCAGGCTTGCCAAGGCGCGCATAGAGGAAGGGCTTGCATCGGGATCGATTGCGTACAAAGACATATTATACGGCCAGCGCGAGAGCGTCCTCGGCTACGCATATGCGAGACTGATGGCCAGCGCGCTGCCCATGCATGCACTGTCTGCATATGCTGTGGCGGAGGCGAGGAGATCCTGTTCCGCAATGTCGTCAGACAGTGCCGCCAACATCTCAAGGCTGCTTGCGGAGCTCGGGATTTCGTCGGCGCATTCCAACGGCGACTTCACGATGGACATCGTGACCTTCCTGATGAACAGCACCGGGCAGGAGGACTACGCGCTGGTCAACCAGAGGGTCTCATCCGGTTCGGTCAGGATGGGGAGACAGGAGCTGGCCGGCATGGCAATTAGGACCGTCACCGAGAGGATAATGAAGGGGCTACCGATACCCAGGAAGGAGATACCGAAGCTGGTGCTCGATTATGCAAAGGAGATACGGCTGCCCAAGGAGGAGGCGCGCATGGCCAACTCCACCAGGTCTATAGGTTGGATAGAGCGTCTGCTGCTCAACCCGATACCTGACATAAGGCAGCGCGTCGTAGGCCTGGTGCTGGCGCCGTACCTGGTGACTGTAAGGGGGTTGGACGTTGAAGATGCATCCAAGGTGATATCTGGCTACATCGAGAAATGTAAGGCGATGGACCCGAACACCCGGATAACCGACGCGCAGATAAGGTATCAGTGCAATTACGCCAAGAGCAAGGGCATGCGGCCGCTGTCGCTGAAGAAGGCCGAGGAACTGCTCAGTCCGGTCATAGACATGGACTCGCTCGAGGGCAGGTGATGGTACGAACATGGTAAGGACGCTCTGTCATGTCTGTGGCAAGCCCGCATCGTATGTGTGCAAGCTCTGCGGCAAGCACGTTTGCGGCGCGCACTATGATGCAGAGCATGGAATCTGCACAGCATGCAGGCACGGGAAAAAGTACTGACGCTCAGGTGCATATGATGGCAAACCAAACCAACATGGTGGTCCTCGTCGACGAGGACGACAACAAAATAGGGCTGGAGGAGAAGATGGCCGCGCACAGCAATGGCGGCAGGCTCCATAGGGCCTTCTCCATATTCGTGTTCAACTCCAAGAGGGAACTCATGATGCAGAGGCGCGCACTGGCCAAGTACCATGCCGCTGGCCTGTGGGCGAACACCTGCTGCTCGCACCCGTTCGACGGCGAGGCTGTGGCCGCGGCGGGGCACAGGCGGCTGATGGAGGAGATGGGGTTCGATTGCGAGCTTACGGAAGCGTTCAGCTTCACATACCATGCAGAGGTGGGCAACGGCCTCACCGAGAACGAATTTGACCACGTCCTAATCGGAAGATATGACCTGCCGCCCAGGATAAACCAGGATGAGGTGGAAGACTGGAAGTTCATGGCGATGGAGAACCTGGTTAAGGACGCCGGCGACAACCCAGAGAGGTACGTCCCATGGCTGCTGATAGTCCTTCCGAAGATCGTGGAGTGGGCGCGGCGCAATATCCGCTAACCGCCGCATAACCGCGACCGACCAGCAAC
Source organism: Microcaldota archaeon (assembly GCA_021787495.1). Taxonomy (GTDB): domain Archaea; phylum Micrarchaeota; class Micrarchaeia; order Micrarchaeales; family Micrarchaeaceae; genus A-MIC-10. The sequence goes on along the minus strand of JAJYLX010000003.1, from coordinate 74,061 downwards.
ATATAAAAATCTTAAACAACAATAAAGATTGTCAAACGGTAACAGGAGCGGGGAAATGCCCGAACCCATTCCGAACTCGGAAGCCAAGCCCGCTCACGACGTGTGTGTACTGCTTAACGGCGGGAAAGCACGTTGCTGTTTGGCATTTCTGCTTTTCCAATGGTGCCTATGATAGCCGACGAAATCAAGATATCGGCATCCGGAAACGTGTATTCTCCCAGGGAGGATTCGCACCTGCTCGCCGGCGCCGTGGAGAGATACGCATTCGGCAGGGTCCTTGACATGGGGACCGGCAGCGGAATACAGGGGATTGTAGCCGCGAAGCTGGGGTGCGATGTTACGTTCGCCGACATCTCAAAGGATGCGGTCCGGCAGGCCCGCGCAAATGCGTCCGCGAACGGGGTGCAGGGCAGGTTCATAGAGACCGACCTGTTCAGCTCCATAAGCTCAAGGTTCAATACCATAATTTTCAATCCGCCGTACTTGCATTCTGCGCCCACCAAGAACGGGATTGTGGACCGCTCCCTGGATGGGGGCATCAAAGGCAGGGAGCTGATTGACAGGTTCCTGTCGCGGTTCCGCGAGCATGTCGAAGACGACCACATAGTTCTGCTCTTGGAGAGCTCGTTGAATGATTACCAGCAAGACGTTAAAAGATTGAACGCGAATATTGCCGGGAGCGAAAGGCTCTTCTTCGAAGAGCTCGCCGTTCTTGCGTTCAGGTGAGCGTTGTGGAGTACAAAATCGTGGGAATAAAGAAGGATGACGAGACACAGCTGATCCTCGGACATGCCGGGTTCATCAAGACCGCGGAGGACCTCTACGAGGCGATGGCGGGCGCTGCGCCAGGCATAAAGTTCGGCGTCGCCTTCGCAGAGGCAAGCGGCAAGAGGCTGGTACGGACGGAGGGCAATGACGGCGCGCTGGAGAAGCAGGCGGCGGAGAACCTGCTCTCAATCGCCGCTGGGCACACATTCCTTGTGTTGTTCAGGGGCGCATTCCCTATAAACGTCGTAAAGCACGTTTCAGGCGTGAGCGAGGTCGCGCGCATATACTGCGCCACGGCGAACTCTGTCAAGGTGATAGTGGCCAGCGAAGGGGGCAGCAGCTCGGTCCTCGGCGTCATAGACGGCCAGGACTCTATAGGGATAGAAAACAGCGCAGACAAGGTGGAAAGGCGCGAATTCGTGAGGAAAATAGGATACAAGAAATAGGCCGGTGCAATGGAGTACATAAGGTTCGGGGGAGGGCAGGACAAGGTCAGCATCATCGGCATAGGCACCTGGAAGATGGGCAGGGACCGCACAGCAGAAACCAAAGCGATAAGGCATGCCCTGGATCTGGGGATAAATCTGATAGACACGGCCGAGATGTATGGGACGGAATCCCTCGTGGGTGACACAATCAAGGGGTATGAGAGGGAGGACCTATTCATTTCAACCAAGGTCTCACCGCACCATTTCCACAATGACGACGTCATAAGCGCATGCAAAAGGAGCCTGTCGCGGCTCGGCCTGAAGTACATCGATCTCTATTATCTTCACTGGCCGAGCAAGCGCATCCCGACGGCCGAGACTGCAAGGGCGATGGAGCGCCTGCTGGACGAGGGATTGATAAGGCACATAGGCATAAGCAATTACGAAGTGAATGAGGCAAAAGATGTGCAGGCCGCCCTTGACCATTCCAGGATAGGGGCAGCGCAGGACGAGTACAGCGTGGTCGTGAGGGCCATAGAGGGCGGGATACTGGATTACTGCAGACGGAACAGGATGGAGATGCTCGCATACAGCCCAGTCGTCCGCGGCACGCTGCTCGACAAAAAATATGCGCCCCTGCTCGGGAAGCTCTCTGATATAGGCGAAGGATACGGGAAAACGCCAGTGCAGGTGGCGCTCAACTGGCTCATGTGCAAGGGAACGATACCGATACCTAAGGCGTCCTCGGCGGCACATGTTGAGGAGGATGCGGAGGCCGCTGCCTTCAGGCTTTCGAAGAGGCATGTGGACGAGATAGATACGGTGTCCGACAAGTACCAGAAGCGGCAGCTGGGAGGCGCCGCGCGGGGGCTGTTGAAGCACAGTTCCATCTGGTCGAGACTGATGACGAAGGCGAACGAAAGGCCCGCGGCAAAGCATTGAGCACAGACCCGGCATATTTATATTTTCCTTGCAAGACAAGGCTGTGTGGTGCGTTGAAGGAACCGTTCGTGGCAATAGTCATACCAAACCATAACTCGGCCAGCGTGATGTACAAGGGGAAGCCGATCCTGAAGTCATGCATAGAGTCGCTAGGCAAGACGTCGTACAAGAACTACAGGATAATCATAGCGGACAACAACTCCACCGACAACAGCAGGGAGATGGTCAACCGGTACGGGCACGTCGACCTCGCGATAAAGAAGACAAAGGAGAGGTTCGGCGGCATAGCGAGGACGAACAACTTCGGCATCAAGTACGCGCTCAAGAAGTACAAGCCAGACTACATCCTGATGTATAACACCGACATGCTCGTCGAGGACGGGCTGTGGCTGTCCAAGCTCGTTGAGCTGGCCGAATCGGACAGCAGCACCGGGATGGTCGGGTGCAAGCTGCTCTTCCCGAACGGAAGGATACAGCACGCCGGCATGGTCATAGGCTCCGATCCGCACAACCGCGGCTGGGGCGAGAGGGACGGCGGCCAGTATGACAAGGTGGAGGAGGTCAGCGGCATAACCGGCGCCCTCGCGCTCATACGGGGCAGCGTCTTCAGGAAGGTCGGGTTCTTCGACGAGAACTTCTACAACGGCATGGACGACGCGGACTTCTGCATCAGGGTGCGCGACAACGGCTTCAAGATACTGTATGACGGCGAAGTGAGCATAGTGCACTTCGAGGGATTCGCATCCACCAATTCGCCGAACCAGCGGACAAGGGACGACACGTTCTATGGATACCAGGTCAGCTATGCCTATTTCGCATACAAGGACTTCACCGCAGTGAAGAGGGGCGCTGTGCTGCTGCAGCAGCTCTCCCGCTGCTTCTTCGAATGGAAGGGCAGCAGCGGCTCCAGGGGCCTCTCGAACATAAAGCTGCGGGATAGGAAGCTCTGGAGGCTGGGCGTCTCGCTGAAGGCGATGGCCCACGCCAGGAAGGCATACAATGAGCATCCGGGCCTCGGGCAATGAACCTATTCCGCTAAAAAACAACCACACATTACCTTTATATATCTTAGTGTCTTATAATGTCATGACATTATAAGCAATTGGTGTGATGGAGATGGCCAAGACAGCAGCATCTAGGAGGAAATATACGACAATAACAATACCGTCGGTATTGTTCGACAAGCTCGGCGACAGGATAAAGGGCACGGGGTTCTCTTCCGTGTCAGACTACGCGACGTATATACTGCGTGAGACGCTGGCCGACATGTCCACGGGGAAGGCAAAGGGCAAGGACCGCAGCGGCGTGGTTGAGAGGCTCCATTCCCTCGGGTACGTTGGGTGAATTCATGCCAGGCAAGATCGACAAGGCAGTTGAGGGGCTCTGGAAGTCCCCAAACGAGAAGTCGTGGGGCGCATTCCGATCTGCGCTGAAAGGCAGCGGCATAGTGTACTACAGGGTCGCATACCAGGACGGTGGCAAGTTGAACAGGATACAGGACATAAAGAAGTCGTTCGTCGAGCTGTTTGACTCAAAGTATAATCTGAAGGCAAAGGTCCCGCTCTTCATGAACGAGGGTAAGGGCATAACCGGTGCGACCAAGTACCTCATAGGGCTGAAGGTAATAAACGGGGAGATGTGATGATAAAGCAAGAACTTCCGGAATTGGAGGAAAAGAGTATATACGTGATAAGGGAGGCAAAGCTGAAGTTTAAGAAGATAGCCGCATTGTGGAGCATGGGCAAGGACAGCACGACAATGCTCGCGCTCACCAGGAAGGCGTTCTTGGGAAAGGTGCCATTCCCAGTGATCCACATTGACAACTCAATTGACTTCCCTGAGACATACCAGTTCAGGCAGGAACTTGCAGACAAGTGGAACCTCGACCTGATAGTCGCGAAGAGCGAGATAAAGCCCGACATGGTGGGGTCTGCCTGCTGCGGCAAGAACAAGCCGGAGGCGCTTAAGAAGGTCATGGCTGAGTATGGGTTCGACGCACTGATAGTCTCGATAAGGAGGGACGAGCACGGTGTAAGGGCGAAGGAGCGCTACATGTCCCCGAGGGACAAGAACTGGAAATGGGACTACAAGAACCAGGTCGCCGAGTTGTGGGACGATTACACCTCGAAGCTCGATACGAAGGGCCACGTGAGGGTGCACCCCCTGCTCGACTGGAATGAGATAGACATCTGGAGGTATGTGAGGCAGGAGAGGGTTCCCGTAAACCCGCTTTATTTCTCCCGGAACGGGTACAGGTACAGGAGCCTCGGCTGCACGCACTGCACGGTGCCCCTCAAATCCAATGCAAAGAGCGTTGATGACATAATCAAGGAGCTTGAGGTTACGAAGGATGAAGAGAGGGGGGGCAGGAGCATGGACAAGGAGCGCGAATACGCGATGCTGCGCCTCCGCGCACTTGGCTATATGTGACGAACCGGCGATTCAAATGGAGGTCAAGAACATCTCATTGCTGGGCCACAAGGACCATGGCAAGTCGACGCTGATAGGGAGTCTTCTTATGCAGACCGGCGCCGCCACGAAGGTCAGGATAAAGGAGGCTGAGGAATACAGCACCAAGCTCGGCAAGCCGTTCGAGCCTGCATTCATACTGGACAGCTTCACAGAAGAGCGCGAGCAGGAGATGACGTACGACACGACAAGGGCGGAGATAAAATACAAGGACATCGCGCTCTCGCTTATCGACGTGCCGGGCCATGAGGAGCTGATAAAGAACATGATAAGCGGCGCGTCCTACGGCGAAGTGGCGCTGCTGCTCGTGTCGGCAAACAAGGATGAGGGCATAAGGGACCAGACGAAACGCCACCTATTCATATCCAGGATGCTCGGCATCGACAAGCTGGTGGTCGCCGTCAACAAGATGGACACCGTCTCGTACGACGAGAAGAGGTTCGACGAGATCAGGGATGGCCTATCAGGATTCATAGAGAAGATAGGCTTCAGAAGGAGCGACGTCAGGTACGTCCCCATATCCGCCTATAATGGCGAGAACTTGGTAGAGAGGAGCAGGTTCATGAAGTGGTACAGGGCCAAGCCGCTCATCGATGAGGTGTACGACTTTGCCAGCCGCAACGAGAAGCAAATGGAGAGTGCGCTCAGGATGATAGTCCAGGGGGTGATTCCGAGCGAGTCCGGCGAGCTTGTCGTCGGCAGGATAATCAGCGGCCGCCTCCATGTGAGTGAGGCTGTGAAGGCGCTGCCGGCGGGGTTCTCTTCCAAGATCAGCGAGATTACAGTGAAGGGCAAGAGGGTGCGCAGCGCAAAGATGGGCGAGAATGTCGCGGTGAAGCTGGCTAAGAGCATCAAGATAGAGATGCGCGGCAGCATAATATCCTCGGCAGCGGACGCCCCGAAGCTGACCGACTCCGTGAAGTCGAAGATCTTCGTGACCGGCAGGATAGGCGGCAGAATGAGCATAAAGTTCAACGGGTCAGACATACCATGCCGCGCGGTGAAGGTGCTCTACGGCATAAACCCGGCCACGGGGGAGGAGAAGAGCGCGAAGGAAGTGAAGCCTCTAGACGCCGTAGAAGCCGAGCTCCTCCTCTCGAGGAAGCTGCCGGTCGAGAGATACAAAGACACCAAGGAGCTCGGGAGGTTCGTGCTCTACAGCGGCAAGGAGTTCGTCGGCATAGGCACGGTCGTGTAGAGTTTCACCTGAACACGCGCTTCCTGTACCTATCATTGCGCCCGACCTTCTCCCTGTCTATACCATTCACGACCGCCATGTTATGTTGTATGCCGAAGCATTCGGAGCGCACCGACCTGCTCGACAGAGCGCCCATGTTCACCCTTCCGTACCTTGCATAACCTAGCACGAGTTTCCTGACGTTGACCAGCGATGAGAAACCCCTGCCTGGCGCAGTGTCCATCGTCGCGCCGAACACAAGCATCGGCACCCTCACTATCTCATCGTAAAGGAAGACCCCGTGGCCTATGAAGCCGTGCTCCCCGAACGCCTGACCGTGGTCGCTCGTCACTATTATGAGTTGGTCGCTGCCATACCTGTTCACCAGCGCCTCCGCGATGTCCGCCGCATACGAGTAAGCCATCGATGCCGCCTTTGAGTACAGCTGTCTCCATCTCTCAACGAGCTGCTCGCTTGGCTGCCTCTTGAGGAACGAGGTCTCGCCGCTCATGTCGGTCTCCTTCTTTCCAGTATAGGGCTCGTGCACCTCCATGAGGTTGGCGAACAGGAAGCTTGGCCCGCGCATGTTGACGGTCCTGACGTATCTCACGATGTTCCTGCCGCCCTTCTCGAGAGGCCAACCCTCTATGAACTTCGCCCTGAACTTCTTGAGCGCGGCCTTTGGAGTGTGCACCACCGCGCCCCCGAATGCCTCCATGAAGAGGTTCGGGTCTTCCCTGAGTATTCTCGCGGCGAGCCTGATGGCATTGGTGCCATACTCTCCCCTGTACTTCGCTATCCTTTTCTTGGTGCTGTCTGCGACCTCTACCACGCTGCCTATTATGTCCGTGAAATACGATTCTGTGACGAACTCCGTGAAACCGCCGAACCCATATATCGGGTGGACGAACGGGTTTGCCGAGATACCATACGTGGAGTAGCCGAGGCCGGCGAGATCGTTCACCAACGTCGGCTTCCTCAGCATTATGTTGTCTATGTCGAGGTCCTTTACTGTTCTGGTCTCGTGGGCGCCGTGCTCCTTCGGGTACATGCCGGTGAAGAGTGACGCGTGCGAAGGCAGAGTCCATGGGGACGGGGCTATGCAGTTCTGCAGAGAGCCAAAGCCGAGCTTTCCGAACCTGCCGCGCCTGCGCTCAATCTCGTTAAAGGCGTCCAGTCTCATCGTGTCCATGATTATTAGGGATATATTCCTCATCGCTGTCACTTCCCGTTATCTTGCCTTTCTCAGTTTCACACCCTCCTTGGTGTCCACCAGCTCTATCCCATATCTATCTCTGATGGCCCCCCTTATCTTGTCGGCGCCTTCGAAATCCCTCATCTCCCTCAAGCGTTCCCTCTCCTTCAGCAGCGTCGCAACCTCTGGCGTTAGCACCACTCCATCTACCCTCTCAGAGAGGTTGAGCGCCAGTATGCTGCCATCTATCTCAAGCAGCGCATCTAGCGCGGCCCTGGCCTCGGACTTGGTCATCTCTCTGGCGCTCATCCTCTGGTTCGAGATGTTGATTATCTCATGGAAGCTCTTCAGCGCTTCCGGCGTGCCCAGGTCGTCATTGAGGTTCTCGTAGAACCTCTTGGACAGCGCGCGCACGGCCTCGACGAACACCGGGTCAGCGCCACCTGCGGTCTTCACATCGGAGAGGTTCTCGGCAACTGCATATATCCTGTTGAGCGTGCTGCTCGCCCCGTCCAGCGCCTTGAAGGTGAAGTTGAGCTCGCTCCTGTAGTGGCTGCTGATTACAAGGTACCTGTAGGCGAGCGGCGAATGCCCCCTGTCGATGAGGTCCTGCAGCGTGTAGACATTGCCGAGCGACTTTGACATCTTCCTTCCATCGACGGTCATGAACCCGTTGTGCAGCCAGTAGTTCACGAACTTCTCCCCTGTAGCTGCCTCTGACTGGGCTATCTCGTTCGTGTGGTGTATCGGTATGTGGTCAATGCCGCCGCAGTGTATGTCGAGATGGTTCCCGAGGTACTTCATGCTTATCTCACTGCACTCGATATGCCAGCCCGGGAAGCCTCTGCCATACTTCGAGTCCCATACCATGTCCGTCTCGCCTGGCTTTGAAAGCCTCCAGACGACGAAATCGGTTATGTTCCTGAGGCCCTCTGGCCTCTCGACCCGTGCTCCGGCCATCAGCGACTCGTTGAGGGCCGCGAATCCCATGCCGGTCAAGGCACCGTAATCTTTGAACCTGGACGTGTCGAACCACTCGCCGTCGGCCAGGCGGTAAAGGTAGCCTCTGCTCTCCAGTTTTCCTATTAGATCGAGTATTCCCCCAACCTCGTCCGATGCATTCCTGACGGTATCCGGAGGAATGATGTTGAGCCTCTTGGCGTCCGCCGCAAACTGCGCAGTGTAGAACAGCGCGATTTCCCTGAGGGTCTTGTGCTGGCTCTCTGCCGCCGAGCGCATCTTGTCCTCGCTCCCAAACTCTGCATCGTCGAAGCGATGGCCCACGTCCGTTATGTTCATTACGTGCTTGACCGCATAGCCCCCATGCTTTAAGACCCTCTTCAGCACATCCCAGTATATGTAGGATACCATGTTGCCTATGTGCGCGAAGTTGTAGACCGTCGGCCCGCACGTGTACATGCCGACCATTTTTTCGGCTATGGGTATGAACTCTTCCTTTCGCCTGCCCATCGTGTTATAAAGGAGCACAACCACACCGTCTCCGGTGTATAAACGTTGGCAGCATTAATAAGTATTCTGTGTCAGTGCCCGCCGCATCCGCACCCCCCTCCGCATCCGCACCCACCATCGCGCAGTGTGCCATCCTGTGTTGCCTCCATCGCGCCCTCTACCCCCTCTTCGCACCCCCCTTCACACCCGCACCCATCGCCTTGTATCGTCACCTGCATTGCATCTTCCTTGGCTCCCGCCGCCGTGACCGACTTCTTCTCGGCAGCCCCCTGCTGTGTGTCCTTCACTTCACCCGGCCGTGCCGCCTTCTTCCTTTCCTTTCCTGCCAGAGCCGTGAGACCCGAGATAAACCTTTCCGTGAATGTCATCTTGACACCGATATGTGAACGTCACGATGATTCACATTTAAATAAGTTGCCCGGCAAATATAGTATCACGTGTCAGGATGTGCAGGCACGCGCCTATTCCTGCCACCGTGCATGGCGTATGACACAACCAAGTGATAAAATGGGAGCTTACAAGGAGATAAAGAACTCGATAGTACGGGGATACAAGGACCGCTCGGACGAATACACGCAGCGCATGCTCTTGTGGAGGTCGCAGCCGCCGCTCATCAGGGTCGACAAGCCGACCAACATACCGAGGGCGAGGGAGCTCGGTTATAAGGCGAAGCAGGGCATAATAGTCGCCCGCGTCAAGGTCATAGGCGGCGCCAAGAAGAGGAAGCACTTCGACGGAGGCAGGAAGCCGTCCAAGTCTGGGAGGTTCTACACCCGCGCCAAGTCAATGCAATCAATAGCCGAGGAAAGGGTGGCCAGGAAGTTCAGCAACTACGAGGTGCTCAACTCATACTTCGTCGGCAAGTCCGGCTCCGATTCGTTCTACGAGGTAATAATGCTCAATCCGAGCGACGCGTCGATTTCCAACGATTCCACGTACGTCAATGCGGCCTCTAAGAGGGGAAGGTCGTTCCGCGGCCTCACGCGCACCGGTAGGAAGCACAGGGGCATAGCATGAACTGCTCGGCGATACTGCGCGTGCCGAAGAAAGACGCAGAGCTCAGCTATAAGGGGCTCCTCTCGAATCCGCATTCCTACAAGAGGAGTTCGATATCCGCGAAGGAGTCGGGGGCCGCCATCACCTTCACGGTAACGGCATCGGACGTCACCGCGCTGCGCGCGAGCGTCAACGCAGTGCTCCGCGACATCAAGGTTGTCGAGGAGGCCACCTCGGCAGCAATTCCACAAAAGCAGAAAAAGTGAAATTATATAAATGTGCAGATTATAAGAGTAAGAAGTCTTTAGAAGAAGGTCTCCTGCTCTTCTTTCAAAGGAGTGCTTTTCAATGACAACCAGAGGTTCACGCCAATATTGGCCGCACAGGCGCGCGGCTAGGCTCCTGCCCAGGGCGCGCTCGTTCAGGAAGCGCGGCGGCGAGCCGCGGCTTGGCAACTTGGTGGCGTACAAGGCTGGCATGTCTAATATCGTCATGATGGACGATTCCGAGTCCCCGTCGAAACAGCAGGAGGTCAGCAGGGCATGCACCGTCTTGGAAGTCCCCACCACCGAGGTCTACGGAATCAGGTTCTACAAAGAGGATGGACTGACGGGCTACAGGGCCGTAGCAGCGGAGCTTTACAGCAAGTCCACAGCGCAGAAGCTCAAGATCAACGCCAAGACCAACGAGGGCAAGCTCCAGGACTTCAAGTCAAAGCTCTCGGAATACTCGGATGTGACGGCACTGCTCGTCGCATACCCTAAGACGACGAATGTGGAGCAGAACAAGCCAGAGAGGTTCGAGTCGCATGTTGACGGCAAGAGCATCGAGGAGAAGTTCGACTTCGTGTCGGCCAACCTGGGTAAGGAGGTGCGCCCCGATGCGGTATTCAAGCAGGGCGAGTACGTCGACGTCTCGTCTGTGACGAAGGGCAAGGGGTGGCAGGGAATAATCAAGAGGTACGGGGCGGCGAGGCTGCCGCACAAATCCACACAGAAGGTAAGGCACATCGGAACGCACGGTGACATGGGTACCGCGAAGGTCATGTACACTGTGCCGCAGCCTGGTCAGACGGGCTACAACTACCGCACAGAGAGGAACAAGCGCATACTCAAGCTGGGGGCGAAGGATGCAGTGCAGCAGATCAATCCTTCCTCCGGGTTCAAGCATTACGGAACAGCAAGGAACTCTTTCATGGTCATAGAGGGTTCGATACCCGGCCCGGCGAGGAGGCTCGTGCGTATAAGGGAAAGCCTGGGCAATCTGAACGCGAAGGGCGTCAAGGAGCCGAAGATAGTGAAACTGGCTGGTTGACATGGAAGTGTACGAGATTGATGGTTCCGGGAAGAAGGACATCGGCCAGCCCAAAGCATTCTCATACGAGGAGAAGCCTGAACTGATAAGGAGGGCGGCAATCGCCGAGAACTCGGCGAACCTTCAGCCTCAAGGACACTTCATCCTAGCCGGAATGCAGACCACGGCCACATACTACGGCGCTATGAATGAGTACAGATCGGGCAGGCACATGGGAATCGCGATAAGGCCAAGGGAGAAACTCGGCGGCGGCCGCCAGGGGAAGGTCAAGCGTATACCGTCGGCAGTTAAGGGGAAGCGTGCCCACCCGCACATGGTCGAGAAGATAGTCAAGGAGGGCATGAACAGGCGCGAGTATCAGGGCGCGGTCATGAGCTCGATATCCGCATGCTCTAAGAACAGCATGATCGTTGACGACTCTATAGAGAAGGTAACGAAGACGAAGGATATGGTAAGGGTCATAGAGTCCCTGAAGCTCGGGAAGCAGCTCGAGGAGGGCAGGAAGAAGAAGATAGCCAAGGGGGTCAGGAGAGGCACCCGCATGAGGCACTACAAGCGCTCGCTGCTCGTTGTCGTGAAGGATGACAAGGGTGCGTTGAGGGCCGCGCGCAACATCCCCGGCGTCGACGCATGCGCCCTGAGCGGGCTGACCGTCAATGCGCTTGCGCCCGGAGGCAATGCAGGCCGCCATGTCATCTGGAGCGAATCTGCAGTGCGGGGCATCGAAGAGGCAGTCAGGGCGATGTCGCTCGACAGCCAGGCGAAGTACGTGAAAGAGTTGAGATAATGAGAGCGCTCATGTATCCCGTCGCGACGGAAAAGGCCGTAAGCATGGTGGACAAGCTCAACACCATAATGTATGTCGTCGACTTCAGGGCGAGCAAGCAGGACATAAGGAAGGAGTTCGAGAGCACGTTCAATGTTAAGGTCGAGAGGATAAACACGGTAAACATGCCTTCCAATACAAAGAAGGCGCTGATAAAGCTGAAGCAGCCGTACAAGGCTAGCGACATCGCGATTAAGCTCAAACTGGTGTGACAAATGCCGAGGAAACTGAGGCAGCAGAGGCGCGGAAAGGGAAGCAACGTGTACAGGAAGCTGCCGCACACATTCGACGCGAACGTCAAGTACTCTACGGACCAGGGCTCAAAGACCATCGGCGAGGTGACCGGATTCGTCAACAGCACAGGTCACACTGCACCTATAATGTCGGTGATTTACGATGACATGACAGAGTCGACGCTCCTCGCGCCAGAGGGAATAAGCGTAGGTGACAAGATATACCTGGGATACAGGTCATACACGCTCGGGAGCGTGCTGCGCCTTTCCGACATACCAAAGGGAATACCAATCTACAACATAGAATTCAGGCCAGGTGACGGAGGCAGGCTGGTCAGGGCGGCAGGGTCATCCGCGTTCATAACGGCGCACAACGATCGCGGCGTCCTCGTCAAGCTGCCGAGCAAGGCGACGATCCCGCTCGATGGCAGCTGCAGGGCGCAGCTCGGCATCGTTTCCGGTGGCGGCTTTCTGGAGCAGCCGCTCGTCAAGGCAGGCAAGAGCTATTACATTTACCACGCGCTCAACAGGACATGGCCGACCAACAGGGGCGTGAAGATGAGTCCTGTGGACCACCCCTTCGGGGGCAAGCAGCACCACAAGGGCAAGAGCAGCATGACATCGAGGAATGCCCCCCCTGGAAGGAAGGTCGGCCATATAGCCGCGAGGCGCGTAGGGAGGAAGAAGTGATTGCATGGTAGAGCGCATAGTGTTCAAGGGCATGACGGCCGACCAGGTCTCGAAGCTCAGCGGCGATGAGTTCCTTGGGCTCGTAACCTCTAGGGCGAGGCGCACGGTAAAACGCAACGCGATGAAGTACAAAGCGCTGCTTGCCGAAGTCGGGAAGCGCAGGGCGTCGAAGAGCGACAAGCCGATAAGGACCCACGTCCGCGAGGCCGTCATACTGCCGTCTTGGATAGGCATGAAGTTCGCCGTCCACAATGGCAAGGAGTTCCAGACAATGGCTATAACGGCCAACATGGTCGGCGGGAGGCTGGGCGATTTTGCATTCAGCACGAAGCGCGTGCAGCATTCTGCCCCGGGAATACGCGCCACAAAGGGAAGCAAGGCCCTCGGCGAGAAGTGATGACGATGGAATACTCGTTCAACCGCGACCGCGAAGGCATAATATTCGCGCACATGAAGGACATCAACGCGAGTTTCAAGGACCTCTGCGCGGTTTGCGACTCGATAAGATACAAGCCGGTTCCGGCAGCGCTATCTACGCTCGATGAGGAGGTGGCGGGTGCGGCCGTGCTGTATAAGCGCCACAACAAGCACATGGGCACGCGGCACGAGCTTGGAGGCAGGCAGGGCAGGTACCCCATGAAGTGCGCCGCTATAGTGCGCAAGGCGCTGCTCAACGCGATGGCCAACTCGCGCAACAAGGGCTTCGAGCCCGATGTCATGTTCGTGGTGCACGCATCGGCGAACAAGACCAACATAATGCGCATGTCCCCCCCGAAGGGCAAGCTCTTCATAGGCGGCAGCTACGGATATTCGGCATCGAGGCACACAGACATAGAATGGGCGAAGCTCGAGCTCGGGATAGCGAAAGGCACCGAGAAGGGACTGAGCGAACGCATGAAGCGCAGCCTCAAGCACTCCTCGAAGGCGTTCAAGCCAGTAACCGCAAAGCCCCAGCAAGGCAAAGCGTTAAAGGGCAAGGATGCGAAGCCCCAGCAGGCGCAGCAGAGGCCGAAGGTTGAGAAACCAGAGCAGGAGAAGGAAGAGATCCAGCCCAAGCTGGAAAGCAATCGCAATGAAGACAAGAAAGAATGATTAGCATGGCGATAGAGAGAACATTCATCGACGACGCGATGGTCAAGTATGAGATTTCGAAGTTCCTTAGTACAGAGATAGCGAAGGCCGGCTTCTCAAGGGTAGAGATACAGAAAACCCCTGTGATAACACGCATAACTGTGTATGTCCTAAACCCAGGGAGGGTTATAGGCAAGGGAGGCAAGACAATAGATGCCCTCACTGAGGCCACGAAGGAGCGCTTCAAGATGAAGAATCCGCAGATCAGCATAGTAGAGGTGGAGAACAAGATGCTCGAGCCGCTGCTCGTCGCTAGAGACATAGCGCAGAAGCTGGAGCGCGGCATAAACTTCAGGAAGATACTGCAGGGCACTCTGAGGCAGATAATGGAGAACGGCGCCCTCGGCGCTGAGATAATAATGAAGGGTAAGCTGGTGCCTAAGAACGCCAGGCACAAGAGCCTAAGGAAGAGCGTCGGCTACATACCGAAGGCGGGTGACGTCACGAACCTCGTCCATGAGGGCGTCGCGACGGCATTGCCGAAGTACGGCGCCATAGGCATAAAGGTCAGGATTGTCCCGCCAGGAACTAAGTTCCCGGACAGGGAGATAAAGCAAATAGAACTTCCGAAGCTCATACTGCACAGCTGATACGATGGATGTCTTTCTACCGGCACTTATCGCGTTCCTCTCGATAGCTGTGCCGGGGGTGCTGCTCGCGCTCGCGCTGTTGAAGGGCACCAAGCTACACCTTTTTGAGATAATAGGGATAGGGCTGATCTTCGGCCTCATCGCCCCAGCCGCCTTGACGTGGATCGAGGGCTACTTCATGGATGCGATCCACTTCTTCGCGTTCTCGGCCACGCTGTTCGAGCTGAACGCGCTCATACTTACAGTGATAGGGGCAGTCGTCTGCTACCGCGAGGGCGTTTTCGGCCATCTCGCCCCATACATAACCGGGAAGAAGCGCGAGGCGCAGCAGGAGCAGGAGCACCGCGATGCCAGGCAGTCGCACAAGGTACCGGTATGGGTCTGGGCGCTGCTCGTCGTACTCATACTCGTCACGCTCTACACCAGGATGGAGAACATCGGGGTGAGCCAGACGTTCTTCCAGTTCGACTCATACTACGACATGCTCGATACGCAGAGGCTGGTAGTGCTCGGATACCAACCGCTCCTCTCCAACTCCGCCTGGCCGGTCGTCGCTGCTGGCACTGTGACAAGGGTGCAACCGATAATACCGTACCTCGAGGCATACTGGTACGAGCTGACCGCCGGGTTCAACGGAATGGCGTCATCGTTCAACACTACGCTGATGAGCCAGCTGAGCAGCCTGTATCCGCCGATAACCGCCGCTTTGCTCGTCTTCGTGATATTCGTCCTGCTCTTCAGGGAGTACGATGAGTACGTGGGCCTGGTAGGCGCGGCCTTCGCGGCATCCGTTCCAATACTCTTCACTACGTTCATAGGCGGCCAGCAGCTGCTGCAGCCGTGGGGGATCTTTACACTCTTCTTCTTCTTCATGGCTTACATGCTCGCCATCAAGGACATGAAGAGCAAGAGGCTCGCCGTCCTTGCAGGCGTAGCGTTCGCGTCGACGTTCCTCGGCGCGCACTACTACACGGTGGATGCAGGGGTGCTCTCGATCTACATAGTCGTGCAGGGCATCATAAGCTCGCTCAGGGGAGGGGCGAGCAAGGACTTCTACAAGATGAACGTCATCATGTTCATAGTCATAGCGATATTCCTCGGGATATACGAGCCGTACGGCGCCGTCTACGGGTCGGGGCTGCCTTCCATAGCCGGCATACCAATCACCATAGCGCTGCCGGTGCTCTCGCTGCTGCTCGTCGCGATAATAGACCTGCTGCCAAAGTTCCTGCACAGCAGGCACATCCTCTTCAAGGAGGTCAACATGAGGACGAGGGCCGCCTGGATGCTGTTGCTGCTGGTCATAGTAATCATTGCGGTGTTCGTTACGCCGCTCGGCGACCCGATACGCAGCCTTGCGGCGCTCAGCGCCAAGTTCACCACACCATCAACGCCCCTCTTCATGACCGTGCAGGAGTACGCGCCGACCGGCTTGTTCTACGACTACGGCGCATCCGGCATGGGAGAGATTGCCGCCAGCTTCTTCGGCTTCCCGTTCATGGTCTACCTGGTCATGGGCGTGGCTATAATACTGCTCATCATAAGCATACTCTATAGGAGGAGCGACACAGGGGTCTTCTACCTCCTCATTGCGCTGCCGCTCGCCGTTGCCGCATTCTCAGAGGTGGCTTACATCCCACACTTCTCTGCGGCGTACGTCATGCTCTTCGGGATAATCATAGGCGAGATTGGCGTGCTGGCGAGCAACAACTTCAAGCTCAAGTTCGAGCACCATGACACATTCGCACATCTGAAGAACTCGTACGAGACGCACAAGGACCTGATGTATGGCGTCTTCTCTGTCGCGCTCTTCTTCGTGTCGCCGTTCCTGGCGCTGGCATTTCTCGTCATAGCGATATTCGCGGGCAAGCCCAAGAGCAGGAACGCGATGTGGGCGCTCTTCGGGATATTTGTGGTAATAGAGATAGCGAGCTTCGCAACAGGGCAGATTATAACCGGCGAGGCATCATCGATAACCCAGGCCTTCTCAGCCGCGGCTACGTATTCCTCAGCATCGAATGCCAACGCGGCGTGCACCGCGCTCTCGAACCAGAGCAACAACATAGGCGTGAACCTGTTCTGCAATCAGATACCACAATACTGGCTCAATGCGATGGCATTCATAAACGAGACCGTCGGTCCTGGTGGCCCGCGCATCCTTTCCTGGTGGGACTACGGCGATTGGATAAACTGGTTCGGTCAGAGCAGAGCCGTGCTTAGGGGAGACAACTCTGTGCCAAAGGAGGATTTCGCCACAGCCGCACACTACGTACTGGGATCCAACGACAGCTATGGCCCGCAAACGCTCGTCAACTTCATGAATGCCAACCAGACCAAGTACGTGCTCTTCGACCAGGACCTGATAGGCAAGTGGGGCGCGCTCGACTTCCTCGCATGCATAAACATAAACGCGACATCGCGCGCATTCGCCATATCGCAGGGCCAGCAGCAGAGCCCACAGCAGCCGTTCGCGCTCGGCACTTCCGCGTGCGAGCTGGCGCACGACCCAGAGTTCCTGCTCGTGCCCCTGCCGACGCTGGCACCCTCGCTCCAGCAGCCGGCGCTCAACGAGTACTGCAGCATCTCGAGCAACTCGTCCCAGTACGCGCTGTCATACGTAGTCGTGGGGTCGAGCCTCTCAAACCAGACGTTCTGCACCTCGCTCAGCCCGAACAAGAACGGTGCGGCGAGGCTCTACCATTCGAACGGCACCGCGCTGAACGCCTACGTGTCGCTCGGCCAGCAGCCGCTCGGATCTGTAAGGCTGTCGCAGAACGGCCCAATCTACCTGCAATACCTGATAGTTTACACGCCTAATGCGCCCAACGGCACGATAACGAACGCGCCCACCGGGTTCTACGACTCCAACTACTACAGGGGCTTCTTCCTCGGGTACCTGCCGAACATGACCGCGGTCTATCCATCTGGTTCGGCGAACGTCATCAACTACGTCAACGGCAGCTATGCAGTCAGGATATACGCGCTCAACGACTTCACGGGGAACGTGCCGCAGCCCGTGCAGAAGCCGGCCTACGTCGTAAACAACTACACGACGACCTAGTCAAAACAAATAAAAGCGTTCACGTCAAAACCCTATTGCAATGATGGGCTCGTAGCTCAGCCTGGTTAGAGCGCCGGTCTTATAGCGAACTTCTCAAGTAGGAGTTTTGTCAAGAGAAGAAAGCCGGATGTCGAGAGTCCAAATCTCTCCGGGCCCATAATGTGATTCTCTTGATAAAGGCGGCCATATTCGACATAGGTGGAGTTGTCCTCGTCGGCAGGAAGGGGGGCAGGTACAGCGCGGTGGTGAAGGAGGTGATTGCCAGGACCGCCACCGACAGCAACGCCGACGTGGAGAAGTTTACCAGGGCGTACATGGGGTCGTTTGATGCGGCCACGGCCGGGAGCATATCGGAGGCCGAGTTCCTCGGCAGGGTGTCCGGGGCGGCTGGCGTGAGTCGGAGGGCCATGAAGAGGGCTTACCGCGCCGCATTCATGGTGCCGAACAGGGTCAACGCGCCAATGCTCTCCATCGCCAGGCGCCTCAAGAGGAGCGGATACAGGGTCGCCGCGCTCAGCAACGTCGACAGCCTCGCCGCTTCGCCTGTCCGCCGCCTCGGTGCCTACAAGCCATTCAATCCCGTCGTGCTCTCATACAAGGTGCATATGCTCAAGCCCCATGTGGGGGTCTACAGGCTCATGCTGAGAAAGCTGCGCCTCAAGCCGCAGGAATGCATCTTCATAGACGACATGCCTGCGAACGTCGAGGCCGCGCGGAAGCTCGGCTTCCATGCCATACTCTATGTGAATGTAAGGGAAACGAGAGCGATGTTGGAGGAGCTGGGCGTCAGGGTGTAATCGTGATAAGGGCCGTAATATTCGACATAGGTGGGGTGTTGGTAATCGGTGGGAAAGGCGCGACTATGAATCCATGATAAAGCGGCTGAATTCCAGGGTGGCCAGACAGCTCGGCGTCAGGGTCTGATGAGGCCCTGCCTCACTTTCACTGCCCTTATCAGCTCACCATAGAGCCTTCTGTCGTACAGCGCCCCTATCTCGAGCACCGTTGGTATCTGTTGGCTTATCGCGTCGTCTATGCCGCTGCGCAGCGGGTATGGGAAGATTGTGACGTTCTTATAGGCCATGCCCCTCTTCATCTCCTTGCCGATCTGCTCGGTGGTGTACCTCTTCCTATAATATACGAGCGAAAGTCCGATGAAGTACCTCTCTATCTCCCTCTTGCTGAGGTCAAACCAGTAGTGCATGACGAACCAAAGCACCTTTGCCGGCCTTATGTTGTCGCAGAACACGATTATGGTGTTGCCCTTGCAGGTGTCCACCACTCTGCCTGAGAACTCTATATTCTGCGCCGTTGAGAGCGAGCTCTCTTCCAACACAATCTTGACGTTGCGTTTCAGCAGAGGTCTGACGTGGTCGGCCATAGTGGCCGCCTCGGAAATGGAAATACGCTCCGGGCTCGTGTGGCCTCCGGAGAAGACGGCGACGTCCACGGCGTTCGCGTTTACGAATCTGGTAAACGCGTCCAGGTACCGCGCATACCTACTCTTGGAATCATCGAAAAGCCCGTACCCGAGTATTACCGCGTACTTCATACCCCCGCCAGAGCTGACCGTCAGACACTGTATTCCTTGCGTTCTGTTTCGCAAGGGTGCCCGTCAGACCGCACTATCCTTCCCCGCCTGGTGGAGAACACGCTCGCCCACGCTGTGTTGAACTCGGACCCCTTGCCATGCTCGCAGAGCATGCCCTTGTGGTCTGACAATGCCGATATCGCCACCTCTGGGCTCATTGACCTGATACCGCCAACCAGCCCTTTCAACCTTGTGTGTCTCGTAGCGGCATCGGCCGAACCTTTCCACATGTTACCTATCTGGAAGCGGTTCGTCGCAATGACAATCCCCTTGTCGTAAGTCTTCTTGTCGAAGTGGCCCGGTCCAACCTCGGCGAGCGCAATCACACCAGACCTGTCGGTCAGGAGGAAGCTGAACTCCCTGGCATGCTTCATTTCGGAAAGCAGGTGCAGCGCGCCGTCGACATCCCTGCAGGTATCAAGGACGGCCCTTATCGCCAGTGTGGGCGATATCCCCAGCCCGACTCCGCCACCCGGCACCGTGGAGCCGGCGACCGCCAGCCCAGCCGAGTTCATTCCATCCTGCCTCACCACAGGAGCATCCGTGCTCGCAAAGCTCGCAAGCGCCCCCTTCGGGCTGGCCTTTATCGCCATGTCGTGCCCTACCCTCTTGTAGTGCCTGTTGTAGTTCCTTGCGAGGAGCGACCCCTTTCCCGAGGCGCTGTCTCTCCCCACCGCGAACGCTATCGAATGGTCATCGTGTATCACATGGTTCGTGAGCACCATTGCCATGACATCCTTGTAGTTCGCCTTCAATCCGAGGCCAAGGCCCTCTATTTCGTCCACCACTTCTGGGAACGTGCGCCTGACCTCGTGCATGCTGTCCCGCGCGAACCTCACGTCCACCGAGTTGGCATGCGGCACCGTGAAGCCCACGGCCCTTAGCTCCCTTCCGCAGCTGAACCCTACGTCGTAGTAGCTGCCGGAAAGACGCAGAATATGCATATGACCCAACCTATAACACTCAAACTATCTAAATATTTAACGATTGCGGCACAGTCAGCCGCGCCTGCCCAACTCCAGCACGCCTATCGCGACGAATATGGCGTCCGAGACGAGGCAGTATTCGCATATCGCCCCCACATTGTACATCGAGAGCAGCGAGTATGCCGCGGCGCCTATGCCAAGCACATACCATATGCTTGCCAGCTTCCTCACCATGCCGTTCTTCCTGAACAGGAACAGGGTGATCGCTATGGTGAACCAGGCTATGCCGCCGTAGGCCAGCGGTATGCCCAGCACGACCGAATAGCTGCTGCTCTCGACCTTCTGGCAGTTTATGATGTTCGACACGCTGCAGTACAGCGGTGCCGCCCCAGCATATACCGATGCGAGGTATACAGAATCAGCCAGCCCGATGATTAGAAGCGCAATCAGCGCCTTGTCCCTTAGGTCCATGTATTCACTGCAGTCTCTGCGCACGATAATATTCATCTTGTTAGTTTTTAATAGGATAGGCGTCAAGGGCGGCGCTGCGCATCAGTATCTCCACCCCGCACGAACCACATCTGCCACCATTGATGTTCATCCCTATTATGTCGAACCCGAGCCTCTCGACAACCACGCTGCCGCACTCGGGGCAGTATGTGTTCTCCAGCCTGTGCCCTGGTACATTGCCCACGTAAGCGTACCTGAGCCCGTTCCTCCTTGCAACCTCATGGTGCCTCTCCAGCGTGGCTATCGGGGTGGGCGGCAGGTCTGTCATCATGTAGTCAGGATAGAAGCGGGTGAAGTGTATCGGAACGTCCCTTCCCAGCTCGTTCGAGACCCATTTCGTAAGGGAGTCGCATGCCTCAATAGAATCCCCGACCCTCGGTATGACAAGATCGGTTATCTCCACATGCATGCCGCACCTCTTCATGGCGATTAGCGCTTCCTTTATCGGGTCGTTCGAGGTGACCGCTTCGAACCTGTTTGAGAACTTCTCGTCCCCGTTGCCCTTGAAGTCCACGACCACTGCGTCTATCAGGCCGCGCATGGCCTCGACCGCCTCGACGGTCATATAACCGTTACTGACGAACACGTTGAAGAGGCCCTTCCCCCTCGCCAGCCGTGCCACGTCCAGGGCGTATTCCATGAATATCGTCGGTTCGTTGTATGTGTAGGCGATGCCTCCAACGCCGTAATCGAGCGCAATCCTGACAATCTCTTCTGGGGGATGCTCCTCGCCCCTTATGTCCCGCTCCTTCGAGATGTTGTGGTTCTGGCAGAAGAGGCAGCCGAAGTTGCACGACGAAGTGCCTATGCCGAGCACCCGCGCCCCAGGCATGAAGTGGTTGAACGGTTTCTTCTCTATCGGGTCGATCTGCAAGGCCTCCAGCATGCCGTAGTTGGCAAGATAAAGCTTGCCATTGCGGTTCCGCCTGACGAAGCAGAACCCCGCAGACCCCTCGGGTATCCTGCAGCGCCTAGCGCAGGCCGTGCACTCCACCTTCCCCCCTTCCATCGGCTTCCACAGCGCCGCAAGCCTTTCCATGGTCAATCTTCTCAAGGCCGATATTTATGTATTTTTATGGGCTCCGCAAAGCCAAGAAAGCGCACCGGAAAACACACCTACCGCAAGTATTTTAAGCTTGAAATCCCAATAAGATAGCGACCAAATAACGACGTTAAAACGCCTGCTTGGGAGGGCCTTTTTGGATGGATGAGGATGGGTATTCGGCAAAGGACATAATCGTGCTTTCGGGGCCGCAGGGGGTCAGGAAAAGGCCCGCGATGTACATAGGTAGCACGAGCAGCGCGGGCTTCAACCACCTTCTCTATGAGGTCCTCGACAATTCGATAGACGAGGCGATAGCCGGCTTCTGCACAAGGATAACCGTCACGCTCTCGGAGGAGGACGGCATCGATGTCGCGGAGGTCTCGGACAACGGCAGGGGCATACCGGTTGACATCATACCCAAGGTGGGCAAGTCCGCCCTCGAGGTGATAATGACTTCGTTGCACTCCGGGGCGAAGTTCAACAACAAGATTTACAAGGTTTCGGGCGGGCTGCACGGCGTTGGCCTTACGGTCGTTGACTCGCTCTCCGAGTACACCGTCGTTACCATAAGGAAGGACGGCAAGGAGTACAAACAGACCTTCAGTAGGGGCGTGCCCGCGGGCGAGCTGCTGGTCATCGGAGACACGGACCAGACGGGCACGACAATAAGGTTCAAGCCAGACAAGGAGATCTTCTCGGTCAACAAGTTCGACAGCATAGCTGTAGAGGAGAGGGTCCACGACCTCGCGTTCCTCAATCCAGGGCTCGTGATAGAGCTGCACGACACTAGAGGAGGGCAGGACAACCTGAAGCACTTCGTTTCAGAGAAGGGGCTGGTCGACTTCCTGGAGTTCGTGCGCGGCAAGAAGAACGAGCTGACAAGGCCGATAACGATACAGAAGCAGGTGAGCAGTGACGTAAAGGTCGAGGCCGTCTTCCAGTACGTCGAAGATTATTCGGAGGAGATAGTCTCGTTCGTCAACCGCATCAAGACCGGAGAGGGTGGAGCGCACGTGACGGGATTTCACTCTGCGCTGACACGCGCCATAACCGGCTACATCCAATCGAACAAGAGGAACGGAAGGAACGGCAGCGCCTCCGTGGAAGGGGAAGATACCCGTGAGGGATTGGTCGCTATAATTTCTATACTGATGCAGAACCCCGAGTTCGAGGGCCAGACGAAGGAGAAGCTCGGCAACGCGAGCGTGAAAAGCATAGTCGACAGCACGGTCTACTCGGAACTCTCCACGTATCTCGAGGAGAATCCCGGGGAGGCAGCGAAAGTGCTGGCGAAGGTGCAGAATGCCGCCGAGGCGAGGGAGTCAGCGAGGAGGGCGAGGGATCTCGCCAGGAAGAAGGGGATGTTCGAGGGCTCCGTGCTCTCGGGCAAGCTCGCCGACTGCACAGAGGACGACCCAGAGAAGACCGAAATCTTCATCGTCGAGGGGGACAGCGCCGCCGGATCGAGCAAGTCGGGCAGGGATCGCTTCTACCAAGCCATATTGCCGCTTAGGGGAAAGGTGCTCAATGTCGAGAAGGCGACGGATGAGAAAATCTTCTCGAACAAGGAACTGCACCTGATGGTCACGGCGTTCGGCACCGGCATAAAGGAGTCCTTCGACGCCAACAAGTCGCGCTACCATAAGATCATATTCCTGACCGATGCTGACGTCGACGGCAGCCACATCCGCACGCTCCTTCTCACGTTCTTCTACAGGTACCTGAGGCCGCTGATAGACAAGGGATACGTCTACATAGCGCAGCCCCCCCTTTACAAGGTGTCGAAGGGCAAGGAGGTGCACTACGCCTACAACGACGATGAGCTGAACCAGAGGCTGAAGCAGTTCGACGGCAGCGCGACGGTGCAGCGCTACAAGGGCCTGGGAGAGATGAACCCAGAGCAGCTCTGGGAGACGACGATGGACCCGAAGAGGCGGCTGCTCAAGCGCATAACGATAAAGGACGCCGAGCTGGCGAACTCGATATTCTCGGTGCTAATGGGGCTCGACGTCGTGCAGAGGAGGAAGTTCCTCGAGGAGCACTCGAAGGACGTGAACTTCCTGGATGTGTGATGGCATGGCAGAAGTGATAGAGTCCGCGATAGAAAAGGAGATGCAGACGAGCTACATAGACTATGCCATGAGCGTCATTGTCGGAAGGGCGCTCCCGGATGCGAGGGACGGGCTCAAGCCCGTGCAGCGCAGGATACTCTACGGCATGTACAAGATCAACAACGTCCACAGCCAGCCGACGAAGAAGAGCGCGAGAATCGTCGGAGAGGTCATGGGAAAGTATCATCCGCATGGGGATGCCGCAATCTACGACGCCCTGATGAGGATGGCACAATCATTCACGATGAACCATACGCTCGTCGACGGCCAGGGAAACACAGGCTCAGTCGACGGCGACCCGCCGGCGGCAGCGCGTTACACGGAGGCGCGGCTAACGAAGCTGGCGGAAGAAATGCTCGAGGACATAGATAAGAGCACGGTAAAGATGGTCCCCAATTTCGACAACACAGAGGACGAACCGCTTACGCTCCCATCAAAGGTCCCAAACCTGCTACTCAATGGCAGCTCCGGCATAGCGGTCGGAGTAGCAACGAACATACTGCCGCACAACCTGGGAGAGGTGTGCGATGCGATTAAGGCGTTCATAACCAACAAAGAGATGACATCCGAACAGCTCACCGAGTACATCAAGGGGCCCGACTTCCCGACAGGGGGATCTGTCTTCTACAACAGCGGGTTATACTCTGCATACCTGACGGGCAGGGGCTCAGCGACGATAAGGGGCACCTCTACCA
Organism: Microcaldota archaeon; assembly: GCA_021787495.1. GTDB lineage: Archaea > Micrarchaeota > Micrarchaeia > Micrarchaeales > Micrarchaeaceae > A-MIC-10. The sequence goes on along the minus strand of JAJYLX010000003.1, from coordinate 49,893 downwards.
CAGAGGACGGCAAGTCCGGCAGCGCGATAATCATAACAGAGATCCCGTACAACGTCAACAAGTCGCAGCTCATGGAGCAGATAGCCGAGCTCGCAAAGGCGAAGAAGCTGCAGGGCGTCACGAGCATAAGGGATGAGAGCGGCAAGGAGGGTATCCGCATAGCTATAGAGATGCGGAAGGACACCAATGCCGACTACATACTCAACCTCCTATACGCGCATACGCAGCTGCAGATAACCGTTCCGGTAATGAACATAGCTGTCATGGACAACTCACTCCTCACACTCAACCTCAGGCAGTTCACCAAGATATTCGTCGACTACCGCTTCAACGTCGTGACTAACAGGACCAGGTTCGACCTCGGCGCAGCGCAGGACAGGCTGCACATAGTCGACGGTCTGCTGATAGCCACTGCCAACATAAGCGAGGTCGTCGCGCTGATAAGGAGGAGCGAGGATACGAAGGCCGCAAGGTCCGCACTCATGTCTGCATATTCGCTATCGGATAAGCAGGCGAACGCGATACTGGACATGAAGCTCTCAAAGCTGACGAGCCTCGAGGCGGCATCGCTCAAGACGGAACATGGCGACCTGAATGCGAAGGTGAAGCAGTATACAGAGACGCTCGCCGACCCTGACATGATTTACGCAATAATAAGGGACGAGACCGATTACATCAAGCAGCACTACGCCGCGCCGAGGCGCACGAGGATAGAGCGCGGAGAGCTCTCGGTAGAGATAGAGCAGGAGGATCTCATAGAGGACACCGACACGACGATCATACTCACGGGCAACAACTACATCAAGCGCCTCCCGGTCAAGAGCTACAAGCTCCAGGAAAGGGGAGGCCGCGGCATCCGCGCCATAGAGCTCAAGGAGGGCGACTTCGCAAAACAGGTGCTGGATTGCAGGACCAAGGACATGCTACTCGCGGTCTCGACGAAGGGTAGGGCATACTGGATAAAGGCGTACAGGATACCGGAGGGCGACAGGTACGGCGTCGGCAAGGCCGCAATCAACCTCTTCAAGCTGCAGGAAGGGGAGAAGATAGACACGCTCATAAACACCAGGGAGTTCGCAAACTCGTTCATCGTTTTCGTGACCGAGAGTGGGCTGATAAAGAGGGTCAGGGCCGAGAAGTTCTCCCATCCGAGGGCGAACGGGATCAATGCCATACCTATCCGCGAAGGCGACAGCCTCGCCGATGTCCGCATATCGAACGGAAGGTCAGAGCTGTTCATATCGACGATGTCCGGCAAGTCAATACGCTTCTCCGAGACGGAGCTTCGGCCCACCAGCAGGGCGGCGCATGGCGTGCGCGGCATACGCGTGCACCACGGGGACAGGGTCGTCAACGTCGTGCCGCTCGCGAGCGCCGACCAGGTAATGTCCGTAACGGAGAAGGGGTTCGGAAAGGTCACCGAGCTCGACAGGTACAGGCTCCAGCACAGGGGAGGGGGAGGGGTGCTCAACATAAAGGTGAACGACAAGACCGGCAAGGTCGTCAAGTCCCTCAAGGTCAAGGACAGCGACAGCGTTCTCCTGATAAGCTCTACCGGCATATCGATACAGTTCCCTGTGTCTTCGGTGAGGAAGACCGGGAGGGCAGCCAGCGGCGTCAGGATGATGCGCCTCGAGACCAGCAGCACCGTCGTCGATGCGCAGGTCATAAGCGGAACAGGGCAGCCCATCCAGCCACCGGCCGAACCCCAATCGTCAAGCGTCTAACCTGCCTGCAACTATCTTATATCAGGCAGCGCGCTTCTCCTAGCGTGAAATTGATGCCCAGAGCTGCCACAAAGAATGCAGAACCGAAGGGAACGATACTATATACGGGCGTCCGCCTCGAGTACGCGGAAGCCGTAAATTATACGAAGGGGGCTGGAGGCCTCCCGAGGCACGTTCTGCTAGATAAAGTGACGGTGAGCACAGCTCCAGAGGCAGAGTGCCTCGAATCAGAGCGCTATTGGCCAGGCGGCGCCAGGGAGCTGCTCGCCTATCCGGAAATGGGCGGAGTGTTCAAGAAAGGCTATGACGTAGTTGACTCTTTCAGGGATGATAAGGGGAGGGCATGGATACTCCCGGCTTCTTCGATACCGGAGGAGGCGCTGGATAAGCCGTACATGGGACTTCTCGTTGACCCCTCAGGCCTGGAGATAACCAGCAGGAGCGTGGTCGTGTTGGCAGAGCCGCACCTTATAACACCACTGTGCCCGTTCCTACAAACAAAAGGCGACTTCGGGAAGGTCGACAGGGCCACAGGAATCCCGCTCATAGTGCCATATAAGCTGGAGAAGGAAGCGCTTCATGGGGAGTCAAAGCGGTGGCTATGGAGGATAGATGGGGTCGGGATACGCCCGCTCATCAGGAGCCACGATCCGGTTTTCGGACTGAGGCGCCAGGTCAGCGCGTATGCAAAGCACTGCACGCCGTTCGGCGTTGCCACGGTGGCTCCAACCCAACCAACACCTATAGAGCTAAGAAGGACGATTTGACACGGGCTGCCGGAAACAGCTGAAGGGTAGGCGGCTTGGATATTTATCTATATCACCTTTGCGGGATTAACACATAGTGGTAATGTGGGTGCATTAGCGTCAAAATCCAGATATGGCGACTTCAAGGCGATTACCGAATCTACCTGGGCAACGACATATCTGATGAGACCGGATGGTGTGGCGACCTTCAGCCGTTAATCGAGCTTCTGAGCAAGGCAGGCCCGTGCCTGTACACGCGCCAAGAGATCCCCCAACCCTTATGGACGACGGGCCGCTGCTGAACGAACTGAAAGGGGATTCATTTTATCTTAGCGGAGCGGGGCTGGTAGGCAGCGAGGATGATATATGACAGTCGATGGCACGGGTGAACTGGTAAAGATTGGGGGTGCATCCGTGCTGTACGACAGGCGCGTCCAATCGTGGCCGGGCGGCAAACCGCTATTCCTGGACCTGGCCACTGACGACATGCTTGCAGCATTCGGCGCCAGATTCAGCCTCAACGCGCAGGATGAGCCATATCTGAAGTACCCTGTTGTGCTTGGAATTCCGATGGCTTGGGAAATTGACAAGCTCCAACTTGCTACCGGATTGCTGCTTGGCGATGTGAGGGAACGGGAAAACGCCCTGAAGTGGGAAACACACCAAACTCCGAGCTCATGCGCAGGGTCGTAGATATCTAAATGCTGTCAAGTCTGTAATGTATCCCGCGCCACACAATCTCCTTTTTCATCCTGGCTGAGATGAGGTTTATCGCGTAAACCAGGTCTATGAAGAGGCAGATTAGTGCTATGTCAAGGCTCTTCTCCTTCGCCCTCCTGTAGGTCTTCCAAAGCCTTATCGCGAACGGCACCAAAAACATCAGGCAGAAATAGCTGTAGAGGGCACTGAGTGCGATTGCGGAGTAGAGCAGCAGCGCATTCGCCGAGTAATACACCAGGCCGTACCTGAAGTTAGTCCTGTAGCCCCTTATCGAAAGGGCGGTCTGCCTGTTCGCCCACTCGCTGAACTTCGTGAAGTTGTCGTCGGATGGAACCTCGACGATGTCCTTGTCCACATAGTGTATGCGGAGCCCCTTCCCCTTTGCGATCTTCGTTATTGCGATGTCGTCCGATATTGAATTGCTGAAGAATTCCATTGACTTCCCATCCAGCAGCCCCTTCCTGAAGGCCATTGACCCTCCCCAGGAGAACCGCGTTTTCTCGCTCTCCATGAGGCCGTTGCCGACGAAGCCCCACACCATCTTGACCCTCGCCCAGAAGCCCGAGCCTTTCACCGGCAGGAAATACGGGTAAGCGGTTGAAACGCCTACGCTTTTGTCGCCCAGCGGTCTCACAAGCTCCGATAACCAGTCCCTGCTGCAGATGATGTCAGAATCCGCGATGGCGTAGACGTCATAGCTCTTGAAGGTCCTCAGCGCCGTCGAAAGCGCCATCACCTTGTTGCTTCCCCTGCCCGTGTCGGTCCTCGGGATGTACCTCACGCCCGCCCTCCTCAGCACCGCGACAGAAGGGTCTGCCAGCGTATCCGGCACCGCGACCAAGCCGAAATTCCCATAGCTCTGCCGCTTTATCGACTCGAGTCCCTTCTCGAACATCATGTCGGCGCCCCTGCACGGCACTATGACGAGCGTCCGCGGCCTGTAATGCCCTTTCCCCTTGATTGCACGGCCCCTTTTCTTGGCTAAGCCTATGGCTATGAGGCCTACCCATATCAAAGACAGGAACGCAAGGAACGCGTCCATCGGCAGCGGCAAATTCACCTACCTGTGTTGGACTGCAGGCAGCCGATATTTACAGATATCATCTCAAGCGTTTTCCCAGCGTCCAACTTTATGTCATCGCGCACGTTCTCCCTCTTCGAGAAGAACGCGCGCATCTCGATCAGCTCCCGTTCGGTCCTCATGCACTCCAGGGACTCGACGAATGCGCTGAGCAGCAGCGTCCCGGGCCTGTACATCCTCTTCAGCCTCTTCCAGTTTGTGCGCGTCCACTTCCAGAGCACCGCCGGGCCGACCGGATTGAGCGACATGACGTAAGGTATGACGTACTTGTCTTGGAGCCTGACATCCTTCGACATCGCAAAGGCGAGGGCCGCCCTCGCCGTGCCGGCGCTACCCGACATGCCAAGGCCCGCTAGTACGTCCATCCTCTCCTCCTGGCTGGATGCCCTCTTGTAGAGGCCGACAAGCTTCCCGCGCGTCGCCGAGCCGCTGAATGACACAACCTCACAGACCGCCCTCCTTATCTCCTTATCTATCGGCTTTCCAGCCATCGCCTTGGAGAACAGTGCGCCGCACTGCGCGATGGTGTCGCTGTTGCCGCACATCCCAGAGGCGAGTATCGCCCCGCTCCTCAACCTCTTCACGTGGCCGAGCTCAATCTCGCGCGATTTCCACCCCAGCCTGTGCAGCACTGCGGTCGAGTACCTGTCCGCCGCCTCCTCGACCTCCCTCCCGGCCTCGGTGCCGTAAAGGATCCTCTGCAGTCTGGTGAGGGTGTTAAGCAGCGCTATGTTGGCCGGATATGAGCACCCCTCGAACCTTCCCGCATAATGCAAGAAGTCGCGTACCCGCATCCTGCCTGCAAGCGCGAGAGATCCGATGTCCGTGATGAGCCCCCACGCGTCGACGCCCCCGAGTTCCCCACCGGCCACTGCCTTGGTCAGCGTCTCCAGCGATCTCCTGTCATAGAAGGTCCTATAGACGCCCGTCTGGCCGGAGTTGAGCTTAGTCCATGCGCCCTTTCCAGGGGGAAGCCTTGCTTTCCTGCCTTCGATGAGCACGAACCCCGTGCTCCCGTCGCTGGAGAGGTAGTGCACCGGCACTGGCCACGTTGCAGGTGAGCTGTTGCCCTTCGGAAGGAAGAACCTGCGCTGCGCCACGCTGCCGCCGTCGACGTGCAGTGCCGGATAGCCCTCCTTTGTCACCCAGGCGGTAGCCATGCCCCTGACGTCCTTTGCGTCTTTCGATGCCTTAGAGAGCGCGTCCCAGAAGTCATCCTTCGCCGCGTTCGAAAGCGCATGCTTGAGCAGGTAGCTGTGCAGCCCCCTCCTGAAGTTGTCCTCGCCTATGAAGTCCTCGAGCATCCTGAGCACAGAGGCCCCCTTCCTGTAGCTTATGTCGTCAAAGACCTTATCTATCTCCTCTACCGACTTTATCGGCGAGTATACCGGGTGTGTGTTCCTGAACTCGTCTGCCTGGAAGGCCACGTCAACCTCCTCGTCGTAGAAATCGAGGGCGCGCTTCCAAGCTGGGTACGCGGCCTCCATCGCCTTGAAGCTCATGAACTCCGCGAACGCCTCGTTGAGCCAGGTGTCATCCCACCACCCCATCGTCACGAGGTCGCCGAACCACTGGTGTGCGAGCTCATGGGATATGACCTCTGCTATCCTCGTCCTGGTGCGGGTGGATGTGTGCCTCCCGTAGAGCATGTCCTGCTCCCTGAATGTTATCGCCCCCCAGTTCTCCATAGCGCCGGCTGCGAAGTCCGGCACGGCGATCAGGTCGAGCTTCGGCAGCGGGTACTCTATGCCGAAGTACCTCTCGTAGTAAGCGAGGAACCTCTTCGCGAACTCGAGCGCCTTGGAGCACTGCGCGGCCTTCCCCGGCGCACCGAGCGCGCGCAGCGGCTTGCCCCTGTACCTTGCGGAAACGTGCTCGAACCTGCCCACGCCCATGTAGAGCAGGTAGCTCGACATCCTCGGCGTCGGCATGAAGGTGACGCGCTTCCTGCCGCCAGGCCCGACCACGGACCTTATCGGCATGTTCGATATCGCTTCCAGGTCGCGGTCGGCCACTATCGAGAGCTCGAACGTTGCCTTGAATGAGGGCTCGTCGAAGCATGGGAACACGGTCCTCGCGTGCGCGGGCTCGAAGTGCGATGACAGGAGGTAGCCCCTGTCGCCCTTCCCGGCGCCGAACCTGCTCCTGTAGAAGCCGTACATCCCATCGCCGTTCCTCCCTTTGAACTCGACATGGAGGATGCTGCCGCTGCCCACGCTGTCTGCAAACCTGAATGTGACCTGCTCGCCCTCCCTGTTGGGCGAGACGCGCGCCGCCTGCCTCTTCCCCTCGTATTCGACGTATGCGCTCCTTACCCGTATCTCGCTCGCATTGAGCGTTATCTTCCTGGAAGGCCGGGCAAGCTGCAGCTCTACGTCCTCCTTTCCAAGGAAGGTGAAGGTGCTGAAATCCGTGGTTATCTCTATTTTGTAGCTTGCGGGCACGATGTCAGTGCGCAGCCGCTGACCCATCGCACCACTACTTCAGCCTCGTCGAATCGAGGTTCCTGGGCGCCCTTGCGTCGATGTGGAGCTGGCGCTCAGCGCCCCTCGCAAGGTCCTCACACTTGTGCTCCTCCCCGTGCATCGTGAAGACGCTCTTCGGCCTCGGGCGTATGTCCTGCAAAAAGCTGATGAGCTGGCGCCGGTCGCTGTGGCCCGAGAAGCCCTCAACCGTCTTCACCTCCATGTTTATCTTGAGGGGCCTGAGGCGGCCGTCCTCATCCGGCAGCGCCACCTCCCTGGTACCGCTCTGTATCCTCCGTCCTAGCGAGTTCGCGCTGTTGTACCCTACGAAGACCAAGAGGTTTCTCGGGTCCTCCGCCAGATGCTTGAAGTAGTCGACGCTCGCGCCGCCGTTCATCATGCCGCCGCTCGCAAGTATTATCGAAGGGCCTCCCTCGAAGACCTCCTCACGCTCGCCCTTCACAACCTCGAAGATCTCGCTCTCGAACGGGGAGCGGTTGTTGAGTATCCTGTTCTTCAGGCTCTCCTTCAGGTACTCCGGATAGGCCGTGTGTATGGCACTTGCCTCTAGTATCATGCCGTCCAGGAAGACCGGAGCCTCGATCTTGTACAGATCTGTATTGGCCATGTAATTCTCGAGCACGAGTTGCACCTCCTGGCTCCTCCCCACCGCGAAGAGCGGCATGAGGACCTTTCCGCCGTTCTGGATCGTGCGCTGTATCGTGTCCATGAGGCTCTTCTCCGCATCGTGCCTGTTCGGCGTTATGTCGCCGCTGCCGCCGTATGTGCTCTCCAGGAAGAGCGAGTCTATCCTTGGGTAGCGGTTCCTCGCAGGGTCGAACAGCCTCGTGAACCCGTACTTCATGTCGCCGCTGTGCACGACGTTGTACATGCCCTCCCCGACATGCAGGTGCACGGTCGCGCTGCCGAGTATGTGCCCGGCGTTGTGGTACGTGAGCTTAAGCTCGTTCGTTATGTTCGTCACCTCGCCGTAGTCTCTGGTTATCGTGTGCATCAGCATCTTTTTGACATCCTTCTCCTCGTACAGGGGAGTACCGCCGCTCCTAGCGACGAGCTTCGTGTAGTCGTTGAGCAGCAGCGCCATCAGGTCCCTCGTCGGCGGGGTGCAGTAAACCGGGCCATCGTACCCGAACTTGAACAGGTACGGTATGAATCCCGCGTGGTCCATGTGCGCGTGCGTCAGCACCACGGCATCGAGCTCGTTTATCGAGAGGTTCGCGCTGTCCAGGTACGGGAACGCCTTGTTGACCCCGTCACCGGCGTTGGCGTCCAGGCCCTTTATGCCAGGCTCAGGGCTGATACCGCAGTCTATCATGATCTTGGAGTGCGGGGTCTCGAGGAGCAGGCTGCTCCTGCCGATCTCACGGAACCCGCCGAGCGCCGTGGCCTTGAGCCACTCGCTCTTCATTATCGGGCTGTTTATCTTCTTCCCTATGCCGAGCATGAACTTCTTTCTGAAGGCGCTCTCCGTGAACATGAGGTTGCGTATGCCGCTTATCGTGTCGCTGGCCATCGTCGGCATGCGGAGCGTCTTGGCGAGCCAGCCCGTCTTTATCGCTATGCTCTTCAGCACGGAGCCGTTCTTGCCGATGACCAGCCCGGGCTTGAGCGACTCGATGTAGACCTCGCCGAACTCCTGCACGAACCTTATGTTGCTGATCTTGGCCTCCTCGGGCACGAGCCTCCTAATCTCCTCCGTGGCCTCCTTTGGGTCCATCAGCGCCTGGCTGTCCCCCCTGAGTATTATCTTGCGCTTTATGGCGCTAGCTATGTTGCGGATTATGTTCTCGTTCTCGTAGGCCGCCCCGGGATTCTTGAGGTAGACGGCTATGTCCGGCCCCTCGTAATCGGCCTTGACGAACCCCGCCTCGGGCGGGAGCATCTCCTCGATGCTCTTGAAGACGTTTGCACGTTCCTGCGCTGTGCCTTCTGCTTTTATGTCCATAAATACACTCTGCTATGAATGCAATGCGGCCTCCGGTCGGTCTGTGTGCTGCCGCGAATCACTTGCCAGATACTAACTTATCCAAGTCCTTGTCATCGTACTCTGCGTAGCCCGACTTAGTTATCACTGCTATGGTCATATGGTCGCCCGTGGCCGAGTCCCTTTTCATCGCTATCGAGAGCGCCTTGGCCGCCAGTTTCACGCCATCCTTCGTGGACATCCCTTTCCTGTACGAGTCCTCAATGTAACCGAGAGCCGTGAGCGATCCGCTTCCGGTTGCAGTGAACCTGCTCTCCTCAGTGAAGCCGCCGAAGAAGTCAAGGTTGTACAGCTGCCCGTCGCCGTCGTTCAGCCCTCCCAGTATGAGCTGCACGAAGAAAGGCATCATCTTGTTCTCTTGGAGTATAATCGAAAGGAGTGAGACCGCCGACTTCGGCGAGAGCGGCCTTCCCTCGTTCATCTTGTATATCTCGTTCTGCGCCTTGAGTATCCTTATGAGCTCCTGCGCGTCGCCCACACCCCCCGCGATCGTCATGGCAAGGTTGCTGTCGACCTTGAAGATCTTTCTGGCCTCGCTGCTCGCTATGAACGTGTCCATCGTGGCCCTGGAATCCGCGCCCAGCACTATGCCGTCGCTGCAGACTATGCCTATCGTAGTGGTCCCCTTCATGAACCTGTCATACATCTCTGAATCGACCTTCATCTATAACACCCTTGGAAGTAGAAACCTCAACAGACAAGGAAGCGGATGTCTGGAGAAAGAATGCCACCCAGCTATCTTTCAGCCACTCATTTATTTAAACCTTTAGTAAGACGAGGGCGCCCACGGTCGCCATGGCGCCGCACGGCGCCATGTGCGGGCCGCCGGGAAGCGTTCAGAGCACTACCCTGCTTCCTCCAACCAGCTGTATGGCGCCCTTCAGCTCGCCGTACGCGAACGTCCTGTGGACCTTGGTGATCCTTACCCTGTAGCTGTTGCCTATCCTGGTCTTCGCGTTGCGTATCAGGACCACGAAATTGCCCACGCGGCCGATTCCTCCGCCGCGCGCATCCTTCGCGTCTATCCTGACGTCATACTCCAACCCTTCCGCTATCTCCTCTTCGTCTTCCATCATTTTCCCACCTTTTTCCCAATTCTCAAATACCTTTCCGCAAAGCAGCTTTTTAAGCTTATTCTACTAAACCGAACTCTTCCGCTAAAAGTTGCACAAATGTCAAACGTGACAGCAAGGTATTTACATGAAAACGCAGCCACGACGGCATAGCAGTGCGGCGCTACCCGCCCCTCTTTGCCATGAACCTGTATAGGACAACCGCGGTCGCAGCCCCCAGTACGGCCAGAACGACCACAGAATAGCCTGAGTACGCGGATATCCTCGCCTCCTCCGACCCCGCGATGTAGGCCGACCTGTTGAGGAGCGCGTACGTCTCAGTGTAGTTAGACGCGTTTGCGCTGATGTTCACAGCCCTGTAGTAGTCCGCATAGGCCTGCGTCAGGTTCGGGTAGAATATCAGATAGCCGCTCTGGTTTGCCGTGTCGAGTATCGCGGCCGTGCGGTTTATCGCCGCACCGATGCCCAGCTGCGGCTGTGCTGCCGCGAGGCTCGCGAAGTAAAGAACGGCAAAGGCGGCAGCCATCACCGCCGCCCCCCTGGATGCCATGCCGTCATCACAGGTTGACGTCCAGGTTGAGTTGCTCCTTCAGCTCCCTGTACCTGTTCCTGATGGTGACCTCCGTCACCCCGGCAACGTCCGCCACCTCCTTCTGGGTCCTGCGCTCGCCGGCCAGCGCGCCCGCGATGTACACCGCGGCTGCGCTGACGCCAGTCGGGCTCCTTCCAGAGAGCAGCCCTTTCTTCATGGCAATTTTGAGCAGCTCTATGGCCTTCTCCTGCGCCTCGCCGCTCAGCTTGAGCGCATTGACGTACCTCGGCACGTATGCGATCGGGTCGGTGAGCGGTATCTTGAGGTCCAGCTCATGCGCTATGATCCTGTACGCGCGCCCCACATCCTTCTTCGCAACGCCGGATATGCTCGCTATCTCATCGAGCGTCCTTGGCATGCCTGACTCCCTGCAGGCGGCATAAATGGCAGCCTGCACGATTATCTCGATGGGCCTTCCCCTTATCAGGTTGTTCTGGACGCACTTCCTGTAGAGGAGCGCGGCGGTCTCGCGTATGTTGTCCGGCAATCCGAGGTAGCTCGAAACCCTGTTCAGTTCAGGCAGGGCTATGAGATAGTTGCGCTCGCTCGAGCTCGCGATGCTCGCGCGCTTGTGCCATTTCCTCATCCTATAAAGCTGTGCCTGCCTCTTCGAGGGTATGCGCACGCCCCTTATATCCTTGTTGTAGAGGTCTATCTCGGTGACGAGGCCCCTGTTGAGCTTCCTGAACTGCACGGGAGCGCCTGTTCTGGCCCTCGCGGCCTTCTGCTCTGGATCGAACGCCCTCCACTCCGGACCGCTGTCTGTCGTGTTCTCCTCAATTATAAGGCCACAGTTGTTGCAGACACGCTCTCCCTTCTCCGTGTCGAAGATTATGTCCGTGCTTCCGCAGCTAGGGCAGTTCTTATCGCTGACGTCCCTTCCTGAAGGCTGCTGGCCCGTCTTTGCTCCCTCTGCCTCCGGGGCTGCCCTCTGCCTCCCCTTCTTCTTGTCGGCATCGCTGATTACGTTGAGCCTGTGGTTGCCATCGACGACTATCCTGCTCGTGCCTGAAGCGGCGCGGGCGCGCTCCGCGCCTTGGTGCGGAACATTCTTTGCCTTCTTGTTCGAAGCCATCTTTTCACCTGTTTGAAACGTAAAGCGTGCTAAATTCTGGGAAATGTTTTTAAGCCTTTCTAAAATCAGTTAATGCATTTATGTGGGGAAAGATATTTAAAACTTTCTATCAACATTAGACAAAGCTCACTTCCGCTAAAGGCTAACGTATTTAAAGTCTAGTTTCATACTCTACACCAGGTGACTAGATGGAGATATCCGAGATTTACAACAAGGACGTGTACACCGATTCGGGGCAGTACCTTGGGGAAGTCAGGGACGCGATAATCGACCTGGAGAAAGGGGAGGTAAGCAGGCTTCTGATGGAGGAGTGGAGGAACCCGAGCAGGGACGAGGTCAAGCGCATCGTGCAGGGCAAGAGCGTGCTTTTTAAGAACATAAAGAACATAGGCGATGTGGTCCTCGTCTCGACATCCGCGCAGGCGACGAGGCAGGAGCCGAGCAGCGCCGAAGCCGCGGACCTGATCAGCAGGTAGCGCCGCACGGTCGCATCGCGTGTCACATACGGGAGCCGTCGGCATTGGTGAGACCATGGCGAGGTCCAAATCTGATGTCTGGCAGAAGAATTTCGCGCTGGCGCTGCAGGAGGACATCGACCTGGAGCGCGGGTGCAGCGTCGGTCAGGCGATAGAGCTGCTGCACGACTACTTCACGAAGGTCATGTCCGGCGCGAAGGGGCCGTCGGACGAGGACACGAAGGTCTTCTATGCGGTGAAGAACGGAGCGCTGGCCCTGCTTTCGGCGAGGCTGCACCAGGACGCGAACAGGTCTCTCGTCATGGCGTACGACATGGGCGTCGCGAAGAACGGCGACTACGGCATCGACAACATACCAAAGTACGGCGTCATCGGCGTGACGGTGAGGCTGAACGACAAGCTCGTGAAGGTCGCCAGCCTCATGAGGGGCCCGCGCATCGACGCGAGGGAGGAGAGGCTGCGGCGTGCGCTGATAGATGTGGTAAACTACTCCACGTATGCCATGATGCTCTACAGGGGCGCGTGGCAGTAGGCGCATGGCAGAACTCTTTTTATTCGATTCCATCCAATATTGAGGGGGATCCTCTGTTCATCGCTCTGGAAGGCATAGACAGTTGCGGCAAGACCATCCAGTCGCAGATGCTCTACAACCACATGAGAAAGAGGGGCGAGTGCCTGCTCACGGCCGAGCCCACAGATTCGGGCCCCCTGGGCAACCTGATAGACATGCTGCTGCACGGGCCGGAGAGGTTCGACCCGACGGCGCTGCAGCTCCTCTATGTCGCCGACAGGGCGAGCCACGTCGCGGGCACGATAAAGCCCGCGCTCGACGGCAAGAGAACGGTCATAACCAGCAGGTACTTCTTCTCGACGATAGCGTACGGCGAGGCGACGGGCGTCGACAGGGAGTGGCTCAAGCTGATGAACAGCAGGTTCCCGCTGCCGGACAGGACGCTGATCATAGACCTGGACCCCGAGGTCGCATTGTCGAGGAAGAGGCAGCAGCGCCTCGAGCAGGGCATGCAGCCGGACCTCTTCGAGCGGCAGCTGGACCTGATGAAGAGGGTGAGGAAGACTTACCTCGAGCTGGCCAAGGAATACGAGAATTGCGTGCTGATTGACGGAAGCCAAAGCATTGAAAAGGTTCACGAAGCAATAATAAGCGCGGTCGAGCGGCAGTGACGCGCTCCTATCGTCTAGTCCGGCCAAGGACGCGGGGCTTTCAACCCTGCAACTCGGGTTCAAATCCCGATGGGAGCAAATGCAATTTGCGAAGACAAGCTCGGGTTCAAAAAGAAGCAAAATAAGCAAAACAGAGAGAAAGATGGGTTCAAATCCAATAAAGAATCCGAATACACTAGATTTATAAACGACTTGTATTCGATACTACCTAAGCTTACACACCAACAATTCAAACAAATCAAGAAGATAGTACACAAACAGTTCATCAAGAAGTTCGCGAAGAACCAACCTCCTAAATACGGAAGCCTCAACAAAGGCTTTACCGAACAGGAGGTGCAGTTATTCTTTCGAATGATAGACAACGAGAAGCTTCGACTGTTATTCCAATATCAAGCGCAGCTTGGCCTCAGAATAGGCGAAGCAGTAAAGGTCAATATCAAGGACATAGATTTCAACAGCAGAGAGTTGAAGATAAGGACAGAAAAGGTGCATACGCTCAATACACTTATTATCCCGATACCTCTCTTCAAGTTGACGTTGGAGTACATCAGGCAGTACGAAAGGCACATCCAAAAGGATGGATACCTCTTCTTCAAGGAAGAGGGCAAATACAGCCATAGGGATGAGCCGTATCTAAGTACGGACTATGTGAGGAACAGCTTCAGATACTACGTCCAAAAGACTGGTCTGGATGAGGTCTACGATTCCAGCGATGAGACCAACTATAACAGAACGCCTAGAAGGTTGCATAGGCTCACTACGCACAGCCTTAGGCATTACGCCATAACCAGCTTCGCCAAGCAGACTAACGGCAACGTGGTGCTTACCAGCAAGTTTGCCAGGCATAGAAGCACCGGCGTAACCCAGACATACATCAGCACGACCAAGCAGGGGCTATACCGAGAGATAGATAATACCTTCTCCCAGCAAGCAGAGAGGCTAAAATGGCGTATCATAGATATGGAAGGCCAAAAATAGGGCCATGTAGAGAAATTTGACCCCATTCGGGCAGAAAAATAGGCGTTTTCCCTCGTAAAACTCCCCCTTAGTCGATTTTTGGCTACCAGCATGGCGGTTTTGCAAAATCATGTAGAGAAAAGGCAAAAACTCAATCGAGTGGAGTTTTTTGACCCCTTTTGGCATGATTTTGGGTGGTTTTCCCTCGTAAAACTCACCACTAGTCGCGAAACCGCATATTTCACGAGATTTTCTGAAAATCGAGTAGAGTCGAGCCTACGCCACCTCGCACCCTTCGGGTGCGCCGAAGCTATCGCTTCGGGCGGTGGCTACGACTACTAGATGAGGCGTTTTGCCCCCCCTCAAAACGCCGAGAGGTGCCTTATACTGCTAGGTTGCTAGTTTGGGAGGCCCTAGCAGGCGAAGCCTGTGAGACCGCAGGTTTCAGGCCGACCCGAAGGAAAGAATAGGATAGGGCGATTAAGTCTAAGAGAAATGTTAAGCCTGTTTTACCTTTAACAGGACAAACGTAACTAAGGCAAAGATTGGCAGACTAATATTGTGCGGATTCAACAGTCCTTTTATCGTCAGGCCCTTATAAAAGATAACAAAGGGCAACAGATAACTAGCCAGGAGTATAGAAGCGGCGACCCCTATCAAGAGACAGAATATCACAATTCGCTTTGTGAGTATCTTTGGATTGATATTATACTTTCTAGCGTTCTTTTTCAGTGGTTGGTAGATAAAGAAGAAAACATAACCAAGAAGTACAAGCAATGCAACAATCTCTAAAGCTATTGATAATATAAGAGCCTCGGTTTGATTGGTACTGTAAGAAAGAATGTTTGATATGGACAAAACGAGATATAGCGTCTCCGTGAATATTGCTAGTGGAAGGCCAGCCAGTTTAAGGAAACTAGACCAGTTATCTATAGTTCTATTATTTTTTTCTACGTTGTAAAAATACAAAAGCAAGAAAGCCACAATTGTTATCAGGCTAAATGTACAGGATAGCGACAAGCCACCGCCAAAGGTCGGAGTGCTTGTCAGATGTGGCAATATAAGCGTCGGATAAATAACAACGAATATGGCCTGAGATATTATTATGCTGACTAGCATCAGACCAAGATATCGCTCATATCCAGTAAATATCGCAATCGCCGGTACGGCCAATAAAATCATAATGGCCCATGATACGTTTTCGTATACATTTCCAAAACTTAACCCTGTCAGCGTTTCGGTATAGCCATTGAACATAGAAGTCGTATATGAAGTGATGCACACAATAGTTGTACTACATGGTAGTGACTTCGAGGCCGAGTAGTATGTGCCGTAATAGAAACTGGTGATGATAATCGCAAGGCTGATCAGCAAAAATGGGACGAAGTAGTTCCTCTTCGTATTAATTAATGCCATTAATTTATGTTTGGCCACGCGATCAACCTGCTAGAGTATCCACTAGAATGCGAATATAAGGATTAAGGCAGCTACAACAACAGAACAATACAGCCACCCAATTAGATAAAACACTCTAGACATGCTTGTCTGCAAGGCATACGATATGAGTGCCACTATACCCAGCAAGATTCCTATGTTGGCATACCATATCAGGTAAACTGGTGGACTGGTAAGATTAAAGACCATAAGGTTAAGTGCGATGGTGTTTGTAAAGATCGTCATTCTACTTATGAACTTCCGTTCAACTAAGAAACCCACTATCAGCAAGCTTATTGGTCCGAGGGCCTCTACAGCGGGCGCAGAAAGTCCAGAAATCCAAAGTGCCATCTTGATCGCTATCTACTGATTTCTAGCCGCGTTGCCAGCTGCAGCACCTATAATGCCACCTATTATAGCACCTACTATCACACCGGCGGGTCCAAGCACAAGGCCAACGCCTGCTCCACCCGCGATACCTGCAGCCATTCCTTGAGCGACTTTATCGTCTTTCTTTTCGTCTGACATATTATCACATATAAATTATATAACCTATATATTATAAAAAGCTTTTGTGCAATTTTATAAAAGCTAAAGTAACCATGAAATATATCATCAAGAAGGTATTTATATCTTACCATTCATAACAAACTATGATGGCTACTGTAGATGGAAAGTACAACAGCCTTCCCTCTTCTCTGGACAGAAAGTTACGGCGTGTATTGTTGTATGCTAGGATAAGCGTATTGGCGATGCTCGACTATTATGGCGAAGACGGAGTGGCATACCAAGACATAAAGGATGCATTAATGCTCGAAGACGGTTCGTTAGGACCTAATTTAGCCTGGCTTAAAGATCACAAATATGTTGAATCAAAAGAGGAAAAGGTAGATGAGAAAACGGTTGTTGTGTATTATATAACAGAATCTGGCAAGCAAACCCGCGATAGTGTTAAGCATTGGCTTGATAGTATATTTATACACCAAGACAAAAAGGAAAAATAGTATGGGATTTTATGAAGGAACAAACTAGAAAATTGATAGGATATCTGAATCTATTAGGAGTTAAGATAGACAGCGACCGCTTTGACTCGAGAATAAAGGCACAAAAGCTAACTTATATTATTCAAAAGATTATTGGCAAGCAATTATATGGCGATTTTAATTTCTATATAAGAGGACCATATTCTCGTGAATTGGCAAGAGATTATTTTGGTAACAAAGAAGATTTTGTGAACGGCAAGAGCGATTATAAGCCGACAAAGGAAGAATATGGGGAAATAGAAAGAGTGAAACCGTTGTTGGAGACTCTGAATCAAACAGATTTAGAGATAGTCGCTAGTCTACTCTTTTTGGAAAGGGACAGAGGTTTTGATGAAAATAAGGCAGAAATCGAGCTTAATTCACGTAAACCACATTTGAAAATGGAGGACATATGGAGAGGAACAAACACGATAAAGAAACTCTTCTTAACGGAAAAGCTTCGTGAAACGATAATGAACTCTCTAAAAAGCGAAATGGAAGAGTGGGACAACATAAGTAATGAGAGTTTGGGAAGGTACGGGCAATGATCACATGGAAGAGTACAGCATACACAATGTTGATTTTGGGACCGGTAAAGGACACGAGCAGAGTAATCCAAGGCCAGCGATAATACTGAAAGCCATAAGCGAATTAGGTATGTACATAGTCATACCGTTAACAAGCAATTTAGAACACCTTAATCTTCCATACACTATTCAAATAAATAAGACTGGCTCAACTAATTTAAGAGATAATAGTGTTGCGCTCGTATTCCAACTCAGAGCTATAGATAAGGTCAGAATATCAGGAACGCAGATAGGTAAGATAGAGGAATACCAAACAAATAAAATAAAAAGCGCGTTGAAAGAGATGTTTGCACTTTAAGAATCTATAATCAGATAACAATTGTGAGAGAATGAACGATTCAGATACCAATATAGCCCAATTAAAAGCTATAGTGAAAAAGCATTGCGATGAACGTAACTGGGATCAGTATCACAGCCCAAAGGAATTGGCTATAGGTGTAATTACTGAGGCCTCGGAGCTTCTAGAGCCGTTCAGATTCAAATCGGAAGCCGAAATGGAAGCTATGTTAAAGGATCCTAAGAGAAAAGAGGAAATAAGCGAGGAAATGGCGGATACCCTATATTTTCTGATAAGATTAGCTCAAAAATATGACATTGACCTTGTTACCGCATTCGATAAGAAAATGGCGAAGAACAGGGAAAAGTATCCAATAGCGAAGGCAAAGGGATCGAATAAAAAATATAATGAGTTGTAACAATGCGAACGCGAGATATCATATATGATTCAACGCAGCAAATATTCTTTGATGATGTATTAATTAATAAATTTGCAGATGTAGTTAAGAAAAATTTTTCTACTATGTATGGTAAAAGCCCAAAAGCTTCTGAATATAATTCATGGATAGATACTGGAAAAGTTGTTAAGAACCTTATAGAGTTAAGTGGGCTAAAAAATCTCTATGTCGCATTTGAATATCAAGTGCCTTACACTCAAAAAAGGATCGACTGTCTATTATTTGGGAAAGGCAATAAAAACAACCAAAAGGGCATAATTATACATATAGAATTGAAACAATGGCAAAAAGTGGACGCTTTAGCCTCCGAAGGCAATTTCATCGAAACATATACTGGTGGCGCTACAAGAAAAGTTGCACATCCTTCTCAACAAGTTCAGGGCTATCATAATTATCTAATCGGATTTGTTGAAATTTTCGAGGAAGGTAACACAGACTTATTCGGTTACGCATATTGCCCCAATTATGAAAAACATGATGGTGAAGGTCTCTTTGCACCGAAATATAGTGAGTTGATTAAGAAATTTCCAATTTATACAAAAGAGGATATTAGAAAACTGGCCGACAGATTAAATGAATTATTGAGTCAAGAGAATGGATTCGATATTTTTAATAAATTCATGGAATCGCCTTTAAAACCATCTAAAAAGTTGCTAGAAAGTGCTTCAAGAATTATAAAGAAAGAATCAGATTTTAGCTTACTAGACGATCAAATATATGCTAGAAATGTAATTGTAGATAAAATCAAAAAGGCAGAAGAAAACGGTGAGAAAAGCGTAGTAATTGTAAAGGGAGGACCTGGCACCGGTAAGACAGTAATAGCACTACATATTTTGGCAGAATTTGCAGGACATAAAGATAAAAATTACAAAATATTTTTTTCTTCAAGATCAAAACCACTAATTGAAGCAATAAAACATAGAATGGAGAGGAGACAAAAGGCAGGTAAAATAAATGCGAAAATACTGTTTACTGGCTTAGAGCCATTTGTTCCAACAAGAATCAAAGAGGATGAACTTGATATCCTTATCGTTGATGAAGCACATAGAATTGGTGAAACATCAAATAGAAGATTTACAAAAAGGGAAGACAGAACAGAAATGCCACAAATAGAACAACTAATCAGGTGTGCAAAAACATCGATATTCTTTATAGATGATAAACAAATAATACGTGGTGCAGAGATAGGTAGCACAAAATTAATTAGGGAGGCCGCTAAAAAATTAGGTAAAAATGCTGAAGAAGTCCCTGAATTAAAATCCCAATTTAGGTGCAATGGTTCTGAAAACTATTTGGATTGGGTAGAATCTGTATTGGGTCATAATAACGAAGAGAAAATCTTAACTAAGGAGGATAATTTTGACTTTAGAATTGTATCTTCTCCGAATGAGCTCTATGAGATAATAAAGCAAAAAAATTCTATGAAAGGGATGACTGCCAGGATCGTGGCTGGTTATTGTTGGCCGTGGTCAACAAGATTGGATTCTAATAATAAACTAGTAAAAGATGTTAAGATTGGAGATTTTGAAATGCCATGGGAAACACATATGAACATAAATGCTCCCGAAGGCTACGTCAAATGGTATGAATGGGCATATAAACCTGAGGGAATCAAACAGGTCGGTTGTATTTATACAGCACAAGGATTCGAATTTGATTATATAGGGGTAATAGTAGGTCCTGATCTGAGATGGGACAAAGAGAAGAATAAACTAGTCTCCAATAAGGAAGGAAATAAAGATCCTTATCTAAGAAGGAAGAATAGCAAAGAAAAGTTTGATGAATATATACGGAACATTTATCGTGTTTTAATGACTAGAGGATTAAAAGGATGTTATGTCTATTTTGTAGATAAAGACACACAGAGATATTTCGAATCAAAATTAAGACTATAATACTTATATTGGAACAACCTACTATTTTGAGTTATTTCTTAATTTAAGCAAAAGTTGTTGCCCTTTAGCAGAATCAAATCGTATAAAGATTATGTGTGGTTTTCCTCTAACAAATACGATTTTTCTAAATTCTTTCAATCTAACGTCTATAGTGTAACCATTCCTAAAAGGTAGTTTTTTCATTGAAGTAGCCATAGTTATAATATTATATTAAAATATATAAATATTTACCTTAGTAAAAGAAACATTTGACAAAACCGGCGGTATCTAACCTAGGTTTGGGTTCAGATGCTTAACGATCTGAACCGTGCTAGGTTAAATACCCTCTATGCCATATTTGGTGGGTTCAAATCCGCTAAAACTGCTTGCGAATCTTTATCCAAAATTCGGTGCTAGAATGAAGCTAGAAAACGACGACAAAGCCGGCCAAGGACGCGGGGCTTTCAACCCTGAAACTCAGGTTCAAATCCCGATGGGAGCAGTCCCTTATTTATACATTGACAAGAAAATAGTAGGTTGGTGTCTTAAATGCTAGCGATGGTCTCTAATAAGCCCGGGATTAGGAACCTAGAGGTACGCAAAATAAAAACACCAGAGCCAAAAAGAAATGAGGTTCTTATAAGAGTAGTTGCGGCGGGAGTAAATCCAGTAGACTACTATGTGATTGGCGAGTCTAATCTTACGCCTTCCCCACATATTGCAGGGTCGGAATTTGCTGGAGTAGTGGAGAAGATAGGACCTAATGTTAAACGGGTCGAAAGGGGAGATAGGGTATCTGTATACAGTTGGCTTTTCGATAGTAAATGCGACATGTGCACCTCTGGGAATGAGATGATGTGTGATGGGGGCGGCATGATAGGTGAAAATAGTAATGGTGGATACGCCGAGTATTCTGCTGTGCCAGAACAAAATGTATTCAAACTTCCCGATAACACAAGTTGGGAGGTTGGTGCAAGCCTTGGCATAGCAGCATTAACCCCATATCATGCCATAAAAGAGGCAGATTTAAAGCGGAACGAGACACTAGTTGTTTATGGCGCTTCAGGCAATACCGGAATGTTTGCAGTACAATTTGGAAGGATGCGCAAAGCTAATGTAATTGCGGTATCCTCAAGAGGCTGGCTTAAGAAACTTGGCGCCGAGTATTTGATTGGTAGGGAAAAAAACCAAAATGCGATAAAGCGACTAACCAGTGGGAGAATGGCGGACGTCGTATTGAATTCTCTAGGGCCCGCCATGTGGCAAGACAGCCTAAATATATTGGGTAAAAAAGGCAGGTTGGTAACCTTCGGTGGCTGGATAAATGTCGATGGGAAGGGCACAGGGTTTGTAGTGCCTATCAATATGCAGTCAATCTATGGCAGGCATGCAAAGATTATAGGCACTACGGGGGGGCCATTGAAGGATTTTAGCTCTTTGGTTAGGCAGTCCGCTAAACTTCGCGTAAAAACATGGAAGAAATTTAAACTAGAGGACGGAGCAGAAGCATTGCAACGATTATATTCAGAAAAGAGAGATGGCAGGATATTTATTGTCAGTTAGCGCGATTGAAATATATTGATAATATACAGTGGGCATTTAACTGGAATGCTACTTCCCGATGGGAGCATTCCAACAACAAATCGACGGCAAAAATGAGGCCCAGTCCCTCAAAGTTTATATATTTGGATCAATAAAGCATCTCTGTGGCTACATGCGAGTAGCAATCAATGCAGCTATTATACAGGACAGTAGGCTTCTTTTGGTTAGAAAGGTAGAAAGCTGGATACTACCTGGAGGTAAACCTAAGGAGGGCGAGGAGGATTTAGTATGTCTACGAAGGGAAGTTAGAGAGGAGCTATCCGGAACTGAACTTAATAACTTCAGATTCTGTGGAGATTTTGAAGGCATAACGCCTCACAAGGGTGATAAATTAAGAGCACGTGTTTATTTTGCAGACATAGATGGGCAACTTGGACAGCCCAGCGCAGAGATTGCAGAATATGCATGGATTGGTAAAGATACCAGCAGTTTTCGACTATCCGATATCACGCGAAAGATTATAGAATCCCTTAAGCTAAGGGAAGATGAAGGGAGCCGTCCTAAAAAGCGCGCATGAGTACAATACATGTATCTGGTGTGCCCCCTTGTATCGTATATTGCCGTACGTATAACAATATATAGTGGACACTTAACTGGAATGCCACTTCCCGGTGGGAGCATGCTATTCCTACGCCGCAGCGGCCGCATAGGCGCGCTAAACGTATTTATATCACCTGGATTACAGAAAACAACGATAGGATGTCAACCAAGCAGTTGTACTTTGTCAGCTCGAACATGAACAAGTTCTTCGAGCTGCGCGCGCTGATAAGGGGGGATGTGCGGATCGACGCGAAGAGCGTTGAGGTGCCGGAGATCCAGTCGCTCGACGTGGCCGAGGTCGCAAGGGACAAGGCGGAGAAGGCATACAAACTCGTGCGCATGCCCCTGATAGTGGAGGACACCGGCCTGTACATAAAGGCCCTCGGCGGTTTCCCAGGCGCACTGGTGAAATGGATACTGAGGCCGGACGGCGCCGACAAGGGCAACAGGCGCATATGCGGCATGGTCCCAGACGCCGACAGGCGCGCATATTCGGAGACCGCAATCGCGTTCTGCGACGGCGGCAGCCTCAAGGTCTTCACCGGGAGGACATACGGCACGATAAGCAAGGCACCGGAGGGCGGCCTCGACTTCGGATGGGGCCCGGTATTCATACCTCGCGGCCACGACCTCACGTTCGGCCAGATGGGCACGATCTCCAAGAACAAGGTGTCCTCGCGCGGCAAGGCCGCCGAAAAGCTCAATCGCTACCTGGCAGGAAAGCAATGAGCGCCTATGCGCACGAGGCACCTGTTTTTATGCATGCCATCCCAATCCACAATGCGCACGCTGCGCATGCGATGGCACTATGGCGGAATGGTCTGCCCTGAAGCCGGACGAGGGCACCAGGCCCAAGACATTCGAGGAGTACGTCGGCTCTGCAACCGGTGGCGCCCCATCAATCGGCTACGACTACTCGAAGATGAGTATAGCGGCTTTCATGGTCCTCTCCATAGCGGGGATCGCCTTCGCTACCGCTATCGTGGTCCTGCTGCTGTTCTCGATACTGCTCTTCATCGCGGTGTACTCCGCGTTCGTCACGCTGTTCATCGCCAGCTACCTGAAGGTCAGGGCCGCCGGCAGGGCGACCCCCTACTCTTACACTCTCGTATTCAGCGCGCCGCTCGCGATAGACATGGTGGTGAGCCTGGTCGTGCCGTTCGCCTTCCTCGGCATAGTTTCGGGCTTCGTCGGGATATTCATAGCGTACTGGCTGCTGAGCGACAGGAACATGGTCTAGCGCGCCGGGCAACGGCCTACCCGACAAGCATGGCAAGCGTTTTATTACTTTGATTTAGCATGATACCGGGTGAAGGCATGGTCTCGAAAGGGAAAGCGAAGCGTGTTCTAGGGACGGCGATAGGGACAGGGATACTGTTGCTGGACGGGTTGGTGTACCTGTGATGTGCGGCGTGAACGGGTACAGGAAGGGCGAGGAACGGTTCGGGCCCTTCATGTCGCTAGCCTACTGGCTAGGTGCGAAGTCGCCCGACATGAGGAAGCTGTACAGGTTCGTCCTCCACGACCTTTCCAGAGCGGGGTTCGGCAGCATTCTCGACGTCGGTACAGGTACGGGCGACGTCCCGATAGCCTTGGCGAGATTGCCGCACTGGGACAACGCCGGTATATTCGCGATAGACCCGTCGCCGGACATGCTGCGGATCGCGAGAATGAGGTCGAGGGGCCTCGGCATAACGTTCGCCGCCGGGTCGAGCAGGCGCATTCCCTTCGATAAGGGATTCGATGTCATAATGGCATCCCTCTCGTTCCACCACTGGGCCGACAGGGAAGGAGCCCTGAAGTACCTTTCCGGGTTCCTGAACTCGGGAGGGGAGATAAGGATATATGAGGTCGACAGGGAGAGGCTCTCCGGCCTGAGGAGGATGGTGGCGGCGCAGCACTCCCTAGCGGAAGGGGAGCTGCGCGCCCTCGCGGCGCCCTCCGGGCTCCGCGTGAAAGGCGTCCTACGCAGCGGCGGGTTCATAAGGGTGACGTTCGCCCGCCGCGCGGGCTTCAGAAAGGGATAAAAGCGCGCGGTGCGAGGCCTTCGCGGGTCGCTGTCATGCAGAAGAAAAACGAATTCGAGGGCATGGTGTGGAGGGTCGCGCTGACTATAGGCATCGTCGCCGCCTTCCTCGTGGGGTCGCTGCTGTACGTCGGGTTCTACGCCGAGGGCTACAGCCTGTTCCAGAAGATAATCGTGGTCGTGGTCGCGCTGGTCGTGGCGCTGGCCATCATAGCGATAGCATGGACGACGTGGGCCGGCAAGTACGGTTACATGGACCCGAAGCAGTGGGAGAAGCACAGGCAGTGAGAGTCAGGCGCGCCTGAACACGACGCCCTTCAGCGTCCTGCTCGGGCTGTCCATGTCGCCAAAGGAGCCCAGCAGCCGCTCAGCTCCGAGCGACTTCATGAAGGCGAATGCCATGCTGAGCCCCGTCTGGCCCACGCTCGAGTAGTACCCGTGGAGCAGCCTGTGCAGCGCGAGGTCTGTCCCATACTTCCTCCTCCATGCCACTTCGTACCTTCCAAGCCCCCTGCCCTTGGCCAGGTGCTCTGCTATGGCCCCTGCGGCGACCTTGGCGCAGCCCACGCCGAAGATTATGCCCCCTCCCGTCGTGGCCTTGACCTGCCCGGCAGCGTCGCCCACGAGCAGCACGCTGCCCTTCACGGTCCGCGCCCGTGCGGCGAGAGGTATCAGGCCGGCATCCTCCTTCCTGGCCGCCCCCCCACCGATTTCGCCGCCTGCGGCCCTTTCTATGAACGCATCGAACGCCCTCTTGGAGTTCGCCTTGGCCCTGTCCTCTATCCCGACCGCCACCTCGAGCTTGCTGCCGGAATAAGGCGCGGTCCAGCCGAAGAAGCCGCGCGTTATCGCCTTGTCGAAATACAGGCCGACCATGCCGCTGTCAGCCACATCCACCCCTTCGTACACCGCCTTGTAAGTCAGGACCATCCTCGCCGCCTGTGGGAACCCGAACGTGCTGGCCACGTTCGACACGGCGCCGTCCGCACCGACGACGACCCTGTGCTCCGCGGATAGCGCCCGTATGCCTGCGGCATCAAGCTTCTTTCCCAGCCTTATCTCCGCGCCTTCCTCAATCGCCCTCCTTGCGCAGGACTGCGCAAGACTTATGCGGTCAAGCACGTACGCCTTCGTCTCCCCCGCCCTGACGGTGAACGTCCTCCCCCCCGCATGGAAGTGGGCGCCGTAAAGCTCGTTGACTACGCTCTTCCCGTAATCGAGGCCCAGCTTCTCCAGGCCGCTCTTCGAAAGGATGCCAGATGCCCTGTCAGCGCCCTCGCCTATTTGCTGTCTCGCCTCATAGACCGTCGCAGAAATGCCACGTTCGCCAAGTTCCCTGGCGAGCGAGAGCCCTACCACCCCCCCGCCAACTATCCCGACGTCAGCCTCCATGAAAGTCACCTATAAGCCTTGTAATACCCTTTATAAACATTGGTATCCAAACAGTAATAAGGTTTATCGACAACGGGATATGACATGCCGCAAAAAACTCCAAAGGGGAATGCATCCGCGTCTGCAGCAAAGGCCCCAGCCAAGATTAACTTCGACACGCTGAAGCCGAACATACGCATCAACTGCATCGTCGTCAAGGCGGAGCTGCACGCGGTCGTGGACCTCTACGCACTGTCGAAGAACGTCAAGGGCGTCGACTACGAGCCCGAGCAGTTCCCGGGTGCCATATACAAGGTCAACAGCCCCAGCGCCACGATAATACTCTTCAAGAACGGCAAGATGATCTGCACCGGCACGAACACGATAGCGAACGTCAGGAAGGTGCTCGACATCGTGGCTGATGTCGTCTCGAAGTACGTGCTGGAGGTCACGCCGAAGTAACAACGTGCTTCTGATGCCGCAATCTAATGCCGATTTGATACGCGCCGCGAAAAAGGTCGCCAGATTCCGAAGGGCAACGGACGAGGTCACGTTCGGTCACGTCGGGGCGGCGCTGCTCACAGACAAAGGGAACGTTTATACAGGGGTGAGCGTGGACGCGTGGTGCGGGCTCGGCTTCTGCGCCGAACCATCCGCCATATCCTCGATGCTCGCCAATGGCGAGCACAGGATAAAGAAGATAGTCGCGGTCAATAGTCGCAACGGCGCAATACTGCCCCCATGCGGCAGGTGCAGGGAATTCATTTACCAGGTGACCAGCGACAAATCTGTGAAGGTGATACTCACGGAGGGCAGGGAGGTCCCCCTCGGCAAGCTGCTTCCCGAGCAGTGGCAGGAGAAGGCGTTCAAGCGTAGGCACTAGCCACCTTCCTGGCCTCCCTGTCAAAGACCTTGAAGAACGACCTCCAAGAATAGTTCCTTTCGACCTCCATCCTCCCGTTTCTTCCAATCCGTTCGGCGACCTTCGGATGCTCCGCGACATACAACATCCGCTTTGTCATCCCATCCTCGGAATCGACGAGGAATCCAGTCTTTTCGTCCTTTATCGTCATCGCTGGCCCTCCCTCGTTCACCGCGATGACCGGCTTCCTGCTCGCCATCGCCTCCAGCGGGACGAGGCCGTAGTCTTCGTTCATCGGCGGGTAGAGCACCGCCGTCGAGTCCGCAATCAGCTGCCTCAGCCTGCCCTCGCCGACGTTCTTGAGTATCATCACGTCGTGCGCCCCCGCGGCCATCGCACGCACCCTGTCGTAGTAGTCGTGGTACGCCATGTCCCTCGACACAGGCCCACAGAGCACGAGCCTGTAGCCCTTCTTCGCCCTCCTGAATCTGCGGAACGCGTCTATCGCGTATTCCTGGCGCTTGTTGGGCGAGAACCTGGACGGGTAAATGAAATACTTCCTGTCGTCCCCCGGCTTGAACTTCTCGTACTCTATCCCCCCAGGCAGCACCGTCGCATCCTCTCTCCCATAGTACTGCCTTATTCGGCCGTTGGTGTTCTCGCTGTTGGCTATTATGCCCTCTATCTTCCTCACCACCTTACGGTCGAGCATCCTCACCCCCGCGGCGCCGAGCGCGTGTATGGGCCGCTGGTGCGCCTTCTTGAGCGACATCCTGAACCTGTAGAGGTCGTAGACGTCCCTCGGGGGCGTGTGGCAGTACCAGAGCACCCTCGCGTTCCTGTTGCGCACCCAGTGGCTGGGCGAGATGTGCGCATTTATGACGTCGTAATCGTCGCGTACGCGGAAGTTATAGAACGAGAGTCCGTAATCTAGGCCCTGTGCGACCCTGCCATAGGGCAGCAGCCTCCTCGTCGCGCCCCTGCTTAT
Source organism: Microcaldota archaeon (assembly GCA_021787495.1). Classification (GTDB taxonomy): domain Archaea; phylum Micrarchaeota; class Micrarchaeia; order Micrarchaeales; family Micrarchaeaceae; genus A-MIC-10. The sequence continues at coordinate 22,754 of JAJYLX010000003.1, read as the reverse complement.
CACCTCCACATCCAGCTCCCTGAACTCCGGGAACGTGGACTTCGGGTCGTACTCCGCGGTGTATATCTTGGCGTCGTAGTGCTGCGCGATCTTGAGCAGTATGCGCGCGTCTCCCCCCATTATGGTCAGGCTGGACTGTGCCATCACGAGCTTCATGGTACAGATATGTCAGGGAAGCAATAAATAGAATCTGAATTGCCGGCAATGCCTTGTAAGGCATTCCAGGCAGTGTTTGGGCAAGCCTTTTAATGGTTCATCAACAAAAAGCAATCAGGTGCGAGTATGAAGGGGAGCGGAGATGGAAGCGGCGGCGCAATCTCATGAGCGGCTGCCCCTCACCAGCGCGGCGACCCTTTCCTCCGTGTAGCCGAACTGCTTTATCAGCGTCCTGTACGGAGGGATTCCCATGTGGATGAGCCTGCGCGACGCGACGCCGCCTATTATGTCGGCCGTTATCACCACAGACGACACCCTGAACCCTTTTATCGATCTGAGCTCTGCCTCGTATCTCTCCAGGTCGCCCTCGCCACGCATCTGGGCGAAGATAAGCTCTCCGTAAGGGGTGCCGTAGCCGCACACCAGCGCGAACCTGTTACATATCGTCCCCATGTCCGTGATGGTGATGCGGAAGAAGCGCTCCCTCCCCTCGATGAAATCGCTCATGTTGTCCTGGTCCGCGTGTATTATCGCCGTGTACTTTGAGGGTGGCCTGAGCATGTCTATCGTGCTCCTGAGTATCAGCCCCCTCTCAACCAGCTTGTGGTACGTGTACTGCGCCGCCCCCTTGCCGAATCCGTGCCGCTTGTCTATGTCGGAGAAGTCCGCGTTGGCGTTGTCGCACATCTCCTCGAGCACGGCCTGCTCCCTCTCCAGTAGCTGCCCCCTCTCCCTGACGGGCGATTCTCTCGACCTGCGCCACACTCTCTCCTTGAGCATCTTGGTGAACTCCCTCCTGATCGGTATGTACCCCTGTTCTACCGACAGGTAGCTGATTGTCCACCCAGAGGTGTACTTCGCGAACAGCTTCGACGTCTTCAGCCTGTAGAGCCAGTTCTCGAGCGCGCCCGTGTTCTCGGCCAGGATGGTTATGAACAGATCGTGTGCGCCCTTCGTGGCGAATGCGTTGAGCACCAGCGGGTCCGGCTCGAGCGCCTCCTTTATCTCGTCGTTGCCCGGCTTGCCGGACGCGAACTTGACCATGATCGCGAACCTTGAGAACCCGAACTCGATTGCGGCCAGCTCTAGCACGTACCTTATGCCGAACATCCTCTCGAGCTTGCCTATCCTGTAGTTCGCGCTCCCCGGGCTGATGCCGAGCCTCGCCGCAATCTCGGCGGCCGGTGTCCTCGAGTCCGCGCTCAGCTCCTCCAGGATCATATAATCCACCCGGTCTGGCTCCATCCCCATGCGCTCCCCCTCGGAGAGCTTGTACACGGAATCGACCTCGTTCCTTGCCTTCCTGTGCCTCGCCTCTATGAACGTGCCGTCGTCGAGTATCCTTCCGAGATAGAGGGTGAAGGTCATCCGCCTCTTCCGCCTTTCGGAGTAGCGCGAGGCGCTCTCCACCACATAGTAGCCGTTGCGTATCCGCGAGACGCTAGCATGCCTGTGTCTTCTCCTTATCTCCCTGAAGGCCTTTGCGACAGCCGGGGGCAGCTTGATTGCCATCAGCGGTATTTCAACGCGAAAAAATATAAACAGAGGCCGGCTCGTTTTGTGCATGCGCAGGTATACTTATTTATATTTTGACAGCAACTTTACATTCCCGATGGCAACCGGATTAAAAGCTGTCGGGGGCGCCCGAGCGCCAGTCGATTCTCCACGGTCCCGCACCGGCGATGGCGGCGCCGAGCGCGTGAGCCAGTTCGCGGAGTTCGGTCTGACGGCAAAGCAGGATGCCGAGCTGTCGGGGCTTAAGGATCACCTACAGCAGTTGCTCCGCCTGCACTTCAGCAATCTGGTCGAACACGGGACCAGCCTCTCCAGGATCGATTCGGAATCGGGACTGGTTATCCTGGTGGGTGAGACGAAGATGTCAGGAGCAGAGGTCCCGGAAGCGATCAGATCGGTGCTTGACAAGGCTGTGCTGGCGGCCGGCAGAAGTGCGGTCGCCGATGTAGCCCGCTCCACCACCAGGTCCCTGCTCATGAAGCATGCCGGCATGGGCGGGGCTGCGCTCTTCGCGTTCGGGCTGACCCGCGCGGCGCTGATGTCGCAGTACTGCCTGGTCGCAGACACTGAATTCTACGGGAGGGAAGTGTGCCACAACTACGTCGCCACCTGTATGGAGGAGATGAACACCAGCCTGCGCGCCACCAAGGTGCACCGGCAGACCCTAGGCAGGCTCGACAACTACGCGGCCATGATAAGGAAGGACGGGCAAGACCGCGGCTGACGCCGAATCAGACGCCCCGAAACGGCAGCGTTACCTTGACTGCGGGATTTCCTCGCCGACTATTATCGTCTCGGACACGTTCTTGACGCGGTCGTACTTGACGCTGTGCTTCGCGAGGGCGAGCGCACCATGCTCCTCCCTGTTGAGGCTGTCGATCTTTGTAAGCAGCAGGCTGGCGACCTTCCCGTCCTCGAAGTCGAGTATCACATCCTCGACCGTTCCGACGATCCTCCCGCTGTTGCTTATTATCTGCTTGCCATACAGCTCCGAAAGCATTACCTGGGCCATTTTCTCACCTATATCCTCGATACATGTTTGGACGCATAAATTCTTATTATGTGCCCCCTGAGCTCCTCCATGAACTCCTTGGGCCTCTCATCGAGCATCCTGCGCTCGTTGTCGTCGAACAGCTCCCTGTTCCCATTCACCAGTCCCAACAGGTAGCTGTCCGTCAGGCTGAAGCTCCTGGCTTTGCACGAGGAGCAGATGAGGACCGGAAGCACGGCCGCCGTCGTCACTGCCTCGTACGCCAGCGCGCCCCCGCACTTGGGGCAGCGCTTCAGGACCTCTATCTCCGCGAACTCCGCCGCCTCCACCCAACCTAACCGTTCGGCGAACTCCGCCGCCATGTCTCCCGGCTTGGCGGTGGATTCCACCAGCTCGCGGGAGAGCACCTCGCCGCCGCCGTTGAATGAAGTCTTGACCACCGCCTTTCCGCCCACCGACTCAAAAAGCTCGGTAAGCCTCATCCCTTTGAGATCATAGTCGACCCGCGCCCGCATGCCCTTCATCGCGACGCGCACCGCGGCCATTCAATCGCCACGCTTCATCGTATAGTCCTCGACGTCCTCCTCGAGTATCGTGGTGCGGTTGCGCCTCCTGGCGTTTGCGACCGCATGCGCCGCCATGTCGCGTGCCCTCTCCTCGAGTATCGTGGCCAGTTTCTCCGCTGCCCTGTCATTGAGGATTATGCCGCTGCCGTCATGGACAAGCTCCTTTATCGCCGCTTTCGATATCCTGGCCGCCCCCTCTCCGTTCCCATCCATTGCAGCACCATCAAAATCAGTACTCAAGATCCTCATCACGGCAAATGCTCAGGGCGCTTGATCATCACATGCCATATTATGCGCCCCATGATTATAAAGCTTTCACCACAATTCCGCAAAAACCCGCCCGGCCGCCGTGGATGGCGGTGAACGCCAGCACGGACTGCGGAAAACTCCGCACTGCCATGAAGCCTTCCATAGGAATCTTAAACCCTTACCTACGTCGAAACCCTCACAGACATACTGAAGTCAGGGGTCTCGACGAGACCGTAGGAATCTTAAACTCTTACAGCCTTCCCGATACTAATAAATATTTGAAAATACAAAATCGCCTTGCTAATCAATGTGGTATTCATGGGAGGAGGAACAGGAACAAGACCCACAACCAAAGTCGTAAGCCAGGAGGAGCTCGGAAGGAAGGTCCAGCAGCTGAAGGACAACGGCATCGAGGCCCTAAGGCGTGACATATGGAACAGGGGGGACGAGGCCATAGACGATCTCCTCAGGACAAGGGACCCTGAGGGGAACAGCCCGCTCCACGGCCTGGTCATCTCCGGCGGAACCGAGTTCCAGCTTGCGGTACTCAGCGACGAGCAACTGCGCAACGACAGGAACCATGCGGGCAAGACGGTGCTGGAGATCGCATACCAGTACGGGAACGACAGGATCAGGCGCACCGCGGAGAAGATAAACCCCTCGCTATGCTTGCTTGTTAGGCGGAAGAGCGCAGGGGGGGAAGCGGGGCAGGACGTCATCTCGCACCGCGACGGCTACATCGTAATCTCGGAACGCCTAGACGAGGCTACAGGCATGAAGTACGATGTCACGCCCGTAAAGGGATCAATTCTACCCTCAGGCGCTTCCGGGAAATCCGAATGACCAAGCGAGTCGCGGATTGCAGCGCATCCTTTATATAATTTCCAGCACATAGCTCCAGTGCTATTTTGGCAGGTGAAACCATGGCAGTAATGAATGTCGATGACAAGAATTTTGACGCCGAAGTGCTGAAATCCAACAAGCCCGTAGTCGTTGACGTGTGGGCGGAGTGGTGCGGCCCCTGCAGGATGTACTCTCCGATAGTCGATGAGGTAGCGAAGGACTACGAGGGGAAGGTCAAGTTCGTCAAGGTCAATGCCGACGACAACCAGGCGATAGACGAAAAGTACAACGTAATGAGCATACCAACAACGCTTCTCATTGTGAAGGGCCAGCTCAAGGCGGCATCGGTCGGCGCTGTCCCGAAGGAAGCGCTGAAGAAATGGATAGACGGCAACCTCTGATCCAGTCGCGCTAGGTCGGAGGTATCAGCACGAGCACTATTGCCACGGCGTTCAGCATCCAAAACAGCGCGAGCGCCGCCCTCCTCTCCCTGCTGCTGCCGCCATGTCGCGAGACCCTGTGCGCCGTCCATATCGCCACCGCTACGGCGAACCAGGCCGCGGCGTCGAGCAGCACGTTCGCGGCGTCCCAGATGCTGCCGAACGCGCCGCTGCTGTAGTATACAAGCGGAGAACCGAGTATCGTTATGTTGGGTACGCCCACGCCGACCCTGACGGACGCGACCCAGAAGAGGACGGCGAATATGGCCATTATCCATCCGACATGCGGCAGCTGCTTGAGCAGCTCATTTGCTACGCCCATGTTGAAGATACCAAGCGCAGCATTATACACCCTCTGCATCACAGACCGCCGCTCAGCGTTGCGGCCACGAACGGCGCGAGCAGCACAGCGACCAGCATGGTCCAGAACAGCGCGAACGCGACGTTCCTAGCCATCCTGTCCATTGACCTCTTCCACATCATATAAAGAGACACGATCACCACTGAGACGGCGAACCAGATTCCGATGTCTATCGCGAGGTTGGCGCCGTTGGTGTAAGATGCTATGCCAGTGGTGATTAGGTATGTGAGCGGAAACCCGGTGGTGGACAGGCCGAACGACCCAACACTGTAGAATGACGACGAGTACATGAGCAGCGCGAACGCGAACGCGACTTCTACCACCGCATACACCAGAAGGCTGATCTGCGAATGCCTCACGCGTTTCCGTGCCATCAATAGTGATGCAGAATCCCATAATATAAAGGTTCTGCTATCGTGCTGTGCACGAAAGGGTGTCAAGCAATCCGGAGCACACCCATTTTAGCTTTTGTCCTGCTAATCCTAAGTGACATACATGTCCGATATTCCGTTTCCGAGGGGCGTAAGGGATCTCATGCCCAATGAGGCCCTATTCAGGAACGAGCTGATGAGAAAGATAGAGTCCGTCTACCAGCGCTTCGGCTTCCTCGCGATAGACACTCCCGCCTTCGAGTCGATGTCAGTGCTGACAGCTAAGAACGCGATAGGCGAGGAAAACAAGCTCATATACGAACTGAAGAACGAGAACCTCGGGTTGAGGTACGACCAAACGGTGTCGCTCGCGCGCTACTACGCCATGCACACCGACGTCCCGCTGCCGTTCAAGCGCTACGCCATAGGCAAGGTGTGGCGGATGGACGAGCCGCAGAGGAACAGATACAGGGAGATAACACAGGCGGACATCGACATCCTCGGAGGCAAGCCGGTCCTCACGGACGCCGAGGTGATTGCGGCCTCCGCGAGGGCGCTCGAGGCGGCGGGCGTGGACTACGAGCTGCACGTCAACGATCGCGAGGCGATGGATTTCGTGCTCGCCAAGCTAGGGATAGCGAACGAGCTCTACAACCCCGTTTACCACGCGATTGACAAGCTCGACAAGCTGAGCCTTCAGGACGTGGAGAAGATGCTCACCGACCTGAAGCTGACTGACAAGCAGATAGACGGCATAGCGGGCATGCTCGACCTTGATGCCACGAACGACAAGAAGATCGACTACCTGAAGGATGCGGGAGACAAGCCAGCGCAGAACATGGAGTCGCTGCTCGCGCTGCTCGACCAGTACGTGCTGCACGGGCACGTCATCGTGGACCTGTCGGTGGTGCGCGGTCTAGACTACTACACCTCGACGGTCTTCGAGTTCCACTCACTGAGGGAAGACATGCCAGGCGTAATAGGCGGGGGCGGGAGGTACGACAACCTCGTCAAGCTCTACTCCGGGAAGGACATCCCCGCAGTTGGCGCGGCCATGGGGCTGGACAGGATAATGAATGTGCTCGATTCGCAGGACTCGCCAAAGTACACGTACGCCGAGGTGATAGTCAATTACATAAGGGACGAGAACTACAAGTACGCGCTGAAGGTGGCATCCGCGCTGCGCGATGCAGGGATCAACACAGACATCAACCTCGCCCAAAGAAACATCGCTAACCAGCTGGCGTTCGCCAACTCGGCGAGGATGCCCGCCGCGATAATAGTCGGCGACGAGGAGGAGAGGACCTCAAAGGTGAAGCTGCGCGACCTGGTTACGGGCGAGGAAGAGACTCTCTCATTGAATGACGCCATCAGAACGCTTTCCAGGTGATGCTATGGCAAAGAAGAACGAGGTTGATGCTGTCACGGACGAGCATGTGGCGAACGGGGGCGTGCTCGTCAAGATGTATTTCGATGTGCAGGACAAGGAGCCTGAGAGGCTGCAGCCTCTTCTCGTCGACCTGATTAACAACCGCTTGCTCAAGGAGAAGGGCGTGGTGTACTGCTTCGGCAAGATAGCGGAACCGATGAAGAGCAATGACTACTACGTGACCAGCGCGACGGTCACTGTGCTGTTCACCGGCCTGCATCCGCTAATCAACGTTGTGTTTAACTATGCTCCAATGGCGATAGAGCTCATCAAGCCGGAGAAGGAGTTCCACATGAACACTGCGGAGCTGCAGTCCGTGCTGCTCGACCTGTCGAGCGTTTCCGTCACTTATTCCAGGTACATGCTCGAACGCATAATGAAGAAGGAGGATCTCGACCAGGTCAGGAAGCAGATAGAGAACAGGGCGGCGATAGGCAAGAAAGTCATCGAGGACTCGAAGAAGGGCGAAGGCAAGGAATAAGGGCCGGTGCGATGAGCGCATTGGTTGTCTATGATCCGTCAGCGCGGAAGCCGTCGCATCGTGCAATATCTTAAATAGCTTCCAGAAGCATTATGCTTTGATTCAATGGAGAGCTATAACGATAATCAAGCGGCCGGCCAGCAGCCCGCCGCGGTCCAGCCACAGCCGCAACCGCAGCACCAGGCCGCGCAGCACGCGCCGCCGCAGGGCCAAAAGAAGAAGCTTCCGATGGGCCTGATATTCGCCGCGGTCGCGGTCATCGCGGTCATCGCGGCAGCCGGCGCATACCTGGGCACGCGAGGAGGCGGGACGTCCACGACCACGGTCCAGCAGAATGCCGGAGGGCCGACGCTGGGTTCGCTGCTGACCATCACGAACTCGAGCAACGACATCAGCCTATCGTATTCAGGAAGCACTCACCTGTCCGTCGGCGCCAATTCGACGTCCATGCCGTTTGCCGTGACCATCGGGCGCTCGGGCCGGACCAGCAGCATCTCGGTGGTGGTGCAGAACACGACACTCGAGATGTTCAGGTTCGGCAGCCTGTACTATGACTGCCTGGTCAATGCCAACGGGCTAAGGACGTGCTACAACGAGACCACGGTGGTGGCCAACTACAGCACCTCAGCCCTCTACTCCGCGGCCCTCCTGCTCTCGCAGCTGGCCAATACGTCGACATATTCGGTCTCGACATCACAAAGGGCATACAGCGGAAGGCCGTGCACGTTCCTCACCCACGCGCTGAATGCGAGCGGCGCCACGAGCCAGATAAACGGGTGCGTGTCGGGCAGCCTCGGGATACTGATGAACCTGTCCATTTACAATTACAACGGCATCGCTGACGCCGCATCCGAGTACTCCGTGTCGCTGTCGCGGCTGAGTTCCTCGTCGAACCTCTCGGCGCTCGACCAGAACGGCATAGCGGCGTCGAGCAAGGCCGGCATACAGAGCCAGGAGCTCGCCTACGACACGGTCTACGCGCTCGACGCGCCGATAAGCGTGCTCGACACCCTCGTGCTGCCGGGCGAGGTGGTGAACCTCATCCAGATCGGCACGTTCGGCACGCTGTCGCTGACGCCGCAGGCATGCTCCCCGGCCTCGCCCGAGTTCGAGTGCGCCGGTGCGGGCTACACCAAAGGCGTCCTGACGTTCACCTTCGGGCAGGCCAGCGGGTCGCAGTGGTCCAACACGATAGTCTACTTCGTGCCGGCAGGGTCCTCCCTCACAGCGGACAGCCCGTCGTTCGCGATAGGCAACGCGCTGAGCGGCCAGTCGATACCCGTCCTGATGAGCGTCCCGGGCAACGCCCTGACGGGCAACCAGCTCGTCGGCACGATATACGGCACGTACAGCGTATCCGGCGCGGCGCAGAACGCCACCGAGATCGCGATACTGGCGCTGAACACCACGTGATAGGATGGGCGGGGAAGGAACCGCGCAGCATCAGGCCACGCTTGGTCCAGCGCAGCCGCAGCCGCGTCAGGGCAAGCCCGCCCCGGACGCGCGCCGGATGAAGGTGTGGCTCTCGGTCTCGGCGGTGCTGATAGTGGCCGCGATAGTGATATACCTTACGCTCGGGCAGCGCGGGCCGTCGCGGTCCGCGACGATCCGCAGCCCGCCGGCCGGGACGCCCCTGACGGCCTCGCTCGGCACCCTGCTGTCCCAGCCAAGCTCGGGCACAGGGATAAGCGTGACATACGATGGCTACGCCGGCACGATGAACGGCAGCCTCACCATACCTTTCACGCTCGGGCTCAACCGCTCCGGCACTGATGCGGTCGCGATACTCGTGGTCAACGGGACCAGCTCGATGCAGATGTACAGGTTCGGCGGCCTCTACTACGACTGCGCGTCAACAGCGGGCGGGAGGTCATGCTTCAACGCGACCACGGCCGTGGCAAACGTGTCCGCGAACTCCTCTTCGATAATATCGAGCTCCGCGATGGCGGGCGATCTGCTCGCCACGCTGGTCAACTCCACAGAGAGCGCCGCGCTGTCGACCACGTACCGCAACGGCCTCTACTCGGTCTGCTTCTACGCCTCGGCCGGCCAGTTCAACATCAGCGGATGTAGTGCCGCCGCCGGCATGCTCCCCCTGAACCTCACCCTCACCAGCGCGAACTCAACGGCGCCCGTGCAGTACCGGATAGGCCAGATCTCGTACGGCCCCCCGATACCGGCGATCGCGGACCTCGCGAACGTCACGGCGGCGCCCTCGCTGCCCTACAACTACAAGTGGGTCGCATACCTGGACGTCCTCGCGCTCGACCAGCCGCTTGTCTTCTCCGACCTCACGGTCATACCGCTGACCGGGCTGTTCGGCATCGGCGCCTTCAGCCCGCAGCCGCAGCTCGCGCCGCAGTGCGTGGCCATAAGCGGGTTCTTCTGCACCAACGCGAAGTACGAGTACGGAGAGCTCTCGTTCACCTTCGGGCAGGCGACCGGCACTAACTGGGACAACGTCACGATAGCCTTCGTGCCGTCTGGCTCCTCCTATTCCGCGGGCGACCCGTCGTTCAACCTCACGGGGACGATGTACAGCGGCGGCACGGTACCCGGGGTCCAGATACAGATACCGCCGAGCGTCGCCGGCGGCGCGGCCGGCACGGTGCTGCAGGGGTCCATCCACGTAAGCTATGGGATCGGAGGGCACAGGTACGGCCAGGACGTCGCCACGCTGATCGTGCAGGCGACGTGACCGCGTCAGCCGCGCACAGCCATGGCGTTGAGCCTGCGCAGCGCGTGGTACTTCTCGGTCTTGTCGACGTTCAGGTCCTCGACTATCGATCTCATCGCCGACACGACGTCGTCGTAGTCCTTCAGGTCTATCGGGTAGGGGATCCGGTCCTTGCCCCCCAGGTTGTAGGCGTACACCGTGGGATTGCGCTCGTACGCCTCCCTGTCGTATATGAGCGACGAGACGAACGCGAGCGAGCGCAGCGTCTTGCGGCCCACGCCCCTCACCCTGAGGATGTCCTGGTAATCCTTCGGGTCGGTGTCGTTGAGCCTCTTCAGCAGCTCCACGTCCCTCTCCGTCAGGTCCTGCGATAGTATCCTGTGGTGCTTGGGGAGCACGTACGGCCTCTCGGCGATCCTCGCGATGTCGTTCATGCCGTCGTTGACCGCGTCGACGCACGCCCCCTTGAGCTCCGCGTTCCTCAGGAAGGTCAGGTCGAGGCTGCTGCGCACTATGTCCGAGGACACCGCGCTGTTCGTCTCGTTCGTCATGTCCTTTGCGTCCACCCTCTCCGAGTCTATCTGGAAGCGTATCGCGCTGTCCGTCCTGCCGTCCATCGCCTGCTGCACCACGCACCAGTGCCCCGTCCTCGCCATCGCGAAGGTGTGGTGGTAGATCGCTATGTCGTCGTACACCAGCGCGGAGTCGACCTTCGCCGCAAGCCTGCTCTTCTCCCTGAAGTCGTCGTCGCGTCCGTGCAGCGACAGGTAGTCCGTGCCCTTCGGTATCTGGTTGGGAGTGTCCGTCCCCTCCCTGCCCTTGCCGCCGGCTATGAAGACGTCCGACCTGTAGTTCAGCGCCTCCTTCAGCGCGCCCATCGTCACGGTGGTCGAGCCGCTGCTGTGCCAGTCGTAGCCTATGGCGTTCGACAGGGCCTGCAGCCAGTAAGGGTTCGCCAGCCTGGACATGAAGTCGTCCACGCCGTACTCGTCCATCACCGCGCCGGATATGAGGCCCCCGAGCCTGACCATCCTGCCGAACAGCCACTTCGGAGCCCTGCCCCCGTGCAGCGGGAGCACGCTCACCCTTCCGACCGCCATGGCGCATATTCTGCGCTCAGGTTAACAACCCTTGCCGCTGCCGCCGTGACCCCGAAGGCTAGCCGCTCGACAGCGTTATGTTGACAAGTATGCCGGACTTGGTCTGGATGGGCCTGCTGCCCAGCCGGAAGTTGCCGACGGCGAGGAAGTCGGTCGGCACGGTCTCGTTCGCGACCACCCTTACCTGTATCAGCTTGTTGCGCGCCGAGTAGAGCGGCAGCGTCGCGTTGTAGAACGTGAACAGCCCCTGCCTGGTGTTCGTCATGTTGACGGTGCTGAACCTCGCCCTGATGTAGACTGTGTTGTTGTAGAGTATCTCGATGTACGAGGCCGCCCCGCCGGAGCCCAGCACCTGGAAGTTCAGGAACGACATGCTGGTCATGAACGGCAGCGACGTGAGGTTCCCCAGGGCGTGCGACCCGTAGCCGCACTGGTACGTGCTGGCGAAGAAGTTGCCCGAGTACCCGGACCACTTCTGCGCCTCGGGGTAGCAGCCCTGCGCATTGGCCTTCGTGACGTTCAGCGGGACCACGCCCCACGCCAGGCCGTCGGTCACCCACCCGTAGTACGTTCCTGTTGAGAAGTTGCCGTTGACTATGTTGGTGTTGGGGCTGCTGGAGTTCTGCGAGGGCGTGCTGAGCTGCACTATCGCGGAGCTGCATGCGCGGCCGCTCTGCAATCCCAGGAGCGGCCCGGTGGTGAGCGTGACCGTGTAGTTCTGCTTCGGCAGCTGGTAGACGTCGTACTGGCTGAGGCACGGGTTGCTGAACGTCTTGTTGACGTAGAGCTTGCCGTCCTTGCCCTCCGCCTTTATCGACACGCCCGCGTAGGCGTTGTTGCCGCTTGCGACCCACAGCCCTATGCTGCCCCCTCCCCACGTGCACGTCTCGGCCACCACGGCATTGGCCTTCTGCGTCGCAAGGTAGGCGCCGACGCAGTCGTACCCGCCGCCCTGCTGCGCGGCGCTGCCGTTCTCTATCGTCGTCGTGCCGTGCGGGGAGAGCGGGTTCGCGAAGCTTGCGAACACCCACCACGCTATTATGAGAACAGCTATGACGACCACATAAGCGATTATGCCCTTGTGCATTGCCGCACCAGATAGTGAGGAATTGCAGCATTGATATATATTTTTATGCGTTCTAACTTCTTACGTAAACTGGCAAGCCAGTCTACGCTCAATCTAAGGTGTATACTTGGGCAGCATACCTAGGAAATGGAAGAAGAAGGGAAGGATGCGCTGGAAGTGGCTCAAGAAGCGCAGGAAAAGGCTGCGCAGGGCCCAGAAGCGCAGGGTAGGCGGGCTCTGAGCCCGCCAGCGCCGCCGCGTTTGTTCCTCCGCAGCCGCGGCGCCGCCCCGCTCCACGACGCTGATACAAGGCGCCGGCGCAATCTTTTATAAAGGTTGGATAAGAGATGGGCGCAGGGGTGAGCATGTCGCTGAAGGCGGCCGCTGCCGACAGGCAGTTCACGGCGGAGGAAAGGGCGTCGGAGGAGATAAGGAGGCTGCACGACGGCATAGACTACAAGAGGAGGCAGGCCGCGAGGCTGGGAAAGGAGATAAGGTCTGACACCGAGCAGCTCGCCAAGAGGATCGCCGACACGATGCCGCTCAACAGCCCGAAGGAGAGGCTGTTCAGCCTGATATACTCTGAGTCCAAGGGCGCGACGCGCCCGGACGAGATGGGATACGTGTCGATGAACGAGCTCCGCGGGGCCTACGGCGGCTCCAACGGCAACCGGCGCCTGTTCGACGCGGCGCCTGACATACTCGCCAGGCTGAAGAGGGACCGCCTCCTGTTCCTGCTCGAGGACGCCAGCAACGGCGACGTCCTGGTGAAGCCGCTGCCGGTGGCTCCCATGGTGATGGAGATAATATCGAAGAACAGGGAGAGGAACTCGAGCACAGGCCTCGCCGCCATGGCGCGGAGGGATGACGTCGCCGAAGCCCATGGCACAAAACCCGTAAATATCATCCTGGCAGAGGGTAGCCAATGCCAGAAGTGACAAGGCAGCACGGGAACGCCGGCAGCCGCGCCAGGGCGCTCTCGCTCGTGCGCATCAGCGCCGCCGCGGAGGAGTTCGGCGTGCTGCACCCGTCGATACTGGCGGGCAGCACCATGTCTTCGGCAAAGGAGGCCGTGCTGGACGAGGGGCTGATCAAGAGCGCCAAGGCGATGATGGCCGAGAGGATCTATGTGGACGGCCGCGACCTGCCGACCGACACGGGCCTCTATTTCGTCGACAGGAGGCACGGGCGCCTGATCATGATAAATGAGGCCGAGGGCAGGGTGCTCCAGTGGCACGAGAAGCTGCGCGTCCGGTCGATGACCCACCCGCTCTTCATGGCGATGCGGCCCTATCCTGTGCTCTACATCGACCTGTCCGACCATTCGGAGATGAGCCTCGGCGCCGCCGCCGGGAGGCTGGACGGCTTCGCGGCAGTGCGCTACTCCTCCGACCGGATTCCTGACGCGCGCAGATAAGGCTAAATGCGTTGCATCCGAGTCACATCCGGTGCATGGATGGACGGAGAGAGCGTTCTCGGGTACATAGACAGCATGACCTCGTTCGGGATAATAGCGCCCCAGAAGCGGAGCCTGATAGTGACGAACAAGCGGCTGCTCGTGGTGAGCACGAAGAGCACCTCGGCGACCGCCTCCTCGGCGGGCTTCGCCTACGCCTTCGGCATATTCGGCCGCGCCGCTTCCAACAGGATCAACAAGGAGGAGCTCGAGCAGGCAGCCGCCGCGCTGTCGAAGGAGAACCTAGACACGCTGATGCAGTCCGACCCCGACAACGTCGCGATAGACAACGCGAGCGTGGAGCGCGTCGACATCGACAGGAAGTCGGTCACGATACTCGCCAACGGCAGGAAGACGCACTACAACCTCGTGAACCCGGACGCCCGCAGGAAGGACGGAGGGGTGTACGAGACCTACGTCGAGGCGCTGCAGAAGGCCCTGGGCGACAGGGTGAGCTCCAGGTGAGCGGTTGACGGCCGTGGACAAGATCGTGAACCGGAAGTCCAGCCCGCTGTGGGTGCTGATAGCCGCGGTGCCGCTCGCGGGCGCGGTGTCCGCGATAGCCTACACGGCATACCTGAACGCGAGGAACAGGTGGTTCACCCTCCTCTTCCTGGTGCCCATACTGGGCCCTATCATCGCGTACATAATCACGAGCTCGAACGACAGGTACGTATCGAGCATGGCGGAGTGGTTCTTCCTCGGGACGATACTCTACATAGCGGTGCTATGGGCGCTCGCCGTGGCGTCCCTGCTGTGAGGCGCATGGCATGCGGACTAGAAGCGTGCTCATCGCCGCCGCGTTCGTCATAGGGTGCGAGCTCGTCGGCCTTGCCGGGTCTGCCTTCACCATACCCGCGATACCGACGTGGTACGCATCGCTCAGCAAGCCATCGTTCACACCCCCCAGCTGGCTCTTCGCCCCGGTGTGGACCGCGCTGTACGCGCTGATGGGCATGGCGGTGTACCTCGTCTGGTCAGAAAGGAAGAGAAGAAAGGCGTCCCGCGCGGCGAGGGCGGCGCTCTGCGCCTTCCTTGTCCAGCTCGCCCTGAACTTCCTCTGGTCCGCGGCGTTCTTCGGCGCGCGCTCCCCCGCGTACGGCATGGCGGTGATCGTGCTCCTCGCCATCGCGATAGCCTCATGCATAGCGCTGTTCTGGAGGGTGTCGAAGCCCGCGGCGTACCTCATGGTGCCGTACCTGCTCTGGACGGTCGTCGCGGCATCGCTCAACCTCGCGGTGCTGCTGATGAACTGAGCGCTCACCGTATCCTGTTTATCTTCGAGGCCAGGACGAAGTCGTTGATCGACAGCCCCCCTATCGCGTGCGTGCTCAGCGTGAGCCTCAGCCTGTTCCACGAGTGCAGGTAGATGTCCGGGTGGTGGCCCTCCCTCTCGGCCGCCGCGGCTACCTTGTCGACGAACCTCATCGCCGCCGCGAAGTCCTTGAACTCCATGTCGCGGTATATGCTGCTGTTTTTCAGCCTCCAGCCCTCTGTCATCCTGAGGTACTTCCGCGCCTCCCTCTCCGCCATGGGCTTGGCGCCGCCCTCGCAGGGCACGCACCTCTTCCTTGAAAGGTCCATACGCATGCTTCCGGGCCCCAGCTTAAAAAGGCTCGGGCCCCGCCCTTTTATGCGATGCCAAAAACCCGCGCCCCCGCAGCAACGCGTATATATTTGGGGAGAGAGTCTGCTGCAGTGGGGCGATGACTGAAACGACGGTGCAGCCTGGGGACAGGCCAAGGGTCTTCCTGTCCGTGTACGAGCCGCGCCACAGCGAGGCGGAGGGATGGGCCCTGACATACCCGACGTACAGGGTGGGCTACGGAATCTCCATGCCGCACGACGTGCTGCGCTCGCGCCTCGCCATCGAGGACATAGACCTCGAGAACCCGCGCTTCTTCGTGGGCCGCCCCGGGAGCGACATGCCCGAAGGCTGGTACTCGGACGTGGACGACAGGGGCATGGAGCGCCTCCCGCGCTTCATCTCTTCGCTCTACAGGTGGAACAACAGCCTGCTGGTGCCCGACGGCATCCGGGCCGCGCGTGACGGCCTTCTCATGGTGGAGGTGGTCCTCGGCGCGAAGGGGAAGCCTGACCACATGCGGCTGGTTGAGCCCCGCAGCCATGAGATAAGGGCGCCGGTCGCGCTGACGATAAGGAGGGACGGGACCGGGTGAGGCGATGCCGGCGTACATCGACAGGGGCACGATAGCGAACGTGGCGAGCTGCGCCGCATCCGGCTCCGAACACGTTCTCATAGACAGGGTGGCGATCTCGCGCTTCGTAAGGGACAACCACGAGCGCATAAAGGAGTTCGCAGACAGCGGCATGGTCGGCTATCCCGGATATGGGTTCAACGGCATAAACCGCGACCAGATGCTCAACGCCGCCTTCCTGATAAACTCGCTTAACTTCAGCTACTGGTTCAGGGACGGCCACTGGAAGTTCTCGGACGGGAAGAGGGGGGCCGAGGGCTCCTCAGGCCTCTCGCTGGCGTTCAAGGCCGCGATAGAGAAAGGCATGGAGGTGTACGACGCGGACTTCCTGCTGCACCTGACCGGGGAGCGGTTCGCCGAGATGCTTGGCGACGGCCGTCGCATACCCCTATTCAGGGAGAGGCTCGCGATACTGAAGGAGGACGGCGCGGTCCTGAAGAGGGAGTACGGCGGCAGGGTCTCCAACCTGCTGAGGAGGGAAGACAGCGTCATAGGGCTGGTGAACCGCATCGCGACCGACTTCCCCTCCTTCCTAGACTACTCGCCGTACGGCCGCGAGCGCCACCCGGTCTATCTCATGAAGCGCGCGCAGCTGTTCGTGTGGGACGCGAGCCGCAACTTCCCCTGGACCCTCCGCGCGACCGACACCGAGAACCTCACCTCGTTCGCGGACTACAGGGTCCCGATGTCGCTGAGGAGGCACGGGATGATATTCTATTCGGACGGGCTGGCCAGCAGGATAGACGGCGGCATGCCCGTCAGGCACAACAGCGACCCCGAGATAGAGAACAGGTTCGTCCCGCTCGCGGCCATAGAGATGGAGAAGGGGGAGCTGGGGAGGTACGGCATAAGGGTGACATCGGCCGTGCTGGACGCCTTCCACTGGCTCGACGCCCACAACGGGCCCGACGGCGAGCGCCACATACTGTCAAGGACGATCGCTTACTGAGCCCCGCGCAGCTCCGCGATGACCTCGTCGATCGTGTCCCTGCGCCTCACGAGGCCGTTGAAGAACCATGGGGACCTGTCGTTGAACTCCCCCACCGCATACACCATGGGCTTGCCGGCCTTCCTGGCCAGCATCAGGGCTGAGCCGAACTCCATGTGCAGGGTGTGCCCCCCGTCGCTCGAGAGGTAGATGAACACGTCGCAGTCCGCGATGCCCGCAAGCTCGTTCTCCGAGTAGGCCCTTGCCGTCCCCTGGTTCTGGGCGTACGGCTGTATGTTCTTGTGCGTGGTCCAGTCGTACGCGATGGAATGGCCGAGCTCCCTGATCCTGGCGAAGGCCTCCAGGACGAGCGCCTTGTCGCCGAACTTTCCGGCTATGTACACCTTCATGGGAATCCCCGCCTGGGCTTAGTCAGATGCGGTGCCATGATATTTACGGATTGCTGAGCCGTAGCACACAACGCATAAATATGGCCTGAGCGGATGGTGGAAGCGGCCGATCGCGATTGGTGAATCAATGCCGAATGGGACTACGAAGCCCGCGGGACCGAAGCTGTGGTGGAACCAGCACGACCCCGATGTGGCTGCCGTCAGGTCGATGCTGGAGCGCCAGGAGCAGATGCACTCCGTGGCCGACAGGATACTCTCGATGCCGCACTTCCTGCAGGACACCACCGAGCGCAGGCTGGTCACGTCGCTCTTCAACCAGGGCCTGCACAGGCAGGACGAGCGCGACGCCGACGTGGTGAGTATGAGGGACGTCCCGTCCCTCCTCGATGTGGCGCCGAAGATGGGGCCGAGGAGGAAGGGCGCCGCGGACGAGGCGGTCCTCCACATCCGCATGATAAGCATGGCGGAGTACGCGGACCGGGACGGCGGCTCGATCAGGCTCACGGACCTCGGCAAGGTCGTCGGCAGGGTGCTCGCCAGCAGCAGCAGCGACATGGCGAGGCGCGAGCTTCTGAGGGGCGCGGGCGGCGGCATGCCGCAGCGCGGATAGGAAGGCGGTTGGCGGTTGATTGCATGACGAAGACGATTGACGCGCGGACCAACGCGGAGGGCGCGTACAGCTCGGACCTCACGGCCCCTGCCTGCGTCGCGAAGGAGGCCGCGTCCGACGGGACGTCGAGGATGGCGACCGTCCCCGAGATGATGATGAGGGGCTTCAGGGACGGCAGGCCGGAGAGGGCGACGATGTTCGCAGACCCCGCGGGCATCCATTACCAGAAGGGGTGGGTCTACTTCAACGAGATGTCGGGGGAGCTCAGGCATGCCTATTCCAAAGAGGCGGCGGGCGGCCTCCCCTGGCACAGGAGGGCGTACGTGCAGCAGGAGATACCCGCGAAAACAGAGCTGCCCGTGATAGCGATGGTGATCTGCGATCCCAGGAGCGGCGACCCGCAGAACCTCGCGATACTGGAGGTGGGACACCCGGACATGGAGGGCTGGGTCGCGAAGATAGACACGCCCGGCGACGCCGAGGAAGTGCGGCGCGCGGAGCCGGGCCCGGCCGCCGCGCCGATTCCCGCGAGGAGGGACGGATGATGCCGCGCGGGGCGGCATGCCGATATTCTTCCCGCGCGTAGAGAAACTTATATATACCTTGGCGCACTAACTTACTGCTGGTGCTGTTATGGTCACCGAAGCTCAATAAGGCCCGTATTTTGAGAGCTTGAGCTTTATGAAAAATACAACCGGAGCATTAGGCACCATAAACCAGTGAAATCGTGTTTTTCGCGATGGATTTTGAGGAGAAGAGTCTGGCTTCATAAATTTAAAGCCACCTAGGGGATGGCTTGGCTGCAGTAGCGACGAAGGCCGTGGCAAGCTGCGATAAGCCCAGGGTAGCCGCAAGTCGGGCGTTGAACCTGGGATTGCCGAATGATGTCGTGAGACAAGCGCACGCAGGGAACTGAAATATCTTAGTACCTGCAGGAAAAGAAAGCGAAAGCGATGTGGCGAGTAATGCGAATGAAACCCACACAGGGCGAACCGAATCCCTGCTTGCAAAAGCGTGGGAGATGTGGTGCAGCAACGCTTTCCAAAGCATGAGCCGAACGTTCTGGAAAGAACGGCCAAAGAGAGTGACAGCCTCGTAGGTTAAGTGCGATGGAGGTAGCTGCGAAGAGTAGCGCTGGTTGAGTATCCAGTGCGAACACGGGGGCATTAAACCCCAACCCTAAATATTGGCTGCAGACCGATAGCGAACAAGTAGCGTGAGCGAAAGCTGAAAAGCACCCACACGCGTGGGATTGAAAAGATCTGAAACTAGGTGGTTACATGAAGGCAGGGCATGAAAGGGACGAAGTGCGTGGAAGCGAAGTTCCGAAAGGAAACAGCGACATGCATGGACCAGTGTCCTGTCATTCTTCTTGAAGCAAGAGCCAGGGAGTGTATTGGAGTGGCGAGCGGAAACGCGTAGCGAAAGCGAGAATGCGTAGCTTTGCAAGGCATGGCGTATGAAAATGCGTCGAGTCACTCCTTTACGACCCGAAGCCGCTGTGATCTACGCGTGACCAGGGCGAAGCTAGGCTAACGCCTGGTGGAGGCCCGCCTCCTGTCATGGCATGTCCTGTTGGGTGAGTCACGGGTAGCGGCGATATACCACTCGAACGCGGCAATAGCGGGTCCCCTCTGAAGTATCTTTAGGATAGCTCATGGCGAGCTTGCGCATGCGGTAGAGCGACCGACTAGGTGGAGAGGTGTCGAAAGACATCGCCACCTTATCAAACTCCGAATGCATGCGCTGCGTAGACCCATGGAGTCGGCAGCGTTGGGTAAGCTAGCGCTGCGAGACCGCAAAGACGGAGACCAAGGTTAAGGCCCCCAAATCCTAGTTGAGTGTGACGAAGGCGGGTGACGCCATAGACAGTCGGGAGGTAGGCTTAGAAGCAGCCATCCTTCAAAAAACGCGTAATAGCGTACCGATTGAGGCGTTTCCTTCCGAAAATATACGGGGCTAAACTAGGTGCCGAGACCTTGGAATGCGATAAGCATTGGTAAGAGGGCATTCGGCATGGCACGAAGCGCCTGCGAGAGCAAGCGTGGACCATGTCGTAGGGAACATCCTGGTGTTAGTAACATCAAATATGGGTGAGAATCCCATACACCGAAAGCACACGGGTTTCTTCGCGACGCTCGTCAGCGGAGAGTTAGGCGATCCTAAGTGGCAGGCCAATCACCATGCCACGAAAGGGAAGCATGTTAATATCCATGCCCGCAATGCGTAGGTTTGGCAACAAAAGGCAGATTTCTGACGCTTGGGGATAGGTCCGCAAGAAAGTGCAAAGGGCCGCGGAGTCTCGTTATGAGGAGAAGCGGCTAAATGAACTGTTGGACTGATTTCCTGAGACAGTGAAAAAGGAACCTGCAACGACCGCATTGCACCGTACCTAGAACTAGTACAAGTGCTGCTGGCTGAAAAGGCCAAGGTGTGACGGAGTTAACCAAGGTTAGGGAAATCGGCAAAATGGTGGCGTAAGTTTTCGACAAGCCATGTCTGCGCACGGTATGCGCAGATGTCACTTACCAGGGGACAGCGACTGTTTATCTAAAACACAACTCGCCGCAAAGCCGAAAGGCTTAGTACAGCGGGTGACGCCTGCTCACCGCCAGTATGTGAACGTCCTTTACAAGGGAAAGAAGCGCTGGCAAAGAGCGGGAGTAACTCTGACTCTCTTGAGGTAGCGTAATACCTCGTCATTTAATAGATGACTTGCATGAATGGCGTAACGACTGTCCCACTGTCCCAACCTTGGGTCCGGTGAACTCACTGCGTGGTGAATATGCCACGATCTCCCAGTGGGAAACGAAGACTCTATGAAACTTGACTATAGCCTGTTGTTGTTGCGTATTGTTCCACGCATAGCGTAAGTGGGAGCGTCGATCCGGCCCCTTCGGGAGCCGGGGAGCGACAATGTAACACCACTCCTGGTTCAATCCGCAGCTTACTCGGAAGAGGACAGCAGCAGGTGGATAGTTAGACTGGACGGTTGCTTTCGATAAGGAAACGAAAGTAACCAACGCTCTGCTTAGGCGGGTTGGGAACCCGCCGGTAAGCATAAAGGCAAATGCAGGGCTGACTGTGTCCCGAAGAGCGAGGGACGCAGAGCGGAAACGCGGGCTTAATGAACGTTGGAGGCTTTTTTGATGGGGCCCCAAGCTGTTAAACAAGTTACTCTAGAGGTAACCGATTCGTCGCCGGTGAGAGTTCGCATCGACCTGGCGGATTGATACATCGATATGGGCTTATCGTATCCTGGTGGTGCACAAGCCACCAAGGGTTGGACTGCTCGTCCATTAAAACGATACACGAGCTGAGTTCAGTACGTCGCGAGACAGTACGGTAGTATCTACTGGGAGTGTGAATGCCAGAGGGTAAGATCCTTTTAATACGAGAGGAACGAAGGATCGGCGCCGCTAGTGTACCGGTTGTGAACGCACTGCCGGGTAGCCACGCGCCTTGAGGATAAGTCCTGAAAGCATCTAAGGACGAAGCTGCACCCGAAACGAGGCATTAGGGCGGTCGCAATAGACGACTTCGATAGGATGGGTGTGTAAGCAGGGAGCTCACGCGACCTGTGAGCACTCCGTTACTAAAGCCTGACATGAAACTAGACTCTTCTCCAATTTCTGTTTGTTCCGATGAAGGCCGAGCCGGAGGCATCGGCAGTCTATATTTAGCAGGGTAAATATATCACAACCAAATGCATTATAGATGCAGATGATATATACAATTACTAATTCTCGAAGAGAAGGACAGTAAGACAAATGAAAGGAATTATCGGCATAAGTGCTGGTACTGGTCCGGCAGCCTTTGTTGTGGTCGGAGGATTACTAGTAATCCTTGGCCAGAGCATAGGCTGGGTCCTTATCATCGCTGGGGGTGCCCTGAGTATCTTTTGGCGCATAAGATTCTGATGATGTAGAGAGCCCTATATCAGCAGATTCAAATCAGCGTAAGCAAGCCGTCGCACAGGAGGCTGAACACCACGGCGAGGGGTGGGAGAAGTGTAGGTGCGGGCTGAATGCAGAGCCCTGGAGGCAGGATGGCGGCATAGTGATTAATAAACCTTCAATAAGCTAGCCGCATCTATAAATAGGAAGTGACTTTCAGCTCTGTTGCGGAAACGCCATAAATGACGGCATACGACTAATGACGTAGGTGCCTCGTGCCTTTTTATAGTCGTGGGCCAGGATAGGGTATGGTGTGGTCGGTATGAAGAACTTGAAGGCGAAATCTGGATCAGGAGGGGCAATCGGAGCTATAGTCGCCCTAATAGTAATCGTCGCTGTGGTGATATACTTCTCCCAGAATAACCCCCTAAACCAAAGCTACGTTCCCTCTGTCTCGTTCACTCTGAGTCAAAGCTCGGTATCTGTAAGGAGCGGGCAGGCTTCAGGCATAATCATCGCGACGGTAACAAAACAAGACAGCCAGAACACCCCGACTAACTTCACGATAAGCCTCAAGCCAGCCGTGCCGGAGATTACACTAGCCTTTGTAAGCACCTGCTCCGGTACGCACGGATACAACTGCACGACAAAGACGCTGAGTGCCCATGGTTCATACGATGAAGCGGAGTTTGAGGTTATGGGGACCCCACCGGCTAATACTACCATAATAGCTAACGTGAGTGTAAACCTATACTGGGAAGGAAAGCTCTTGGGTCACAAAATACTGAGTGTGACGCTGAACAGTTGATATTGTACCAAGCGGCTAAGTAGGCTGCATCAACAAGTGTAAGGCTTCAGTACGGGTTTAGGGCCTGGGTAGTTTGAAGGGTGCAAGAAACCTGACCGCCCTTCAGGGCGGAGATGAATTGCACCCTTCAATGCAGTCAAGGAACAGATAAACGCCTTCTCATAGATTTTCCTTCAGTGGCA
>JAJYLX010000010.1 GCA_021787495.1 Microcaldota archaeon | reverse complement strand
CAAGGATTACATCGACAAACACGACCGCCCGAGCCTGCATCCTGAAAATGACAGGAAGCAGATGCAGCTACGTTTTAACTGAGTGGTACGCAGTGGAAGCCTCGGGCTTCAGCCCGAGGTAGTTCACATAGGCAAGTTTGTGTCAATAAATTTGAAGTAATAAATGAAATAAGGGCGGAGCCCCTTATTTTATTACTGTCTTATCCCAATCAACCAATTGTCTGCATTTTTAACCCAGTCTCCTTGCTTATCACATCGAAATGCCTTGCATCCTTTGTCAGAATAGTAAGGCCGAGCGGCTCTGCTTGCGCCGCTATCAGCGCATCCATCTCTGGGACCTTCTTCCCTTTAGCCGATAGCTTTGCCATCACGTCCGCCGCCTTTTTTGCATCGCTATAATCGAAAGGGAGGGTTGCTATCGTTTCGAAGAAACCGGCTGCTTCTTTGAAGTGCGATTTCATGCCCTTTGCATCGACATATTTCTCGCCTACGAGCACCTCATAGGCGCACAGCGAACTCGTGTAAACCTCGTCAGCGCCCTCGATGGCCGCCACGACACCCTGGTTGTTCTTGAACAGCTCTATTACCGCTGACGAGTCGAGGAACAGCTTCATGTCCTCGCCCCGAAATTCCTCCTCGTCCTAGCTACGGACGCATACAGCTCCTCCGCCTCCTTCTCATCGATTATCCCGGCAAACTTGAGTATGTCGCGCGTGCGAGTCTTTTTCAGGCTGTCCACGAGTTCCGAGAGCAGCTCGGTGAAGCTCTTGCCAGATTTTATAGAGGCCAGCTTTTCATAGGTCTGGTCTGTGACCATTATGCTCTTCATCAAATCACATTATCTATATCTATATATAGACAATATATATTAATAGCTTTGTATCCTTGAGTTAGTGGCCGCAGTACACGAAAGCCAGATGCCTATCCTGATCATTCCGCTAGGACGGAGTGGGACTACCGCGCCGAATTTACCAGGGTCGACTGGTTGCGGGCGCGTTGCATAAATACCTTGCCCGAGAATATGTGCTGATTTGATGGTGTTCGCGTCCGTACTGATTGTCAGGCCCGCCATGGCCTCGCTCCTGAGGAGGACGACAGAGGATGCTGTCGCGGCGGGCGTCGCCGCCGGGATGGCGGCTTACGCGCTCAAGCGGCAGGCCGGATCCGTCATTCCAAGGAGGAAGCAGTGAGCGCCGGCCGCGCCCCAGATTCACAGCCGTCACAGTGTGAAGGGATAAGACGAGGCACGGCCGTACGGCATGATCGTGTCACCCGGCGCGACCACCTCGTCCGAGCTGACCGCCGCGTGTCTGAGCACAATGGCCTTCTCTCCGAGCGTGGAGTCCTCGCCAACGGTCGAGAGCTCCTCGAGGACGTTGTATCCCTCGAGCCTGGCTCCCCTCATCACGATCGCCTTCCTGCCTACGGTGTTTGGCTGGCTTTAAACCGAGCAGAGTTCGGGTCAACCAACTACGTTGAAGCCTGCATGAAAATAGGAAGGACTGAAGAGGCTCTTCTGCTTGCAGAACGGCCTGTGAAAGAGGTGTTAAAAGACAGCGAGTCGGCAAATAACTTTTCCAGACTGGCAAAGCTTATTAGGGGGTTGGACCAACCCAAAGAAATCTTGGATGTCAGCTTCGTAAGGGAATTTATCTACCATTACCTAGATGAGCACGAGTCGTATTGACAAATCGATGTTTAACCCAATTCCAAAGGCGTTAAATTATGGCGAGATATGGAGACCACCTTCCGGTGTAAATACCTTTACCCGGAAATTTAAACATTTATTATCGCCGATAACTAACCCCATTCCTCCCCAGTCCGAATCTGCACCACACAAACACTTGGTTGTAATTTTGATTGTCTGGATCTGTCCGGCAACGGCAATACACGTAGCTGTAGGGAAACTATTTATATGAGAAAATCAGCTTTTAATACCGTGAGGGTATGGTGAAGGCAACAAAGGCAAGCCCGAATGAAGCGCCGTCAGACGTGACTGCAAAGCCCACTATTTTGAGGCGCGACATCCTCACCCAAAATGCGCGCGTAACGCTGATTAAAGATGTTCTACACCACACCGAAGATCCGTCTTACCAGGACAGCGTGCGGGCGTTCGGCTTCGATGTAAAGCTCTTCAACAAACTACTGGATGGCACGCATGATGAATGGATCGGCAAGCCAACAGAAATGGATTTCCCCCAATCCCATCCTGTGGAGCATCTGATCATATACCCTTATGTGACAGTTCCGGGCGGGAAAAAGGTAGAAGTGGACCTTGTCCTCCCCTCTGAGCCGTCAGGCATGATAGTCCGCTTGCCAAAGCCGCCGGCAGAATCAATCGGTTTCGAAGCGGTCTTCCTGCAGGAGGGTTCGATAACCTACGATATCTCCTACGGATTCGATCATGCATACGCGGCAACAGGAGAGAGGTTCAGCGCCATACTGCAGCCCGGGGACCTGCTGCTTGTCCCCCGGAACGTTGCAAGGAAGGTATCGGGGGTCACGCCTGGCTCAAAGTACCTGTACATCGGGGATCCGTGGACGGATGATGACCTTCCAGTAGGCATAACCGGAAGCGCATAAATGGAAGTCGCCATTCGACCGGAACCCACACTGATGTAAATGACTTCTGCCGGATAAACATCCACCATTGCCCCTCAATTATTGCGGACCAGATGATTTATACCGCCGTGCGCGCCCCGCGCAATATGCGCTAAATACCTTTGTGCGCACAGTATTGCTGATTCGATGCTTGGAACGATAATGCTGAAGCCCGTGCTCGCCTCATTCCTTAGGAAGTCCGCTGAGGAGGCCATAGTGGTGGGGGTCGCGGCCGGGGCGACGGCCTATGCGCTCAAGAGCCAGCTCGAGCCCCTGCTCAGGAGAAAGAAGTGAGCGCTGCTCAGACGAGGTCCCAGTCATCGCTTTCGCTGGTGGACATGTAAACCACGCTGTCAGGCGGCACCGTCTCGAATTCGCCCACCTCCGCGCCGGCCTTCACCAGCGAGCGGCTGCCTATCCTGGCGTAATCTCCTATGGTGCATGCGTCAACGACCGCGTACTCCTCGAGCACCGCGCCCCTGCCTATCTCAGATTCTGTCGAAACCACCATGTTGGAGAGCACCGCCCCCCCCGCCCACGCTGCCGCCGTCGACCACCGCCTTCTCGCTTACGGATGCTGTCCGGTCCACGTAGGTGCCCTCCCTGACGAAGCCTCCGATGCCCCCGTCCGGGTTCACCCACCTCCTGAACGCCGAGCCGAAAACAAAGGCCTCTATGACGTCGGTTTCGAACCTCTGGAGGTCCGCGAGGCTCGTGGCGCTCCTACCCGTGGCCCTCCTTATCAAGCCTTCGGCGAGGGCCACAGTGCCGTCCTCCACGCGCCCCGCGCCTTTCGACATCGCCGTGCCCATCAAATGCACCCTCCCAGCTAAGGTTCAGCCCTTCGCGACCCCGATGGGCACCATCCTCGCCACTATGGTGGAGATGCCAGCGCCCTCTATGCTCGCAACGACCTCGTCAACATCCTTGTAGGCCTCCATGGCCTCCTCGCTTATCAGCTTCTTGCTCCTAACCCTCACTGCTATGCCCTTCGAGTCCATGCTGCTGAGCGTCCTCGTCATCGGTATCTCCCTTATCGCCTGGTGCCTCGACATGAGCCTGCCGGAACCGTGGCACGAGGAGCCGAATGTCTCGGCCATGGCCTCCTTCCTCCCTATCAGCACGTAGCTCGCCGTGCCCATGCTGCCCGGTATGATGACGGGCTGGCCGTGCTGCCTGTAAATCTTGGGGATCTCCTGCCTGCCCGGGCCGAACGCCCTCGTCGCCCCCTTCCTGTGCACATAGAGCCTCATGCGCCTCCCGTCCACGTCGTGCTCCTCCAGCTTGGCGATGTTGTGCGACAGGTCGTAGAGCAGCTCCATGCCGAGCGCGTCGGCGCTCTCGCCGAAGGTGTCCTCGAAGCTCTTCCTTATGAAGTGCGTCATTATCTGCCTGTTCGTGAAGGCGAAGTTGACCGCGGAACGCATCGCCGCAAGATAATCGTCGGCCTCCTTCGACCCTGTAAAGGCATAGACCAGTTCTGGGTCTGGGAGCGCTATGTTGTTCCTTTTCTCGTAGTCCGACAGACTCTCGAGGTAGTCGCTGCATATCTGGTGGCCGTAGCCCCTGCTCCCGCTGTGCAGCATTATCACCACCTGGTCCTTCTGGATGCCGAACAGCTTCGCCGCATCCTCATCCAGCACCCTGTCGACCCTCTGGACCTCAAGGAAGTGATTTCCCGCGCCGAGCGTGCCGAGCTGCTGCTCCCCCCTTCTCTTGGCGAAGTCGCTGACCTTCGCCGGGTCGGCCCCGTCAATCCTGCCGCTCTCTTCCATCCTGTCAGCATCGTCGCGGAAGCCGTATCCCTTTGAGATCATGTAAGCGGCGCCTTCCGTGGCGACCCTATCCAGGTCGCTCCGGGTGAATCCCAGCCTGATCTTGCTGCCGACGCCGCTTGGGACGTTCTTGAACAGCGCGTCCATGAGCTGGTTTATCCTCGGCCTTACGTCCTTAACGTCAAGGTTGGTCTTTATGAGCCTGACCCCGCAGTTGATGTCATATCCGACCGCGCCCGGCGATATTATCCCATCCACAGCGTCGAACGCTGCCACTCCGCCTACCGGGAAACCATACCCCTCGTGGCCGTCCGGCATGACGAGCATGTTGCCGATTATGCTGGGTAGCGAGGCCGCGTTCACCGCCTGCATCAGCGTCCTGTCCCTCTGGATGTTCTTTATGATGTAGTTGTTCGCGTATATCCTGACCGGGACCCTCATCCCGAGCTTCTCGTCCCTCTCTATCTCGTACACGTTTTTGCCTGCGCTCTCTATCCTGTACTCCATGCCGTCATCCTGATGTAACAGATGCGGCATGCAGCAATAAATAGGTTGTATCAGAGATAAGCGCGATAGAATGGCCATAAAGTACAGGAGCGACATATTTTCCGTGGAGGAGGTCAGGGTTGAGGTGAACGGGAAGCGGATGCGCTTCGACAGGATAAACGAGAACGACGTAGTCGTGATGCTGGCGCTGGTGGGCGGCAGGATAGTCATGGAGAGGGTGAAGAGGGTGGCCATAGGGGAGCGCCTCCTGGAGGTTCCGGCTGGGCACATAGAGCGCGGCGAGAGCGCCGCGGGGGCGGCGAAGCGCGAGTTCGAGGAGGAGACCGGCTACAGGGCATCCGGGGCCAGACTCCTATTCCGGGCCCGCATGGCCCCCGGCCTGGTGAACAACATCCACAACTACTTCCTGCTGACCGGGATAGGGAAGGGGGGACCGCACCGCGATGCCGGGGAGGAGATGGGTATAGTGCTTGTCAGCCCGGAGCGGGCGCTGTCGATGGTTCGCAGCGGCGGCCTTACAGATGGCAAATCGATAATGCTGCTGCTCTGGGCGGCGCGGGAAGGGCTGATCTGAGCCCCTCACGTTCCCCTCAATATGCCTGCGACGGCCAGCGCGAACACTATCGTGTACATCGCCAGGCCGTAGACGCAGACCGGCAAGCCGAACAGCCCGGAGCTGCTGGTGCACGTCAGGCCGCCGTTCGTTCCGGGAGGGCAGGTGAAGCCCAGCGCTGCCGTGGACGTATACTCGGAATAAGTCAGGTAGCCCGAGAAAAGGATCCCGACAAAGGCTACCGCGGCTATCATCTTCAGCACAGTCTTCGTCTTCATGGCTATCACGCGTCGCTAACCGCGCTCGGGGCGACTCGGACATACAATCGGTGGATAGACATTTATTCCTTCTCGAACAATTCTGCTTGACAACCGGTGATTAGCTTCAAGTACCTGGTCACGGCAGCCCTGCCGTACGTGAACAACGAGCCCCATCTGGGCAACTTCATAGGCTCGCTGCTCCCAGCCGACGTATACGCGCGCTACCTGAAGATGTCCGGCCACGAGTGCATATACGTCTGCGGCAGCGACGAGTATGGGACCACCACGGAGATGAAGGCCTCCGCCGAGCACATAACGCCCAAAGAGCTCACTGACAGGAACTACAAGATCGTGAATGAGGGCTACAGGCACATGGGATGCAGGCCCGACATCTTCTCGAGGACCTCAAACCCCGCACACACAAGGATAGTGCAGGGCATATACGAGAGGGTGAGGGACAACGGCTACACTTATGAGAAGGAGATAGAGCAGCTGTACTGCGAGACAGACAGGCGCTTCCTCGCGGACAGGTTCGTGGAGGGGACCTGCCCGCACTGCGGCTATGCGCGCGCGAAGGGCGACCAGTGCGAGAGCTGCGGCAAGGTCCTCGAGCCTACCGAGCTGGTCGGCCCGAAGTGCACCCTCTGCGGCAACGCGCCCGTCAGGCGGAGGAGCAGCCATGTCTTCTTCGCGCTGAGCAAGCTCACCCCGGAGCTCTACGTCTTCGTGGAGAAGCAGGACTGGTTCGCGAGCGCGAAGAACTTCGCGCTGAGCTGGATAAAGGAGGGCCTGGAGGACATAGACATACAGCGCGACATAAAGTGGGGCGTGCCGATACCAGAGAAGGAGAGCGGCGTGCTCTACTCGTGGTTCGACGCGCCGATAGGATACATCACGTTCAGCGAGGAGCTCGGCAAGGAGCAGTGGTGGCATGACAGGGACACGCGCCTCGTGCACTTCATAGGCAAGGACAACATCGCATTCCACACGATGTTCTTCCCCGGCATACTGATGGCCGCCGGGGGCTACATATTGCCGTGGAAGGTCGCGTCGTACGAGTTCCTCAACTGGGAGGAGGGGGAGAAATTTTCCAAGTCGAGGGGCATAGGCCTTACCGTGCCCCAGGCAGCGGAGCTGTACCCTGCGGACTACTGGAGGTATTACCTGCTCACGATACTCACGGAGAAGAAGGACACTAACTTCTCGTGGGACGACTTCCAGGGCAAGGTGAACGTCGACCTGAACGACACCATCGGCAACTTCGTCCACAGGACGCTGATGTTCGCCGACAGGTTCTATGAGGGGAAGGTGCCAGAGCCGGGGAGCATGACGCGCCAGGACGAGGCGGCGCTGGAGGCGATAAAGGCCACGGCCGATGCCGTCGCGTCGAGTATAGAGAGCATATCCCTCAGGGACGCGCTCGTGCAGGCCGTCGACCTGGCGCGCCTGGGCAACCAGTACATACAGGGCGAGGCTCCATGGGCCAACGAGGAGAGGAAGCCCGCAGTGGTCTACGTCGCGCTCAACATGGTGCAGGCGCTCTCAATTATCCTCGCGCCCTTCATACCGGAGAGCGCCGCGAAGGTGAGGCACATGCTCAACAGCGGTGCGGTCCCGGTATGGACCGCCGCGACAGAAGGCATCAAGCATGGCCAGCAGCTCGGGAAGCCCGTGCCGCTCTTCTCGAAGATAACGGACGCGGAGATAGAGGAACACAAGAGGCGCTACGGGAAGGTCGGTGCGCAGCAATAGCCCGCGCAATGCACGACATGCCGCTGTACATCAGGGAATATAAATGCGACGTGTGCGAGATGTGCATGGATAGGGACCAGAACGCCGCGATAAACATACTGAAGAGGTCTTCAGAGGGCCCGGAACGGGCCCGTGCCGAGGATAGGAAGGCTTATCCGATGAAACAAGAAGCCTCGGGCTTCAGCCCGAAGTAGTTCACGCACCATTTGAGGGAGGACGTGTTGAAGGAGCTGAGACGCAGGGCGGACAGGAAGAGGCTAGAGTCATATCTTAAGAATTACTCTCCCGGATTCAGGATCAGGTTTCTGAAATCCGTTAATATCAGGTTGCCATGAACCGCAGCGCCAGGATCCCGCCAGTGAACATGCCTGGCGGGGACGAGAATCGGACGCGCGACCTCTAGATTTCTCTCACAGCCAATATGGCTCGACACTCATAATGCTCTGCATATGAGTCTAGCGCTCTACCACTGAGCTACCCCGCCAGCCGATTACCTATTGAGCGCAACGATATTTAAAGATTGGGTGGTCCGGAGGGTTTGTGAAATTCGACCGGCCTTAAGGCCGGGGATGAAACGAACCCTCCAGCAGGGTATAAAAATATTATAGGAAAGTATATAAATATTTACTGTACTTCACTATGTGATACTGTGCTATCATACGTCTTCCCGATTTACCCCAACAAAGAGGAGAAGGCAGCCCTCGAAACGGCGTTCGACCTCTGCAGGTTCACCTACAACGCACTGCTGGAGGAGCTTCAGCGGCAGGGCAAACCAGACAGGGGCGCGGTACAGCACAAGATAGTGGAACTGGAAGAGAAGCATCCGGAACTCCGCAACGTCTACTCGAAGACGCTCCAGTACGAATCGTACAGGCTCTTCTCGAACTTGGCAGCCCTATCGAGGCTGAAGAGGAACGGGAGGAAAGTAGGGAAACTCAGGTTCAAGGGCAGGGACAGGTTCAGGACGATAACCTACAACCAGTCAGGGTTCTCGTTCGAGAGGAAGACTGAGAAGCGCGCTACCATCCACCTCTCCAAGATCGGAGACATCAAGGTCAAGACCCACAGGGAGATAGTAGGAAAGACAAGGCAGGTCATAGTCAAGAGATCAGCGGACAGATGGTACATCATACTGCAGACCGGTGGCAGGAGGACCGACCTCGCCGCAGGGAACGGGTTAATCGGGATAGACCTGGGGATCGAGGCATACCTAACGCAGGATAATGGTGTGAGAGTGGAAAACCCGCGTACCATGCAGGGGTGCCTTGACGGGCTGCGCGCCGTGCAGCAGAAGCTGTCCAGACAGAAGAGGGGAAGCAGGAACAGGGAGAAGACGAAGGTGAGGCTGCAGAGGCTGCACGAGAAGATAGCGAACAAGAGGAAGGACTTCATACAGAAGACGACGACAGATCTTATAAGGAAGAACAGATTCATCGCGGTCGAGGATCTCAGCATAAAGGAGATGATGGAGAGACCGTACCGCAATGCAAGGGGGATTGCAGATGCCTCCTGGGGGATGTTTCTGCAGGTGCTTCGCTACAAGGCTGGGAGCGCTGGTTGCGAAGTCGTGGAAGTCGACCCAAGGGGAACATCGATGGCGTGCAG
>JAJYLX010000007.1 GCA_021787495.1 Microcaldota archaeon | reverse complement strand
ACCTTATGTTGCCCAGGTTGCTCGCCTCGTTGCTGGTGTAGGACGACGGGTTGAAGGAGACCATCTGCTGGAACGGCGCCGCTGAAGCGCCGTTGCCGTTCATTATGGTTACGTTGACGTAGTTATAAGCTATTGTCGTGCTGGTGCTGGTCGTGGTGGTGGTGCTCGTCGTCGAGGTAGTTGAAGTGGACGTCGTGCTTGTAATGGTTGTAGTCTGGAACTCTGCGGTAAGAGTGCCATTCGCGGTCAGCGTTATCGTTGTGTTTATCATGGTCGATCTCAGCACTGCCACACCACCAGTCGAGGTCCACGACGAGAACCCGTAGGAGTACGGCGATTCAGCGTAAATGGTATGTGTGTTTCCAATTACCACGAGTGTGGTGCCATCCGCATGCACCGTGCCGTCGACCGCGATGTAGCCTGTTCCGGTGCTCGTGTGCAGCGTAATATTATAGAGCCTCAGGTTCTGGCCTGTAGTCTGCTGCGAGAATCCAGTGGTCTTGTACAGTGAATTACCACACGAGCTCGCGGAATTGCCCTTACACAGCTTGTAAGTAAGGGAGAAGTAGCCGGTCGATGTACTGCCGGCCAGTGGCTCGGCACTGCCAAGGCCTACGATGCATATCGCCTGGCCGCCGTCAGGAAGCAGCTGCGGCGTGCAGTTGCCCGCCCACGAGGTTGATCCGCTGAAGCCGCCCCCGCTGATGCTGACGTTTATTGCGTTCCCCCCAAAGTAAATTGCCGTGCCGAGCTTGTTGCTGAACTCCAGTATGAACCTCGCAGTCCCGGACTGGTAGCTTGACAGCGCAGAGGCAGAGCATGGAATGAGGGGCTGTATGAAGCACGATGACGGCAGATACGATGAGGGGGAGCTGGAGAAGAATATCAGCACTATCGCAGTCACGAACACCCCTATTATAAGGAATGCCCACGCGTACGCGGACAGGAACTCGAGCGCCGACTGTGATTTCTCCATCCTACTACCAGGGTCGGGCCAAATGCCGGACATGCCTTCTCTAGGAAACACAGCAAAGATTATTATAAGATTTATGTGGCCTCCGGACGATAGGATGGTTTATGTCGTTTATGTAGGGCTGAAGGTCGCCAGCAGCGACCCATTGGAATTCACAGTCACCGTGCTACTCCTGTTGTACGTGGGCGATACGGTCACGCCGCTCCCAGACCATGAGTCGAACACGTACCCGACTGGATATATGGCGGCAGCGAAGTGTTCCCCTTCTGTAGTCACTATGATCGTATTGCTGGCATGTGCGACGCCGTCGAACGCAATGTAGCCCGTGCCTGTGCTGGTGTGGAGGGTTATGCTATAGAGCTGCAGGTTCTGTCCTACAACCTCCTGCGAGAATCCCGTGGTCTTGTACACCGAATTGCTACACGATGACTGCTGCGTGCCCCTGCATATCTCGTACTGCAGCGCGAAACTGACGCTGACAGAGCTGCCCGCGCTGGGTATCAGCCCGCCAGTTATGACCGCCGAGCATATCGCACTGCCCCCACCGGGAAGCAGCTGCGGCGTGCAGTTGCCGGTCCAGTTCCGCGCGCCTTCCATCCCCACCCCGTTGGTCGTGGCGTTCAGCGCGTTTTCCGCGAAATATATGGCGGTGCGCAGCTTGTTAGTAAACTCGACTATGTAACGCATGCCCGCCGGCGGATAGTTCGTCATGACCGCCTCGATGCACGGCATGAGCGGCTGTATGTAGCACGTGGTCGGTATATTAGAGGCAGGGCTGGAGGAGAACGAGAGTATTGCCACGACCGCAACGAACATACTGACTATTATGAACGCCCACGCGTACGCGGACAGGAACTCTATAGCTGACTGTGATTTTCTGAGACGCATTTTGCCTACCATTCCGGCACCATGCCGTTTTACCATTCTATAGCAAGCAATATAAGACTGGACGATTCTAATCGGCCCAACCACGATATCCCTACCATTTAAAATCCTGCATAGGCATATACATGCGATTTTGATGCGTCCAAAAGGGCAGTCGAAGCCGGTCGCCTTCCTCAAGCTCACAAGGATAGAGCACAGTGCGATGCTGGTCGTAGCGGTGCTTGCGAGCGAGATACTCTCCAGAGGTACGCTCCCAGGATTTGCAATCCTGCTGCCGAGCTTCATCGCTCCGATATTCATAAGCATGGGGTCCTTCGCGATAAATGACTACTTTGATGTGGGTGTGGACAGGGCGAACGGGACGCGCGGCCGCCCGCTGGTCTCGGGCGCGCTGTCGATGCGCTCCGCGATGTCGATATCAATCGCGTCGTTCGCGATAGGCGTAGCGGCCAGCGCCTTCATAAACCTGTACGCGCTCCTCATCGCGGCGATATTCGCCGGCATGGCGATGCTATACAGCTACCGGCTCAAGGAGCTGCTGGCGGTAGGCAACGCATATATAGCCGCGGCAATGGCAATCCCGTTCCTGTTCGGCGCCATGGCAGTGTCTGGAAGCATAAGCCCCACAATAATACTGCTGAGCGCCACGGTCCTCGCGAGCGGGTTCGCGCGCGAGGTGCACGGTACTATACGCGATTTCGAGGGCGATAAAATGGTCAGGAACGTACGCAGCATACCAACATACATAGGTGTGAGGGCGGCATCTTACCTCGCGGCGCTCTTTTACGTTATAGCCATAGTACTGAGCGTGTGGCTCTTCTTCTTCGCCGAGCCGTTCCTGCACAACCTATTCTACCTCGCAGGCATACTGGCCGTCGATTCCCTCCTGGTCTACGTAAGCGCTTCTTACATAGCCGTTAGGAAGTCCAATAGGAGAGCGGTCTTCGCGAGGACGAGGAACCTCAGCCTTCTCGCGATGGGTCTCGCGCTTCTCATTTACCTGCTCTCCCCGTTCATATTCATGTGAGCGTCAGTACCTTGCGAGCGATATGGTTTCGGTACCGCTAAGCTTATCTCGCCCCTTTAGGTCAGCCAGTTCCACGACGAAGGCCAAGGCCAACACATTGCCGCCTGCCTTTTCGGCAAGGGGTCACATCCCTAAAGAGCACGTTCCGCCTCGGGTAATCCCTCACGTCCCTTATCTCCGACTTGATGAGCGCCTCTACATCCAAGAGATCAACTGCATTCGCTGAAGCCGCATTTCGGGCAGGTAAAGCAGCCTTCCGCGGCTATCATGGTGTTGCCGCACGACGGGCAGGATTTCTGCTTGGCGGGCGCGAGCACATAGGTGGTCGCGCTGTCCTTCACAGAGGCCATCCTGATTGCCTCCTGTTTCTTCGCATGCTCCTGCTTCGACTCGTGGAGGCCGCGCTGCTTCTCACTGCTCGCCCCCTGATCTATCGCCTGCAGCACCTGCACGCTCTTGCTTCCGTCGCGGTAGACGGTTATGCCCTTGCACCCGAGCTTGTAGGCCAGTGTGTAGGCGTTCTCTATGTCCTGCGGCGTCGCGTAGTTCGGGAAGTTTATTGTCTTCGAGACTGCGTTGTCCGTGTACTTCTGGAATGCGGCCTGCATCTTGACGTGCCACTCCGGAGATATGTCGAACGCCGTGACGAAAAGTCTCCTTATGCCCTCCGGTATCTCGTCCACGTCCTGTATGGAAATCATTCCCGCTATCTTCTTCATCAGCTCCTCAGAATAGAAGCCGTCCTCCAGGGCGTGCTGCTCGAATTCATTGTCGACCTCTATGAGATTGGAGCCGAGGCTCTCCTTGACGTTCCTCATGTACGCGACCGAGAAGAGGGGTTCGATGCCCTGCGATGCACCGCCCGTTATGATGCTTATTGTGCCCGTGGGCGCTATTGTCGTCGTCGTCGAGTTCCTGAGCGGCTTGTATCCAAGCTTGTACCAGATGCTGTTCTCGAAATCCGGGAACGGGCCCCTCTCGCCAGCGAGTTCCTCGCTCATTTCCCTGGACTTCTCGCTTATGAACCCCATGACCCTCTCAGCGAGCACGAGCGCCTCGTTGCTGTTGTAGACTATGCCGAGCTTGATGAGCATATCGGCCCATCCCATTACGCCGAGACCTATCCTCCTTATCATCCTCGTTATTTCAGATATCTGTCTGACCGGGAACTTATTCGCGTCTATAACGTTATCGAGGAACCTCACGCCCGTGCGCACCGTCCTATCGAGCTTTTCCCAGTCAACTTCGTAGTGGTCGTCCTCTCTCTTGACCATGTTTGCGAGGTTTATGGATCCGAGGTTGCATGAGTCATACGGGTAGAGCGGTTGTTCGCCGCACGGGTTCGTCGACTCTATCGGTCCCCTGTTGGGTACAGGATTCGAGAACGTTGAGTTCATCCTGTCTATGAAGACCAAGCCGGGATCCCCCGTCTTCCATGCCATGGTTATGATCAGGTTCCATACGGCCCTTGCATTGAGCTTGCCCACGGCGCGCTTGTTGCGCGGATTTATCAATTCGTATTCGCTGTCGTTCGAGAGTGCTTTCATGAAGGTGTCCGTGACCGCGACCGATATGTTGAAGTTCCTGAGCGTACCCTCTGTGTCCTTCGCCATTATGAAGTTCAGGATGTCTGGGTGGTCTATCCTGAGTATGCCCATGTTCGCGCCCCTCCTCTTACCCCCCTGCTTTATCTGTTCTGTAGTGGCGTCGAATATCCTCATGAACGAGATCGGCCCAGAGGACACGCCGCTGCTACCCCTCACTATGTCATTCGACGGCCTGAGCCTCGAAAAGGCGAATCCAGTACCGCCCCCGAACTTGTGTATCATGGCCGTGTACTTCAGGGCGTCGAAGATCTCCTCGATGGAATCCCCGACGGGCAGCACGAAGCAGGCGCTTAGCGACCCCTCAGGCATGCCCGCGTTCATAAGGGTCGGCGAGTTCGGCATGAACTCGAAGCGCGTCATCGCGTTGTAAAACTCCTCGGTTATGGCCTTTACCTCCGCGTCGTTCTTGCCATAGTTTCGCTCTGGCTCCGCTATCGCCGTGGCAACCCTTTGGAAGAGCAGCTTCGGGGTCTCTATAACCTTGTTGTTTTCATCCTTTTTGAGATACCTGGCGGCCAGGACAGTAAGGGAGTTTATCGGCATCTTCAACTCGTCGTCCTGCACCCCCAGCGATGCCTTGAAGGCGCGTATCTCGGCGCGCTTGTTCCTGTATAATATGTAGGCCTTCGCGACCTTCGGGTCGAACTCCATGAGCGTGCTCTCTGTTATGTTCTGGAGCTCCTCGACGCTAATCTCATCTTTGCCCGCTTCGTTAGCCTTTGCAGTGACGCGCTTCGCCACCTCCTCTGCGGATTTTATTATGGCTTCGTCAACCTTCGAAGCATAAACGTCGCGGAACGCGCGCGCGACCGCGCTTGCAATCTTTTTACCGTCGAACTCCGCCTTTGTACCATTCCGCTTGATAACAAATCTGGTCGCCATCGCCGCACCCCTTTAAGCAAAGCAAAATAAGCTTTATAAGCGGTTCTGATTCCGCGTGTGTATCTGCATATACTGAAGTGGTGCTTCCTGCTCACTTCGCCCCCGAGACGAGCTCCTCGATACCCCCATCGCGTTCGACCTTCTTGTTCAACTCATTCCATGCGATGCAGTACGCCTCGTGTTTCGCCCTGGGCACATTGTAGTACAGCCAGCGCCTGAACCTGTCGTCCGAGACACCCTTCTCCACAACCTCGCCTATGTCGAACGACGACACAGTCTTCCATTTCTGCGCAGCCGCCGCGGCGTACTCCTCCCTTATCTCCTGGGACGAGAGGTCGGATGTGCCGCGCAGGAAGACCTCGCTGTGCGTCCTCCATGACTGGCCGGACGAGAAGGCTGCCACTATTGTCGCCATATCCTTGAGCGCCCTGTCGCTTGACGTGTAAAGCTGCTCATTCTTGGACGCCAGCCTGTGCACCTGGTCTTTCAACATGTCGTATCTGGTCAGATTGTGCTTTATGGGCATTGCATGACCGCCGGGACCCCAACCAGCCCCGACCGAGTTCTCCGCTAAACCCTATTGCATGTTAAAGATATATATCTTTGTTGCAGAGATGTCACATAGTGTTTGCGTGGCTCTCCTTGACATCTTCGGGAAACGGGATGTTAGCAAAGACCTTACGAAGAGAGTGCCATATGTTCTGTCGACGGAATTCACGCCGTACAGGCTCTATTCGGGAAGGAAAAGCTCGCTGACGATGTACGTCAGGCTCAAGAATGTGACCAACGAGGTGCTGCTCACATCGCTCGTGGTGGAGCTTCCGAACAAGATAGGGTTCGACGAGATGGCGATGAACAGGGCGCGCGAAACCAGGATAGGCGAGATGACGCCGCAGTCTGAGAAGGGGTTCTCGTTCAATGTATGCAACAGCGCAGGCGCCGACAAGGGCGAGTACACGCTCACCGTGACGGCGATAGCGCACTACAGGGACTACGGGCACGTGATGAACGCCATAATGAAGCACGTCCCGCTGCAGGTCGCTTAGTCAGGCCATCGTGGTGGTTGGAATGACCTTGAAAAAGAACCAAAGGGTCGTTATCAAGAGGGTACTCCACGGCTCCACGCCGCACATGTCGGCAAAAGACCCTAAGTTCTTGGTCAAGCTGACGAAGGGGATGACCGGGCGCATTGTCGGTTTCAAGGTCCTTGCGGATGTGCGCCTCGACAAGCGCCCTGAATTGAAGTACCTCTACCTGCCGGAGGAACTGGAGCCCGTCAGTGATAGAAAGCGCCGATGAGCCCTTGAAGCGAGATTGAAGCCATCACTTCTTCTCCTTTTCTTTATCCTTTTCCTTCTCTTCGGGCTTGGCCTTAGCCTGCGGCGCCTGTTCCTTCGCGGCCTCTGGCTTCGCGGGCTCCTGCCTTATCGAGGAATAGATGCCGGAGACAAGCTCGGCTATCTGTGCGCCCTTCTCCGTCAGCCTTATCGTCTTTATCTTCCCATGCTTCTCGCTCCGCACTATGCCGAGCCGCTCGCACTCCAGGAGGAAGTTGCAGGCGTGGACGTACGTCGTGCCCGTGGCCTTCGCGAGACTGGATATGTACCAGCTCTGCATCTGGTCCTTCAGCGCGACAAGCATTCGGGCCTGCTTGTCCATGAGCAATATGCTTTTCGGCATACTAATCCGATACATAGAGGACAGAGAATATATTAATTAACCTATGTTTGCAATCATATTGTGCCTAAACGGTGAGAAAATGGTGAAGTTCATCATAGCCAGGGACCTTATGGGGAAAAAAGTTGTGAGCACCAGCGGATTCGATCTCGGAAGGCTGGTCAATGTCGAGATAAGTCAGGTCACCGGCCGCATAAACGCGGTTATCGTGGAGCCGAGCGCCGACAGCAGCCTTGCGAAGAAGCTCGTCGGCGATGGCGGGGAGCTGAAGGTACCATACTCGGCCGTGACGGCCGTCGCTGACTACATAATGATTGACACGAAGAACATGTGAGCCCCACAGTGTTTTGAATGATAATCTGCGGCGGCGACGAGGCCGGAAGGGGGGCGTTCGTCGGCCCGCTCGTTGTCGCTGTCGTTTCCGTGAAGAAGAGCCTGATGCACAGGCTTCCCGAGCTCGGCGTCAGAGACTCCAAGATGCTCCCACCCAAGAGGAGGGAGCAGCTCTACGGCTCGATAATGGACCTCGCCGAGGACGTCAGGTTCAGCGCCGTATCGGCAAGCGAGATAAATGAGGCGATGAGGAACCGCGTCTCCATAAACACGCTTGAGGCCAAGCATTTCGCCATGCTGCTCGACGAGATGGAGGGTGTGAGCACATTCTACATAGACTCGCCGGACGTCGTGGCGGAGAAGTTCGGCGTCAGGATAAACGCGCTGTCATACTCCCCGACTTTCATACCGGGAATAAAGGCCAAGAAGAAGGACACTGGCAAGGCGATCCGCATAATAGCGGAGCACAAGGCGGACGCGAAGTACCCGGTGGTGTCTGCCGCAAGCATAATCGCGAAGATACACCGCGACCACGAAATGGAGAGGCTGAGCAGGCTGCTCGACATCGACCTCGGGTCTGGCTATCCCTCAGATTCTACCACGATAGACGCGATAAAGGCGAACCACAGGAACGCTGAACTGGACCAGTACCTGAGGAAGTACTGGAAGACCGCTGCGAACATAAAGCAGTCGCGACTCACGGGCTTCGCGGGCTTTGGCGCGGAGTGACGCCAAGTCCGCAATCCCTTTTTATCACTATCCACCGATAGCATTAGTGTTGGGCCTGTGGCGCAACTTGGATAGCGCGCCTGGCTTCGGACCAGGCGGTTGCGGGTTCAAATCCCGCCAGGCCCGCTCTGGAGCACAACCGGCAGCGCAGCCATCCCGATGCCGCGTGTAAGTCCGCGGCCCGGTCGCTGCGCAATGCTTATAAACGCTGGTTAGGCAATGGTATATGGTTCTATGGCAACTACTACAAAGAACGCGGGCAAGGGTGCGAAGAAGGGCGAGCAGAACCCACTGTTCGTGGTCGCATACGTGCTCGCTTGGCTGACTGGCATAGTGGTCTTCATAATAGCGAAGCCCAGCGATAAGCGCCTCAGGTTCAACGCGCTGCAGGCCGTGTTCCTCGGCATAGTCATAACCGTGCTCGGGTTCATACCTTTCGTGGGAGGCCCGATCGCATTCGTCCTATGGATAATCGGCATAATAGCGGGCGCCAAGGCTTACAACGGAGATGACGTGTACCTGCCGATAATCGGGGAATACGCCAAGAAGTACTCGTGAGCGCACACGATGCGCCAGGGAGGAACGGGCGGACGCCCTGCGCCTTGGCCATGCCAAGCTACAATCAGTCGCCCCCACTGGCACACCGCGGCTAGGCGGCGAGCAGCAGGTAAAGCAGCCCGCTGCCTATCGCTATTATCCCGAGCCCGGCAGTCAGGTAGACTATGCTCGACTTCCTGGCTATCTTGATCAGGAAGTCGATCAGGAACAGGCTGACGACCGTCGCGGTCGCGATGGCGACCAGCAGCCCCACCATCCCTATGCCTGCCAGCGCCGCGGTCACGTTGGAGTGCGAGAAGATGACCGTCACGCCGAACGCGGCAGCCGTTGCGAATATGCCTATTACGAACGAGAGCCGGAAGGCCTCGTCCGCCTCGACATCCATGACGAGCATCGTGCTCGTGGTTATGCCGGACCTGCTGACCCCAGGCAGGGCGGCTATGCCCTGCATCACGCCTATTATCAAGTAGTCCCTGAACTTCATGTCCGCGAACTTCTTCGGCGCATACCCCTCCTTGCCGCGCTTCTTCCTGGCATGCCTTATGAAGAGCGCATCCCCGATCAGCACGAGCCCTATGACCAGCATGGGTATGCCTATCGTTACACCGGTCACAGAGTCGGCCACGAGGTAGAGCGGCACGCCTATCAGCCCGGTTATCACGGTGGCGACCAGGACGTAGAGGAAGAACCTCCTCCTCATGCGGTCCTTGGAGCCGAGGACCACGCTGACCAGCGCCCAGACCTCGCGCCTGAAGTAGATGATCGCGGCGAGCACGGTGCCTATCTCCATGAACAGGCCGAAGGTGTACGCCTGCTGGTAGTCGAGGCCGAGCAGCAGGTTCGAGGCCGCCAGTATCTGGGTCTTGCTGCTTATGGGCAGCCATTCAGATATCCCCTGCACCAGCCCGAGAACTACCGAGTATATGATCTGCAGGATTGTCATGCCTCACCTTTCTGAGCGAGGATTAAAAATACCTGCCTATAGCCCCGGTAGCCCGATCTTCCCGAGGAACTCCCTCCTCCTGCGCGCATCGTACCTGACCTTGAGGAGGTCGACGAGCAGGTTGTCCCTGCCAGTGTAAAGGTCTATGAGCCTGTCGAGCGGCACCCACTGCTGCCTTATCCTCTCCCCAGAGTCCGGGCGCGGCCTCCCGGACCTCCTGCACCCCACGGCGGCGAAGAGATACGTGTGCCATATCACCTTGTGCATGCCAGTATAGGATTTCAGCAGCACCCACCTGTCGGCGGCGAGTCCGGCCTCCTCCAGCAGCTCCCTCTTCGCAGTGGCGAGGGGACTCTCTCCGGGCATGGCCTGCCCCCCGGGCATGCTCATCCGCTCGCCCTTCTGGCCGGGCTGCCTCTCCCTCAGGAGCAGCACCTTGCCGCCCCTCTCCGCGATTATCTGCACCGACGGGACCCGCACGACCCTCTCGAAGGTCTCATATGAGCCGTCGAACATCCGCTGCCTCCACTGGTAGACATCGAACAGCACCCCCCTGAAGGCGCGTCTAGCGCGCTTCGGCAAAAACGGTGCTCCCATAACCATCACAGCTGCGAAGTGCAGAAGGCGCAGCGCTTAGCCCCAGCGGGTATGGTGGACAGGCAGTAGGGGCAGGTCTTCGTGGCCGGCGCCACTGCGGCCGCCTCCTTCCTCTCGGAGAGCTTCTTCATCTTCTGCACAGGTTTCACCATCAAGAAGAAGACCACGAGCGCGATCGTGACGAAGCTTATCACCGCGTTGACGAACGAACCTATCATGAACACGCTGCCGTTTACCGTGGCCGTGTATGCAGAGAAATCGAGCTTGCCAGGTATGCCTATCAGCGGCGTTATTATGTCGCTGACAAGTGCCGTCACGACTGCATTGAACGCGACGCCTATGACCACGGCGACCGCGAGGTCGACCACATTCCCCTTCACAATGAAGTCTTTGAACTCGTCCAGCACCGACATTAATACACCGCAACGGAATCTCTGCAACGGTTTAATAGCGTGGTGCCACCACGCGGTGCATCGACCTTCCCATTACCTGACTCAAGCCCCCATAAGCGTTTAAATACGTCAGCGGCGAATACCACCTGATTCCATGCCTGTCTCCCACGAGGACGCGTCAGCGTGCAAGGGCCTTCTCTGGGCCGAGGAGAGGGTAGAGATGACCATAAGGCAGGGAAGGTTCAGGCCCGGCGGGTCGCTGCTCACCCCAACCTCATTCGTGGGCACCAACCACCGCCTCATAATAATAGACAGGGAGACGATGGGGCTCAGGACGAACTTCGAGGTCATAGATTACGACCACATAACCAGCGTCAAAGTGGAGCGCGGGATAATGTCGTCATCCATAGTCGTCAGGGTGGAGGGGATAGCCTCGCACACCCTAGGGACCGCGGACTCGAGGGAAGAAGGCGTCATAGACGGGGTGCCGCGTCGCAAGGCCGAGGAGTTCGTAGACTACCTGAACAAGAAGCTCGAGAGGGAGCACATGGAGCGTGAGGCCGGACCGCGCTCGTGACGGCGGTCATAGCAGCCTGCCGCCCCTAACCCTGTAGAGCGCGTAGAGCCCGTTCCCCGCCAGCAGCGCTATGAAATAGGTGTATGCGATGCCGCCAAGCGAGAGCAGTGCGACCATCGCGGCGACCCCTGCCCCGTATGTTACTTGCGCCCTTCTGCCGTTCGGGGAAGTCTTCGGCTCCGTCAGCATCAGTAGATCAAAGAAGTAGTTGGCGCTGAGCGCCACGGCCAGCAGCC
The DNA here is from genome assembly GCA_021787495.1 of Microcaldota archaeon. Lineage (GTDB taxonomy): Archaea > Micrarchaeota > Micrarchaeia > Micrarchaeales > Micrarchaeaceae > A-MIC-10. The sequence continues at coordinate 31,620 of JAJYLX010000007.1, read as the reverse complement.
CCGGTGCGGAGAGATAGCCCCCCAGGAGCACGGCCGCCGCTATGGAAACTGCTATGAATGACAGGGCAGCCGTCAGCCTCCTCGCCTCATAGGCGACCAACACCAGCATGATCGAGAGCGGCACCGCGAAACCGTACAGCGTCAGGCTGCCCGCGGCCCACCACTCGTCGCCGATGCCGAACGCGCCGAGGCCTATGAGCATGCCGAGCGCGGCGGGGTTGAACACGTTCCTGCTCTTCACGCTTATGGCGAACTTTGAGGCTATCGCAACCAGCGCCGCGACGGCGACCGGAAGCAGCGGCGCCGCGATCGGCGACACCGATCCTATGATTAGGCCGGTTATCGCGGAGGAGTAAGTGACCCTTGCCCTGCCCTTGAAGGCGCGGTAAAGCGCTGCCTCGGACGCCATGCAAACCGCCACGGCGACCATCGCGGCGTAGGGCGGCTGCCTGAGCAGCGCGGAGGACGCCGCATCGAGGATGGCGAGCAACGCCGTGGCTAGCAGATGCATCCTTACGGTGCGACCTAGCAAGTTCATCCGGTTCGACTCATCCGTTGATCGGATACTTCAGGCTTATCATATGGCCGGTGGGATCGACGACGGCATAGCCGTCGTCGCCAGTCGAGTGGTCCGCCGGCCCGTCATCCGCGGGCGCCATGTCTATGTAATATAAGCTGTCTCCCTTCCCCATCGTGATGTTGTAAGCAGAGCTGGTGCCCTTGAAGCTGATCGTGTAAGTCACGTTCCCGCCCGTGCCGTTCGCCGAGGAGAGCGTGAAGTCTGATGTGGCCGGCGATGCGGAGAGGTTGGCGCCGCCCGATATCAGGTACGAATACGGGTAGTACTGGGTCGTGTTGAACAGCGTCGCGTTCTGCACGGTTGCGGGGGCCGTTGTGTACTGCGTCGTCTGGCCTCCCTGCACCGTGCTGAGCATGCTGCCGGCTATGGTGGTTGTCGCCGCGCCCCCGTAGCCGCCCATGTAATAGGCGCCCGCCACTGCCGCCGCCACTGCTATTATGGCTACGGCCGCTATCGCGTATGGTACGTTCTTGTTCATCTGCCCATCCCCTACGCCATACTCCAGCATTCCATTAATTTAAACCCATACCGCCGCTTTGCTTTACCGCTATAAAGCCGCAGGCGCTCCCATGTTTGACGAACCCGCCCGCAAGGCATATTAATTACATGCGGAAGAACACGATTATGCCAAAACAGATAGACCTCATAGTGCATGGCAGCACGGGCTCGATAGGCACGCAGACGCTAGACGTGGTCGAGAAGCTGCGCGGCAAGAAAGACTTCCACGTCTTCGCGCTCATCTGCAACAACAACGCCGGCCTGATGGCCGAGCAGATTCTCAAGTTCAAGCCGGAGTACGCGGTCGTAGTCAATGAGGGTTCGGCTGAGAAAGTGAGGGACGCCGTTGCCAGGAGGACAGATACGATCATAATGTCGGGCGAAGAGGAGGGCGTGAGGATATGCGGCCATATGCACGGCGGCTACGTGGTGGTGGCGACCTCTGGCTTCGCGGGCCTGGCCCCCACACTCGAGGCAATCAATGCGAAGAACACGGTGGCGGTGGCGAACAAGGAGGCATTCCTCACGGCCGGCAACCTGATATGGGCCGCGGCTAGGAGGAGCGGGGTGGAGGTGCTGCCGATAGACAGCGAGCCCAGCGCCATATGGCAGTCGATTGAGGGCGACGTCTTCGTCGGCGCGGATCCCGAGGCGCACAGCGCGGTATGGAAGCTCCAGAGGGGCGCCAGGCACAATGTAAGGAAGATGATACTGACGTGCTCCGGCGGCCCGTTCAACAAGGAGGGCAACAGGCTGACCTACGAACAGATGAAGGACGTTACGCCAGAGGCCGCGCTCAACCACCCGAACTGGAAGATGGGCGACCTGATCACCATAAGGTCGGCCACGCTGATGAACAAGGGCATGGAGCGTATAGAGATAGCCTCCATATTCAACATGCCGCTCGACGACATAGAGATTGTCGTGCATCCGCAGAGCATAGTGCACTCCGGGATAGAGACGACCGACGGCATACAGAAGGTCCAGCAGGGGCCGCACGACATGCGCTACCCAATCTCGTACGCGCTCACGTTCCCGCGCAGGTACGACCTCGGGATAGGCGCCTTCTCCCTCTTTAAGGATAACAGGTTCTCCTTCGAGGAGCCCGACTATGGCAGGTTCCCGAGCCTCAGGATAGCGTACGAGGCCGGCAAGGCGGGAGGAACCGCGCCCACCGCGCTCAACGGGGCGGACGAGACCGTCTGCGACCTATTCATGCGCCGCAAGATAAGGTTCACTGACATGGCCGAGATAACAGAGGCCGTTGTTAAGGAGCACGTGCCGATACAGGCCCCGGACCTGAAGCAGATACTGAGGGCCGATTCAGAGTCGAGAGGCAGGGCCCTCGAGGTGGCGAAGGACTACGAGGCGAGGTTCGCCAAGGGCAGGTCTAGGTAATCTCCACAACCAGCAGATTCCTTACAATACGACTACTGACGAACCGGCACGCTATTTATATATACTGCCAGCAGCCATATTTGATCGGATTGAGGGGTAACTGATGGCAGACAAGGTCATACTGATAAGCCCGCGCGGGTTCTGTGCAGGGGTGGAGAGAGCCATAGCTACGGTCGAGGAGGCGCTCAAGGCGTTCGGCTCTCCGGTGTACGTCAAGCACGAGATAGTGCACAACAAGGTCGTCGTGGACGCCCTGCGCGCCAAGGGGGCGGTCTTCGTCGAGGAGCTGTCCGAGGTGCCCGGAGGCAGCGTCTGCATCTTCTCGGCGCACGGCATAGCCCCATCAGTCAGGGAGGAGGCAAAGGCCAGGAAACTGACGACGATAGACGCGACTTGCCCACTCGTGACCAAGATTCACATCGAGGTTGGAAGGTTCGCCAGGCAGGGAATGGAGATAATCTACATCGGTCACAGGGGCCACCCGGAGGCCGTGGGCGTCATGGGCATACGCCCCGACATAACCCAGATCATAGAGACGGCCGAGGAGGTTCCGAACCTCTCGGTCAAGGACCCCGAGAAACTCGTCTACCTGACGCAGACCACCATGTCGGTGAGCGAGTGCTCCGAGGCGATAAAGGCGCTCAAGGGTAGGTTCCCCAGGATAAGCGCGCCCCCATCATCGGACATCTGCTATGCGACCACCAACAGGCAGGCAGCGATAAGTTCCGCGGCGAAGGAGTGCGACCTGATACTGGTGGTCGGCAGCAAGAACTCCTCGAACTCGAACCGGCTGGTCGACACTGCCAGGTCGCTGGGCGTCGAGGCGCACCTGATAGACACGGTGGCGGACATAATGCCTTCGTGGCTTGAGGGAAAGAGGGCCGTCGGCATATCCGCGGGCGCCTCTGCGCCGGAATCTGTCGTCCAGGACGTTGCCAGGCATTTCATGCGCGACGGCGCGCAGCTCTCAAACATGGAGCTGGTAAAAGAGGACATGAGGTTCACGATGCCGCACGAGCTGCATGAGATTTCTAGGAACATGAAAAGGTGAGAGGATGGCAATAATAGCGATGGGCAGAGAGACGTCCGACTGGGCGCCGCGCAGGAGGTCCCTGCAGGTCAGGGTGCGCAACATGCGCATAGGGTCGGAGCACCCGGTCGCGGTGCAGAGCATGACGAACACGGACACCGGCGACGTCGCCGCCACAGTGGCGCAGATAGTAGACCTCTACAAGGCGGGGTCGGAGCTCGTCAGGTTCACCGTGCAGGACCTTCGCATGGCGAGGGCCGTCAAGGCCATAAGGAAGGCGATAGACGACCTCGGCTACGACATACCGCTCATAGGGGACTTCCACTACAACGGGCACCAGCTGCTCACGGAGGTGCCTGAGTGCGCGGACGCGCTCGACAAGTACAGGATCAATCCCGGAAACGTAGGGTTCGGCGAGAAGCACGACGAGAACTTCCGCGCGATGCTCAATGTCGCGAACGACCACGACAAGCCCGTCAGGATAGGCGTCAACTGGGGGTCGCTCGACCCGGCCGTGCTGGCCACCTTAATGGACAGGAACACGAAAAGCGCAAATCCGAGGAGTGCGGAGGACGTAACGGTTGACGCGGTCGTGGAGAGCGCCGTGCAGTCGGTCAACAAGGCGATAGAATACGGGACCGAGCCGGACCACATCATAGTGAGCACCAAGATATCGGAGGTGCCGCAGATGGTCAGGGCGTACCAGATGCTCGCCGGGAGGATAGAGCAGCCGCTGCACCTGGGGCTGACGGAGGCCGGCATAGGGAGCAAGGGGATAGCCGCCTCGAGCGCCGCCCTCTCGCTGCTGATGGCCGCGGGCATAGGCGACACGATACGCGTGTCGCTCACCCCCGTGCCCGGATCGAGCAGGACAGAGGAGGTCACGGTCGCTAGGCAGATACTGCAGTCTCTGGACATACGCCACTTCTCGCCGCTCGTATCGAGCTGCCCTGGCTGCGGGCGCACCACCTCCACGGTCTTCCAGGAGATGGCCCAGGAGCTCACAGACTACCTGCAGGAGAGGATGCCGGAATGGAAGAGGTCGGGATACGCCGGCGTCGAAGGGATGAAGGTCGCGGTCATGGGGTGTGTCGTCAACGGCCCGGGCGAGAGCAGGCGCGCCAACATTGGCATCTCACTCCCAGGCAGCGGCGAGAACCCGTCCTGCCTCATCTACGCGGACGGGAAGCAGGTCGCGTCAGTCAAGGCCGACACTGCGACAGAAGAGTTCAAGAGGCACCTGGAGGACTACGTCAGGACCCATTACTCCGCCCAGGCGCAGAAGATGCGGCCGAGATAATCCACCACGCCCGACCGAATGCAGGATAAATACGTTTGCAGAGAATCAGGGGCGGTGGAACCATTCCGCTGACCCTCCCCCCTCTCCCGGTCATAGTGCTGCTAGCTGTCTTCGTTCTCATAGCCGTCAGGAGGATAGGCAACATCCGGCTCCAAATCTGGCAGATCGTGCTCGCCGGTGCGATTGCCGTGCTGCTCACAGGGCAGATAGGTCTCGCGGCAGCGGCTTCGTACATTGACATGACTGTCATATTCTTCTTGATAGGCATATTTATCGTGGGTGCCGCGCTCACCGAGAGCGGCTATCTCCAGTACGTTGCGCACAGGCTGTTCAGGCGCGCCAAATCGGTGGACGCGCTCGTGCTGCTCGTGCTCCTCTCGGCCGGGGTTGCATCCATGTTCCTGCTCAATGACACCCTGGCCGTCATAGGCACACCGGTCGTGATGTACTTCGCGCTCAAGGAGCGCATCAACCCCAAGCTGATGCTGCTGGCGCTGGCGTTCGCCGTCACGATAGGCAGCGTCGCCAGCCCGATAGGCAATCCCCAGAACCTGCTGATCGCCTCGAGCGGCCTTGTCAGCAACCCGTTCCCGCAATTCTTCGGATGGCTGATAGTGCCTACCGTGATAAACCTGCTCGTCGCCTACCTGGTCCTTAAGCTCTTCTTCAGGAAGGATTTCTCCGCCAGGCGCGTCCCCAACGGCGTTGCCCGTGTGAAGGACGCGGGCCTGGCGAAGCTCTGCAAGGCATCGCTGGCCGTGCTGCTTTCCCTGATTGCGCTCGATATCATAGGCGTGTCGCTCCATGCGTTCGACCTCAACCTTGCCTGGATAGCAATGGCGGCTGCGCTCCCGATACTGCTGTTCAGCGACAAGAGGCTCTCGATGGTGAGGAACGTGGACTGGACCACGATAATCTTCTTCATATCCCTCTTCGTGCTCGTGGGAAGCGTGTGGGAATCGGGCTACCTGCAGGGCATGATAAGCGGCATGGCATTGAATGTCGGGTCGGTTCCCACGATATTCGCCGTCAGCATAATCGGCAGCCAGTTCGTGTCGAACGTGCCGATGGTGCTCCTCTACCTGAAGATGCTCTCGTTCACGCAGGTGCCGCTTACCGCCGCGCTCGCGCTTGCGGCGGGGAGCACGATAGCCGGGAACCTCCTCATACTTGGCGCGGCGAGCAACGTGATAATAATACAGAGCGCGGAGAGGAGGTACCACCAGACGGTCTCGTTCGTCGACTTCGCGAAGGTCGGCGCCCTACTCACGGTCATCAACGCAATCGTATATTGGGCGTTCCTATCGCTGTGACCGAAAGGGGCATGTCCGGGGCGGCCGCATGCTTGGCACAGCGGCTTCGGTCGCGCGGTCACGCTGCGATGACATTCGCGGCCGCATATGCGCCGTCCTCCCCGCTCACGACGACCCTATAGGTATCGCCCGGCTTCGGCACTATGAGAATGTTGCCATTGGCGTACTCTATCCTGCCGTCGAACGTTAGAGTTATGCTGCCCCCTGCGGGCAGCGCGTACCCGGCATCGCCCCCCATGCCTCCCGTCACGGCTGGCAGCTCGAGGCCGCCACTGCCAGAGACGACGAAGTTCAGGGTCCTGAACGACGTTATCTCCCTGCCCACGCTCACGATGCTCCTGACTTCCTCGGCGTCCTGCGTCCCACCCGTGGCATTTGCGCGCGGCTGCGATGACGAGTTTGCACGGCTCTCCACACCCCTGTGAATCACCAGCTGCAGGCCCCCTCCCTCATCTACGCGTTCGATGCCATCTCCACCAGAGGTGTCCTGGGCCTGTCCTGAGCTGCGGGTGACTGCCGCCGCGCCTGCAGGTACGTCCACGCTGACGTTCGCTATGCCGCCGCTCGCAATGTCCCCGTCCACACCACCAATTTCCGACCCTATGTTGCCGGTTGCGCTGTCGTTGACTGGGCCGCTGCCGCCATCATGGCCGTGCGTGCCCGGGGTGTTGGAGACGATGTCTGGGCTGTTGTCGGGCGCAGCTGCCCCCATAGCCAACGGGGCCGACAGGCCGAACCAGTGCGCGATGCCCCCTACCGCGCCGCTCATGTTAACTGTCACGTTCACGCTGGCGTTCACGGACACGAACACAGAGGTCGACCCGACGAGCGTGACATGCCCGAGCACCACGCTCTGGTTGCCGTCGTTCTTGATTGTCAGCGCGAGCCTGGTGCCGTTCCCGGACACGCTGAGTGATTCGGAGCCTATGCTTATGTCCGGTGCAGCATCCGCCAGGCTGTTCCTCTCATGCGCTCCAACTGCCGACTTGATCCCTATGCCTTGCGGCACGTCGGCATTGCCGACGAACACCGCCTTTGCGGACGGGACGAGCACGAACACAGTTGAATTGCTAGTGAATATGCTGACCACCGTTGGGCTCATGTCTATCAGCACGCTCGAGTTGGATGTTACTGTGCCATTCCCAGTCACGTTCACCGTAAGCGTCCTATCAGGCACCGTGACTGGGTCCACCACGCCGTTTACCGCCATCTCCGCGGATGTGATGTTGAACCTGACAGCGCTTATCACGTCGTTCGCTCGCAATACGTCCGTGCCTATGACCTGCGACGTGTTTATCAGTGACATCAGGTCTATTGTGCCGCTTCCAGCACTATAGACCCACGCGGAGCCAGTGGAGTTAGTCACAAGTGCCGCCATAGAGGAGTATGTTATGTTGAGATGGGTCGTCCCGTTCGGAACTACCGGCGGGTCTGTCAGCCGGAAGGTGATGAGCTTCCCTGCGGGCGCTGCGCTGGATGCCAGCGCAAGCGCGATGATAAACGCCATCGCAGCAACTGCGGCGAGGCCGGCCGCGAGTCCGGGCACTGGGCCGATGCGCCTTGCACCGCTTATGCTGCTCATGTCGAAGTTCGGGTTCTTCTCGTAATACTTCCACTTCCTCACATACGGGTTCTCGATGCGCCTTATCGCCCCTATCCTTTCGAGGCCCTCGATATGCTCGCTGATCGTGGAAGGCGCGAGGTTCAGCGTCCTGCTTATCTCAAGCGGGGTCTTGGCCCCGCTTGAAACAAGACTGAGGATCCTGCGCTTGGTGCTCCATGTCTTACTCATCCACACACTAGCTAGGCTTATGAACGAGCATTTTAAAATAGATTTGGAAAAGATTCGGTTTCGATTCGGCTTTTACGTCGTATTGTATGTTAGGTTCCACTTGCACCTGTCGTACCACGGTCGACCATCATGCGACATAGCCGTTCGGGTCCACAACTACAAATCCGTCGTCGCCGAGCGAGTAGTCAGAGCGGAAGGAGTCATCCCCGAAAGTCGCCTCGACGATGTATAGCTTGTATCCAGGTTGCAGCACTACCGTTTGCTGCTGCCCACTGCCCACAACCGTCAGTGTCACTATTACGGATGAGTTCTGCAGTGTCGTGTTCTTCATGCTGAAGCCGGAAAGGGCTGCCTGCGCCTGTTGCGAGAGCGGCCCCGGATAAACCTGATATGAGTATGGTGCGTACTGCGTGTTCGCGAAGAGGACCTTTGTCTGGTCGCTCGCCGTCGCCGAATTGGAGCCCTGTCCGGCCGTAGTCACGGCCTGGCTTCCCTGGCTGGCAGACGGGGTTGGGTGCATGCCGAGCGCCACGGCAGCAACGGCTGCGATCACGACAACAGCAATGACCGTGACCATGGTCTTCGAATCCATTGTGCCACCGCTACACTGCTTTGTCAGTCGTCTTAATATTCGCTGCTATCCATTATGGGTAAGTAAAGTAATGGCACGTGCGTGGATGCGATGGTGGCGCTAGACGGGATAGGGTTCGCATTCGCGAGGAAATGGATAGCCGGAAGGACTGCCGGCGAGGCAATACTCCGCGCCAAGGAGGCGAATGTAATCGGGGAAGGGGCAATACTCAACTACCTGGGAGAGGCCTATGGAAAGGAACGCGACGTGGAGAAGAGCGTGGGCAGGTACCTGTCACTCCTTCCCGAAATGAAAAGCGCGCGCGTAATTGGCAGCATATCTGTGAAGCCCACGCAGCTCGGTCTGCTGGAGGGCGAGGCGGAGCTGGTTCGCAACTGCGCCAAGGTCGCCTCCGCGGCTGGAAGGCTCGGATACTTCGTGTGGGTTGACATGGAGGAATACAGGTGCGTGGACGCCACGATAAGGGCGTACCTTGCGGTCCTGGGGCGGCACAGGAACGTCGGCGTCTGCCTACAGGCTAAGCTGAGGAGAAGTCTCAAGGATGCGGAAAGGGTGATGGGGATGGGCGGCAGCGTGAGGATCGTCAAGGGCGCCTACACCGAGCCTGAGAACTTAGCCTACGGGGGCAGGAACGCCGTCAGGAGAAACTACGTTGCGATGATGGAGTGCTGCGTGGGGCACCGCGGAGCCGTCATGGTGGCCACGCACGACGATTACCTGACCTCCGCCGCCATCAGGCTGGAAAGGAGGAGCGGCAAGAGACTGCAGTTCGGCATGCTGAACGGGATAAGGCCGCGCCTCGCCAAGGAGCTTTCAGATGCGGGCGAGGATGTAAACATCTACATGCCGTTCGGCGAGGAATGGGCGGACTACGCGGTAAGGAGGCTGCGCGAGGCGGGCCACGCCCCCCTGCTGCTGAGGTCCGTATTCCAAGGGTGATGGCTCTACCTCCCGACGTCCATTAGAAGTCCTTCTCCAGTACCACGAGGAAGAAAGGCAGTAAGCTAAAAATCTCATTATCAGTTCTTATCGGCTCTGCGACGGGTGGCTTCTATCGACTGCCTTGCCACCTCTAAATCGCAGCTGTCATGCTTTGAACACCACAGATAGCACTTCTCTGATAGTTCCTTGCTTTTGTAATGGAGGCCGCATATCCTACAGACGTATCCATCGGTTTCCATGCATGGATCTGGCCAACAAAGCAATAAAATAGTGCGTATAAACGGCACATATCGTTATAAAGGTTGTAAGCGGCATTGCAATAATGGCAAACACGCTTTTCGTCCGCAAGGAAAGCGGGCCCAGGAGCCAGATTGCGAAGGTCTGTACCAAATCCTAACTTTACGTTGGTTGGGGTTGCCGGGATTCGAACCCGGATCAGCAGGTTACTTCATATCGAATCTGAATTCCAGATCCAAATCATCGCCAACGGCTCATAACATTTTTCTGAACATCTGGAGCCTGCTGCGCTGCCAGGTTACGCTACAACCCCGTAATCGGCAATCAGTATTGCGTGACCAACATTTATATTCGTTCTTTGAGCAACGCTAGCGTGAGGGTATGAACAGGCTCATATATGCAGTCGCGGCAATCGCGATAGTAGCCGGGATAGCCGTCTTCCTGCTGAACAGCCCGCAGCCCGCGCAGTCCCTTGTCGACTACGACAACGTGGCCGTCAACTCGACGACTATGTCGAGGCTGTATGCGATAGCGAACAACCAGACCCTTGCCGCGACGGCGACCGCCGTGGTGAAGGTCATCACACCTGCGGCAAACTCGACGCCGTTGGAATACAACGGCAAACCGGAGGTGCTCTACATAGGCGCGGAGTACTGCCCGTACTGCGCGTCGTTCAGGTGGGGCATGGCGCTCGCACTGATGCGGTTCGGAAACTTCTCCACGCTGCGCTATATGACCTCATCCGCGACCGATTACGCCCCCAGCACGCCTACGTTCACTTTCTACAACGCACCTTACTCCAGCAGCTACATCTACTTCAGGCCGGTGGAGCTGACCACGAACAAGCTCAATGCGACGACCAACAACTATCCGCCGCTGCAGAACATGACACCAGGCGAGCAGGTGATACTGCAGCAGAACGACCCGCACGGAAGCGTGCCGTTCGCCGATTTCGGGAACGCTTCGGTCGCCTTGGGATCGGCCTTCCTGCCGACACTGATAAATGGCATGACCTGGGGACAGATAATGTCACAGATAGAGCAGCAGGACTCCCCGATAAGCCAGGCCATAATCGGAGAGGCAAACATCTACACCGCAGAGATATGCAGGGAGATAAACAACACCGCGCCGGTATGCTCGCTGCCGTACGTCCAGATAATACAGAAGACGCAGTGACCCCGCGCCAAGGAACGAACAGCCAAAGGAGCCGGCGCTACGGGGTGAAGAACATGGGTAATGCCGGGCGTTGCCGGCATTGTCAAACCGGAATCACTCTTCTATGTCTCCAGAGAACCCGTCCTCCGATTCCTCGGAGCTGCCCCCCTCGCCCTTCTCGATGACCTCTATCTTGCCGAACCTGCCGGTCGAAAGCTGCGGTGCTCCCCTGAATTCGCTCACGTATGCGTTGCTGACTTCTATAGTGTCGCCCAGGCTTACCTTCCCTATGTCGTTGCCCCACAGGGACATCGGTATCTGCCCAGAGTCATCCTCAAGCGTGATGTTCGCGACGCTCAGTCTCTTCCCGAATTTGGTCACGACCTCCCTGGGATCCTCCTTCTTTACAACCTTTGCCTGTACGCTGACATTGCTGGCGCCAGCTTTAAGCTCGCTTATTTTCACAAAAAGCACCTTTTAGAGTATTCTGAACCATTAAATATAAAAAGGACTATGGTCGGGGGTTCCCCTCAGCCGGCCCGCGCACCTCGCCGTATGTCGCCTTGGCCCTCCCCAGGACGAAGTAGCTGAACATGAGGCCCACGCCGAACCTGATGTACCTGCCGGCGCCCCAGTCAATTATCCTGCGCGCGCTGGTCCTGACCATTATGCCGCTGTCGTACACCGCCTTGCCGAACCCGCTCGCGCGCTTCGTCATGTCCCCGTCCTCGCAGGTCCTCATGGACTCGTTGAAGCCCCCAGCGCCCTCGAACGCACTCCTCCTTATGGCGAGGTTGTTGCCCGCGAAATACGGTCTGCGCACGAACACCGACATGTGGAGCATCCAGTTGAACGAGGCCGCGAATGTCAGCCTCTTAGCCGCGCCGAGCCTCTCTATCGGCCTGATCGGGCCGCTGGCCACGGCCACGCTCCCGTCGCCGAACACCCTTCCTATCGCACCGAGCGTGCCGTCATAGAGGTAGGTGTCCGCGTCCATGAAGAAGAGGACCTCGCCGCGCGCGTTCCTCGCGCCCGTGTTCCTGGCCCTGCTGAGGCCCTTCGTCGGCTCGTTGATGACCCTCGCATACCTGCCGGCTATCTCCCCGGTCCTGTCGGTGCTGGCGTTGTTCACCACCACAAGCTCATAGTCCCTGAAGCCCTGCCCGCGTATGCGCCTGAGCGTCTCCCCTATGCACAATTCCTCGTTGTGCGCCGGCACTATTACGCTTATCATCGGTGAGCCATCACCCATGCAGATCCTCCACTTAGGGCAAAGCAGCCTGTTACAAACAGAATCTTCATATATAAATATCTATTGAAAAAGAGATTAGAAAGGCTTGTTTTAATGGAGTACGATTTCCTAGTGGTCGGAGCGGGGCTGTCCGGCTCCACCGTGGCCGAGAGGCTCGCCAGCCGCGGCAGGAAGGTCCTTCTCGTCGAGAAGAGGAGCCACATAGGCGGCAACGCCTACGATGAGTACGACGAACACGGCATACTGGTGCACAGGTACGGGGCGCACGTCTTCCACACGAACTCGAAGGAGGTCTTCGACTACCTATCCAGGTTCACGGAATGGCGCGGCTACGAGCACCGGGTGCTCTCGCGCGTAGGCGGCGATTACGTCCCGGTCCCAATAAACCGGACCACGATAAACAGGCTGTACGGCCTCGACCTCAAGAGCGAGTCGGACGTGGCGGGCTACCTGGAGCGCGTGAGGGTCAATGGGCTTGAGATCAGGAGCGCCGAGGATGTGGTGCTTTCGAAGGTCGGCCCGGACCTCTACGAGAAGATGTTCAAGCACTATACCAGGAAGCAATGGGGGGTGGACCCGAGCGTCCTGAGCCCGGAGGTGACGCTGCGCATACCCGTGCGGCTGGACGAAGACGACAGGTACTTCGGAGACACGCACCAGGTGATGCCGCGCGACGGCTACGCGCGCATGGTGGCAAGGATGCTCTCAAGCGGGAACATAACCCTGCGCCTCAATACGGACTACAAGGACGTGGCCGGCCGCGAGCGCTACGGGCACGTCGTCTACACCGGCCCGATAGACTACTTCTTCGACTACAAGTACGGCCGCCTGGGCTACAGGTCGATAAGGTTCGAGTCCAGGACGTACGACGAGGAGGTGCACCAGCCAGCGGGCGTCGTGAACTACCCGAGCGCGGAAGTCGGCTACACAAAGTCTACGGAGTTCAAGTACCTCACAGGCCAGAAGCATGCGAAGACCACCGTGCAGAACGAGTATCCCACAGGCGACGGGGAGCCGTACTATCCGATGATGACCGGGCAGGACAAGGCCCTCTATGAGAGGTACAGGGAGGAGGCCGACGCGCTGGCGGACGCCTCGTTTGTCGGCCGCCTCGCAGAGTTCAAGTACTATAATATGGACCAAGCCGTGGCGTCCGCGCTGAAGCTCTCGAGAAAGCTGCTCGGCGAGCTCGAGCAACAGGTATAAACCTATGGTGCGACTTATAGGAGGCGATCGGGCATGTGCGGCAGGTGCATGGCATGAAGTCAAGAGGCTCGTTCTGGGAGCTTATACAGCACCAGAAGAAGCTGGATAGGAAAAGGTACTTCCGGCTGATACGCACCGCCAGGACGTTCATAGCCATAATGCTCTCGATAAGCATAGCGGTGTTCGTAGGCATAGCGATCTTCTCCAGCGGCGGAATAAGCGCCGTCGCCGCGATGGTCGCATCCGTCGATCCGCTATATGTCCTGGCGGCGATGGCTGCCGTATTCGGCGGGTATCTCATCAGCTTCTTCAAGTGGCGCTACTATCTGAAGACGCTCGGCATAGACATACCCGTCAGCACGAACTTCTCCGCATACATGTCGCTCTACTCTATGGAACTGACGCCGGGCAGGGTCGGCAGGGTCGTCGCCGCGTACACGCTAAAGAGGGCCTCCAAGAAGAAGTTCATGGGCGTGCTGCCGATAGTCAGCGTCGACATCTTCACTGATTACCTCGGGTTCATAGCCCTCAGCCTGATAATGGGGCTCCTGTTCATAAACTACCTGCCGATAATACTTCTCGTCGACGTCCTTCTGCTCTTCCCGTTCTTGTTCATACTCAGCCCGTGGCTGTTCAACGCCATAAAGCGGCACGTGCTGCGCGGCAGGTTCAGCGAGCTGCTCGCGACGTACGGGGAGGAGTACTTCGCCGCGCAGACCAAGCTGAACAACCACAGGGTCTACCTCGTGTCGATGCTGTTCAGCCTTCCGTCAGCGTTCCTAAACAGCGTTTCGCTCTACCTGGTGCTGCTCGGCCTCGGGATAAAGGCCACGATACTGCCGGCACTGCTCGTCTTCGTGGTCTCGACCGTGGTCGGGATACTCTCGCTCGTGCCGGGCACGATAGGCACGACGGACGTGACGATGCTCGCGCTGCTCGTCTCCACGTTCGGGATATCCACGGCTGCTGCAGCCGCCGCCACGATACTCACGCGCATAGCGACGATATGGTTCGGCGTCCTGCTCGGAACGGCCTTCCTGTTCTACACGTTCAGGTTCTGGGAGCCGCGCAGGCATGGCAAGAAGGTAAAACCCGGCGGTGCAACAAAATAAAGGCGCGCATGCGGAAGTGCTACCATGGAAAGGGGAAATCCAGAGGCCCAGGCGCATCCCTCATTCGGGGGCGTGTTGAGGCACCAGGCCGCGATAAGGGAGAAGCTCTCAAAAATAAGGAACAAGATAGGGGTCTATAGCGCAAAGGGCGGCGTAGGGAAGACGACCGTAGCGGTAAACCTCGCCTTCGCCCTGCAGAGGAATGGCTACAGGGTCGGCCTGCTGGACGCTGACATAGACTGCCCCAACCTGCCGATGTTCCTCGGCTTGGAAGGCAGGATGCAGAGCGAGACCCTCCCGCTGAAGCCGCTCGAGAAGGACGGCGTAAAGGTCGCTTCCACCGCCATGCTGGTCGACGACGCGAAGAGCCCAATCATCTGGAGGGGCCCCCTAATAGCAAAGATGCTGTATGACTTCCTTGGCAGCACGGACTGGGGGGAGCTTGACTACCTAATTGTAGACCTGCCGCCGGGCACTAGCGATTCCCCTCTGACGGTAATGCAGGTCGCCAACCTCGACGGGTTCATAATCGTCACGACGCCGCAGAGGATAGCGGGCGTGAACTCCATGAGAGCGGGTCTGATGGCGAAAAGGCTCAGCGCGCATGTCTTCGGCGTGGTGGAGAACATGTCCCAAGGGGGGCCCTCACCCAGCACGGAGGAGGTCTCGAAGGCGCTTGGCGCCGAGATAATGGGCAGGGTGCCGGCGGACAGGAGGATGGCTGACCTCTCCGATTCCGGGAAGGTTCCCGTGCTGGAGCTGGCCGAAATGGCAAAGGTATTCGATGACATAGCCGGGAAACTGCCAAAATAGCGGTGCTGGGGCGAACCGGGCTGCGACAGCTATATTTATATATTTTCTATGCCCTATAGAAAGCGTACTACCGAGAGCATATAGATATACAGCTTTTTGTACCGGTCATTTGGGGCAAAGCGAGCATAATATTCAAAAAAGGTGAAACAATGCCAGAAAATCAGCTTGGCGGACAACAGGTACTTTATTTGCCAGAAGGGGCAACAAGGCTTTTGGGAAGGGACGCCCAGAGAACCAACATCGCGGTCGGAATCGCGGTCGCGAACGCGGTCAAATCGGCCCTCGGGCCAAAGGGCATGGACAAGATGCTCGTCAGCGACCTCGGCGACATAACGATAACGAACGACGGTGCGACGATCCTAGAGGAGATGAACGTCGAGCACCCAGTCGCGAAGATAATGGTGGACATAGCGAAGACGCAGGACAAGGAGGCTGGGGACGGCACGACCACGGTGGTAATCCTCGCCGGCGAGCTCCTGAGGGGGGCCGGAGAGCTGCTTGAGCAGGGTGTCCACCCGTCCACGATAATAAAGGGGTACAAGATAGCGGCGGAGAAGGCGTCCGAGGTGCTGCACGAGACGTCGAAGAAGGTAGAATCGAGCGACAGCTCGATACTGCAGAAGATAGCGATGGTCTCGATGGGCTCGAAGAACGTGGGCAGCGACGACACCAAGGCAGCGCTATCAAAGATAGTCATAAAGTCGGTCGAGCAGGTCATGGACAAGGATGCCAGGGGGAACGCTTACATAGACCGCGACCTGATAAAGGTCGAGAAGAAGGCCGGCGGCACGGTCGGCGACACCACGTTCATAAGCGGCGTGCTCATCGACAAGGAGATTGCGCACCCCGGCATGCCGAAGTCAATCAAGAGTGCGAAGATCGCCCTTCTCGACCTTGCCCTCGAGATAGAGAAGACCGAAGTCGACGCCAAGATAGAGATAACCTCGCCCGACCAGATGCAGGCGTTCCTGCAGCAGGAGGAGCGCATGCTCAAGGATATGGTCGAGAAGATATCGAGGGCCAAGGCCACGGCCATCTTCACGCAGAAGGGCATCGACGACGTCGCGCAGCACTTCCTCGCGAAGTCGGGCATACTGGCCGTGAGGCGCGTCAAGAAGAGCGACATGGAGAAGCTCTCGAAGGCCACGGGCGCACGCATAGTGACTAGCCTGGACGACCTGAGCGAGAAGGACCTCGGGTACGCGGGGCTGGTCGAGGAGCGCAAGATATCCGGCGAGCAGATGACGTTCGTCGAGGACTGCAAGAACCCGAAGAGCGTGACCATATTCATACGCGGCGGCACGCAGCAGGTCGTCGACGAGGCGGAGCGCTCCATGACAGACGTCATAGGCGCGGTTTCGAGCGTCATCGAGGACGGCAAGTTCGTGCTCGGGGGAGGCGCCACCGAAGTGGACCTGGCCGACAAGCTGAGGAGCTACGCCAACACGATAGGCGGGAGAGAGCAGCTCGCGATACAGAAGTTCGCCGACGCCCTCGAGATAATCCCGAAGGTGCTCTCCGAGTCGGCGGGAATGGACGCGATTGACACCCTCGTGCAGCTCAGGAACAGGCACAGGAGCAAGGACGGCACAGTCTATGGCGTTGACATTTTCAGGAACGCGATAGGCGACATGAACAAGCTCGGCGTGTATGAGCCGCTCAGGATAAAGGAGCAGGCGATATACAGCGCCAGTGAGGCAGCCGAGATAATCCTGCGCATAGACGACATGATTAGCTCGAAGGGCAAGGGGCCGGCCGGGGGAGCTCCTGGTGGCATGCCAGGAGGGGAGGCAGACTGATTCGGATGCCGAAGGCGAGGATAGCGATACTCACAGGGCTCTCAGGGGCAGGGAAGACCACCCTGCTCTCGAAGGCCGGCAAGGGCTTCAGGACCGTGAACATCGGGGACATAATGATGGCGGTCGGCAAGGGCCTGGGCCTGAAGGGCGGCCGCGACGGGCTCAAGAAGCTCCCCCCAAGAGAGCTGTTCAGGCTCCAGAAGCTCGCGTATGCGAAGTTCTCGAAGATACCGGGCAACATAGTCCTCGACACCCATGTGACGATAGAGAAGGGACAGAGGCTTGGGCCCGCGCTGCCGCACGCATTCATAAACGGCCTGAATATACGGACGCTGGTCTACATAAACGCCCCGTCGGAATCGATAGTGGCGCGCAGGAGGAAGGATAGGGGCTCGCGCTCACGCGAGCCGCAGTCTACGTCAAGCCTTGACATCCAGCGCACGATCGACCTCTCCATACTCGGATACTTGTCGACCCACCTCAACGTCCCGCTCTACGTAATAAACAATGCTGACGGGCGGATGGGGCAGGCGGTGCGGGAGCTTTCCAGCGCTCTGAGGGAATCGTTCAGCAGCAACGGTGATTGAATAATGTTGGCAAGCACGGTGGCGCTCGGTGTCATAGTGGCGATAGCCGTGGCGTACACCTTCTCGGCGCTCTTCCTGCAGAGGAAGCTCTCGAACCCCAAAAAGATGAGGGAGATACAGCGCAAGGTGAAGGAGAACACCAAGGCGCTGAACGAGATGGCGAAGGGCGGCGCGAGCCGCGAGGCGATAATGGCCAAGCAGAAGGAGGTCATGCCGCTGCTCTCGGAGAGCATGAAGGGCCAGATGAAGCCGATGTTCGTCGTGCTGCCGCTCTTCCTCGTGTTCTACTATGCGCTGCTGCCCTACATAATAAGCGGGCTCGGCGCCTCGACTAGCACTGTGGACTTCATCTTCAGCGGGCTGACCCTGCAGAACTTCTTCTTCATGATAGTATTCATGCTTGGCATCGTTTCCTCCATAGCGATAATGATCTATGACAGGAAGAAGGGCAAGCAGGAGGAGCTCGAGCTCTCGCAGCTCCAGGAAAAGGCATAACTACCTTGCGCAACAAATAGACAATGCTTATCAAAGAGGGGTGTTAATCTTGCCGCAACCGCGCCACAGGTCAAGCAGCTTCAAGAGGGTGAACAGGGTAACCAGGACCGGCAACGTAGAGCACTACAGGCGCGGCAAGAAACAGATGCCGCACTGCGCGCTCTGCAGCGCCGAGCTCAACGGCATAAGCCTGAGCAGGAAAGGGGGTAGGAGCAGGCGCACCAACAGCCGCCTCTTCGGTGGCGTGCTCTGCGCCAGCTGCACCGCCGAGATAGTCACGCTGGGCAGCCGCGTCGAGCGCGGCGACCTCAAGCTCAACGACATAGGCATACGCCAGAGGGGCTACGTGCTGCAGCTCGTCTCGCACTGATGGTGCGGCGATGCAGGCCATCGTTATATCCGGCAAACCCGCGTCCGGCAAGACGAGCCTCGCGACGCTCCTCGCGGGCAGGCTCGGGGTGCCGTCGCTCGCCGGCTCCGACATCCTGAGGGAAATGGCCGCGGACCGCGGCTACAACCCTATCGGGGAGGACTGGTGGGACACCCCTGACGGGATGCGCTTCCTCGCCGAGAGGGACGGCAACCCCGGCTTCGACAAGGAGGCCGACCGGAAGCTCTGCGCCGTGGTCGAGAAGGGCGATGTGATAGTCACGAGCTGGACCGCGCCATGGCTGACCAAGGCCGGATTCAAGATCTGGCTGTCAGCGTCCGTGGAGACGAGGGCCGCGCGCATGGCCATGCGCGACCACATCGGCGTGGCAAAGGCCGCGGGAATCGTCGCCGACCGCGATGCCAAGAACTACGCGCTCTACAAGGGCCTGTATGGAATAGACTTCGGCAACGACCTGAAGCCGTTCGACGCTGTCATAGAGACCGACGGGAAGGAGGCATCGGAGGTGGCGCGCGAGGCGGTGATCAAGCTTAAGGAGAGAGGAGTGATAGAATGACACTGCTGGAAGTAGGAAGAGTATGCATAAAGAAGTACGGACGCGACGCGGGAAGCAAGGCCGTGATAACAGGCGTCATGGGGAACGGATTCGTGAAAGTGATTACCACGAAGAGGAGCAGGGAGCGCCAGTGCAATCCAAGCCATCTCGAGTTCCTGGCGGACAAGGTCGACGTGAAGGACAAGGCCGCGATAGACAAGGTGCTCGGCGTGAAGCCGAAGGTCACCCGCCAGAGCTCCGAGCAGAGTCCTCAAAAAGCGCAGAAGCCTCGCTGAGCGCCTTCTCCTTCTTCTGCATGGAGAGCGCGTCGAATAGCTCCGCGACGTTTACCGACCTGTCGAATCCGGATTCCGCCAGCTTGGCGGAGAAGATGCCCATGCCCAGGTCCTTCACAGATACGCCGTCGAGCCTGCCCTCGCGCACCGCGCCCAGCCCTTCCTCCAACGACCTGTCGGCTAGGCGCATGTCCACCTCCATGTAGGCGTCCTGCGAGTACCTCTGTTGCAACGGCCGCAGGTTCATGTCGAAGCTCTTGAAGCCGTCGGCGATTGTGCCTTCCACGAACAATTTCACTATCGGCTTCTCTTTGCTCGACCTTATCGCAGATACGATGGCCTCCTCGCATTTCTGCTGCAGCCCTTTCGGGGTCGCATCATCCATCCTCATCCTGACGAACGAGAACGGCCTGGACCTTATCTCGTTGAACTCGTATGTGTTGGACTTCGTGTCATAGATGAAGAAGCCCTTCGGCTCCTGCTCCCCTTCCTTCAGTTGCGTCAGTACCGTACTGCCCGGTATGAGGAAGGGCTTGCCGCGTACCTGGCCGACTATCCTGTTGTGTATGTGACCGTCCGCATACAGGTCGAAGCCTTCCGGAAGGTCGTCGAAGCGTATGAAGTCGTCGCTGAACGGGAGCAGCTCGTATATCGACTGATGGAACATGAAGATGTTGAAGTTGCCCTGAACGGGTTTCGGGTCGAGTTCGGCGAGCGTCGGCTTCACCCTCTCCTCAGAGAGGCCGCCAAGCCCGAAGACGGAGACGCGTTCACCGCCCTTCTCTATCGTGACCATCGACTCGCTCGCGTCCACGAGCAGCCCTGCGAGCCCGAGCAGACCAAGGGGATTCTCCTTGCCCTCTGCTACGCGCTCATGTGTGCCGGGTATCGCTATGACAGGGACGGTCGTGAAGCTGCGCGTGTCCGTGTAAGGAGAGAACTCCACGACCTTTGCCTTCCAGCCCTTCCTGCTTATCTCCCTGAAGAGGTTGATTGCCTGCCCTATCGCGTCAGGGTGCGGGTTCCGCCTGTCGAATATATCGCCCGGCATTATGATGGCGTCGGCGAGCTCGCTCGCCGCATTGAGCGCCTCTTTCGCCTGCGTGTAGGCGTCTTCGTAGAAGCGCTCATACCCTATGTGCAGGTCCGACACTATCGCTATCCTCAAGATCTCACCCTCCGGCAAGCCTGACTACGGAGTCCACGAACTTCCTCACGAATCCCTCGACATCCCCTCCGGAGCCGTATGCGCCGGCCGCGCACGGGTGACCTCCCCCTGTGCCGTTTATCATGGGTGCGAGCTCGCGCATCACCTTGCCCAGGTGTATCCCGTACTTCCTGTCGAGCGTCGGCCTCAGCCTCGCCGAGAAGGCGACCTCCCTTCCGAGCGTGTGGAAGAGCGCGACGTCCACGCCTATCTTTATCGCCGAATCGGCGGCGAGGTTCGCGTAGCCATGGCATTCGCCCTCCATGAAAAGCAGTCCGGAATCCACGAATGCCCGCGCCCCCATCACGTCATTAACGGTTTTCAACCTCTCCCCCGCAGGCGAAATGTGCCCGAGCTCGGTCGTCAGCGTTATGTAGTCCGTATTTGCGGCCTTGAAGAGCTCGCCGAGCTGCTCGAACGACAACGGGGTCGCGTTCTTGAACTCCGCAGCATCGGAAAGTATGCCCATCGCGATCAGCTTGGCTATCTTCGCGTCAGCCACCTTGCCGAACCTCTTGAGCAGTTCGTACACTATGCTCGCTGCGGAGTTGTACGACTCATCGCTCAATATGAGCATATTCTCCTTGTCCTCGACGGGCCTGTGGTGGTCTATCACGAGTATGCGGCCGCCGAAGCCCTCGAGCCTCTTGCGGAACCCGCCGCAGCCTTCGAAGTTGTTGACGTCGAGGAGTACTACGACCTCCGCCGAGTCGTCGAACTCGTATGAAACCGCATCAGGGCCGTATCCGAGCTTGTGCAGTATCCTGGCGGCGTTGCCGGTCAGCCTGTCAGGCGCGGCGACCGTCGAGTCCTCGAACAGCTCGGAGAGCGCCATGGCCGATGAGAGCGAGTCCGTGTCGCCGATCGAGTGGAAGGTCAGCATCGCCCTGGCTGCCGAAAGCTCGCGGATCACCGACACCATGCCCTCAAAGTCGACCAGCGGCATGCCATTGCCTATTTGTCCTGACCATCGATCTCTGCATTTAGCGCCGTCCTCATGGACTGCTCCTTCTTTACAGCCTCGTCGTACTGCTTGCCTACGATCCCCAGCCTCATCTCCACCGATTCGAGCTTGTCAGACAGCTCCTTCATGGCGCCATCCTTGGTGGTCTCGACTATCAGGCCGCCGACCTCGGCATATATCCTTCCGGAGGCGGATTCCAGGTGCTTCCGCGCCTGCGTGTATTCCTCCTTCTGTTCGCCGAACTGCATCTTCTGCAGCGCAAGGGACTGCAGCTGCATCTGCAGTTCCTGGTACTCCCTGCCGAGTTTCTCAAGCTGCTCCCTGTCCATACTTACCCCTATAGAGTATATGCCAGCAAACCCTTATATACGGGATTCTCCCTAATCTAAAACAAGTGACAAGGATGGACCTAGGGGAGGGTCTAAGGCAGGCGATGGCAAGGCTGCAGCGGGCCACGATCATCGATGCCAAGACGATACGCGAGTTCAACAAGGATCTCCAGAAGGCGCTGCTCAGCTCGGATGTAGAAGTCAAGCTGGTTTTCAACTTCACGAAGGAGATAGAGGACAAGGCGCTGAGGAGCCGTCCCCCAGAGGGCGTGGCCCCGAGAGACTATATAACCAATCTCGTCTACGACGGCCTTGTCGAGCTGATGGGCAAGACGTACGTGCCCGAACTGAAGCCGAAACGCATATTGCTCATGGGTCTCTACGGGTCAGGAAAGACCACCGCTGCAGCAAAGCTGGCAAAGTACTACCAAGATAGGGGGCTGAGCGCCCTCCTCATCTGTTGCGACGTCACCCGTCCCGCCGCCTACGAGCAGCTGGAGACGCTGGCGAAGCAGGCGAACGTTGCCTTCTTCGGCATAAAGGGCGAGAAGGACGCGGCAAAGGTCGTACGGGAGGCCCTGAGGGCGCACAAGGACAGGAAGGTAGTCATATGCGACACGAGCGGAAGGAATGCCCTCAATTCGGAACTGATAGCCGAGCTGAAGGCGGTTGCAGAAGGGTTCGACCCTGACGAGAAGGTGCTCGTGATAAGCGCCGATACCGGCCAGGTCGCTGGCAAGCAGGCCCTTGAGTTCGACCGCGCTGTGAAGCTTTCCGGAGTTATAGTCACTAAAATGGATGGTTCCGGGAAGGGCGGGGGTGCGCTCAGCGCCGCCAACACGGCGCATGCCAGCATAATGTACATCGGCACGGGGGAGCGCCTCGGCAACATAGAGCCTTATGATTCCGGGAAGTTCATCGGCCGCCTGCTGGGCATGCCCGACATAACGTCGCTCGTGGAGACGGTGCAGCAGGCGATCCATGATGCCGGCGTCAAGGAGGAGGACCTGCAGGTCGAGGAGCTGAACTTCGAGACGTTCTACACACAGCTCAAGACGATGGGCAAGATGGGCTCGCTGAAGGGAATGCTCGGCATGATGGGCGCCCCGGACGTACCGAAGGACACGCTGGAGCAGAACGAGGGCAAGCTGCAAAGGTACAAGGTCATAATAGGTTCGATGACCCCAGAGGAGAGGCGCAACGAGCGGCTGATGCACGACCCGGACAGGATCCTGCGCGTCGCAAGGGGCAGCGGCACGTCTGAAAAGGACGTCCATCAGCTGCTCTCGGACTTCAACAAGATGAAGAAGATGTTTAACATGCTGAAAAACGACCGTGGGTTCATCAAGAAGTTCTCAAAATTCATGAAATAACATCTGAACCTGCAAAAAAACAGAAAAAGGACAAGCAAAAAAACAAAAGAAAACAAAACGGTAACAACCGTTTATCTCTTCCTACTCTTCTTTGTCGCCTTCTTGTGCGCTTTCTTCTTTGCCATTTTGTCACTTTTTGTTATGTAACGCTTCTGCCGTCACTATTAATATATTTAAACGTATGTGTAACTAAAGAAAATTCGTGATATACAAAATTGAACACGTTAGAGGTATTGTTTATTTGACTACATGTAAGGTGATTTTCGGAAATGTCAGAGCGAGACGCCCGTACTGGTGATGAAGACGACGTCAAACTGAGGAGCCGCAAGGGCCGTGCACTCCCGGGCGCCTCTGATTTCCTGTCCACAGAGCTCAAAAGGCTGCAGGACGAGTATTCTAGCACATCCTACAACAAGGCGACAAACAAGCACCTCGGGATCCTGCGCGCGAAGATAGCCAAGGTCAAAAGGGGCATCGAGGCAGCCGGCAAGCACAAGGCCGGTACTGGCTTCTTCGTCAAGAAGTCTGGAGATGCCACAGTCGCGCTCGTCGGCTTCCCGAGCGCCGGCAAGTCCTCCCTGATAAACAGGCTGGCAAACACCCAATCCAAGACGGCAGCCTATGCATTCACGACAACATCGCTGATACCTGGTATGTTCACTTACAGGAACGCGCGCATACAGGTGTTTGACTTACCGGGGATAATAGAGGGCGCGCATATAGGCGCGGGGGGCGGTAGGACAGTGCTCGCGGCGGCAAAGATGGCAGACCTGATAGTGTTTGTCGTAGATATAGCGGAACCCGGCCAGCTCGACATCATACTCGCTGAGCTGAATGGGCTCGACGTATTCATCAACAGGCCCATGCCGGACATTAGCATACAGGACTCGCACAATCAGGGCCTTGTCCTGGAGATCAATGAATCCGGCCTGAGCAAGAAATCGATAGAGATGATATTCTCTGGATTCAACAGGTACAACTCCGTGGTGAGGATAAGGCAGCGCATCGGAGAGGACGAGCTTATAG
This sequence comes from Microcaldota archaeon, assembly GCA_021787495.1. GTDB lineage: Archaea > Micrarchaeota > Micrarchaeia > Micrarchaeales > Micrarchaeaceae > A-MIC-10. The sequence goes on along the minus strand of JAJYLX010000007.1, from coordinate 7,398 downwards.
CAATGCTGTCGGGGAGGTCATGCTATATTAACGCGATAGTCGCGCTCAACAAGATAGACACAGACGCATCATATGACGCGGTGGCGTCAGAGATCAGCAGGAGAGATGCGATAGACGTGGTACCAATCAGCGCGACCACCGGCAAGAACATCAGCCTGCTCACCAGAAGCATATACGACAACCTCCACATCATGACTGTGCTGCTGCAGCCTAAGGGCGCCGTGCAGGCGGAGCCGATGGTCGTGAGGGAGGGGGCTACCGTCCTGGAGGTGGCGCGCAGGATACACACGAAGTTTGCCGAGGGGGTAAAATATGCCTACATAACAGGGCCTAGCGCAAAGTTTGGCAACCAGAGGGTCGGGGCAGGCCACATACTGCGCGACGGCGACGTAATCTCGTTCGGCTAACCCGCTCACGAGTAAGTGTAAGTTCCAAGCCAGCTGCTGTTGAACTGGAGCCCTACAGATACGTTCCCTCCGTATCCGTTGCCGCTATAGTCGTTGATGTTGCCGTTCAGCGGCCACCATCCGGCAAGGTGATAGATGTCGATGGGCGCGCCGCCGACGCCGCCATCGTAGAGGTCCATGATATCATTCGCTGAAAGCGTCGAGTTGTAGACCTGGATGTTTGATAGCATGCCGACGAAATTGTCCCCTGCCTTATTCCAGCCGGATATGTATATGCTATCATTGGCTGTCGCATTGATGTGTGGCGGAGCCTGGCCGCACCACTCCAGACTCTTGTTCCCGTTGAAATTGTAGTTGATCTGCGTGCCGTTCACGCCGTTGATATATATGCTGACATTGTTGTTTGGCGAGTTCTCGCCGTAGTGTCCGTTGAAGAACTCCGCCGCCACGAAGGTCCAGTTGTTGCCCATCTGCACCTGCCTGCCTGGGCCGTCGACCTCGGTCCCAAAGCTGTCGCCCCTGGCCGTATTGAATCCCAGGCAGCCGTAGTTTATCAGAAGGGTGTAAGACGCCCCTCCCGGCGCGCCCAGGAAGGCGAAAGGTATGGGGCCGTTGTATCCACCTATCTTCTTGTTCCAGTACATCCAGAACGTCACCGTGTTGTAACCCCTGGCGGCAGTATTGACGAGCGTATCCCTTATGGTTATCTGTCCGTATGGCGTCTCGTTGTGGAAAGACATCACGTACTCCGGAGGTGTTCCGGTGCAGGTCCCGATGAGCCCGGCACCCTGGTTCGCCCCGCGCCCGACGGGCCTGTAGACCGAGCACGAGCCGGGCTCCGCGCCCCTTATAATCCCGGAGGTGCTAAACAAGCCCAGCCAAAAGAGAACGCCGATTACCAAAGCTATTATCAGTATCGCCCACCCATAGGTGAGCAGGTACTCCATCGCAGACTGCAAGGAGCGCGTTCTGCGCCCATTGCCGCGTCGTAGTATGTTTGTCACAAATCCATAACAAAAAACGAGAATAAATATCTTTTGTATGCGGGCGGTGAAACACGGCACCGCGAATGCCGAATAAATAGTTTACTTGCCATAACGATATGGCCCACTGTGGCACGTGATTGCTTGGTGAATGAAATCTTGGTCAACAAGGTGATGGGAGAGGTGCTCCCGGCGTTCACCAGCTCGGTAGACGAGGTGGCAATATCTAGGCAGTTCGTGTCGTCAATAAAGGCGGACTTCGGGATAGACGATGCGGAGCTTGTAGACATCTCGGCGAGCAGAAAGGATATGGCCGAGGAATACACAGTAAACACCAGAAAACCATACGTCGATAACCAACTTAGCGAGTACTCGGCGTTCCCTTCCCTCATCGACTACAGGAATAAGGGCTATAGGAGCTGCGCACTCATCCCGATAATAGGGAACGGCCGCGTGGCATCGGTGCTCAGGCTGCTGTCCAAGGAGGAGAACAAGTTCAGCGACGACCTGTTGGGCACCGTGCAACTCGTGTCTGTGCTGTTCGGATTCGCCATGTTGTACAAGACCGAGGCCAGCAGGGGTGCCAGGCTGGCCTCATACTTCGACGCGGCGTTCAACAGTGCGGTGCCGCAGATGCTGGTTTCGAAGACGGGTTTGATAGTCAAGTCCAACAGATCCGCGATGAAGGCGTTCTCCCTCACAGGGCAGGGTCGGCAGAACATATCCGAGCTCTTCGGAATTGAATTCAACGATGCGCTCCCCACGGGAGGTCGTGACGTCTACTTCAATACCGGGGACTCGCACAACATCTACAGGGTGTCATCCATGCCGGCCAGCGAGGGCATGCTGCATGTCTCCGCAGTCAACGTGACTGGCAAGGCCGTCATGGACTCGATGCTGAGCTCGCTCTCTGACAGCCGCGACCTCTATGTGCTCTTCACCAAGAACGACTTCACCATAATAAGCGCCAGCCAGAACTTCGAGAAGGCCATGAAATACTCGAACGCGATGCTCTACGGGAGGAAGTTCATGGACTTCCTGAAGGAGACGGACGCGCAGAATGCAATAAACGCTGTATCCGGAGGCAAGACCATCATCTCGTCTCTGCAGCTCAACCTGCTGGCTGGGGACTACATAATGCCGATCAAGGCCACGTTCTCCAAGCTGCCGTTCGGCTATCTGGTTACCGCCGTGTCCGCGGAGGCGGAGGCATACGTCCATGAGGCTGAGGAGAACATAAGCAGCTTCATAGAGAGCACGTCTGACATAGCGCTCAAGGTAGACCGCCTTGGTTACATAAGGGAGTGCAACCTTCCTGTCGAAGGCATGCTGGGATATGCCAAGGACGAACTAATAGGCAGGGAGGCGCGCTCGCTGTATGACGACCCAAAGAAATTCGATGCCGACATCGCGTACGTGAGCAACGGCACGAAGGTAGACAATTCCTACGTGCACCTGATAAAAAAGGACACCGGCCTAGTACCATGCGTGCAGGCCGTCAGGCTGCTCCGCGGCTCGCGCGACAAGGAAGGCTACCTTGTCATAATAAAGGAGCTGGAGACCCGCAGAAAACTGTCGGACTTGGAGGCCGAGCTGAAGAAGGCGCAGGCCGAGACGAAGAGGAGCGATGCCGTCAGCACGCAGAAGTCCGAGTTCATATACGACATAACCCACGAGCTCAAGACACCCCTCACGAACATAAAGGGGTTCTCGTCCCTGCTCTATGAAGGCCAGGCCGGCGAGCTCTCCCAGGCGCAGAAGGACCACGTGAGCACGATAATAGAGGAGGCCAACAGGCTCGTGCTCATAATACAGCAGGTGCTCGACGCCGCGAAGCTCGAGGCCAGGAAGGCGAAGCTCGAGTTCAGGGATGTGGACCTGAGGGCGCTCTATACGAACCCGGCGATAAGGTCGCTACAGGAGTCCGCCAGGCAGAAGGGCCTCGAGTTCTCGTGGAATGTCAGCTATGACGTGCCGGTCATACAGGCGGACCAGAACAAGCTCGTGCAGGTGTTTGTCAACCTAGTGGGCAACGCGATAAAGTTTACCAACTCGGGCGGGATAAAGGTCAACATGCTGATGAGGACCAAAAACAAGGTCGAATGCGACGTCATCGACACGGGAATAGGTATAGCTGATGAAGACAAGAAGAGGCTGTTCAAGAAGTTCTACCAGGCGCCCAACAAGGAGCTGACAAGGCAGGAGCAGCAGGGTACCGGTCTGGGGCTCGCGATAACGCGCTCGATAGTGGAGCAGCACGGCGGCAAGATAGGGTTCGAGTCGAAGCCCGGTTCCGGAAGCAGGTTCTGGTTCGTGCTACCTGTCAAGAAACAGAAGCAGAGGCAGCAGTCATGAGTACTTCGCGGTGAAGTGCATCACGCTCTCGACGCTGTGCATGCCTGAGGGGAGTCCGGAGCTGGTGTAGTTGAGCCAGACGTAGCCGGTGAAAGTCGTGCCGGCCACGCTCCCGGCGAGCCCGCTGCCTGTAAAGCAGTTCATCTTAACCATCGCGGCCGTGTCGGTGTACATCACCAGGCCATTGATGAGCGAGTTGTCAGGGTATCCCTGCGTGTATGACGCATACTTGCGCACGCCGATGTTTCCGAATGCCGGCCCATCGCCCGTGCTGTTCACCTCGCTGGAGCAGGCAGCGCCAGTTATGTTGAGCACAGATCCTGTCGCCTGCACAAGAGTGGCGTAGAGCGTGCCGTTCGTCGACAGCAGGAAGGCCTTGCAGGTGAAACCTCCGGCCGCGTCGCAGTACGATGGAACGAGCTGTGGCTGGAATATCGAAAGCTGCAAGGCCACATAAACCGCAACTGATATGATGATTATAGCGAACCCGTATGACACCAGGAAGTCGACTGCCGATTGCCCCGTTCCGCCGCGGTGCGCTGCCATATCTCATCCACCGAGAGGGCCCTTTCCCACCCTGAGCTTGACGCCGTTGGCGTCCCTGCTTATTATCACGTTGAGTGAGCCGCTGCCGAGCATCCGCTGCAGCTCCTCATAGGTGTAGGAGCCTATGTTGTCTGCTCTGCCTCCCCTGTCGCGGAGCACCTCCTCCCTCCTCGCTATCCTATCGCTCTTATCAGACTCTATGAACTCGATGGACGGCTTTGGCATCTCCTCCGAATCCGACATCCCTTCTGTCTCGGCGATCGGCTTGTACCCGAGGTCCTGCATTATGAAGGGCAGCACAGCGGAGAACTCCTTCTTTACTTCCTCGATGCCCGCGTCAACAGCCTCCTTGCTACCCGCAACCACGAACTCATCGCTGTTCAGGAACCCGACGAACAGGTCCTTCCCTCGCCTCTTGATAGAGTCCTGTAATATCTGTGAGACCAACCTGAGTATCACGATGCCGGTGACCTCGCCGAACTTGCTCGCGTAGTACCCCAGATTGATGATCTTCAGCGCGCCGATCGTGTAGGAGCTACCCTCCTTTATGGAACGCTCAAATTCCTTCGATAGCCTCTCCTCGTCGGGCAGGTCTATCAGTGGGTCGAACCTCTTGCCTTTCTTCTTCAGGAATATGGTGACGAGCGCCCTAAGCTCCTTCGGGTCGAACGGCTTCTTTATGTAGTAGTCCGCGCCGAACTTTATGCCCTTGAATCTCGCGCTGGTCGTGTCCATAGCGCTGACTATTATGACGACGGTCTCCTTCAGCCTGGGATCGGCCTTTATTGTCTGGCAGATGTCGAGGCCATCCTTGTGCGGCAGCATCAGGTCGAGTATGATTAGGTCCGGGCGGTCCTGCCTCACCGCCGTCATGGCCTCACCGCCGTCATACACCTGGTCTATCTCGAACTCGTCGCCTATCGAGAGAGCCATAAGCCTGTTAATGTTCTTGTCATCCTCGACGATCAACACGCGCTTGAACGGGTTGCTCTCTAGCACATAGTAGGTAAGGATGCCACCGTTGCTCCTCGAGGCTATCACGTCCCTGCCCTCAAGGTCCCTAAGCGCCTTTTCCAGGCGGTCCTTGGCAATCCCCCTGCTGAAGTATATGTCTGACAGTTCGTTGAACGTTATCTGCTGCCTGTCGTTTATGAGCATAAGCAACTCGTCAGAAATCGAATCGTTGCGGTCCATGGGATCACTTACCGGTAAGTCGCCTTTAAACTTATTAAGCTTTCCCACCGCCTGCCGCACCGCAAGAAGTATATGCTTAAATTCCTTGCATGTGAGATTAGAGCAGGGATGCCATGAAGTTCGCTTACTTCGTTCCGGTTATTCTGATCTCGATGGTCGCCATGGCGGGCGCCGCACCATACATAAGCATAGTCGAACCATACAACGCGACGCTCTACAACAACGGCACCATCTATCTAGGCAAGGTCGGTCCGGGCCAGCCTTTCTACATAACCGCCGTGTCCGCGACGGCGAACGCAAGCGGCACTATCATACAGCGCGGCTGGAACCAGATGTATGCTACAGGGCTGCCCGGAAGCTGGGTGGTGTCTAACTCATCGCTCTACTCCAAGTACCTGTCCGTCAAGGTAACCCCGTATGCTAATGCGACCAACGGAACCTACAGGTTCACGATCACTGCCGAGAACTTCGGCAACTACTCTAAGCTGGGCACAATCGAGTTTACGGCCTACGTCAATGTCACGCCGAACGTCTTCTCGCTCAGCGTCTCCCCGACCAACATATCGACCGGTCCGGGCCAGCCAACCAATATAGAGGTCACTATAAACAACACCGGGGTTTCGGATGCCCCATTCTATTTAACGGCGCTCGGATTGCCCGCATGGAACACCAGTACCGAGGTCATAGCGCTCCACAACACCGTAAGGTCGTTCTCCTATCCTGTCTACGAGGATGAGCCGGGCCTGTACAATGCGCGCATGTACGTCAGCTCGGTGGCAAGCTCGCTCGTCCACAAGGAGTCCAACATCAATCTGCTGGTCAAGGCGTCAGTGCCGAACGACTACAGCGCGATCGGCTCCGGCAGCGTGGCGTTCCCGATAATCTACGAGCCAGCGTACGCGGTCATGTACCTGATAAGACTGCTCCTATCATACGTGTGACCAAGGTGTCAAGATGGCCGCAGCTAGGGGCATAAAGGCCCAGATGGTCGAGGCAGAGTCCGTCATGGACCTTGCCAGGCTGGCGTGCAGGGTCGAGAATGCGGCCATGTATGCCGTCAAGGAGGGTACGGGGTACCGGCTCTTCCTCGCCGCCGAGCACGCCGGCAAGGATGTCGTCGTCTTCTATGCGCATTCCGATGCGTCAGGGAGGTACGGCAGCTACTCCAGGTACGAGCAGGAGACGCTCAGGTTCCACGATTCCGCGAAGGACCTGGACCTGCAGAGCCAGAAGGTGCACGTGGTCGAGCTCACGAAGAGCCCGTTCCTCGTGTCGACGTCAAAATCGAGCGTGGTCTCCATAAGGGTGAAGGACCACACCGACCTGGTCAGGGAGCAGGTGTACAAGACCATGGAAGAGGAGGCTACGCAAGTCATATATTCGTTCATGGGCAAAGGTAAGCGTATAGTCGGATCGCTCGTGCAGGCCGATCACGACCTGCAGGCGTTCGTGTACTCGGAGATGCCGGAAGGCAAGCGCTTCGGCTTCTTCAGGTACAATTACGCGCAGGATTCAGTTACAGCGGAACAGGGCGTCGCGCGCACGAACACCGACATGTACATACCGGTCATCAACCTCAAAAGCCCGTTCAAGTTCTTCAGGCCCGAGTAGCTCAATGGTAGAGCGAGTGGCTGTTAACCACTAGGTTGCAGGTCCGATTCCTGCCTCGGGCGATGACCTTCAAGCACGACCCCCGTGCCACAAGATATAAATATCCATCTATGGCACAATGTCACGTCGATGACAAACGACATCGACTATTGGCAAAGGCTGGCCAACCGCCTCTATGACAGGGTTTTAGGGCCTGGGTAGTTTGAAGGGTGCAAGAAACCTGACCGCCCTTCAGGGCGGAGATGAATTGCACCCTTCAATGCAGTCAAGGAACAGATAAACGCCTTCTCATAGATTTTCCT
>JAJYLX010000006.1 GCA_021787495.1 Microcaldota archaeon | reverse complement strand
AGGGTGCAAGAAACCTGACCGCCCTTCAGGGCGGAGATGAATTGCACCCTTCAATGCAGTCAAGGAACAGATAAACGCCTTCTCATAGATTTTCCTTCAGTGGCAGCAGTGCCGCGGCCAAAACGCGGCGCGACACTGCCACAGTCGTGTAAACATGGCTAGTGGGAACTATAAAAATATAAGCGAACATGGTGTCGGGGAGAACAAGTACCACCTGGAGTGGTGCCCGAAGTACAGGCATGAGGCGATGAAGGACGTGCAGATTTCTGACGAGATGAAGTCGATACTCCTCGAAATCGCCGCCGACAAGGGGATCTCGGTGGACAAAATTGTAGTCAATTCTGACCACGTACACCTGTTTGCAGTCCTACCTCTCTGGATGTCAGTTTCGACTGCACTCCAATATCTGAAGGGGATATCAGCTCGCAAGATATCCCTTCTGCATCCTGAATTCCGAGAGGAGATGTTCAGGAAGGGAAGTTTCTGGAGTCCGGGGCACTTCTCGAGGAGCGTCAGCAGCATAACAGAGGAGACAGTCAAGGATTACATCGACAGACACGACCGTCCTGCACTTCATCCAGAAAACGATAGGAAGCAGGCGAAACTACAGTTCAACTGAATGACATGCAGTGGAAGCCTCGGGCTTCAGCCCGAGGTAGTTCACCGTCCAGCACTCTTCAGTGCAGCCCTGTCTTCAGCCCCTCCTTATGTCATGGATGTCCTTGCGGTCAAATGCCCACATCTCGAACTTTCCAATGGGTGTCCCAAGGACAAAATAAAGGCCATGTATCTTCCGCCCGTCAGCTAGCGCACCATGGTAATCCACAGGGCGGCTTGAACCACCCATATCAATGGCAGACTTGTCATATATTTTTTCGAAGAATATGCCGCCGTCGTCGAAGAGCGTGCCGTAGAACGTGGACCTCCCGAATATGTCCTCCATCATACCAGACACGCTGCCGTTATCCCTCTTTTCAATGAACATCTCAAAGGCGCCCCTTTCCGGAATCTCCATGTCCCACGTCCCAGTGTAGTCTGGAACCCTGTCGGTTACCCTGCCTGAAGACAGTGCGCGCTGCTTTCTTATTGTCATCTCCCTTTCAGCGATTATCCGCTCTCCGCCTTCGGGCCTCTCGATGAACCCATTCGGCTTGATGAAATTATCCAAATAATCGTTGAGACGGGTAATGTTTCGCGTTACATAGCCAAACTCTAACTCACCCATCAACTGCCTTGCCGCAGCATCCATGCTTGGTGTCTCCTCTGCAGAATACGCTTTGAACCTGAGACCTTTCAGCGTTCCGTTTTCTGAATCCAACCACAGAGGGCATGCGTGACCGATTCCGAGTATGGCGACCTGTGGCTTTTCCTCTAAGATCTTATGCATCAGGCGCCCGTGCCTAGGAGATATCAGGTCGAACTCTACTTCTACCTGCTTTGCGTATATCTTCCTATTCAGGTCGCGCCTCTCCCGTGCATCCTCTTCATTCACGAGTCTCTCTTCGAGTGTCCTGATATCCGAGAGGAGTTGTGCCTGGCGCTTGTATGGTTCGAGCTCGTCCAGATAGACAGGAATGAGTTCCGCATCCGCCAGCGCCTTCTCTATCACCTCCCAGTATCTGCGCTCCTGCTTGTCTGTTTCCATCTTCCTTCCGGAGACGCCCGAGCCGAAGATCCGCTGGAGCTCTTCCTCGTCCTTCATGCTGAGGGTTTCGATGCCCACACGCGTTCCCTTAGGGAGCCTGCTGAGTTCCCCAAGCAGACCGTCGCTGGGCTTGAGCGCAACACGTATCTCGCTCCATGGCGTGTCCATTACTGCCCCATGGACGACGCCGTACAGCTTGTCAACTACAATGGTTGTATCTTGCTGCGCCTGTCTCTGAAGGCTTTTCCCCACGCAATCACTACGAATGCTTATGTTGTTTTCATATAAATAACTAATCTATGAGGGTTGTTGCGGTTAACTTCCATTAATCCGAAAAAAGAAGAGATTTGAACTGTCAAAATTTACGACGACAGGAATTTTCCTGAAATTTCCTCTCAATGACAAATCTCTGGTGAAGCCCAAAAATGCAGAGGGAGAGATTTGAACTCTCGAACCCCTAAGGGACTAGGCCCTGAACCTAGCGCATTTGACCAGGCTTTGCTACCTCTGCGCGTTTCCTGTCTATTTCTACATCATGATTAAATAAGCTTTCGACGTTTCTCTATTGGAGGCGGAACATTGCGGAAGAACATGATCAGCATGAGGCTCGCCCTCGCCATAGGGCTGGGCAACATTATAGGTGCCGGGATATTCGTGCTGAGCGGCACCACGATCGCGCTCGCGGGCTCGTGGGCGCTGCTCGCCTTCGTGTTCGTCGGCATACTGGCGACGATAGTGGCCCTCGAGATTGGGGAGCTGTCTTCGATAATGCCTAATGCGAAGGGCGGCGCCTACTCGTTCGCGTACAAGGCGTTCGGCAGCGAGCTCGGTTTCATAACCGGCATACTGCTCTATTTCAGCTTCGCTACCTCAATATCGGTCGTGGCGCTCGGGTTCGGCAGCTACCTCTCGAGCCTGTTCGGCCTTCCCTCGTACTCGATACAGGTCGGCGCCATAGCGCTGATCTTCGCCCTCTCGGCCGTCAACATCGTGGGGATAAAGAGGGCGGCGAAGGCCGACTTCGGCCTCGTATCGACGAAGCTCGCGATACTGGTCATATTCATAGTCGCCGCGGTAGCGCTCTCGTTCTACTCAGGGGGGTTCAGCCTCTCCAACTTTACGAGCGGCAGCGGGCAGGCGGGAATACTCCCGATATTCGCCGCTAGCATCGCGGTCTTCTTCGCTTATTCCGGCTTCCAGACGATAAGCACGTTCACGTCGAGGGTGAAGGGCGGAAGCAGGGCGGCCGCGAAGGCCATACTGCTCTCGGTCGTGATAAGCATGGCGTTCTACATAGCGATCGTCCTCGCCCTGCTCATGATGGCCCCGGCGACGAGCTACTCGATAGCCGCAGACCCGCTCTCCTTCGCGCTCCACCACGTCGGCGCACCATACTGGCTGACGTCCGTTGTCGACCTCGGTGCGCTCATAGCGACCGCATCGGCAGTGCTGGCGATGATACTCAGCTCCTCCAGGATAGCCTACCAGATAGGCGACGACCACCTTCTCCCGAAACCGATGCGCAGGTACGACAGGAAGCGCGACGTGGCTGTGAACGGCGTGGTGGTCTCCGCGGCGATATCGGTCGTGATGCTCTTCTCCGGCAATATATATGTCATAGCCGCCATAAGCAACTTCGGGCTGCTGTTCTCCTATCTGATAGCCAGCTTCGCGGTGATCCATTTCAGGAAGGAAGGCAGGAACGCCGAGTTCAGGATGCCCGGCTATCCGTACCTCACGGTCATAGCGATACTGCTGCTCTTCGCGTTCATAATCGCGATGCCGCAGGAGTCCCTGATGATAGGCGCGACGATGATAATCGCGCTGCTCGTCATCTATTACTTCTTCAGGGAGGTGGACGACAAGAAGATAGTCAGGATCAAGCTCTTCAGGTGATTGCATGCTCATAGGCATAATCGGAGCTCCGAACAAGGGGAAAAGCACGCTCTTCTCCGCGCTGACGATGAACGACGTGGCCATAGCGGACTACCCGTTCACCACGATAGACCCGAACAGCGGCATTGCGTATGCGACCCACGAGTGCGCCGAGGTCAAACTGAAGGTCAAGTGCAGGGCGCGCAACTCGCTCTGCGTGAGCGGGACACGGATGATACCGGTCAACGTCATAGACGTCGCGGGGCTGGTCGAGGGTGCGCACGAGGGCAGGGGCATGGGCAATCAGTTCCTCAACGACCTTGCCGCCGCTGATGCGTTCATGCTGGTCGTCGACGCGAGCGGCAGGACCGACAGCTCCGGAGGGGCGGCGCAGCACGGCAGCGCGGTCGAGGACGCGGAGATGGTCGTATCAGAGCTCTACCAGTGGCTGTCCGGAATAATAATGAAGCACATGCCAGCGATGTCGAAGAGCAAGGACGGCGTGTCCGCGCTGGAGGCAGTCCTGACAGGGCTGAAGATATCCAGGCAGAGCGTAGAGCGCGCGATAGGAAAATGCAACCTCACCTCATCCAACATATCATGGAGCTCGGCGGATGCGCTCGAATTTTCCAGGGCGCTGCTCGATGAGTCGAAGCCGGTCGCGATAATCGCGAACAAGGCCGATGCGGGAAGCGATACCATCAGTAACGTCAGGGCCCTGAGGGAGAGATTCGGCGATGCGAGCGTCTTCGAATGCTCTGCCGCAATCGAGATGGCGCTCCGGAAGGCCTCGTCGGCGAGGGTCATAAGCTACCTTCCGGGTTCGCGGTCGTTCGAGATTATAGGAAGCGGCGTAAGCCCGGAACAGAAAAAGGCGCTGGACTACATGCTCTCCTTCCTGAAGGGCTCTGAGCGCGGCACCGGAGTGCAGAGCGCGCTTGATTCCATAGTCTTCAAGGTCCTGGACAACATCGTGGTGTACCCCGTTGAGGACGAGAACAAGTACACCGACCACTTTGGGAACGTCCTACCCGACGCCATACTGCTGAAGAGGGGTTCGACAGCGCTCGACCTTGCCGCCGCGATCCACACAGATTTGGCGAAGCACATGCTGTATGCTGTCGATGCGGTGAAAAAGATGCGCATAGGCAAGGAGCAGGAGCTGCACGACGGGGACGTCGTGAAGATAGTCAGCGCGGCAAGGTGACTCGGTCTCACGACCTGAAGATCTCGAGTATGCGGCCGGCCACGAACCTTTTGGCCTTCTTCCCCCTGCCCTCCTGCTTCAGCACGCCGAGCCTGACGAGGTCCTCGACCGCATTCTTGGCCGCAGGATAGCTCAGGCCCAGCCTGTCCGCGGCCCTGGGTATCACGGTTATCGGGTTGGAGAAGAGCATAAGGAAGAGCTCGTACGCCTTCGCGCTGCTCGACCCCTCCTTTATCTTCTTGACGAGGCCGTCGTGGTACGCGAGCAGCATGTTCGTCTTCCTTATTATGGCGTCTGCCTGCGTTATGACGCCATTGAGGAAGAACTTCATCCATTGGGGGTACGCGCTGTTCCTGCTCACCTCCAGCAGGAGTGAGTAGTACTCCATCCTGTTCCTCTCGAAGTACTCGCTCATGTAAAGCAGCGGCACCTCCAGCGCATGCTGCCTTATCAGGTAGAGTATCATCAGGAGCCTGCCTATCCTTCCGTTGCCGTCAAGGAACGGGTGTATGGCCTCGAACTGGTAGTGCATCATCCCCAGCTTGACGAGCACCGGCTCGCGGCTGCTGTCCATGTAGGCGAACAGCGAGGCCAGGAGGCGCTCCACCATCTCTGGGGGCGGCGGCACGAAAGTCGCCGAGTCTATCCTCTGGCCCGGCTGCGAGATGTAATTCTGGAGGGCCCTGAGCTCCCCTGGCACCGCCTTCTCCCCCCTCACGCCCTTGAGGAGCAGCGCATGGAGCCGCTTCACGAACGTCACGTTTATCTCCCTTCCGTGCCTTATCATGTCCATGCCGGCGTCCTGAGCTATCACGTAGTTCATGACTTCGCGCATGCTGCCGCGGGAATCCTCGTCCAGCGGGGCTATGCCTATCTCGTTCTCCATGACCTCCTGCAGCGTGCTAAGCGTGCCCTCTATCCTCGAGCTGAGCACCGCCTCGTTCCTCAGATACGGGATTATCAGCCTCCTGGTCACGTTCCCCAGCGTCTCGTCCAGCGCCCTCCCCAGACCGTTGAGCTCCCCGAGCTTCTGACTCGCCCTCGCGAGCAGGTCTATGAACTCGTCGTCCTTCTCGAACCTCACAGGCAGGCCGGGCGGTATGAATGAGTAGTAGCCTCTCCGCGCGTTCCTTATCAGCCGGCCGGAGGGCCTTTTGAACCCCGATACGTCCATCCAATCATTAAGTCATATACATCGAAATTTAAATAGCTATCGCTTTAATTAAACTTTTTACCGTTTTTCTTTAATCAGATTCCGGCAGGTTAAGGAATCTTTAACTACAGCGCGGCGGATTAAAGTTTCTGCGGCGCGGCCCTAATCAACCTACCTCGTCCTCCTGGCGAAGGCGAGCAGCGAGAATATGGTCATGAAGGCGAAGAGTATGCCCACCGGCACCAGCACGGTGACGACTATCATGGTTATGCTGTCCGCGCTGATCAGCTGCTTGAGCGAGCTCACGTTCAGCAGCAGGAAGACAATGAAGATGCTTATCGCGTATATCAGCGCGGTGTAAGCCGCGTTTATTATCGAGGTCATGAAGGCCTTTGACATCTCCTCTGATGCCTTGCTGACCCGCTCGCCTATCCAGATGGAGACGAGGAACGGGAAGATCAGGATGCCGGGCAGGTTTATTATGTAGTCCGATACGTCGAGCAGGTAGCCGCCCAGGACGTCCGCCTGCGGCCCGTTCCCGATTATCGCGCCCTTCGCCACGAGCTGCAGCACCAGCGCCACTATGATGAAGCCTATCCAGAAGAAGAGCGGGCCCTCGAGCTTGACCGATGGCTCCCTGAACCGCATCGGGGGATCGCCCTGCCGCGGGTCAGGATCTACGGACCTGTTCGGGTACAGAGGCGGCACAGCCACTCCTTGGTCTGCCAGACAATCACACGTTCACATTTACAATGCCAAGCCTTTAATAATCTTCAGTTATCATAAGGAAAGCGATAGAGATGGCAACGCTTTATTCGCCGCAGTCGCAGGCCGGCATAATGAGCTTCTACGACGCCCCTACGAAGGGCCCGCTCATAAACCCGAAGATAATGATCGCGGTGATCCTCGCCTTCTCCGTGGTCATAATGGTCGCGGACAAGCTCAGCCTGCTCTGACTAGCCAAGTCAGGCCGCCTTGAAGACGTCCCTCCTCACTTCTGTCACTTCCCCGCTCTCCGACAATAGGTAGAGCACGGCCCTCGCCGCGTCCTCCTCGACCTTCAGCGCCCTCGCTATGTCGGCTATGCCGACGCCCCTACCCTCTATCAGCTTCAGCACTGGGTTGGCGTTCTGCGCGACGAAGCTCTTGAGCGCGACATAATACTTCTTGTTGAACGCCCTGGTCCCTATGACCAGTCCAAGGCGTATGCTCTCCTCGAGGAGCGTGGAGAGGGTCGTCGCCTCGACCTCCGTCGGTACGACGAGGTAGCCGTTCGCCTCGAGCTCCTCTGCGTACCTGTTCTGCTCCTTGAGCTTGACCGTCCAGCCCTTCGTGGCATGCCTCTCCGGCTCGACGATGTTGGGCTTCCCGGGGCCGCGCTTCCCGTACAGGAACTCGTTGTAGACCTCCTTGGAGATGCCGTACCTGTACTCGCTCTCGCCCTCCTTCTTGAAGAGCGTCACGGCCTTGCGTTTCAGTAGGCCCTGCAGCACCGCGTTCTCCCTGGAGTCGAGAAGCCTGTGCACGCTGTCGCGCGTGCGGTCCCTGTACCTCACGGTGTCTAGCTTCTTGAGGACCCCGAGCTCCTCCGCGTTCACCCCCTGTTTAGGGCGGTCAGGGGATGGCGCCGGCGCCTTCGCCGCGGAAGGGGCGGCCTGCCTGTTTCCGGTGAGCGCGTTCACGAGGTCGCTCTTCTTCGCGAAGATGAAGGTGCTGTCGTTGTACTTGAGGAAGTCGACGTCGTCCCCCTCCCTGATGCCGAGGGCCGAGACCACGTCGTACGGCACGACGATGACGAGCTTGTTATCCCTCTTGTATACCTTCGAGATCCAACCACCACACTTTTAATTTTATACAGTGAATGATAGCGCATAGAAGGCTTATAAGGGTTTTTGCGCATGGCGGAGGCGGCAAAAAGGGGCGGTCTTTTCACGACAACCGCCGACATAAGGAGGGCGACCCTGCCGAGGGGACGGTACTCCAACAAATACAGCAACGGCAGCGTGCTGGTCCTCGGCGGCAGCAGGGTCTATACGGGCGCCCCGGCGCTCTCCGCGGCATGCTCCAATGCGGCGCTCGCGGCGCTCAGGACGGGCACCGGCTACACCAACCTGCTCGTGAGCAGGAGCGTTGAGAGGCTTGAGAAGAGCAGGTCGGCGGTGCTGACCGTCAGGTCGTTCTCCGAGTCCGCAGGAAGCGTCGCCCTGCTCAGGGCCATCGGTGCCGTGGTGCACAACGTGCTTGTCGTTGGTCCAGGAATAGAGCCGCGCGGCCTTGTGGCGGGGTCCATCAGCAACATAATGTCGTGGGAATCAGGGAAGGGGAACAGGGTGGTGCTGGACGCTGGGGCGATGCAGGCCGCGCTGCGCCGCGGCACCAAGCTCACCACTGACGTGATAATGACGCCGCATTCTGGGGAGTTCACCAGGCTGGGCTATAGCGTCTCGGACGACCTCGACGACCGGATGGAGAAGGCCGTTGAATTTGCGGAAAGGTACAGCTGCACCCTTGTGCTCAAGGGCCATGATACCGTGATAACGGACGGCGCGTCCGTAAAGGTGAATAGGGCGAGGACTCCGGCGCTGGCCACGATGGGGACGGGTGACGTGCTGGCAGGGATGATCGCCGCGTACGCCGCGTCCGGCGCCCCGTCGTTCGAGAGCGCCGTCGCGGGTGTTACCGCGCACTCCATGATCGGCGACCTCCTCCACAGGAGGATGGGCAACCACATCATAGCGACAGATTTAATAGATGCGATTCCCTCATTCCTGAAGAGGTTCGACAGGTAAAAGCATGGCGGCGTTCTACGGCAAAGTCATGTCGGAAATCAGGGACAGCATAGCGGAGGCGCTGGCGGAGAACGGCTTCGGGGCCGAGAGCCTTGAGAACGACGTAACCATGCCTGAGAAGGGCTTCGGTGACGTCGCCTGTTCTGTGGCGTTCAAGATCGCGAAGCAGAAGGGCGTGGACCCGAGAGTGGTGGCGCAGCAGATATGCGACAGCGTAAAGAAGCCGGGGTCCGTCGATTCTGTCAAGGCGGAGAACGGCTTCCTTAACTTTTACCTGGACCGCGGCGCGTTTTCGAGGGGCGTCGTAGAGGAGGCGCTCGCAAGGGCGGAGGGCATCGCGTCTTCCGACGTGGGGAAAGGGGAGAAGGTCATAATCGAATATCCGAGCGTCAACCCTAACAAGCCATGGCACATAGGCCACCTTCGCAACGCTCTGATAGGCGACACGGCTGCTAACCTCTACTCCGCGTGCGGCTATTCGGTCGAGCGTGAGGATTACATAGACGATATGGGGCTTCAGATGATTGAGCTGCTCTGGGGCGTGATGAACCTGCGCAGCCAGCCGGACAGGAAGTACGACCAGTGGCTCGGCGAGCTCTATGCCGGCGTGAACAGGGCGATGGAAGGGAGGGACATGAAGGACGACATGGACCGGCTGATGCGGCTCGCGGAGCAGGACGGGACGTACGAGTCGAAGATGCTCCGCGACATAGCCGAGAAGTGCGTGCTCGCGCAGTACGAGACGGCGTTCGATTACAACATATACCATGACGTGCTGATATGCGAGAGCGACATAATACGCTCGCGCATTCTGGAGAAGGCGCTGGACAGGCTCGGGAGGAGCGGGGTCGTCAGGAAGGAGGGCGCCGGCAAGTACTCTGGCTGCACTATAATGGACTTCGAGAGGGTCGGCAGCCTCCCTGCATCGATGCAGGGGCTAAAGGAGACGGTCAAGGTTCTCGTGAGGAGCAACGGCGCAGCCACCTATGCCGCGAAGGACATCGCGTTCCACATGTGGAAGTTCGGGCTGATAGAGGACCCGTTCACTTACAGGCCCCTTCTGGAGAAGCAGCCAAACGGCTCCCCGCTGAATATAACCTCGAGCGAGGGCAGGCGGATGGATTACGGCAGGGTGGCCAAGGCCGTCAACATCATAGACATAGGGCAATCGTACGAGCAGGACGTCGTCAGGCTCGCGTTCGACGCGATGGGCAGGCCAGACATGGCCAGGGGGCTTGTGCACCTCGCGTACAACGTGGTCGAGCTTGAGAGCGGGAAGTTCTCCGGGAGGAAGGGCACAGCTGGATACACGGCCGACGACCTTCTCAGCGAGGCGAGGGAGAAGTCGTCGCAGCTCATAAGCGACAGGCTGAAGCTCGCCGATTCCGAGAAGGAGACGGTCGCAAAGGAGGTAGCACTGGCCGCGATAAAGTTCGAGACGCTGCGCGTCTCTCCGGAGCGCAAGATCATCTTCTCCTGGGAGACAGCGCTGAACTTCGAGGGCATATCTGGGCCGTACTGCCAGTACATGTACGCGCGCGCGTCGAGGATCATAGAGAACTCGGGCATAAGCGAAATGGGGGCGAGGGTCTCGGGCAAATCTCTCTCCGAACTCGGCGGCGACGAGGAGTTCGCGCTGGTCAAGCTGATAGCAAAGTGCGGTGCGATCACGGAGAAGGCGTGCGCGGAGCACAGGAGCAACGTGCTGACGGACTACGCCGGCGCCCTCGCCGCGCAGTTCAGCAGGTTCTACGAGAAGGTACCAGTGCTGAAGGCCGAGCGAAAGGACGAGCAGATGGCGAGGATAGCGCTGCTCTATGCCTTCAAGCACGCGATGAAAGGCACACTCTCGCTCCTCGGGATAGGGACGCTCGAGAGGATGTGAAGAACCGATATAAAGTTTGCGTGGCATAATAGCGCAGACCGGTGCATTGGATGAGGACCTACTCAAAGGGTGCGAGGACGGAACGCGAGCTCATGCTGATGCTGCAGAACAATGGCTACTCAGTCATGAGGTCCGCGGGCTCGGGCGTCAATTCCATAACTCCGGACATAATCGCCGTTCGGAAGGGGAGGGGCCTCGCCTTCGAGTGCAAGGCATGGGAGAAGAGCAACATAACCTTCGAGCGCGAGAAGATCGACGTTCTGAAGGAGTGGCAGAGCAACACGATGATGGACACGTTCATAGGGTGGAGGAGCAACGGCTCCGGCTGGCTGTTCATCAGCCTGGGGGAACTGGCCCCTACTGGCAAGGGCTACATAATAACGAGGAGGAACGCGCTGGCAATAGGAAGGAAGTTCGACGAGATGGTCCAGCAGAATGCCATTGCGCAGAAGGCTGATTAGATGGCCGAAGAGAAGAGGAGGGTAGGGGTGGGGCTCGGGGTGATGCTGGTCAGGGACGGCAGGCTGCTGCTGGGCAGGCGGAACGATAACCCCGATGCAGCGGATTCTGAGCTACACCTGGAGGGCACTTGGACGATGCCGGGCGGAAAGCTGGAGTACGGTGAGTCGTTCGAGGAGGGGGCTCGACGCGAGGTCAGGGAGGAAACCTCGATAGAGGTCGGCGGTGTAAAGGTCATCTGCGTCAATAATGACAAAAATGAGCACGCCCATTTTGTCACGGTCGGCATGCTCGCCGAGGACTTCAGGGGCGAACCGAGGGTCATGGAGCCCGACGAGATAACCGAATGGAGATGGTTCGGCGTCAGGGGGCTGCCGGAGCCGATGTACTTCCCGAGCAAGAGGCTGCTCGAGAACTACCTCAAGGGCAGCTTCTATATACCGCGGGGCCGCGAGGAATAACGCATTTTAAATCTTCCCAGACAAATAATGCAATGGAAGACGTGAGTTTATGGAGACAACATTCAGCTACCTGAAGCCCGACGCGATAGAGGGCAAGCTTGTTGGTAAGATAATCTCGAGGCTCGAATCCGAGGGGTTCAGGATAAAGAAGATAAGGAAGGGAAGGATTTCAAAGGAGCTGGCCGAGAAGCTCTACCTTGACTCCGACGAGCAGCTCGTGGGCATGGGCAACAAGACGCTCAAGGCCATGAGCGACGCGAACATGGAAGATAAACTGATAGAACTCTTCGGATCGAGGGACCCGAAGCAGATAGGCAGGAAGCTGAATTCATGGAACCGTGCGTACGCAAGCTCTACTGAGATAATAGCGATGGAGCTCGAGGCTGAGAACGCGGTGCTGAAGCTGAGGGAGGTAATCGGAAAGACGGATCCGTCACTGGCCGCGAAGGGCACGATAAGGGGCGACTGGAGCAAGGACTCGATAATGAGGGCCAACCTCGAGAAAAGGGCGACGAAGAACCTGATACACGCGAGCGACACCGAAGGCGTGAAGAGGGAGCTGGAGCTCTTTGACAGATATTTCTTCTGAGCGGGGAAGGTCAGTTCCTGTACTTCAGGTCGTCTGCCATCATCTCAGGGTTCCACATTGGGTCCCAGACGAGGTCGACGTCCACCTTGCCCACGCCCTGCAGGGCCTCGACCCTGAGCTGGACGTCCGCGAGTATTATGCCCGTCACGGGGCACATGGGCGAGGTCATCGTCATGGTTATCTTGACGCCGCCGCCCTCGCCGACAGCTATGCCGTAGACCAGGCCTATGTCGACTATGTTTGCGTCGAGCTCCGGGTCCTTGCACTGCGACAGGGCGCCCACGACGTCTGCTACGCTTACCATGGTTAGAGGCGTGATTTAAAGGAATTTATGTCTTGCCGCGGCCAGCCTGTAAGCGCGTAAACCCCGTACCGGCATAGACGATACACGAACGCGGCAGCATCGTATTTATATTTGCGGGGCTGCCAGTAGATAGATGAAATGGGAACGCAGGACAAGCCCATGCAGGCCGCGGGCAAGGCGCAATACCGCATCGCGCAAAGCATAGAGGAGATACGCGCCCTCAGCGGGGGGGCGTCCAGGATCCTTTACAGGGACAGCACCGGCTGGGAGGTGATGCTCGCAAAGCAGCCGAACGGCGCGCTGCTTCCGGAAGGCTCAAGGCTGCCCGAGGGCCCGGCGTGGAAGGACAGGGCCGAGGCGGATGGCACCTCAATCGTATTTGACTGCAGCGGCATCAAGCCCGGCGCCAAGATATCCAACTCAATCATCGGCAGGGACACCAGGATCGGCTGGTACGCGACAATACGCAATTCACAGGTGGGCCGCGCCGCCGTGATAGGGTACAACACCACGCTGAATGATGCGGTGGTCTGGGCGAGGGTTATAATCGGCGACAACGCCACCATAGGCGCTGATAAGGCGTCCGCGTGGAAGCGCGGGCGCAACCCCAAGGCAGGATCAAATCCCTCGGTGGTGCTGGCGTCCGGGTGCATGGTGCTCGACAGGGCATTCATAGAAAGGGGCTGCCGCATCGGCAGGTCGATAATCCGCGTGGGCGTGACAATAGGCCACAATTCCAACATAGGCGACGGCTACGAGATAGATGTGGATCAGCCGCCGTTCACGCTCCTGCCGGACAGGCCGCGGCAAGACATACGCAGGGGCGTCACAGAAAAGCGCCGCGGCCCCACGTATGGCGAGTCCAATAGAAATGTATAAATATCTGGACATCAGCTTCATGATAGAAAAGTTGATCGCATGCTCATTGCAAAGAGGATGAACAGATATGTGGAGGTCGCCGACCCGAGCGAGCTGCCGGGCCTGCCCCGCGCCGCCCTGGTGGCCGTGATCGGCAACCGCGTCTTCAAGCGCCAGTGGATGAGGAAGGGCCGCGGCTTCGCCGAGACCACCACATACATGGGGAGCGGCTCGTACATCGGCCCGCACGCCATTCTGCTCGAGAACGCCAAGCTGTTCGACAGGGCCAGGCTGGAGGACTATGCCATAGCCTATGGCGATGCCGAGTTCCACGGCCGTTCTTCGGCGATGGGCAACACGCTGGTGTTCGGCGGCAAGTTCCACGACAACGTCAGGCTCGAGGGCCATACCCTGATAAGGGGCAGCCCCGAGCTCTACAACGACGTGCGCGCGATAGACGCGTACATCTCTGACGGCCCGCACGGAAGCCCCAAGCTCTACGGCTCCCTGCTGCTGCGCGACGGCGTGGAGATAAGCGACGCCGCGAGGATAATCGGCAACCACCAGGTCCTTGCGGGCAACATAACGGTCTCATGGAGCCCGCACCAGCAGGTTCCGCTAAGGCGCCCCGCGCCGCCAGAGACCTGATGGGCCCTAATCGTCAGGGCGCACCATAGCCGTTAATAATCTGAGGCTAGAATCCTTATCGCGAGGCTTTCCCATGATAAGGCAGCCGATAATCTGCGTGATGGGCCACGTCGACCATGGCAAGACCCAGCTGCTCGATGCCATACGCAGCTCGAGCATCGCCGCGAGGGAAGCAGGGGGAATAACGCAGCACATCGGTGCAAGTGAGGTCCCAATCGACACCATAAGGCAGATATGTGGGCCCGTGCTGGAGCAGACGAAATCGAAGCTCGTTATACCCGGCCTGCTCTTCATAGACACCCCAGGCCACGCGGCCTTCACCAACCTGAGGAGGATAGGAGGCAGCGCCGCGGACATGGCGATACTCGTGGTCGACATAGCGCAGGGGTTCGCGCCTCAGACCGTCGAAGCGATAGAGATACTGAAGGAGTACAAGACTCCCTTCGTCGTGGCGGCCAACAAGGTCGATCTGATAACCGGGTGGCACGATACAGGGTCCAAGAGCATCCGCGCGTCGCTGGAGCAGCAGAGCGACTACGTCAAGGAGGACCTCCAGAACCGCATCTACGGGCTGATAGGGAAGATGAGCGAGCTCGGTTTCACCAGCGAGCGCTACGACGCAGTCAGGGACTTCCAGAAGGAGGTCGCGATAATACCGATAAGCGCCAAGACCGGCGAGGGGCTCGCGGAGCTGCTTATGCTGGTCTCCGGGCTCTCGCAGAGGTTCATGGAGGACAGGCTTGACATTGAGGTGAAGGGGCCGGGCAAGGGCAGTATACTGGAGAAGAAGGAGGTCAAGGGCCTCGGCACCACCATTGACGTAATACTCTATGAGGGGTCGCTGCGCGTCAACGACATGGTCGCCTTCGCCACGCCCGGCGGGGTCGCGACCGCGAAGATCAAGGCGCTGCTCAAGCCCAAGCCGCTGCACGAGATACGGGAGTCGTCGAGCAAGTTCTTCAGCGTCGCGTCGGTCGACGCCGCGTCGGGCGTCAAGATAAGCGGCACCGGTCTCGAGGACGCGCTGCCAGGCTCCCCGGTCATACAGACGACGGACCTCGATTACATGGGCAAGATAAACGCGGAGCTCGGGTCGGTCTTCTCGACCGACAGGACGGGCATAGTGCTGAAGGCGGATTCTATAGGCAGCATAGAGGCGCTCTCCAGGCTGCTCGGCGCGGACAAGGTCAGGATCAGCAAGAAGGGCCTCGGGAACGTGACCAAGCGCGACGTGCTCGACGCCTTCGCCATGCGCGCCATGGACCCGAAATCCTCCATGGTGATCTCGTTCAACGTTTCGACCGAGAAGGACGCGTTCGAGACCGCGAGCGCGAGCGCCATCACGATAATAGAGGGCAACATAATCTACAAGCTGCTCGACGACTACAAGGAGATAACGCTGAACATGGAGAGGAGCGCGAAGGCCGAACTGGAGAAGGAGCTCGTCTTCCCGGGCGAGCTGGAGGTGCTGCGCAACTCCTGCTTCAGGGTCTCCCATCCGGCAATCTTCGGCGTTACCGTGCTGTCTGGCAGGATAAAGCCCGGCTATACGGTGATGGACGAGACCGGTGCGGTCATCGGCAAGATAAAGGGCATACAGAACGACAAGACCGCGATCGAGGCCGCGCTGAAGGGCGACAGCGTCGCGGTCTCGATGGAAGGCATAACGTTCGGGCGCCAGGTGAAGGAGGGGCAGAGGCTGTACACGCGCGTCCGCGACGGCGACGAGCGGGCGCTCGCGTCGAGCGAGGGGCTGCTGAGCGAGGAGGAAAAGGCGCTCCTGACGCGCATAATCGGCCTGAAAAGGGCATCTAAGGGCGGCGGCGACCTGTAGTTATATATATGCGGTGCAGCAAAATACCATCCCAGCAGGTCCTCCCATGATGAAGATAAGGCACCACGACAGGTTCAACACGCCCTACGAGGCGGTCCCGGGGCTGCCGAGGACGGAGATGTACATGGGCACGAGGGAGGCGGAATACCACCACAGGATAGGGATAAAGCTCGACGGCGAGCGCTACGACATCGTGAAGAAAATCATTGACGGCGGCATATCAAGGCTGATCGATGCGGAGCCGAAAAGCGTCCACCCGATCCATTGGAACACGAGGTACGATACGTTCGACGGCAACTACTACTTGGAAATGGTGGTCTACCACATACGGATGCCGAAATTCTTCGAGGCGAAGTCCGCCATAGATTCCATCATGGAGGAGGTCTGCAACGCCTCCGGGGTCAAGTACTCCAAGCCCGGCACCATCTGAGGCCGCGCGCGTTTTGTACGCCGATAAAGAAACGCCGGTGCAAGCCTTAAAAGCGGCGCATATGCTGCCTATACCGTGGTCTCATGGGCAACATCAAGGTTTCGTACCTGGGCAACGCCCCGCTCGAGGAGCAGGCCGTAGAATATGTGGAGAGGAAGGGGAAGGGCCATCCTGACACGCTGATAGACGGGATAGTCGAGAGGGCGAGCATCGAGTTGAGCAGGGCCTATCTGGAGAAGACTGGGCAGATACTGCACCACAATGTGGACAAGGGCCTCATAGTCGGGGGTGAGTCGACCGCGACGTTCGGCTCCGGGAGGATAACGAAGCCGATAGAGGTGATAGTGGCAGGGAGGGCGACGAAGTCCCTTGGCAGCGTCACCATACCGGTGGACGAGATTGCGATAAGGGCGGCGAAGGACCACCTTAAGGAGAACACGCGTTTCCTCGACGTTGACAAGGAGGTGAAATTCGCCACGAGAATACAGAAAGGATCAGCGGACCTGAACGGGGTGTTCCGGCGCGCCCCAGGCGCGCCCCTGGCGAACGACACGTCGTTCGGCATAGGGTTCGCGCCCTTCACCGAGACCGAAAGGCTCGCGATAGAGACAGAGCGTTATCTGAACAGCGCGGCCTACAAGAGGGCCATGCCGATGGTCGGCGAGGACATAAAGGTGATGAGCGTGCGCGAGGAGGACAGCATAACCCTCACAATCGCGATAGCGTTCGTCGCAAGGCTCGTGAAAAGCATGGAAGACTACGTGTCATACAAGGAGAGGATACGGGCCGACGTGCTGAAGCTGTCGAGGAAATACACCAGGCGCAGCGTCTCGGCAGCGATAAACAACGCGGACTCGCACAGCGACAACGACGTGTACCTGACGAAATCTGGCCTGAGCTGCGAGGCCGGAGACGACGGATCTGTTGGCAGGGGCAACAGGGTGAACGGCATAATAACCCCGTTCAGGCCGATGACGCTCGAGGCCGCGTGGGGCAAGAACCCGGTCAACCATGTCGGTAAGATATACAGCGTGGTCTCAAACGAGATCGCCTCGGAGGTGGTCGAGCAGTACCCCGAGGTCAGGGAGTGCACGGTCTACATGGTCTCGCAGATCGGCAGGCCGATCAGCGACCCGAAACACGTGAACCTCGAGCTGGTGCTCGAGGACAGGAAGAGGTTCGACGCCGTCGTGGGGAAGGCTCACGGCATTGCGGAGGAGGCGCTCGGCAACCTTCCGGACTTCGCGCGCGAGCTGATAGAGGGGAAGCACATAGTGCTGAGCTGATTCAGCCGTAGAGCCGTGGCGCGACGGGCTTCCCGGAGCGTGCCCCGAAGTTCTTGAGCGAGAGCACCATCGATATGGCCTCCGGACTGCCCGCCATCCTGGAGGACCAGGTAAAGCCCAGCGACTGCAGGAGCTTCAGCGACCTCGTGTTGCCGGGCAGCACCGTGGCGCGCACAAGCTCCATGCCTATGTCGCCGAACGCCACGCCGATCAGTAGCCGCACCGCCTCCTTGCCGTAGCCCATGCCCCTATGCGCCCTGCCTATCCAGTAGCCTATCTCGCACTCCCTCCTTGCGGCATCTATGTTGCGTATGCCGCACGACCCAACGAGCTCGCCCGTGCCAGACAGGCAGACCGCGAAGTTCAACATCGTCCCGTCAATCAGGGCATTGCCCGATGCCTCTATGAAGCCCATGGCGTCGCCCTTGGTGTAGGGGTACGGGAAGCTGCCCCTGGGCAGCATATTGTCGCTTATCTCGCGGTCGTTGGCGTTTCTTGCAAGGCTGTCCGCGTCGTCGAGGCCGAGCGGCCTCAGGAAAACGGCATAGCCCGAAGGGCCTTCCATCGGCACACCAGCTTGAGCGTTACCTGTAGCGTTCCTGCCTCTCGAAGTAGGGCTTCGCGAAGAGGTAGAAGCGTTCCCCTCCCTGCAGTTCGAGTATGACCCTGTCGGCTATGAGCTTGGCGGGGTCCTGCAGCAGCGAGACGCGCTGCATGACGTCGTCAAAACTGGCGAAGGGCTTGGTGTTCCTCTCCTTCAGTATGGCGTCGAGGTGCTTCCTCCCTATGCCGGGCAGCAATTCGAGCGAGTGCTGCCTTATGTTGAGCGCCCCGGCCCTGTTGAATACGCTGACGTACCTCTCCTCGTTCGCCTTTATTATCTGCAGCACTATGCCCTCCAGCCCGTTCTTTGACGTCTGCGTGAGCTCCTGGTAGGATATCCTCGACTTTATGAGCAGTATCTTGTCGCGCTCCCCGTTGCCTATGTAGACGCGCTCCCCTATCGCGACCGCGACGCTCGGCTTCGTGCTGGCCTCGAGAAGCGTGAACCATTTGTCTCCTACGAGCTGGCCCAGCGGATCCGACCTGCTCGAGGACGACTTACCGGCGTGCATGAAGTCCAGCACGTAGGCGTAGTCCTCCTTCCTCTCCTCGCTCGTCATCTGCATACACACACCGAACCGGAAGCATCAGGCCTCCTTAGTAATTGCGAGTATGCTCTGCAGTTCCTCACTGGAGAAGTTCCTCCGCTCGCTTGTGAGGACATGCCTGAGCAGCGACTCATTCTTAGGTCGTATGTCTATGAGCTTGGTCACTGTCTCATCCTTCAGCGAGCCGAGCTCCCCCAGCCTCTTCCTCATCTTCTCATACTGCTGGTTCGTCATCTCGAACTTCCCTGCGTGCTCAAGGGCCATCTCCTGCTCATATATAGGATTCTTCTGCTTGCGCCTGCTCTCCAGTATGTTGAACACGTCATGCAGGGATACGCTGCCCTTGCTACTCGATTCCTTGCCGATCACTGCCCCACCTAACCTATGCTAAACTATTTATTACTTAGTCCCTATACAGTAATAGTTATGCGATGTAAAGACATAAAAGCTTTTTGAGGGGCGACCGATGGACGCAAAGACCGCATTCGAGAACACGTTTGCCGAGGTCAAGAGACATATAGCCGGCAATGAGGACACCATAAAGCTGATGTTCATAGCGCTCGTGGCCAACGGCCACGTGCTGCTTGAAGGGGTGCCTGGTGTTGCGAAGACCACAATGTCCAAGGCACTCGCCGAGGCGGTGAGCGCGGACTTCAAGCGCATACAGGGCATGCCCGACCTGAGCATAGAGGACATAATAGGGCGCACGTACGTCGACGAGGACAACTCCGTGCGGCTCAAGAAGGGCCCCATATTCACTAACCTCCTGCTCATAGACGAGCTCAACAGGGTGCAGCCCAAAACCACGACCTCGCTGCTTGAGGCGCTCGAAGAGAGGCAGGTCACCGTCGGCACGACGACGCTGCCCCTTGAGAAGCCCTTCATCGCGCTCGCGACGCAGAACCCTCTCAACATAGAGGGGACAACTTCGCTGCCGAAGGTGCTGGCGGACAGGTTCCTGATGAGGCTCGGGGTCACGTATCCCAAGCTGGAGGATGAGATGGCGATGATGGGCATAAAGGAGCGGCCGGAGCAGCCCGTAAAGAAGGTGCTCAGCACGAGCGACATACTCTCCATGCAGGAGCAGGTGCAGTCCGTCGCCGTGCCGGAGGACGTCAGGAGGTACATAGTCGACATCGTCAGGGCGACGAGAGAGGACATACACGTAGTGATGGGCGGCAGCCCCAGGGCCGACATAAGCTTCATGGTATGCGGTAGGGCAAAGGCTCTCATAGAGGGGAGGGGGAGCGTCAGCGTGGACGATGTCAAGTTCCTCGCGAAGCCCGTGCTTAGCCATAGGATACTCGTCAGGGCCACCGGGGGCATAGGTGTCAACGGCGTCATCGATGGCATAGTCGCCACGTTGTGATCGCATGGCCGCAAAATCACGGGCAGGGCAGCAGAGCGCGATGGAATACCTGCTGACGTACGGCTGGGCGATACTCACGATATCCATAGTCCTGAGCGCGTTCATTTACCTAGGCGTGTTCAACACGGGCACATTCGTCAGCTCGCAGTGCGTCGCTCAGGCCGACTTCTCGTGCCTGACCGCGAGGATGGACACAAACGGGCAGATAACGTTCAACGTGCAGCAGAACACGATGACGAACATCAACGTGACGGCGATGTCGTGCAACGCCACTGCCTCATATATCGGGATGTCCGCAATCTCCCCGCAGGTCACCATGACAATAGGAGGCAACCACACCTTCGGTAGCGTGCAGTGCTACACAAGCAAGGGCGCTGCATTCTCCGGGTCGGTGGGCACGGTCTACACTGGCTACGTGATCATGAACTACACGAACGTGCAGTCCGGATTCCTCCACACAGAGTACATAACCGTGATTGAAAAGATAACATAGTATTTTAGGGCTTGGCTTGCATTATGTCAGCATGGTCTTGCCGCTGCTGCTGCTCGCTCTGCCGTCCTTCGGTTCCGGGGTGGTCAGCGAGGTCATCGTGATAGGGCTGATAGCGCTCGTGCTCTTTATAGTGATGAAGGTCGCGAGGCTCTTCCTCAGGCTGGTCTTCGGAATAATAATGAACAGCATCCTGGGTGTCATGCTGCTCTTCATCCTGAACTACCTCTTCGGACTAGGGGTAGTCCTCACGTGGGCGGTCTTCATACCGATAGCGATCTTCGGGCTGCCGGCCACGGGAACGATAGTGCTGCTCAAGGTGCTCGGCGCGGCGGTTTGATTAGCCCAGCGCCAGGCGGATGTCCGATACCTCGACCGTCTTCCTCTTAGCGTGATGGGCGAGCTTTACCGCCTTGTCGGCGGTCTCGAAAGACGACTTCTCCAGGTGCTTCCTGAACTCCTTCAACGCGTCGCCGCTGATGCGCTCCGCGCCCGCGTCCTTCAGCATCTTCCTCGCTGCCGTTTCCGATATATACATGCGATCGGGCCTCAGAGCTGGTCGAACACAGCCTGCGCGACCTCCCTGCCGAGCAGGCGTACTACCTTATCCCTGTCATTCTTTATAGCCTTTACTGTTTCTATCCCGTTCGCGAAGAGTAGCCGCGCCCTCGCCCTTCCTATGCCGCGCAGGCGCACGAGGTCGAGCAGCTCCTCCCTTATGCCGTACTTGAGCCGGGCGTTCATGTTTATGAGGTCGTGCGTCCCGACATGCAGTATCTTCGCCATCTCCATCGCGGAATAGGCGAGCCACTCCGCGTTGTTGAGCTTGTTGTAGATGAAGCCCGGAGTGGTCGAGTACGCCTCGACTATCGCGCTCTCCTTCTTCTCGTCCATCCAGTCGCGCAGCATGAGCGCCGTGCCGTACGCCCTCTCCGGCTCGTACGCGCCGTACGTTTCCGCGTCGTTGTTCATCGGCATCTGGTCGCGCCTCGACATCATCACGTAACCGGCCAGCGCCTCCTCCGTCGCCTTGACGTACGGCCTCATCTCGAGCGTGTTGCAGAGCATGAACAGGTTGCCCATCAGGTCGCGCTCATGCCCCAGCGAGGTCGCGATCTGCCTCGCCGACAGCGGATCGATGTAGAGCTCGCTCACCCTCTTGCCCAGCCTCGTGGCGTAGAAGGCCTCGCCTTCCTGTGACACGAAGTCCCATGATATGAGCTCGCGCAGTATCGACTCGATCTTGTACCTGATGTCCGACATGTTCCTGTACTGGAATCCATAGAACGTCTTCGCGAGGAAGGAGTCTATCGCCTGCTTGGTGTTCAGGAAGTCCTCGGCTATGAACGCGAGTATGTGCGTCCTCAGCACGGGGGCGATGCCGATGCCCGAATCCACCGGCTCCGGTTTGGCCTTCATATACCTCTTCGAGAGCAGTTCCATGCTTTCCTTCGACTGTGCGACCAGCAGCGCCCTGCCCTCCGTGTCATACTTCGGCCTGCCCGCCCTGCCGAAGAGCTGCATCACCTCGTTCGCGCCTATGGCCGCGCTCCCGCCCCCGTCGTACCTGTGTATGTCCCTCACGAGCACCGTGTGCGCCGGGAGGTTCACGCCAAGCCCCAGCGTGGTCGTCGAGCACACCGCCTTTATCAGGTTGCCCCTGCACGCCTCCTCGACCATAGACCTCTGCGCGTTCATCAGGCCCGCATGGTGGAACGCGACCCCGTCCTTCACCAGCCCGGCCAGCTTGGTGCACTGTTGCGTCGGGCTGTCAAGGACGTGCAGCACCCTTCCACTCAGCTTCTCGAGTTCCGATCTCTCGGTTTCGGTCAGCAGCGCCCTTACGTGCGGCGCTACCCTGGCCGCTCCGGCTTCCGCGTTCCTCCTTGACGAGTAGAATATGATGAGCTGCTTCTTCCTGTTGAGCGTGTCCTCGACCACCTGTGTTTCTGGGATTCCGCTCCGCGCCTGCAGCCGTTCCACTTCCCATTTCTCCTTGCCCTGCTTCTCGGCCGCATAATGCACCTTCCCTTCGTAGACTATGCCCTTCTTGAGCTTGATTGGCCTGTAGTCGCTCTCCACCAGCTCGGCGCCCATCCACTTCGCAATCTCGTTCGCGTTGCCGATCGTGGCGCTCAGCGCTATCATCTGCGCGCCGCTTACGCTCCTGAGCTTCGTTATGAGCAGTTCGAGCGTCGGCCCCCTGGAGGGGTCGCCGAGCATGTGTATCTCGTCGAAGACTATGCAGCCCACGTCGCCAAGCCACTCGATACCGTGCCTCATCAGGCTGTCGAGCTTTTCCGTAGATACGAAGACCATCTCGTACCTGCTGAGCCACTGATCGTTCGAGTCGAGGTCGCCTACCGACATGACGGTCTTTACGAACGGGTACGCCTCCATGAACTCCCTGTACTTCTCGCTGACCAGCGCCCTCATCGGCGCGATGTAGAGCGCCTTCTTCCCCTTGGCGATTACCGAGCTGGCGCATGCCATCTCCGCGACGAGGGTTTTGCCGCTGGCGGTGGGGGACGCGACGACCATGCTCCTGCCGTCCATGAGTCCTGCCCTGAGCGCAAGCTCCTGCGGCTCGGTAAAGCTCCTTATGCCCCTCGCCGCAAGGGACTCGCTTATCTCGTATGGTATGGCGCCCCTCGCCTCCGCAACATCCATGCGCAGTAATCTCTCCGCAGGTTATTATTCCTTGCATGCACCGTTCCGCGCGCCAGGGGCGCGCACTCTGCAGATTTATTAAGGTTTTGAGAGAATACGAGGATGATGCTGATGCCGTGGAGCACTAAAGGGCAGGTCGCGCTCGAGTTCATAGTTGTGTATTCGGTAGTGCTCATCATCTTCGTCGTGGTGTTCACGCTGGTTACGAGCCAGCGCGCCACGTCACTTTCGCAGCAGCAGAACTCGTTCCTCCAGATACTGACGCAGGACGTGGCCAGCCAGATAAACGTAGCGCTGGCTTCTGGCAGCGGCTACTCATACACTATAACGCTACCCTCGAGCGTGTCCTCCACGCCGTACGCGCTTTACATATCGTCTGCTGGCGTCGTCACCGCCAACATGTCGATAGGGTCGCAGGTTCTGGGCGCCCAGGCGTCCAGCTTCGCGAGGAGCCTGGCGGTGAATGGCACCCCAGTCGTAAGCGGCGGGCAGATCACTCTCTACAGGCTGCTCACGGCGACGGGAAGCCTGCAGGTGTACAACTACCTCGGCACCGTCTACATTAACATGAAGCCGCCAGGGATCGCCGGCCTGCTCGGCGGCGTCACGGCGAACTTCGGCTATACGTATCCGACGCAACTCACGGTGCACGCGACGTCAATGTCTGGCGCGTCATTCGGCGGCGCGAGGATAGGGCTGCTTGCGACCTACTTCATATCATCTAATGCCGCCATGCGCTCATTTACGGCAATCGCGAACTCCAACGGCAATGCGACCATCCAGATACCGCAGAACGGCCTTTACCATAACATGACCGGGTCAGTCTACACACTCGGCCTGAACGGCTCTGTCGGGGGCAGCCTCCTGCTCTGGCTGCCCATGTTCACTGGCGTGAACGGCACATCCAGCAATACTGTCTTCGATATGAGCGGCGACAACGGGAACGGAATCATAGCGAGCAACTCCGGTATTGTTGCGAGCCTGGACTGGCTGCCCGTGAGAAATAACGTGACCAGTGTCTCGGTCGCGCAGTTCAACGGGCATAACAGTCTCATCACCCTCGGACCGGTAGGATCCGGTCTAGGCTCTGCGGGCACCTTGACAGCGTGGGTATACCTGCCATCCCAAGCGGTGGGCGCGTCCAGAGATGTGGTTGGCTTCCACAACTCTACCGGCAAAGGCTTCGAGTTAGTCATTAACAGCCTAAGCCCGCCATTGTTCTACACGCGTTACGATACAAGCTCGGCGAGCGACTGCAGCGTCAATCAGCAGGGGGCATCTCAGCCGAATTCCTGGTATTTCGTCACCATTGCGTACAATCTCGCCAAGGGCTTTGAGCTCACATACGTCAACGGCGTGCCGGGCTCGCAAGCGAATTGCGGCGGCAGCCTTCCGAGCACGTTCACGCTGAACTACATCGGTGCCGGCGCCTATGCGAGCGACTGGCTCGGGAACATCTCGAATGTTCAACTCTATAACACCTCCCTCTCACTGTCCCAGATAAGCGCCCTCTACAATGAGGGACCGGAGGGCCTGCCTGCGGCGTCAAGCGGCCTCGTCTCCTGGTGGCCGCTGATGGGAGATGCGAACGACTATTCCCACAATGCCGACAACGGCAACTCCGTCTCGGTCACGTTCAACGCCGTGACCGTCTCATCGAACAGCATGCTGTACATGCCGAACATGACCGGAGGCTATGGTTCATATGCTTCCAAGATAAGCTCGTCGAAACTCGGAGTCAACTCGCTCACCCTGTCTGCCGTGAATTTCACGGTGAACCAGTGGTTCATGGTCTCCAACTCCGCCGCGCAGGGGCCTATTGTAGACATCTACAACGGCACGGCCAACCTCGGGGTAGGCGGCGGCCAGGGCTTTGACTTTGCCGGTTCGTGGGCGGGCGGCCCGAATGGCAACTTCACCTGGATTGAGTACGGCCCTGTCAACGCGCAGAAGTGCAGCACCGCATCTGGCACGGTCAAGCAGGGCGCCTGGTATGATGCGATGGTCAGCGTGTCGGAGTACACAGGCATAACCATATACCTTGACGGGCAGCCAGCGGCCTCTTGCACGTTTACCGCCTCGTCCCAGACCCTCTCGCAGCATTCCTCCAACTTGATGCTTGGAGTCAACGACAATCCAGTATCTGGTATAACCGGTCACGCACTCGTCTCAGACATTGAGGTGTATGGTGCGGTGCTCGGGAAGCAGCAGGCCGAAGCGCTCTACAGTCTGGGGCTGCCGCTCTACAGGGACATTCAGCTACCGTGATGCGATGACACACATGAGACTGCAGTTTTGGAGCTTCGACATCGTCTTCGCGATAGTCATATTCAGCGCCGCCATGACGCTTATTGCATTCGAGTGGTCTGGAATCGAGGGGCAGCTCTCCATTGCGTACTCCAACAACGCGCAGGTGATGCAGCTACAGGCGCAGACGCTCGGCCGCTCGATCTTCTACACCGGCTGGCCACCAAACTGGGAGGGCACAGTCAACTCCAGCAACAGCCTGACGTGGGGGCTCGTGTCCATCGGTATCGGCACAGGCAACGGCACGCAGATATCGCCGCAGAAGCTCGCGGCCCTGCTGTCTATGGCGAACTCTAACTACCCAGCTACCAAGCAGCTTCTAGGCGTGTCCTACAACTACTACATCAGGATCAGCAGCCAGACCGTCAACCTAAGCATCGGGAAGAACCCGGCGAAGTACGGCGCGGTGACAATCTACAGTTCGTTCACGAACGGATACGTATACGGCAGCCCTGTCTCAGTCACGGCGTCTGTCTGGACGAACACAAGCTACGGTGAGGGTTGATTATGAAGGGGTTCATTTTCACTGTTGATGCCGTCTTCTCGCTGATAATAGCGGGAATAGCGGCGTCTATCCTTCTCTATATATCCGCGCAGCCGCAGCCGATAATGCAGGCGTCTATGACGCAGGCGTTCAGCACCATGCAGGGTCTGCTTGACATGAAGGCTGGAGAGGCTGTAGGCTACGTCCCGCAGCAGTATGCTGACCCATTCCTGACATTGGGCGGCACGTCGGTCGCGCAGTTCAACGGGCACGGAAGCTACATCTCGGCTTCGTACTCGCCGCTCCTGAACCTTGGGAACACCGGCACGCTGTCCGTCTGGGTGAGGCCTGCGGCCGTCCCAACTGGAACGCACAGCATACTTGACTACGGCGGCTCAAGCTATAGCACAGGGTACCTGCTTAGCCAGTACGGGACCTCGCTGTACGCTTACTGGGCGACGAGCAGCCCGGCGATCACCGCCAGCAACGCCTTCTCGCCGAACGCGCTCATCAACATAGTCCTAACGGACAGCAACGGCGCGCTGACCGCGTATGTCAACGGCGTTCAGGTCGGCACCGGCAGCTCTGGAGGTGCAACCTCTGCAAGTCAGACAACGTACGTTGGCGGCCTCGGCTCGGAATGGAACTTCACCGGTTCAACCTCCAACGTACAGGTCTACAACATATCTCTCAGCCAGTCGCAGGTCAGTCAGCTGTATAAAGAAGGGGCGGGCGGCCCCCCGGCGCAGAGGGTGGGCCTCGTCTCCTGGTGGCCCCTCAACGGGAACGCCACAGACGTGAGCGGCCATGGCAACAACGGCACTGCCGTGTCCGTCCCATACACGCATACCGATTCGATTTCCTTCCCGGGCGCTAGCGTTCAGGCGAACTCGTCTTCACTAGACATGCTCACCAAGCTGTAC
Organism: Microcaldota archaeon; assembly: GCA_021787495.1. Lineage (GTDB taxonomy): Archaea > Micrarchaeota > Micrarchaeia > Micrarchaeales > Micrarchaeaceae > A-MIC-10. The sequence goes on along the minus strand of JAJYLX010000006.1, from coordinate 18,148 downwards.
GCGAACGGCCAGTCAGCCTACGCGGACATGGTGGTGTCTGCCTTGAGCCAGAATGATACAGGCATATTTATCAACGGTACGTACGCGCCGTCTTTGAACGTCTCGCATTTCTCGAACAGCTTAGGCAGTTATGTAGATTTTGGGACAAGCCCAATTCTCTCCCCTTCCTCAGCGCAAACGATAACTGCGTGGTTCAAAATTTTGCCGGAGGTTCAGGGGGTACTGGTCGGCCTGACTGGCTATCACAATACTATGAGTAGTTGGGGTCCAGGCCAAGGCAGCTGCGGGCAGGCCCTCCTCATGCAAGCATATTGGCAGACTTCGAGCGTGCCGAATGGCTACAGCCTCGACGCATGTGGCGGGAGCGCCAGCGACTGGAACTTTGAGGCGATGACATACAACAGCAGCACGGGCTATCTCGACCTCTATGCGGACGGTGCGCTTATAGGGAATGTTTACTTGGGCGGCACAATCGCCGTTTCAGGAACTTATCCTGTCACAGTAGGGGCGCGGGAGGGGGGTACAAACCTCAACTTCAACGGCTTGATAGCCAACGTTCAAATATACAATGCCTCATTAAATGACAGCCAGATCGCCTCTCTCTATCAAGAAGGTATGGGGGGCCAACCGGTCTCTCCCAATAATCTAGTCGCCTGGTGGCCGCTGATGGGTGATACAAACGACTATTCGGGCCATTATCTGACAGGTACCAAGCACAGTGTCAGCTTCGTGAACGGCAACTACCTGCCGAAATCGTTCAGCTCGGCATACACCGTCAGCACTGCAACTGTGCCGCTCCTGCTAGGTTCCGGCAATTCCCCGCAGATAACGAACGTCACCGTAGGTGTGTGGAAATGAGGATGCACAACAGGAAGGGGCTGCTGCTCACGCTCATCAGCATAATAATGCTCGTACTGCTGGTCGGGGAGCTCACCACGTACGAGCTCATCAACATCGACTATTCGCAGCTCGCATCGCAGAGCGCGGTCAGCCTCTCATCGGTCAACTTCGCTTCGCGGATGAACAGCGCCTTCGCAAGCTACCTTCAGACCGCGCTGCAACAGTCGGTCAGCATAATCTCCGCAAGTGCATCCTCGACAGGGTCGCTGATGACGGAGAACGTGGCCGTATTCACAGGAAGGGGCAACTACATAACCGTCTCGAACTCTTTGTCGATCTCCCCTACGGCGCAGATGAGCATGTTCGCGTGGGTCAGGCCGTTCGGCAGCACCGCGATAGCGCAGAAGCAGGGCTCGTACGGCATGAACATAGGGATCAGCGGCGGAGCCGGGCAGTTCAACGCCTACATAGGCGCCAGCTCCAGCCCGTGCGCTACCTACGCATACGGCCTCCAGAACCAGACGTGGAGCTTTGTCGGCTTCACGTACAACGGCTCAGTAATCAACGAATATGTCGACGGGCAGCTGTACTGCTCCGCCGCTCACACTGGCTCGATACCCGTTACCTCGTCGTCCCTCTCGCTCGGCGGCCCGTCAGACAGCGACGGCGGCGTGTACGGGTACATGTCTGGGGTCCAGCTCTACAGCTCTATGCTGCCGCCAAACAGCGTTTACCTGATATATTCGCGCGGTCCTATGGGCAACGCGATAAGGAACTCCAGCCTTTTGGGTTGGTGGCCCCTCAACGGCAGCGCCAACGACTACTCAGGGAACGGCAATAATGGCGTGGCGACGGGCGTGGCCTACCAGACCGTGCTGAGCAACGCCAGTTCGTCACGCCTTATAACGAAGTTGCTGCTCAACGGCACGCTCTTCGGAGCCGGCACCAATATGACGCACGCCACGCTCGCGAATTACACCACCGCCATGATAAGGACGGGCGCCCTCGCCCAGCTCTCGCTTAAGATAACCAATACGAGCCTGTCGGTGTACCAGTACTCGCGCGTCCGCATAGGCGCCACGTACACCGCGCTGGCGACGGTCAACTCCAGCAGCGGCAACTACAGCATGCCGATAAGCGCCACCGCGACGCTCTCGACGGCCGGCATGCAGAACTACATAGCTGCGCAACCGAACATGACTCTCTGGAACAGCCGCACGCCGCTGTTCGCGCAGCCAGGGCGCTGAATCCGCGTCCAGCCTTGCAGGCTACAGATTGCTCCAGTAGCAAGCCATGCGCGCCATACAGGGTCCTGAATGTCGACGCGGCGATATCGCGCACCAAGTCAAAGGCAGGCTTGAAGTTATATGGGGCAGGGCGGTCAGGTTCCCCCTGTCGTTATGCCACCGAATACTCCGGCAACCACCGCCGCTATCCCGAAGTAGATCACTATCCCGACGATTATGAATATCGGCAGGTAGCGCATCCCCTTGAGCGCCGAGCCCGATGATATCGCCGACATGATGAGACTGGAGAACGCCGTTATTATCGCGATGGCTATGAGCGAGAACTCCTGGTACTGCGCGGCAGTTATCTGGGGCGGGCTGGGCTTGAGGAAAGAGACTCCTGTGGTTGGTAGGCCGTTGGGGTTCTGCTGCAGTATCCCCTTCCAGACGCTCGTCGTAACTGTTATCATCTGGCTCGTCAGGCCGTACAGCACGGGGGCGGCTATCAGCCCGGCGAAGAGCACGAATATCGAGTACATGAGCATCTGGCTCGAGATCTCCTTTTGCGACAGCTGCTGCGCCCTTATGTCCTTGCTGAGCTGGTTCAGCAGGTCGGCCATCGCCCCCCCGTACCTTATCGACTCGATCATCATGCGCACCGAGTGCTTGAGCTGGTTTGACTTGTATCTGGCGACGAGGCTGCCCAACGCATTCTCGAGGGTCTCCCCGCTGAAGAGCTTCCTTGACATCTCGCGGATGTCGTCGCCGAAGAAGCTGAACTCGGGCCTGGCAGCGAGGAGCATCGCCCTGTCGAGCGCTATGCCGCTCCTGAGGTTCGCCGCAGTGAGCATGAAATAGTCGGGCAGCATGCTTTCCATCTTCGTCTTCCTCCCATCTATCCTGTACTCTATGAGGAAGTACACAACCGCGACGAGCAGCACCCAGGCCCCTATGCCTATGCTAGCCGATATCATGAAGCCTAGCTTGAACAAGATGTACGAAACGAATGACGCGACCACGAGTGTCATGGCCCCAATGACTATCATGACGAAGAGTATGCGGTTCACGGATGCCTTGATGCCGGCGAGGTCGAGCTCCTTCGACAGCGCCACGGCCACCCTCCTTGAAACCAGCCTTTCCAGAGTTATTGCCATAGCATCACATCGTGAACACGGGCCTGGACGATCTTATCAGCTCCAAGAAGACGACCTGAAGGAAGACGAGCCCCACAAGCACTATCGCAAGCGTGGTGAAGTCGACGCTGAAGATTGCTATGAATGTCGTGAGTATGGTGAGAACCGCTATGCCCATGCTCGGGAAGATTATCCCGAACAGCATGTAGAACATCGCTATGGCGTTCAGCCTCTGCCCATACCTCCTCAGCTCAATAGTGCGCTCCGCTGTGAGCTCGTCTATGATGCTTTTGAGCGCCTCGACGACGTCCGCTCCTGATTTTATGCTGACGCTAGCCTGCAGCATCAGCCTCTTGAACGACGCGCTCCTGGAGACCTCTATTACTTCGTCTATCGCGTCGACGAGCGGCGTCCCGAGCTGGACCCTCTGAACTATCTTAGCGAACTCCTTGCTCGCCTCAGCGTAGCCGGAGCTAATCGATGTTATTGCATTGAAAAGAGGCATGCCGGAACGCAGCGATATAATGAGGTCCCTTGACGCGAAGAGTATGTCTCTATCTATTAGCTTTGCGGCCTTCCGCCCCTTCTGCGCCGGGAAGTTCAGGAAGTTCTGCAGCGCCATGTAGAACACGGCTATGCCGATAGCTATACCGAGCACCGCGCTCGTCTCGATGGGCATGCCCGCCTTGAACAGCACTATCATCAGGGCGAACGCCATCACCACCGCCAGCATGATGGACGCTATCACCATCCTGCGTATGAACTCGTATACGCTGCCCTTGATGCCCTGCTCTGCCAGCGCAGCCTCAAGGCCCTTGTGCTTGACGCCGAGCTTCTCTATGTATAGCTTGAACTTCGTGGGTTTCTTGAAGTCGACGTTGTTGAGCTTGATCTTGTCCGTCTGCGGCCCCTGCTGCGGCCGGGCAGGCTGGGCTGCTGGGCTTTTCCTCCCGAAAAGCCCTCCGGGCTTAGGCTGGAGCTCTATCTTCTTGCCGTCGACTTCAATGGTCTTCTTCTGCCTCTTCCAGAGCATCATTTACCACTTCTTATCAGGAAGGCCTCGAGTTCCATCGTCGCCTCGTTTAACCTTTCATTCCTCAGGCTTAAAAGGTTGCTTTCCGCGACTACCGGCTGCGCGTGCCCTCTCCTCACCTCCTTGCCGAGCCCGTAAAGTTCCTCCTCTACCACTTCCACCTGATCGCTGTTGAATGCCCCTTCCTTGAGCCCTGTTATTATCTTCTCCAGTTCACCAATCTGGTCGGTTACAGAGAGTTTCGGCAGCACGAGGTCCTCGCTTCTCACCTTCCTCACGGTCAGCGACCTTGCCCCCGCAACCTCGAGCTTCCTGAAAGCGTATGAGAGTCCTCCGTGGCCGCTCCCGGCCCTCTCTGGCGCAATCCCGGTATTCATGGCCTGCTCTGGCTGCCTCGTGTTCAGCTTCCCGATCATCTCGCGCAGCTCAGACTTGACGTTCATGGACTGCTTGGCGAATTCATTCTCATAGTGCGCGCTCTTCTGCAGCCCAAGCTGCAGGAGGGAGGGGCTGGCGGCCTTCGGCTGCGGCGGCTGGACCTCTCTCTGCGAACCGTGCCTAGAAGACGCGGCGTTCATCAGGCTTACCGCGCTCTCGTAGCTCTCCGTCCCCTCCCTTATCTTCGAGGTGAAGAGAGACGATATGTTTATGGACGATGGCCCTGGCGCGCCGGATTCCGCCTGGAGCTCATCCAGCAGTTTAACAGTCTCTTCGTACTTGTCGGCCAATTCAACAACCTATTTGAACAGATCCGGCGAGAACTTGACGTTGTCCTCGACAATCTGTATCATCTTTGCCTTGTTTTTGTAATAGTTAGAGACGACCATTCCAGCCTCGTTTACTGCAATCACTCCGTTATCGACCATCCATTTGAGCATCTTGACCTTCATCTCGACGTCCGAAGCTATCTCGGTCTTGCCCAGACCCCCGTAAAGCGAGATTGTCTCTGCGAGGTGCGTCAGCTCCGAGACCTGCGAAAAGCTGTCGGTGCGTATGTTCCATCTGTAGTTGACGTTGACGTCGCCGCTCCTGAGCACCTCGGCGAACTCGAGCGTGCGCCTTATGCCCTTTGCCCTGTGCCTGAACTGCACTACGACGGAGCCGAGCGCGTTCATCAGTATCTTTGGTATGGCTATCGGGGGGTTGGTCATCCTGACTATCGTGTCCGCGGCGTTGTCCGCGTGCACCGTGCCGTAGACTGCGTGCCCAGTGTGTATTGCCTCGAACATCGTCTCGGCGTCCTTCTCCACCCTCACCTCCCCGACGAGCACTATGTCAGGCCTCTGGCGCAGTGCGTTTATCATCAGGTTGTAGAGCGTTATCTCCCCCTTGCCCTCTGGGTTCGGCATCCTCGACAGCATCGGTATCCACTGGAAGAAGTCCGGAAGCGTCAGCTCCCGCGTCTCCTCCACCGATATGATCCTCCTGGTGGGAGGGAAGAAGATGCTCATCGCATTGAGGAAGCTGGTCTTCCCGCTGGCTGTCCCCCCTGATATGAGCAGGCTGACCTCGTTCTCTATGCACGTCCATATCAGACCCGCCATATATGGGTCGATGGTGCCGTTCCTTATCAGCGCTGGCATGGTCCACGGGTTCTTCGCGAACTTCCTTATCGTTATAGTGTTGCCCTTCTGCGAGACAGGGTAGAGTGTCGCGTTCACCCTCGATCCGTCCGCGAGCTCCGCGTCCATGAGCGGCACCAAGTTGTTGATCTCCCTGCCGACAGCCCTGCCTATCTGGTCAGCCTTGTTGTAGATGTATTCCTCGTTCTGCACCTTTATATTGGTCATGCACCATGAGTACTTCTTGTGGAAGACCCACATGTATTCGCTTGCGTTGTTGACTGCTACCTCTTCGAGGTTGTCATCGGCCAGCGGCACCTCTAGGTCGCCGAGACCTATCATCATGTTCATGATGTACGAAATGAGCAGCTTCTTCACGTCCGTCGTTGTCTGGGGCAGGTACCTATCGATGAGCATGCCGCTAGTCTGCATGTACTTGGATGTCATCTCGTCCAAGTACTCTGGCTCGTTCAGCCTGTTCGGGTCCATCGGAACTAGTGCCATCAGGTCCGGGCGCAGAGACATAAGTAGCAGCTTGGTCGCATCCCCTATTCCAGGATACGTGACCTCATATATAGGGGTGAATTCATCATCGGCATTGTATATTCTGACATATACCTGCATGCCCTTGACATCGAGCTTATAGCTCTCCAGGACATTCACGTTGTGATCATTTTGTTCAGCCATTCAGCTCGCCCGCATCCTCACTTGGACTCTTACCATTGCCGTCTACCTTCTTTTCGTCTCCCTTGATCTTTATCCTGCCCACTGCGGCGCCAAGCTCCTTCCTGATGCCCTCCATGCCCTTCGTGGCATCGTCTGACTTCTTGAAGAGCTTGTTCGTCTCGTTGAGCCTGTCCTGCGAGTCGATGTTCTTTGTCTGCAATGACGCCAGCTCCCTCCTCATCGCCGTCACGTCATCCTTCAACCTGTTGACCCCTGTCTCGGCTTCGGTTACCGCGGTCTGAATGTCGTGTAGCATGTCATACACCTTCGACGCATCGCCGAAGCTCATCTTCATCGCCTCGATGCCAGAGAGCAGCTCCCCAGACCGCTTGTTGAGGATGTCCATGCCCTTCGATATCGCCTCATAGCTCTTGGAATAGCGCTCCGTGAAATCCTTCACGGTTTTGTCGAGCAGCATGCGCTGCCTGTTCTTCTCTGCGTTGAAGCTCCCAACCTCGCTGATCATGCCGCGCGCGACGTTCATCTTGATGCGCAGAGCCTCGTTCGACTTCGCGAGTTCCTTCTCCTGCGACATGAGCTGCTGCAGGGTGTCGTTACCCTGCTTGAGCATGTCCTGCCTTATCCCACCCACCTCTTTCTCGAACTGCCTGTGCGCATCATTCAGCCTCTTTATCATGTCGGTCTTTATGGAAGCCAGTACCTTCTCATAGCTTTTCGCCTGCGCCACGAGATCCTGCTCGCTGCGTATCGTGCTCGGAAGTCCACCGAGATCCTGCGAGTCGAGGTACTTAATCTTATCCATCAGCCCGGAAACTTTTGCGTTCACTGAGTCGTATGTGCCCTCCAGCTGCGCGCGCAGCTTCTCCGCTACAGCATTCTCCTTATTGACCTGTTCATATATCTTGTTAATCTCGTTCAGCTTCTGCTGCAAGTCTGGCAGCTTCTCGGCGTACGTCTTGTTCGCCATCAACATGGCGGACTTGAGGTCTATCACCATATCCGAGATCTTCTTGAGCTCGAGCAGCTTCGACTCAAATTCGGTGTCGAGGATTTCCTCCTGCACGGATATCTTCTTGTTAAGCTCCTTAGAGCTCGCGCCGGCGGACAGCGGCGCCACGTACATCTTTCCAAGCTCGTACGTGACCTTGACCATGTCACCCTTCTCGAGGATTTTTATCCAGTTTTCGACGATGGATGGCGCAGTACCCACGCTCGTTGCTATAGTGTTGATGTCGGACTTCCCCCTCACTTTTATTAAATCAAGAAGAGCGTCAATACTTGTCTTTATTTGGTCGTCAGCCATTTGCATCGAGTTAGTATCATGTTTAAGGCATTTAAATATGTAGGTGGCGCCGTGGCACGCCATTGCAGCCCGTCGAAGTCCGTTATGTCGGCGTAACAAGGCTCGATTCCGCTTATCAGTCGGTTCAAGCCGCGCAGCGCAACCTATTAATATTTGACAATACGAATCCGTGCCGTGGGCAGTGGAAGCGCATAGTGAGATTCCTCTCCCGCAATTCAGTGAGGGTGAAAACATGGTGACTGAAATACGCACCAGCAACAATGCTGGCAATGCAGTCAAGGCTCGAGATGCTGTGGAGACCGCGGAACACACGTTCGTGTACAGCAAGTACAGTTTCATGTCGTATGGGGAGCTCAGCAAGGTGTACGGCCAGAATGGGCTGACGAAGAAGGCCGAGCTCGCTAAGGAGATGGAGCGCCTAGGCGCCAGGAGCGGATTCACCACATATTCGGCGAACGACTCGATAGACAAGGGGATGGTGCTGATCGGGAAGCAGCCTGCGGTTCGCGACCAGGACCTAGAAACATTCATACAGTTGATCCACGACAAAGCGGACGTGGTGGCGGAGATGGTCAGCGAAAGGGAGGGCAGCGCGCTGCGCACGAACGCCAACGCGCTCGTCGCGTACATGCACGAGCACGAAAGGAGGTCCGAGGTATAAAGCGGCTGGGCGGCAGTCCCAGCTTGGCATCGCACAGGGCACAGACCCGAAATGTTGGGCAAGCTTTAAATAGATTCCTTTACGCAAGTAAACAGTAACGGTGAACCTTATGGGAAAAGGCAGCAGGATTGCAATCGGGATAGCGGCTTTGGCAGTGATAGCAGTAGCCGCGTACGCCATCTACAGCATGGGGGGCCAGAATGCCACTTACTCAACGACGACTGTGCAGGGAGGCCTGCCGCCAGTACCGGGCTCCGGCAGCCAGGTCGTGTTCAGCATAACCGATCCGCCGTCAGTGCCGAGCGGCACGAACGCGCTGTCAGTCGCGTACTCATCCCTACAGGCGCACGTCAATTACACTAACGGCACATCCGCATGGGTCTCCGGCAGCGGCTCGGGAACCCTCAACCTCATGCAGCTCATCAACGTGACCCAGGTGATAGGCAGTGCCACAGTGCCTTCCAACTCCGTAATCACGGCCGTGAGCATGCATATAAGCTCCGCCAACATAACGATAAATGGCACGACCTACGCGGTCACGCTTCCAGCCGGCAGCGACACGCTGACGGCGAACGTGAGCGAGACCACAGCCAACGGCACGATGAGCGCCCTGATAGACTTCACACCTAGCATAGTCTCGATCTTCACGGGCAACTCCACTTCGTCCGTCTTCGTGATGGTGCCGTCCGTCAAGGCTGTTGTCGTCGGCAACGCCACTCAAAACCAGATCGGCGCCAGGGAGCGCCTGACCGAGCGCGAGAGGGTAAGGCTGGAGCAGGCGAGGGCGAACATCACAGAGAGCAATGCAATACTGTCGGTTTCCGGCAACACGACCGCATTCTCAGTCACGGTGACAAACAACGCCAACAGGAGCGTAAGGATAAGCCACATAATGCTCAGCGGCAACCTGTCGGTGCTCGTAACGCCATTCGCCATGCGCGGCCGCGGCCTTGACAACAGGCCGATGATCCCGTTCAGGGGAGAGCCTCTGACCATCGGAGCCAACGTTGGAGCGGGCGCAAATATCAACAGCTCATACAATTACTCAGGCAACGGCTCGCGGGACCACTCGAACGGCAGCGGCAGCCTCTCAGAATCGGGCAACTTCCCGTTCGTTGACGCGCATGGGAACATCAACATCAGCGCGTACATAGACGACGGCATGAGGCACGGGCTGCAGATACTGCAGACAAAGCTCAACGCAACGTCAAACACGATAATGGCAAACGTCATACCCGAAGGCATACTCGCAAAGAGCTTCAGGCAGCTCACCTTTATAGTCGCTGCCAACGGGACTCTTGCGCTGCCATTCAGCGACCACGAGTTCGAGGGCAACGGATACACGATTGCGGCGCACGCCTCGCAGACCTTCACCTTCAACGGCATCATATCCGTCGGCAGCAGCCACATAACCATAATGCCGGTCAGCGGTGCCGTGTACGCGGTATACGTGCAGGGAGAGGACGGGGCGCACTCCAGCGCGAACGTGACGGCGACGTGAACGCTGCGTCGAAACCATTCAACTGGACGATCCGCGGCACAATAGCGGCAATTAATCATTTTACGGCCGCGCTCATCGCGGCGTCGTCGGCCTACGTCAGCTGACGGTACGTCCCTGAGACATGCCGGATTTGAGCTCAGACCATTCGAGCGCATCGCACAATAGGTTTAAATATCAAAAGCGACAGAAGACAGAGAGGCGAGACGCAATGAAAACAAAAAGCAGAGCTGTGCCGCACAGCGCGGAAAACGTCATGGACATGGCCGACTGGTTCATGGAGATGGAGATGGAGAAGTTCAGACGGCTCATTGAGGAGAGGTCGCCGGCTTTCACGATCAGGGACAAGAACGGCGACATGCCGATAATAGAGCTGGCGATGTTCGCCGACGCGAAGCGCCAGATGACGCTGCTCAACAACCAGTGGGCGAAGGAGCAGGAGATAAACGGCGTAACCGTCAACCAGCTGCTTGTCGAGTCGAGGCACCAGGAAGTGAGGTCCGCCGCCTCGGCACTGCTCCGCAAGGACGCAGGGGCAAAGTGAGTGCATTGGAGAGAAAGGTCGCCGCGCCGCTCGCGGAAAAGAGAGAAGAAGACGCAGCGCGGCAAGCGGAAAAGAATGATGCCAAGGGGAAGTACAATGGACTGCTGCGAGACGCCAAGAGACATTCACCTTTCGTGAAGGCCACGCTCACGGCGGGCTCTGTCGCGCTGCTTGGGTTCGAGGCGACCGCTGCGATCCTCGGAACGGTATGGTTCGCCAGGGGCATAATAAGAAAACTGTCCGACGTGTGGAATGATAATCACAAGAAGCTCAAGGATATGAAGAGGGAGTGATTATCCATTAGCGACGGTGCCCATTTGACATGTCATCGTGCGTGCACCGGCTGTGTCCAATAACTACTGAAAAGTAGTAGTAGTCACCGCTACGCCCTCAGACATCGACCGGTTAAATCAGAAACGTGTTGTAGACGACTGCTTTAAGGAGCAGTTCCTTCTCCCTCATCTCGTCCCCCCTAGAGAATGTGTACTCCCCGAAGGCACCCTTGAAGACGGAAAATGCGGTTTCGACCATGGACCTGCTATGGTAACCTACTCTGTTCTTCCAATCGTCCTGATTCTCTCTCATCTGCTCTTTTGTCAGATGATGGTTCCTCCATGGCGAACCCCTCTACGCACCCATCCAAGTTGTTCCTCGATCCTTCTCCCCTTGTGCCTGCCGTGCCTATCAGTGACATGCACAGGAATCACCGGTTTTATACCGCCTTCGTCGCAATGTTTGAAGTTGTTCTCAGATCCATAGGCGCCATCCGCCGTGGCGCTCTTGACGGTGTTCAGTTCCTCTATCGGTTCCATGAGGGGCACGAACTCCCTGACGTCTCCCACCTCATTCCCTGTAATGATTATGTTAAGTATCCTGTGGGTCTTCCTGTCGATGGCGACGTGTACCTTCTCCCAGAGTTTCACCTTGCCGTACTTGGTGCTCCTGTACTCACCGCCATTCACGGACTTTACCTCGGAGGAATCTATCAGCACCTCAATATCTTTCTTACCCCTCTCGTAAATCCTGAATTTTATACCCTCTTTTACCATGGCGGAGACTCTCCACTGCAGAGTCCTGAAGTCAGGATGCATAAAGCTGATCCTGTCGGTGTAATCCTTGACTGTTCCAGCCGCTTCTCTGTAACCCTGTTTGAACACGGTTTTTATCGCGAAACCGGCAATTATCAACATATCGGTATATTCGTAGGGTGCACCAACCTTTCCCCGATTCATAGTCGACAAGTCCTTGTCATAATTGGTCACTGCGGAATCGATGTACCTTGAAGGTCGTCCCCTGCCCACCAACTGCTGGTTATAAGTTTTCCAGTTACGAAGGTCGCTCATGTTTGTCGCCAAAACAAACATGCCCTGGGGGTTCTATAAACCCCTAGGGATTAGTGGAATTGTTGGACAAAGTCGTTGAGGTGAAAGACCTATATATCAATCAAGGTGTAATGTAAATAAAGGTGGATGCAGCACAATGTGATCTTATGACAGACTTTAAGAATGACTTGTTCGACTTTGAGATAGCACACCTCAAATGGCTGTCCTATGAATGGTCCACCAAACCTACTGCCTTCATACTCCTATCCGATTTCAAGAATGCACCAAAAGAAGTCATAAAGACCGAACTTGCACCTGGAATCAATGTCTCCTTTATGATCCTAAACGATAAGTATTGCATAGGTTACCCTGATACAGATGACAATTTGATACCTTGTGAAACGACAACAAGAGTCACACTTGGAAATCAGTGTAGGGAATGCATCGACAAGGACATCCTTAGCAAATGTACTTATTGTACTGGCGACTGTGTCAATTCAGGAGCTCTAGAGTACTGCAAGACGACGCCCCATCTAGTTTATCTGGCGGCTTTTACCAAGGATTTCATAAAAGTTGGGACCACCTCAGAGAAAAGAGCGGAGACCCGTCTTTTGGAGCAGGGCGCAAATTACGCGAGAATAATAGCCAGGACGCCGTCTCAGGGTCTTGCCAAGCAGATCGAAGAATACATAAAGACCACTTTCTCTGTTCTAGACAAGAGAAACAAGAGGATAAAGGAGGAATCACTGGGATTAGGATTCCAAACAAGCGATTTTACATCGATGTTGGACGAAAAAATCACAGAGATAAAAAAGAAAAGCAGTAAGTTTTCCGAATTTTTCATCAAAGACATTCAAGAATTCGACTTTTATTCACGTTATGCGACATTGCTTATGGCAGACGGGGCAACAAGAATAAGCTTCCAGAGAGCGGAAAAGTCAAAAGAACTCAAGGTCGAGGGCAGGTTAGTATGCCCCAAGGGTGATTTTCTGGTTTTGAATAACAATGGAATCATATCTGCAGTCAACCTCTCTTCTAAGGTAGGAAATCTCTTGAGCAACGGCGCCACAAAGAGCAAGCAACTTAATCTTTTGTGATGGTTGCCATGTCAACAAAACTCATAGATTTAGGTGAAAGAAGAACCATCTCTGTAATAGGGAAGCAGGCCGTCACGGCAGAGCCAAGAAACTATCAGGATGCCTTCTTTTGCAGGTTTCCCAAGAATTTCGATTACCTAGTTTACAACATGGATGATCTGAGGGGTGATCTACCAAAGGAAAATCGCTACGGGATAAACAAATACAGAGTGGCTAGCAGATTTCTCGCGGCACATACAATGTCTGACATAATATGCACAGGGACGAAACCAGTAGGTTTTTCGGCTGTTTTCACATTCGACGACAAATTTACATCATCTGGTCTGAAGAGCTTCGTAAAGGGTATAAATGACGTACTTATATTATACGGGGCAGTAAGATATGAGATGGGAGATACAAACTTTTCTACAAAAACTAGCTTTGTCGGGTTCGGATGGGGCGTCGCCAACAAGGAAAACCTCATCTTAAGAGGAGGGGGAAGACCTGGCGATTTCATAGTAACTACTGGCAAAATAGGTGCCGGTTTCGCAGGATACATACTGGAAGACAAGATCCGCCTGCTTACAAAAGGCAGTCGCCAAGAGATAAGAGAAATCGAGACAAATCCCATTTCGTTCTTGAAGCCAATACTCAGATGTAGTAGCTTATTCGCTGGTGGGATGGATTTAACCGACGGGCTTTCTGATTTTATCTTGAATCAGGTTTCAATCTCGACAATGGACTGCTGCGAGACGCCAAGAGATATTCACCTTTCGTGAAGGCCACGCTCACGGCGGGCTCTGTCGCGCTGCTTGGGTTCGAGGCGACCGCTGCGATCCTCGGAACGGTATGGTTCGCCAGGGGCATAATAAGAAAACTGTCCGACGTGTGGAATGATAATCACAAGAAGCTCAAGGACATGAAAAGGGAGTGACCGCCCCGAGCGGCAGCGGCCATTCGGCATGCACAAACTGTGCGTGAACCAAAAAAGTATTATATCTGTATGACCCAGCTAATCCTGATAGAGGGTGGGAATCGCGGTGATAATGATGGAAAAGCGTGTGCAAGGACAAAAATTCCGGGACGACAAACAGTTGTCGATGCTCGGGCGCTATGATTCCAGGATCGCAAGAAGCGCGGCGATGGCACAGGAAGCCATGGATGCATTCGACGCAATCGCAAGGAAGAAGACGGCAGCGACAAGCGACGAGCCTGCCTTTTACTGGGTGATGTCTCCAAAAGAGCTGCACGAGGGCGCCCAGAGAGATTCCGATGCGCTTGTGGGCAGGTACGTAATCAGTGAGGGATACGCGGTCAATGCGCTCGGCAGGGTATTCTACCTCGTTGACAAGCCGGAGGAATCACAGACCAATGTATACGGGATGATAAACAACGGCGTGCAATGCAGGCTGAGCGGGAAGCGCGCAAACGAGGCCGGTGCACCGCCGCTCCAGCAGGCGGCGAGGGTGAAGGTCTGGGGGAAGGTCTCACCGATCTGGCGGGGCGCCGTGGCGATCGAGGTCAGAAAGTTCGAGAGCTGCTGATACGGTATTCAGTGATAAAATGGTTATGAAAGACATGGATAAGCCGATCGGGGTTGCCATGACGGAAGGTGAATTCAACCTCCTCAAAAGCGAAGTCAGTGAAAACCTCGATGAATATGCCAGGCTTCACAACAAGTATGTCGATGAGGTAAGATACGGCAGCTTCCCGGTCATGTTCAATTGGAGCGAGGATGACAAAAGCTACGTGCAGTTTACTGTATGGTACAATCCGAAAGGATTCATGATGGTGGATGCTTCCTGCAGCAGCAAGGGTTCTAAGAGCTCCATGCTGAGATATGCCTCATCTGTGGTTGAGTCTGCATGCAAAAAGAAACTAGAAAGGCAGTAAAAGCATATTTATATCTAGGTAAGATAACTGATTGGTGAAGTTATGGGAACCACAAAATCCTTGTTCCATGGAATCGACCGCAATGAGTTCGACAAATATTACATTACACCTGCAAGCAGAGGAGGGCTCCTGAGAGGAATCGAGAGGATCTCGCTTGAGGCAATCGACAGACTGAAGCTTTGGTCAACAGAGTACATCGGTGCGGTTATATCTGACAGGAAAGGTGCTAAGATAGGGATGCTGGACGATATAACAATCAACACTGAAAACGGAAATGTCACAGGAATCATCTTTAAGCCGACGGCGAAACCCTCTCCGGATCCCGTCGATAGCGCAATAGATCCATTATACTATTTGGATGGCGACGTCTGGCTTAGGTTACCGGGAAGATAATGCGTATAAAAAGTCTTAGTTTTTCTAACTCTATCTTAGTAAGGTAATCAAATGAGGAAAGAAGCAGAAAAGGAAGTGATGCAGTTCTCTGTGAAAGAGATATGCGACGGCAGCCGAAGGCTGGTCCCTTACATGAATAAAACCGTAACCGTAAAGGTGACAGGTTACCTTCCATACAGTATCGACCTGGGCGACGAGCTGCGCGGCCGCGGTGGTTTTCAGCTTTCGAACACCAAAGTCTTATGGGATGACATCATAGACTGGGACAAAGTGGACTTCCTCAACTGCGAGATTACTCCATGGAACGAGGCTAAGATAAGCAACGAAAAGTTTTCAGCTGGAGAGAGGATCACGGTTACCGGGAAGGTGCAGGTGCCAGACGATCATCTCCATCTTGGTTACATAGAGGTTCTAAATGTAGAGAAAGCCACCAGGTCAAAGAGACCAATGCCGCGCACTCCATTAAGAAGAGCATAAATAATACAATATTGGTTTTTCCAATTCTGTTTTAGCAAAATGATAAAATGGAAAAAAACAATGAAAAAGTTAACATTGAAAATAAACCTCCAATAACGTCGATAAAGGCGCTGGAAAAGGAACTGGCCGACATTGGCCTCTATCGCATGCAGGATCGCAGTGTGGATATGGTAGGCTACATACGGCATAGATCCTCCGAGAAAGGCTGGACCGGCGGTGCCAACATTGACGAAATGTATATTTACCAGCCGGGCGAGAACGACGTCCACGCAATGGACTGCATGCTCTCCGGTAAAGCCTCTAATAAGTTCTTTTCATGGATGAGTCCAGACGGAACAAGGGAGATTCTAGAGAGGAGCAACCGGAAGGTAAGGATAATAGGGAGCGTAGGCACTAAGAATGGAATTGGCGCCTCCACATATTGCGCTATTATAATAGATGACTTCGAATGGGCCTTGCCGGATAGAAGAAGGAAATGACATTATTGGTTTTTCTAACTCTATTTTAGTATATACCAATTTTCTTTTCTTTTGCGCCTTTTGAGGTTATTCTTGCTTTACGCTAATTTAATCATGGTATTAATCAGACGCCTCTAATGGGCAAATGCGCGCAAATTTTGTCGTCGAGGAGCCTTTTCCGACGTGTTTTAGGCACTTCTCTTTTGAGTTTCATTAATGTGATAAATGGCATTGTACATTTCATAATTCTGAGCCAAAAATGCACTCTCGAGGGAAAGGCAGTTTTTCCAGGCCAATTTGCAGCTCAATACGGACCTCTTCACCAAAAGGCCTGTTTTTCCAAAAATGCGGAACCTATCCTTTTTGAAGAACGCCAACTTGTTCCGGATAAATGGAAATATGCACAATTGTCCTTTTGTACCACTATCTTTCATTTGTATGAATGCCTGGCCTTTTTAATGCTCCTAGACCTTATCTGTTCGACCAGCGCAGAAACATATCTATATATTGCATCCCTCACCTTAGCGGTGCTCTCATGACCCATCAGCTTAGGGTTCTCGATGTCCCAGAAAAGCACCTTACCTGAGCTCCGCACATATTCAGGCAGCAGGTCTCTGTTTTCAACCATTGACACAACAATGTCAGCATGATCGAACATCTCCTTTGTGAGTGCTTTTGGGGTGTTACGCGAGATGTCTATATTTATGTCCCGCATACATTCGACAACAACAGGGCCTATATCAGCAATCGTTTTGCCTTCATAGTCCCCAACCTTCACTCCCGCACTTGAAGCTGTTGCTTTGCCATCTGCCAGGCTGTTGAAGATGGCCTCAGCCATCTGGCTCCTGCCAACGTTGCCTTTGCAGACGAATAATACCTCCATGCAATCAATTCCAACAATATCATGGAAATTCTCAAAATATCATAAGTCCAATCCGATTGCCATTCCGACCATCTCTAGCAGCCTTAACCGCAACGAAGACGGGACTGTCATTACCCACACTTTTGAACACGCGATTGCTCCAGCCATCATAGACTGTGACCGTGAAACCCAACTTTTTGAGGATGCTGGTTATTCCATCGAGACTGAGAAGGCAATCTGACGTGCCGCTGTACGACTCTGCACTCGCGCTTTGGGCGCCAGACTTGATGAACACGTCATAGTATCTGCCTGAATTACCTTCCGCGCTGCGCCCGAACACCCTTATGTACCTTGTCGCGCCGTCGGATACTGTGTATGTTTTGACGGCATCATTCTTCCAGAGCTCCTTCACGAAACCGATGTCGAATACCAGCGTTCCCCCCTCGGAGAGATGGCTCCTTGCAATCCTAAGCACGGATTCAAATGCTCTCCTCAGCTTCGGCCCGTGGTCAATCGCATCCGCCGACACTATCATGTCGAACCTTTCCGGCATGCTCAGACTGAGCATATCTGCATTGATAAACCTCGCCCTCTTGGCCGTTTTTCTGGCACGCCTTATGGCCTTCGGGTCCCTATCCACTCCGGTAACGGAGTAGTGCTTGGAGAGCATGGCATCCAATGCACCTTCCCCACAGCCGAGGTCCAGTACCTTGGCAGCCCTCCCATCAAGGAATTTCCTGTCGACCATCCTTACGAACCTGTACTCCTCGGCTTTGTAATCCCTTATTTTGGCAGCCGGAGAAGGCTTACGCAGAGCAAAGAACCTCCTGCTTATCGTCCTTGATTGGCCCATGATAGCACCGGTTATCTATCCTCATTGCCGTTTGGCTGACTTTCGCATTACTCGCGTGATATGGCAGATGCAGATTTTGCGAGCTCTCTCCACTTCGTGATGTCCTCCTTAGAGTCAAGCGTCCTTTCTGGGAGCCCTGAGAGATTGAACCATTCGCACCTCTCCGTCTCGTCATTCAATCTGATTTCCTGCCCTTCATCTCAGTATCTCCTTATAAACCCTCACTATGGGGGTGCGGAGGCTGTCCAGTCGATGCCGTAACGGCAGCCTTTGGGGAAAGGTAGTACTCCTGCCATACCACTAGAGGGGATATGCAGACCTCTTCCT
>JAJYLX010000002.1 GCA_021787495.1 Microcaldota archaeon | reverse complement strand
GCCACTGAAGGAAAATCTATGAGAAGGCGTTTATCTGTTCCTTGACTGCATTGAAGGGTGCAATTCATCTCCGCCCTGAAGGGCGGTCAGGTTTCTTGCACCCTTCAAACTACCCAGGCCCTAAAGATATCAATAAACCATTGAGATATTCATCAAACTCATAATGGGGTATTATAACTGAATATAATGTAGCTTTGGTCTTTTTGTGTGACTCCTTTTTCTGATTTAAATTTGAGCCAACTAAATGTTCGCCCGTTTCCCTCAAAAAGAGTCTCTCAATATCTGAATAATCATTACTCTTTTCTTTAAGGAACTCAACTAGCTTCATTTCATTCCAGCAATACGTGATTCTGCATCGATCAACATCTTCTTCCATGTATCATGGTTCAGCTTAGTAAGTGCATCTACAAATTTTAACCATAAATATTTATTGTGTTCTGTACTCAATCTAATGTTCTTATTTTTGACCTTTACAAGGTAAAGTAATATGATTCTTGTGTTCCCCGAAGAGCTAGATATATATTTGTTTTCTTTCACAAAATCTTTTACTAATTTGGAATCTGTGATGTTACACTCTTCCTCAAGTTCTCTAGTTAGCGTTTCAATATCGGATTCATTATCAATTTGGTGTCCTTTTGGAAATTCCCAAAAGTCACCTTTTTTATCTACCCTACTCAACAGAAGGTACTCACCCTCCTGATTGATTACTATTGCGCCTACAGACTTTTCTATAACCACTCACTCACACTGCATCGGAGAATTCATTGCATATCTGCCTTATTAATATCTTTGCATTATTAGCGAAATCAGTGATTTCTCTTTTATTCTTGATTTTATAATCTGCCGTCCTCATCATAGCACTTACATTATTATTTTTGTATGCCTCTGGGAACCCATCTCTATGCATATCATTTTTTACATATTCTTCACGCGTTAGCTGTTCTTCGCCATTTCTTGAACGTCTGAGCAAGCGAGGGTGTTGAAAATCTATAAACCTCTCAATTCCGCTTCTACAAAAAACGTTAATTCCTTCTCTTTGTTGTAGAAGCGGCGACAGCGACCGTCCAAATTAGACGTCTACACTACTCAGCGTGGCTGCCGCCCGCATGGACGGCAACCATCGCCGAGAAAATGAAGCTCCCAACCGCAGCAAGCTGCGGGGTATGGACCCACCACGGAATCAAGATAGGTATCTTTGTAAGCTGCTTGCATCACAAACAAAAGTATTATATATTTATCAGGTTATATACTTATTAGGTTATAAATATGAGGCAAATCCAAAAGGAGGTCCTGCACTACCCTACCCTGAAGACCGTGCTGGCAATAGAGGAGGCGATCAAGGGTTCTGACACGCCGCTCAGCAGGAACAGGATACTCTCGAAGCTTCCGACGAAGCTTATGCGCTCCACGCTGAACCTGGCCCTGGACTATATGGAAAGGCGCGGTCTGGTGTTGGAGACGAAGAGCGGCTTCATCTGGACGTTCAACCCGAGCAGGAAGCTGGAGAGGGCCGAACTCGAAGGCATGAAGATGTGAGGCTATGGTCGAGAAGCGCGTGTCTGTGAAGCTCGTAGGCGACGCGAAAGCGGCCTATCTGCGGCTCAGGGAAAAGGTCGATGAGGAGACGCGGGACGGCGTGACAGGGTCATTCCACCAGACGCTGCTGAAATCGATTGATGACAAGATAGCCATATTGAAGGTGCAGTACGACTACGGGGTACACATACCGAGGAGGAACGTGGCCCAGAAGTACGTCTCTCTTTATGATGTGACAAACCTATGGAAGGTCAATCTCACGGGCGCATGGCGCCTGATATACACGCTGAAGCAGCCACAGAGAGAGGACACCGAGGTCGAGATCATATCGATCTGGCTGGACGTGCTCGACATAATCGACCATGACGAATACGACAGGATATTCGGTTACAGGAAGCGGTAAACCCTAAGTTGACATCCGGCACTAATGCGTCTCGGGGTCCGCAGTAGTCCCATCCTATCTCGGCGGAATAATCAAGATAGGTATCTTTTCGCTTTGTAGGGCAGGTTATATATGCGATTTTTGATGATTTTGGGTCATGTATAATATCTCATGGAGATTGAGATTTTCAAGATTTTAATATAAAAACCGCTGTTCAACGCGAAGTAAACTAGCGCCTATCCTTATACCAAATCTCTGGATGTCTGCTGCATATATGTCTCGAAAGGTCTCTCTTTGAAATGAATGGTTTATGGTTGCAATTGGCACATAGTATAAGCCCTCTTTCATTACGCTCTTGATCATGTCTGGCCTGTTTATCCGCCCACCTAATGGTTTCAGTAAAGCCCTTCAGGCCGTACTTCGGGACACCCCAGAATCTGTAGTTATATACATAGTTTGTTTTATTGTAGTCTTGCTGCCGTTTAATGTATTTGGTCTTATATTCAGGAGATAGGTTTTTATACTTCAATCTGCCTCTTTTTCGTTCCTGCTCCAGGTGTGCCCAATAGTAATTATACGAGCTGTGCGCATTTGCTTTCCTTCTTTGAATTTCCTCCTTGTTCATTGGGATAATTATGTAATAAAGTCTTAAAAATATCATTTTTCCTTTTTCAATTTTCTAGGGTGGCAAGGAGTTATATATAATCGTAATTATAGGTAATCATGTGGAGGATATGCCTAAACAAAAAGAATGTACCTCTATCAAAAACGAGACAATGAATGAGTTCACCATGGAAGGTGGTGAGAATGTTATAGAGTACGAACGAGAGCGGTTTAATGATTTTATCGAGCTGCTTGAATTAATAAGAGATACAATGCCATTAACTTCTAATTTCTCACCGCCATAAATGCACCCATAAAATATTTAACGCCAGGTATGTTTTGTCGTCGGACATAGGATATAAATATGTTGAAATTTATAATATTAATTGGATGTGTGGTATGGTCCAAATTCCGATTTCACCTGAGTTAAAGCAATGGCTCATAATTCAAACAATCAACAAAGAAACGTTCGACGCAACCATAAGGAGGTTGCTTAACTTTCAGTAACTTCTTCTAAACGAAATGCAACGATACGATGAAATGAGAGGGTGGTATCACGTTGAGGCGCCGAATATGACCAAAGAACTAGAAAATAAAAAGGGGATGACAAATAAAGGAGTATATCAGTTGATAAAGGAAATCATCAACGACTATATGGTAATGAGTCAGGATGATGTAGAAATAGTGACAATCTGGGCAATGGCAGATGCGCATATAAGCGATTTCTACACTTTTCCTTTCCTAAGGCTTGATGCTACAAAAGGTAGTGGCAAAACCCGTCTCTTAAAGCTCTTAAACGCAATAATACCCGACACTCAGATTGTAAATAGTTTTAGCGAAGCTGCTCTCTTTCGTACCATAGGTCAGGAACACGTAAATGGACTGCTCTTGGATGAGTCAAAGAGATATACAAGGGAAGGCCAAGAAAACATAAGGGAGCTACTTCAGGTTTGCTATAAAAGGGGTGCTCGTGTTTCAAGAGTGGGTACAGATAGACAGGGCACCAGAGTTATGGAGCACTTTGATGTTTATACCGGAATAGCTTTAGCAAGTATCGGGGGACTGGATGAGGTACTCGAAGATAGGGCCATCGTAATAGTCTTAGAAAGGTCTGACGATGAAAATACTACTCGGCTTCCGGAAGCTTTCGAGTTGGAAGAGCGTATCAGTAAGGTAAGAAGTAGTCTAGAAACAGTGTATGAACCTGTTGAACCTTTAGAACCTGATGAACCTTTTCCAAGCTACATAAACATCATAAAGGCTATTAGAGACGAACTATTGAAGCGAAAAAGAACATTGGATATGCATGTACAAGGTTCAGAACCTTCAGAACCTTCATCAGGTTCATTAGCACATAAGATAGCAGAGAAGATATTACAAACAAAGTTGGTGTCTAGAGATTTTGAGTGTTGGACACCTTTATTTATGCAGGCTTATGAGATAGGAGAGGATGTTTTTAACAGAGTGCTATCAATAGCGAATAGCAAAGTAGGTAGCAAACATCAAGACGAAGTTAATTTCGATATGGACACACAGATAGCCGTCTTTCTGAATGAGATGATGAAAGAGCCAAGTGAGGTGAGATACTATCCTGAAATTATTGAAGAATACGTCAAAGCAGGAAATACTGTTCCACCTTGGCTTAATTCATCGTGGTTGGGACACTATTTCAGGAGAGCTAACCTAGGAGATAAGCTAAAGAAGACATCAAGAGGATTCCCTATTCGTCTCTCTAGGGAAAGGATACAGAAGTTTCTACAAAGAAGAGGGCTTGATAACGATGATGTAATTCAGAAGATCCTCGATGCGTGATGGTGAAGCTATGAACTATGATGAGATAATTGGTAAGTTGGTGGTTATACAATTCGTAAGACCGGACAAGGGCAGAATCCGCACTATAACGAGATTAGTATCAGCAGATGAAAACGAAGTTTATGTTGAAAGTCCGACAAAGCAT
The DNA here is from genome assembly GCA_021787495.1 of Microcaldota archaeon. Lineage (GTDB taxonomy): Archaea > Micrarchaeota > Micrarchaeia > Micrarchaeales > Micrarchaeaceae > A-MIC-10. The sequence continues at coordinate 173,979 of JAJYLX010000002.1, read as the reverse complement.
ATAAGATCCTACATCCGACGAAGCTGGATAGAGGAAGTCAGGGAGCTATCTCCAGATGAGATCAAACCAGGCCTCATAAAATAGCCGAAGTATGGGATCACGTAGGTTCAGATCAGCTTAGTACCACCAGGCCTAGGATTAGCAGTATATGTGCTAAAATCGCATAAATTTGAGGTTGGGTGCTTTATCGGGTAGTTTATTAGGGCCGAGAAAGGTTCGATTTTTGGATATAAAAGGTAGTTAAATGGGAAACCAAGATTATGAAAGCTTGCACGAGCTTGCCCGTTTATTTTGTGAGCTCTGTGGGAACCGGACGGCTGCTGAATTCTGGCAGCACGCTCTTTCCATAGATTAGCCTGCAAAACGCCTCGAATTCCAGCTTCGCGTCATCCAACGCGTTGTGCTGTCCTTGTCTTTGCTCAAGACCCACAAAATACAGCACCTTGTCCAAACTTAGGGTGCTGTGGCCGCCGCTCTTTGGTGGCTCTATGCCGTTGCCCAGCATACGACCCAGGCAGAAGGAATGCAAGTCAAGCATCCCGAAAGGTAGCCTGAAGTCTATGCCGTATCGCTCTGCATACGCGTTGACGTAGCTCCTGTCGAATCCAGGATTCTGCCCAGCAATCATGATGCAGCCATTGGCCTGCATGAACGACCTGATGTCGGCAACCACATTCTTCGGATCGTTTTCAGGCTTCCTTTCCTGTCGGTTTGGATTAATGCCGTGTATCCGCATCGATTCTTCGGAGATTACTGCCCCATCAAAGGGATAGTATTCTCTGTAGAACGTGTTAAGCTGGCCGTTGTGCGCTACCATTCCGACACTGAGTATCGCGCCCTTCACAGGATCTAGTTCGGTTGCCTCGACGTCCAGTACAGCTATACCGTCCAAGTATCGCATTATATCATCAGATAGTATACCTATCTTGACAGTTTAAACATGATAGTCCCATCCAGATTCGGACTGGAGTTTTCAGGTCCAGAGCCTGACGTCCTTGACCACTAGACGATGGGACTGCGTGGTGCGCGCACTTTCGCACTACTGATTGTGTCGTGGCAGCTTTTATACTTTTCTGCCGTAAAGGACTGTGATGATCAGGGAAAACAGCCACGGCTTCGCGGAGCTGAGGGACATCCTGCTCGCGGACGTGGTGCTCATATTCGCGTTCTCGTTCACGCTGCTCGGCGGCGTGTTCGGCATAGGCAGCGTCAAGCTCAGCGACTTGGCCTTGCTGCTGCCGATTGTGGCGCTGGCTGTAACGCTCAGCTTCGTGCTGCACGAGCTCATGCACAAGTTCGTGGCGCAGCACTACGGTGCCATAGCCGGGTTCAGGACGTCCTATTCCGGCCTGATGATAACCCTCGTGACCGGCTTCCTCGGCTTCCTGATAGGCATACCCGGCGCGACGATGATATACGCCAGCCATTTCACCAGGAAGGAGAACGGCATAGTCTCGCTCGCCGGGCCGCTCACGAACTTCGCGGTCTTCGGCGCGTTCCTGCTGATAGAGGTCCTGGTCTCGCCTGCGGCTACGTCTTACCTCGGCCAGGCGGTCTCGCTGACGCTCTTCATAAGCATACTGCTCGCGTTCTTCAACATGCTGCCGATCTTCCCGCTCGACGGCAGCAAGGTCCTCGCGTGGAACAAGCCCGTCTACTTCGGCACGATGGGCGTCATATTCGTGCTGATGATAATCTTCACCGCGATTCCGCTCGTAGACATAGCGTTCATGCTCATAATAGCGCTGATGTTCTCGCTAATGTACAGGCACATCCTGTGATTAAAGAAGAAGGCAGCTGACTATATAATGGTTGCCGATCTAAGCATTTTAAAGACAGCCGGGCTGTGAAATGCGGCGATCAGGTCGAAAGTGACTCTATGGCTTCCACAGATGAGGAGATCAAGCAGGCGATCATACTGAGGTCCGACCTCGAGATGAGCAGGGGCAAGCTGGCGGCGCAGGCCGCCCATGCCTCGCTCATGAGCTACTTCGAGTGCGAGAAGGCGGACAAGTCCATAGCGAAGGAGTGGCTCGCGACCGGCGAGAAGAAGATAGTGCTCAAGGTGGGGGACGAGGAGTCGCTCGTCAAGCTCTACAAGGCCTTCCAGTTCAAGGGCGTGCCGTGCGCGCTCGTCACCGATGCGGGCCTGACGGAGATACCGCCGGGATCCAAGACGGCCCTGGGCGTTGGGCCGTGGCAGTCCAGCAGGATAAACGAGTTCACTTCAGGGCTGAAGCTGCTCTGATTTCTCCATCAGCGCCCGTATCGTGCCAGAGGATTTGATCGTGTAGAAAGCGTTCTCCTTCCCGTCCAGGCTCTTTATGAGCGCGAGCGCGGTTGTCAGCTTGCCCATGCCCGCGAGGCTGCACCTTATGACCATCTTTCCGCGGATGTCGAGTATCTTGGGGTTGACAATGTGGTAATCGGTGCCTATGACCCTGAGCAGCTCGGACTGGAGGGCCTCCCTTCTGGCGTACGAAGCGGACTCTACCAGTATGTACCTGTGCTTAGTCCTCATCATGCGCCTCGCACCCCTCTATTATACGCACGTTCGCCTCTCCGACACCGCGCCTAGCCTGCTCCTCCGTCGCCCCGAGGGCCTTCGCCATCTCGATGAGCTGCATGCGGGAGTCCATGAACAGCCTGGATTCCGCGAGGCTCGCGAACGAGACCTCCATCCTCTTCCTGTACGCATACGCGATGAGCTCCGAGGCCCTGTGCAACAGCCTCGCCTGCTCCAGCCCCTTCGCTGCGGCTATGGCCGATATGGGTATGCAGAGCGCGGCCTCGTTGTCCCTGGCCTTAGCCAGGACCTCGCGGTCTATCGAGAAATCGGTTATTGCTATGGCTGAGCCGCGCTGGGCGGCCTTTATGAGCGCGGACCTGTCCCTGCCGGCGAACAGCCCCCTTGACTTGCCGTCGGCCTTGAAAACGCGCTCGAAACCGAGCCTCTTGGCGAACGGGCCGTCGAACTCGCAGGGCTTCAGCACGATGTCATAATACTTCAATTCGGCACCTGGTCCGACATCCCGAAGACGTCCTTCTCTATGCAGTCGCGTATCTTGTCCGCCGGGTACAGGAGCTTTATCAGCTTCGTGTGCCCCCTTATGCCCTTGCCGGATTCGAACGCGGCTATCAGCCCCTGCATCTCGAGCTCGTAGAGGTACTTCCTGTACCAGCGCTCGCCCTTGGGCTCCTTGTGCAGGTTCTCCGTTATGGACTTGTAACGGCTGTAGATCTCGCCGCTGAACAGGTATGTGTCGACGCCGTCCGTGAGCTTCTTGTACGAGCCTCCGGTCTGCGTCAGCAGCGCGACCGAGTAGAGCACCAGCCTCTGGTGCTCCGGCAGCGTCGAGACGACGTCGTACACTATGTCGCCTTCGGCGAGCTTGATGGCCTCCTTCGTGCTCTCCATCGTGACCCTCTGCTGGCCCTCGTCGTCCGAGAGCTCCCCGGCCTTAGAGAGCACCTTGAGCGATAGTCTGGCGTCGCCTCCCCCCTTTACCGAAGTGGCGGCTATGAAGCGCAGTACCTCGTCGTCGATGACGCCATGGCGGAAGCCCTTCGCGGACCTGTCCTTCAGTATGTCGAACAGCTCCGTGGCGTTGTAGTTCGAGAAGACGATCTCGCTCTCGTACAGCGAGGAGAGGCTCCTCGGGTCGAGGGAGTCCTTGAACGAGACATTGTTCGATATCCCGACCATCGCGACCCCCCCGGCGCGTATGTCGCTGTTTATCCTCGAGAGCGTGTAGATCAGGTCGTCGAGGTCCTTTATCATGTCTATCTCGTCGAGCACTATGACCAGTATCTTGTTGTCCTCCTCTATCCAGTTCGTCAGCTTCTCGTAGAGGTCGACGGCGCCGTAGCCCCTCTTGGCGTACGTGGGGAGGTGGTCCGTTATTATCTTGTTGAGCACCTTGTAGCGCGAGCCGTATATGCGGCAGTTGACGTATGATATCCTTGCCCTCGTGTTCGGTATGCCCTTGACCTCGTCTATGACGTAGCGCACGCACGAGGTCTTCCCCACCCCTGTCAATCCGTAGATGAACAGGTTGCGCCCGCGCTCCCCCTTCAGCGCCGGGGCTATGGACTTCTCTATCTGGTTTATCTCCTTCTGCCTGCCGATCAGCTTCTTGGGGACGTAGTGCGGGCTCAGGACCTCCCTGTCGGCGAATATTTTCGATTCGACGAGAAGGTCGCTAAGCGTCTGCAATTCATCCCCTCGAGTACCTATTGGAGATTAAGGCTTAAAAAGCATCCGCAAGGCCCGCATGCCCTGACGTCACAGCAGGCCCCTGTCCCTGAGCTTGTTGACCTCCTGCGGCCTGTACCTCCAGATTATGTCGCCGCGCTCGTTGCTCTGCAGCGTCCAGGGCTGCACGACGACGACATCGTTGACCTTTATCCAGAACCTGCGCTTGAACCTTCCGGGTATCGAGCAGAGCCGCTCGTTGCCGTCCTTGCACCCGACGACGAACCTGCTCGCCCCGGCAATCTTCGTGACGGTGCCGAGGACCTCGCCCTGCTGCGGCAGCCTCAGCTCCCTTTCCACCTCAATCCTCGGGCCTCTCCCTCTTCCTCTGTACAATCGATCCGCCTCAGTAGCTCTTCACTCCGTAGCGTGCGCCGCACGCCTCGCAGACCAGGTAGAACATCCCCCTGCCGGCACCCTCGAGATGCGTGTCCGGCTTGCCGCACTCCCTGCATACGACATATATCTCGAAGTAGCGGCGAATCTTCTTGTCGAGGTCGTCCGCGGAGAACTTCCCGTTTATTATCATCCTCTGCTCCTCCACGTTGACCGGCACGGCGAGCTCCTTGCTCATGTACTTCGCGATCTCGTCCGGCTTGCGCCTTGCCTTGTCGGCTATGGCTGCGATGTTCCTTATTATAGACTTGTTGCCCTCGTTGAAGGCATCGGCCTTCGGTATGACGAAGTCGCTGCCAGCCGCTGACAGTTCGGGCACCTTCGAGAAGGCCCTGTCGAGCAGCGCTAGGTATTCCTCGTCCGCCATAGTACCGATTTAGATGCTCCAACAAGCTATTTATGCATTGAGATGAGAAACGTTATCGGCAGATAGGCCGGGGAGCTAAGGGTTCCCTGTGACGCATACCCCTTTTGGCGGGCCAATGCCGGGGGGGTGCCAGGATGTCTCGTAGCGGATCGCGCTCCAAGCGAGGAAGTTTTGCCCTAAGGGATGTCTTCATGTGCAAATCGGGCCAGGCCGGAAGGAGCAACCCTAAGCATATCGGAGTCATGCTTTTAGGATACAGAATCGAGCAGATGCGCGGCAAACCCTGCGCGGCGCCTGGCGCTCCCCCGGCCTCTGCCGCTCGGCGATGAGATGGCAAAGCGTGATGTTCTCTACCACGGCACCGAAAAGAGGGGACTCAAGACGCTCGAGCCGATGGCGGCGGCAGGCTACGACAAAAAGTATGTTTATGCCACTGACAGCCTCTTTGAAGCCGTGATATTCCTGGGAAGGATGAGGAACTCGCTGCAGGCAACATGGGATGCAGACGGGAAGGTTCCCTACTTCTGCGAGAGGAGAGAGGGTGTGCTCGACAGATGGTACTCTGGGGTAAGCGGTTCCATCTACGTGCTGCCCAAGTGGCTTTTCCACAGGGACGCCAGGCTAGACCCGCACGAATTCGTCTCTGATAAGGCGGTGGAGGTGCTGGACGAGATAAGCATCAGGGACGCCAAGGCCTTCCTAATGGACATGCAGGCGAGCGGTAGGGCGAAGCTCATCCTCTACAGGGACAGGAGGACGTTGTTCCCGGACGACAGCGACCTCGTCGACATGTGCGTGAGGGGCCTGAGGAAGTACAGCCTCGGATTCACGCTGGAAAGAATACGCAAGCTGAACCCTTCGATAGAGAGGGATTTCATGGCGAAGCTCAACGGTGCCAACAAGGAGGATAATCGGGAAGAGGTCATTGGGGCGAGCAATACGAGGAGATGGGTACAACAATCCAGATAAGCATGGAGACGAGGGAGAGGCTCAACAGGCTCAGGCCCTACAAGAGAGCCACATATGATGAGGTGCTGACAGTCCTCACGGCCCTGATACCCGAGGGCGACGACGAGGGCGCTTATACAGACGATTTCAGGGCATCGCTCCTCAGGGGCCTGCTCGACATAAGGAATGGCAGAACCTTCACCAGCGAAGAGGTCGCTAGGAAACTGGCGCTATAGTGGGCAATTATAGTGTCGAATACTCATCCGAGGCATTTTCCCAGCTACGGGGGCTTGACAAGACGGTTGCGAGGCGGGTAGTAAAGAAGGTCGAAACGGCATTGGCCAACCCTTACTCGTTCTTCAAAAGGCTAACCGGCAGACCGGAATACAAACTCAAAATCGGCGACTACGGGCTGATTGCAGACATAGAGGAAGCCCAGCGGACAATCTTCATAAGGTCGATAGGGCACAGGAGGGACATCTATCGGAAGGCATGATGCATTCGAATCCATAACGACTCATATGGCTACATTTTCTTGCTAAGATAAAATTGTGGCCATATGCCACAAAGCGTTGGCGGCGCAAAATATGATATATGACAGCCTTATATAAAATGTGCCGCCAAATAATGCTTGTGCCGGGATCGCCTAGTGGTAGGGCGGCAGCCTGCTAAGCTGTTTAGTCAGTAATGGCTTCCGCGAGTTCGAATCTCGCTCCCGGCGTTCTGCTCATGCATCCTGCGCGCGCAGCGACCGCGGCAGGTAGTCGACCTTGTACTCCTCCAGGTAGCAGAGGATTTCGTAGTTGCGTATGAGCTCAGGAACCTCAGCCTCGCGGCGCCGATCAGCCTTATTACATCGTCGTCCGGGGCCTGCATCTCCAGCTCCATGTCGTAGCCGCCCACCGCCTCGTCGAACGCGAAAAGGTTCGGGCCGGACACAAAGAATGACTCCAGCGCCCCGACCCTGCCGCTACGGTGCCGAGCTGGGTGGTGTCGAGCATCGTGTGGAAGTGCCTCACCGTGCCGCTGGACAGCATGCGCCTTATCCTGTACGACGTCGATTCCTTCGTCAGGCCTATGCGCTTCGCGATGTCGGCGTCGCTCCGCCTCGCCCCGAAGTCCAGCTCGAGGAGTATGCGCCTGTCCTTCAGGTCCTGGGACAGGCTCCTCAAGCAGACTACAGTCTACCGGGAAGCCCGAGGCGTTGGAGAGGGACTATGAGGAGAGGGGCTACAGGCTGCTGTTCAGGTACTGAAACGGACAGGCCGCGAAGCCGCAGAATAGCGGCACTGGAGAACTTCCGCTAATTGCCCCCGTATGGTGGCTTTTTATTCCGCTCCCCTCGAAACATGTTAACCGCGACCCCGATTGAGCTGACTGGATGGCGACCCGCAACGTTGAGGCAGAGCCGGCACTGGCCAGGACAGGGAGCGCTCCCAAGGCGGGAATGCTGCGCAGGGCGTACACCGCGGCCTACAGGTGGGCCGTTGACACTTCCTCATCGGTGACGTTCAACACCCCGGTAGGCATGACGGACGAGGTCCTGCTCGGAAACCTCTCGTTCAACCAGTCGCTGCACGTGAGGGAGGCGAGCGCCCTGATCTCCATGGTCACCGCCAGGCCATACGGGGTGTTCAGGGACTTCGTGTTCAGGAGGCTCAAGACCGACGAGGATAGCAGCCTGATAAGGAAGGCGTTCACCAACGCCACCGCGTCCGTGCTCTTCGGCACGCCGATATACGCGGCGACCCTCCTCGCCAACGGCACCGACAGGAGGCAGCTCGTGACCAGCCTGGCGGTTGGCATCCTCTCCTCCCCGATAACCTCGATGGTCTCAGGAACGTATTACGACAAGGTGAGGAAGCTGTTCGGGCTGAGGCCGGCGTGCGACATAAGGAGGGAAGGGGCCGAGAGGATTGGGAGGAAGGGGCAGTCCGCTACCGAGGTCTGATTCCAGAAGGGCACCGTGGCAAAATCTATAAAAATAGGAGCTACAAATAGCCATTGGGACTGATTCTGTGATCGTGGAGGACGTCGTGTACGGCAGGTGCGAGATAACGGAGCCCGTCATGCTCGACATCATATCGTCGAGGGCCTTCCAGAGGCTGAAGGGCATATCGAACCTCGGCATACCCGGAGAGTTCGTGCCTTCCGGGGAGAACGACTTCACCAGGTACGATCACTGCGTGGGGGCCATGCTCATACTCGGGAGGCTCGGCGCACCTCTCGAGGAACAGGTCGCAGGGCTCGTGCATGACGTTTCACACACCGCGTTCTCGCACGTGGTCGATCACGTCATAAAGGAGGACGGGAGCGCCGAGGACTACCAGGACTCCATACACCACAGGTTCTTCAGCGATGGATCCGAGCTGGCCAGCATACTCGAAAGGCACGGCATGGACCCGCGGAGGATATCCGAGCCGGGGAACTACAGCCTGCTCGAGCAGGGACAACCTGAGGTCTGCGCCGACAGGTTCGACTACACGCTTCGTTGGTGGGGTGTCGGGGGTGACACCGGTTTCGTGAATGCCGCGCTCGGCTCTATAACCGCGGCGGACGGCGTGATGGCCTTCGATTCGAAGGAGCCGGCGATGGCTTTCGCCGACCATCACGTGAGCGTCTTCGGCGAGGGCAGGCGCAGGAGCTTAAAGCCGTTCGAGATAAGCGTCATCTGGTACGTGTTCGCTGGCGCCCTGAGGATCGCCCTCAGGAAGGGGATAATAGCGATGGATGACTTCTCAGGCACGGACGCGTACGTCATGGATAAGATAAACAGGAGCAGGGACCCGGAGATAATGAGGCTGTTCGACGCGCTGCGCAGGCCGCTCAGGTTCGAGATCACGGAGAGCGACCCGAAGGCCCCTATACACTACAAGTTCAGGTACACGGACCCGAGGATCGTCCTCAATGGAAAGGTGGAGAGAGTGAGCGACGAGTACCCAGAATACAGGAGGAGGATCGAGGAGGACATGCGCAAGAATAGCAGGGGCTTCGGCATAGCCAGCATAGAGGGCATAGAGCTGCCGATCCTGTAAGCGCCGCCGGATCCGCAGATGGGTGGAGCCGAAAAACCTTATTATATTATGCCAACTGAGTTATCCCAGATGTGAAAGTGGGGCCATGGAGAGGGTGAAGGCGGACGCGATCGTAAGCGACGGGGACGGCACCCTGTGGAGGGGCAGCGCGGCCGCGGGCATCGGCAAGTATTACATGGCGTGGGAGCTTTACAGCCGCGACTTCGGCGCGGTCATGAAGGGGTGGAATGGCGCGAGGGAGGTCAAGAGGATAGTCGCGGATTTCGGGGCTGATGGGAACGCGGAGGCGCTGAAGAGGTTCTACGAGGTCCTGATGTCGGTCGGGCTGGGCGACGAGAGGGGGATGTACAAGTACGCCCGCAGGTACATATCGTGGCACAGGATAAGCGCCGTGCAGGAGCTCATCAATGCGGTAGGCGAAGAGCCCGCCGTGATCCTCTCCACGATAGACGGTTCCACGGCCGCGAGGGCGGCGGCCGACCACTTCAAGAACATAGACCACATAATATCCAACATAGACCTGTTCGATGGCCGGAACGGAATGCTGAGCGGCGTCAGGCTTGTGGTCAGGAACGGCGAGGAGAAGCGCCATGAGGCGATGGGGCTGCTCGACCGGCTCGGGCTTGACCCGTCGAGATGCGCGGCCATAGGGGACAGCGATGGGGACGTTCCCACACTGAAGTCGGTAGGACTGCGCTACGCCTCCCCATTCGCGAACGAAGCGGTGATGAGGGTGCCAGGGATAAGGCTGCTGCGGAGATAGGCGCGTTCGCACAGCGCATTCACGCAAACGCAGATATTCAGTTCCTGCCGACAAGCCTTTCCAGCAGGTCCTTGCTGTCGTCCTGGGCGGCCTTGAACCTCTTCTCCATGCCGCAGCCCTCGCACCTGTACGTTATCGTGCAGGCGCCGTGCGCATAGACCGCGCGGACCGGCCTCATCGTGCCGCCGCACCTCGCGGCCCTGTCCCCGGGATTGATGTCGACGTGCCTGCTCCAGAGGCACCACGGGCAGTGGTCGGTGTAGCCGTTGCCCGCAACTCTGGCTCCGCAGTGCAGGCAGGTGAAGTCCTCCTTCGTCCTCGTGAACCTTGCGGCCTTGAGATTGGCGTCAGTTGCCATCTAGCACGCCCCTTATCTGCCGCAGCGTGATTTCGCCTTCCCTTACAACCCTGTTCTCAGTGACGTCGAATATCGTCGAGGACGCGCCGCTCCTTGCCGAGGCGGATTTCACGACCACGTCTATGCCCGGCAGCTTCTCGGCCATCTCGCCGAAATCGTCTATAGGTTTCTTCCCGGATTCGTTCGCGCTCGTCCCGACCACCGCGCCGTCGAACTCATCGGCCATGGCGCGCGCGACGTCGTTGTCGGGCATCCTTACCGCTATCCTTCCGGACGGCGCGACGCGCGGGTTCACCCTCTTGTCCCTGAGGGGCAGCAGCATGGTGAACGGGCCTGGCCAGAACGCCTTGGCGAGCCTCTCCGCCCCGCCATCGAATTCGGCGAGCCTCCTCGCCTCCACCATGGACGAGACCAGCACGGCCAGCCCCTTGGACGCGTCCCTGCCCTTGATGTTTATGAGCTTCCCTATTGCGGCCTCGTCGTATATCGAGCAGCCGATGCCGTTTACCGTGTCGGTAGGGAACGCGACGACGCCGTGGCTGGCTATCGTGTCCCTTATCTTCGCCGAGAAGCTCCTCAGCGCCTCTGCGGAATCGGCGCTTATTATCTCCATGCGCTCGCGGCTTCAATCGGTAGAGACTTCACGCGGGATGTTTGGCCTCCCCTTGAGGAACACCCTCGACCCGCAGTACGGGCACCTTATGAAGTTGTTCAGGTCCTTTACCTTCTTGCCGCAGTGCGCGCATACGTATGCCATAGCATCACTTCTTCTTCGTCTTCAGCCACTTTATCAGCTCCTTGTGCAGCTGTGAGTTGGACGTGTCGATGACCCTTATCTTGAGGGGACCGCTGTAGTGCTCGTCATTCAGCTCCAGCACCGGGGCGTACCTGTCCATCTTCGCGTAATGGAGCTCGGCCCAGTGTATCCTGCCGTCAAGGTACTCGCGGACTATGTCGCGCGTCATCGGCAGAGACGAGAAGCTGAAGAGCGTCGAATCGCACCAGTAGAGCGGCATGTTCCCCGCGGGGGTCACGCGCTCCCTGATCAGGTCGTCCCTGTTTATCTCGACGACCTCGTGGACTATTATCTCCTTCAAGGGGGAGAACACTATGTTGACCAATCAACCACTTAGCTCGGTTATGAGGCGACTCGCCGCCTCCCCGGCCGGGGTGCTCATGGAATAGGCGCCGCCCGCGTAGGTCTTGCCGCAGTGCGCGCACCTCCATACCCCGGTGCCTACCCGCTTGACCTTCTGGCGGCCGCAGCCCGGGCACTTGTACAGCGCGTCCTTCTCCCTCTGAACAGAAACGTAGCGCTTCCTTATCCTCGCGCCGTATCTTATGCTAGCGTTTGCCATCGGACTCACTTCGCCTCCTTGACCGCCGTCTCGAGGACCGACTTCAGCTGAGCGTGCTTCTCCATCGACACGCCGATCATGTCCCTGACCTCCTGCACCGTCAGGCTGCCGCGCAGGCCCTTCTGCATCGCCCTGATCACGCTGCCGTCCGCCGCGACCGTCAGTCTCGTGTCGGCTATCCTTTCCTCATTGATGTCCATGTCGAGAAGTACGCTTCCGTCTATCTTTCCGAACGTCGCAGAGGTCACTATGTTATCTATCTTAAGGCTTTTATCCCTTTGCCTGTGGTCCGCCGCCCCGTCCTTATAGTTCGGGACCTTCGCGTTCATCAGCGCGGCCATGGCCGCGAGGTAACCGGCGTCGAACAGGTTGCCGCCGTAGTTCAGGACGTAGAGGTCGATGAAGATGCTCCATACCTTCTTGTCCTCCAGCACCAGGCTGGTCAGGTCTATGCAGTTGGCCGCGCGTATGCCCCTGTCCACGACCCTGGCGAACTCTACCGACTCCGGGCTGGGCGGCCCGGGCTCGTACTCCTCGTACGCCAGCTGCAGCAGCTCCGCGTTGGTTATCATGTTTCCCTGGTCCGGCGTGTCTGGCATCGGGTCCTCTGGCATCATCTTCACGCCCACGAGGACGCGCGTGTCCCCAACGTCGGCCTGCGCCGAACCCTCTGCGTTCGGCATGACCCCCGCCCTGACGCTGATGCTGCGGAAGTCCATCATGCCCCTTCCGCCCGTCCTCTTGCCCTCCCTGAGCATGTTCCTTACGTATCCTCCCTTCACCGTCTCTATTATCTCCATGCGATCATCCCTTTTCGGCAGAGCCGTAGTACGCCTCGAGGGCGCGCTTCTGCTCCGCGTGTATCCTCTTCCCTGCTTCGAGCACCATCTTCACGGCCTGGTCGAACTGCGCCCTGTCGAGCCCACCGTCCATCTGCAGCAGCAGGATGTCGTTGTTGCGCGGCGCTATGACCATCGGCATGTCCGCGTCCGAGTAGTTGTCCTCTATCATGTTGACGTCGAGCACGATGTGCTCGCCTATCCTGCCGGCAGAGACGGAGTAGACCATGTCCTTCATGTGTATGCCCGCATTGGCCAGCGCGACAGATGCGGCGGTTATGCCCGCGGCCCTCGTGCCGCCGTCGCTCTGCAGCACCTCCATGAATATCTCGATCATGCCGCTCGGGTAGTCGTTCAGCAGTATCACGTTCTCGAAGGCCTCGCGCGCGACCTTGGAGATCTCCGTGGAACGCCTGTTCGGGCCGCTCCTCCCGTGGTCGTCTATGCCGGAGAACGGAGCCATCATGTACCTGCACTTCACTATGCCCTTCGTCGGGTCGGATACGTGCTTCGGCATCGCCTCCCTTGGCCCGTAGACCGCGGCGAGCACCTTGTTGTTGCCCCATTCCAGGTATGCGGAGCCGTTCGCGTTCTTCAACACCCCAGCCTCTATCCTGAGCGGGCGCAGCTCGTCAAAGCCGCGGCCGTCCAGCCTCTTCCCGCCCTTCAGAAGTTCGGGCTTGTTAAGCGAAGATCCCATTTCATTCACCTTTTCTATTCCTTGATTCGTTTTCCAGCATCATTTTGACGGTCTCGGTGAGGCCCTGTTGGTGCGCCTTCGCCTCTATCAGCGAGATGGCGCGCATCGCTAGCTCCGTGTCCTGCGGCTTGCCCTTTATCCAGGCGACGCCGTTCCTCCCGACGACCATGCGCGTGCGGGTCAGGCCCTCTATCTGCCTGAGCATCGTGTCCTCCTTGCCGATGACGCGCGGGACCTTGGCGGGCTTTATGTTGACCAGCACGCCGCCGAGCAGGGTCTTCGGGTACGAGAGTATCAGGACGCTCCTGTCCTCGATGTTCTTTATCGTGGCCTCTATCACGTCGCCTATCTCCACCGACTCCCTGTCGTACCTGCTCCCTATTATGAGCGCGCGGCAGTAGTATGACAGGTCGACCGTGTACACATGGTTCTTGCTGTCCGTGACCGTGCCGACGACCTGCTCGCCTATCCTCGGCGACCACGGCCCTTCCAGGGGTATCACTCCCCCCCTCTCGGTATCGAGCATCCCGATGGCCGACGAGTATACGCGGCCGTTCTCGTAGTACGTGCAGGGCGCGTGCCTCGCGCCTTGCGCCTCCTCGCCCGGCAAAACTATGCTCCTCATTCAAAACATCTCTCTCCTTTTAACGCAACTCACAATATCTTTATCTCGGCGCGGCCCTGCGTGGCCTTGTTCATCTCGTTGAAGAGGTCGCCCTGCATGCCCGCCGGGAACTCCAGGACCGCCTTCAGGCTGCCGTCCGCCAGCCACTCCTCCTGCTTGAGGCCGAACCTCTTGAGTATGCTGTAGCACCTGCTCGCGGAATCGGGCGGCACTATGACCTGCACCTTCGAGACCGTGAACTTGAGCGGGAGTATGAAGCTTATCCTCTTGACAACGTCCTCCACCTGCTCGGCCGCGGGCTTGAACGGGTCGATGTTGACCTTCGCCTCGTTGACCGCGTTCTCTATCCGCAGCGGTGGGTTCGGCGCGTTGGTGCGCGGGTCTATCGAGTTCTTCGCTATTATCGCGATGACCTGCTTGCGCTTCTCCTCCACCATCTTCGCGCGCTCGTCCGCCGGTATCGGTATCTGGCTGTTCTTCAGTATCACTTCCGCGATCTTCCCGATGTCGGTCGTGCCGAACGCTTTCTTGAGCTTCTCCTCGCTCTGCCTCTCGGCCTTCTTGGCGTCCTTGAACACCTCCTCGGCGTCGAGCACTGAGAGGGGGTCTGCGCGCTTCCCGGTCGCGTACTCGTAAGCCAGCTCGGAGTTCACGACAAGCTCAAAGTTTTCGCCGTTCTTCACGTACTTGATGACTACCGTCTTGCCCTGCATGGACTTCACTCAGATGTACTTGGCGACCCTTTCCGAAGGGAAGGTTGTATAGCCGCTCTTCTTGTCTATCATGGCTATCTCGATATTGTCGCCGGTGAGCTTCCCCTCCCCGACCTTCGAGATTATCTTCACGCCCAGGGCGATCGCATCGCTCGTGGCCATGCCGTCCTTGTACTCCTTGACGAGCACGTCCTCCGCGACCTTCTTGCCTATGCCAATCGCGTCCGCCCTGTACCCCAGGAACGAGGCCGTCGGATCGATCTCGAACAGCCTCGGCTGCGTGTCTATGCCGCCTATGAGCACCGAGACGGCGTAGGGGCGTATGCCGCCGTACTGCGTCGCCATCTGCATCTCCTCCGACATGTCCCTCGCGACGGTCTCCACGGACTGCGTCTCGTCGTAGACCATCCTGTGCGACTGCGTCTTGCCGCGCATCATGTTTATGACGCGCAGGCCATCGGCTGCTATGCCTGAGTAGGTCGCCCCGATGTACGAGTCCACCCTGAATATCTTGCCGAGGGAGCTGGCCACCGCAAGGGGCTCCTGCACGTTCTTGTGCGCCACGAAGACAACGCTGTCCTCCGTGACCATGCCGAGCGCCGTGGCGCCCCTCCTGACCGACTCCTTTGCGTATTCGACCTGGTAGAGCCTGCCGTCTGGGCTCAGCATCATACCTCTGTCGTATGCCTGCACGTTCGGATACATAACTTCACCCACTAAAACAGGAAAGATGAGCCGGCCTCGCCGGTTGCTTTTCTCTTGTTTTCTATGCTACCCCAACATATGGCATTATACGTTTATATGCCTTGTGCTGCTGCCTGGAATAGGCTATCCAATGCGCCCAACCGTTAAATATGTGCCAGCAGAAACGGTAAGCATGCCAAGGATAGGGATAATAGGGGGATCGGGCTTCTACAGCCTGCTCGAGGATGCGAGGGCGGTGGACATAGGCACCGATTACGGGAAGCCGAGCTCGGAGATAAGCGTGGGCAGCATTGGCGGCACGGAGGTTGCGTTCCTCGCCCGCCACGGCACCAGGCACACGCTGCCGCCGCACAAGGTCCCGTACAAGGCGAACATAGAAGCGCTGGCCAGGCTTGGGGTAGAGCGCATAATCTCTACGAACGCCGTCGGGTCGCTCAACGCGTCGTACAAACCCGGCGACCTTGCACTCTTCGACCAGTTCATCAACGCCACTCACGGCCGTGACGACACCTTCTTCCACGGGCCCAAGGTGGTGCATGTCAGCCTCGCCGACCCATACTGCCCGGAGATGCGCGGGATAGCAATGAGGCACGGCATGGACCACGGCACCGGCACGGTGATGGTCGTCGACGGGCCGCGCTTCTCCACGAGGGCCGAATCGAGGAGATACGCATCGTACGCGGACATGATAAACATGACGCAGTACCCGGAGGTCGCGCTCGCACGCGAGAAGGAGATCTGCTACCTCGGGATAGGGGTGGTCACTGACTACGATGCTGGGCTGGAGGGCGGCCAGGGCGTGAAGCCCGTGAGCTACGAGGAGGTAAAGAGGAGGTTCGCGGCGAACAACGAGCGCCTTAAGTCGCTCATATCGGCGCTGGTGCCGAAGATGCCAGAGGGCAGGTCATGCCCGTGCCCCCACGCGCTCGACGGCGCGGAAGTGAGGGCGTAGTCACTTCAGCCTGTTTTCCCTCAGGAAGAACCTGAACGCGGGCTCGTTGCCGGACATCAGCTTGATATTTCCGGACTCCCGCAGCCTGATTGACATGTCAAGTATCTCCTTCTTGGACATCGAGTAGTCGTGCGTATTCTTGCGCATCAGCTCGGCTATCTGCACCGCGTCCTGGCCGGCATACCTGCCGATCGTGGAGGCCATGTTGACCGCGGCGTCCTTGATGTCGATTTCACCGCCGCCTGGCAGGCGGGCATCCGCGAGCCTGGATATGATGCTGCTGACGTTGTACATTATCGCGGTCGCCTCCTGCTCGTGCGCTTCCATCGATGCCTTGTCTTTGGAATCCGCGCGGCCGCCGGTGCTCTCACTGATGGACGAGACCACCTTCGATACGGCGCCGGCATCATAGACGTCGGCGGCCAGGGAGCACGCCCAGTACGAAAACTCATAGAAGTCGCCTACGCCGTTGATTGCGTCGCGCACCGCCCTGTCGGACATCACCCTGGCTGTCGAGGCGAACCTTGCAGGCTGGAGGCCCTCAGACAGCATTAGGAGCCTGATGCTTATCGCGTCGGCCGCATGCGGACCGTAGCCCTCAACAGCCTTTTCCGCGCTCACCCTGGACTCGGCAGACGTACCGTGCCCGGCCAGCGCCAGGCGCCTGATCCCTGCCAGCCTCGTACGGACATCGCTGCCTATCTGCTTCTCCATATGTACCACTCCCCACTGCACGATATTCTCATCACGTCAATTTATAGCTTACAGGGCGGAATCGTGGCGTAAACCCCAACATCATGGCTGCCACCCCATGGCGGCCGCCATCGGCCGACCGCACCCAACCGCATGTCAGCCGCCCGGCAGCGTTATCTCGATGGATTTCTCCCTGCCCTTCAGGCCGCGGACAATCAGGACGGCTGACCCACTGACGTTGAAGTAACCGGCGATGGCCTTCACGACCGCGGAGTTGGCCCTTCCGCCAATCGCCTTCTCCCTGACCTTGACGGCATAGCTGCCCTCGCCGGTCGGCTTGACAGACTCCTTCTTGGAGTTGGGAGTGACCCGCACCGTTATCATCATGCCTCTTCACCAATCTATTCCGGGGGCAACGGGTTAAGGGCCCGGTGCAGTATCGCTTCAGCGATGTCCAGGTCTGGCGGGTTCGTTATCTTTATGTTGTCCGTGCTGTCTATGTAGACCCTTACGCGGAAGCCGGCGCGCTCGGCGAGCGTCGCCTCGTCGGTTGCGTCGTCATTGCCGTGCTCGTAGGCCTGCATGAGCACCGAGCGCCTGAAGGCCTGCGGCGTGTGCATCGCCATGAGCGCGCTCCTGTCGACAGTGGCGGTGATCTCGAGATCGGCATTGACGGACTTTATCGTATCCGATACCGGTGAGGCGGCCACCATGCCGCCGTACCTCTCGGCGCCCGCGACGCATCCGTCTATGGTCTCAGCACTGACGCATGGCCTCGCCGCATCGTGCACGGCGACCACGTCGTAGGCATAAGCCTCCCGCAGCCCGTTCAGCGTCGAGTCCTGCCGTCTCGGACCGCCCGCGCAGACGGAGCGCACCTTCTTGTACCCCATCGTCTTGGCGAGCTTCATGCAGCGCTCCACCAGGTCCTTGCGCGCCACGATTATTATCCCTTCTATGCTCTTGGCCCGCTCGAACGCCTCTATCGTGTGTGCGATGACGGGCTTGCGCATGATGGGGGCGAAGACCTTGTCTATGCCGTTCATGCGGGTGCTGCTCCCGCCGGCCACGATTATCGCCGCCGCCCTGGTTGGCATGCTGTACATGAATCCACGATTATTAATATTGGTTGCCTTTGGGTTCGACTCGCGTCGAACCGCCCAGCGGCGAAAGCATTAAGACGCTGTGCGGAGAATGCCGCACGATTGCATGCCGGAAGGGAGGTGGTGGATCAGCAGGGACGCGATGCTGCTCAACCTCTCCGCATTCTTCGCGGACATGGGATACCAGGCCGTGCTCGCGGGGTTCCCCATCTTTCTCGTCATCGTGCTCGGCGCGCCGGCTTACATGCTCGGCATAGTCTATGCGATAGCCTATGGAGGGGGCGCGATCGCCGGGTACCTCGGGGGCTACGTCGGGGACAGGTCAGGCAGGAAGAGGGTCGCGGTGACGGGCAACTCGCTCGTGCTCATGCTCTCCGGCCTTGGTTTCGTCGCGACGGTACCGCAGGCGATAGCACTATTCTCCGCAGGCTGGTGGTCCAGGGACTCGAGGACACCAGCAAGGAGGGCGATGCTCTCCGAGGCCGTCGAAGAGAAGCAGAGGGGAAGGGCGTTCGGGCTGCTCCATGCGTTCGACATCGGGGGAGGGGCGATAGCCGTCTCTTACCTCCTGGTCCTCGTCTATCTAGGCGTCGGACTCCAGAGCGTCTTCATGCTCACTGCCATACCGCTCGTCGTCTCGACGCTCTGCCTCGTGTTCGTCAGGGCCGGGAAAAGGAGGATGAAGGCGAGAGCGGCGCGGCCGACCGCGAGGGAGGTGAGGAACAGGGGCACGATGAGGGGCATACTGATGGCTACGGCGCTCTTCGGATTCAGCTTCTACAGCCTCGGATTCCCGATACTGACCATAGCGCAGGAATCGGGCAGTCTGCTCGGCATAGCCTCCTACATGGTGTTCCTGGCCGTCTCTGCCGTAACCGGCTACGCCATAGGCGTGAAGGCGAGGGAGCTAGACATGGTGCGGTGGCTATCGCTGCTCGGGTACGCGCTCGCGGCGCTGGCGTCGCTGCTGATAGGGCTGGCGTACCTCATGCATCTCGCGGTATGGGTCTCGTACCTCGGTGTGGCGCTGATGGGCGTCGCGCTCGGGTCAATAGAGACCTTCGAACCGACGATAATCTCGTTCGCGTCTTCCAACGGTGACGCCGGCCGGAAGATGGGCTATCTCACAGCGTCGAGGAGCGTGGGGCTCTTCACGGCGAACCTGAGCATGGGCGTCCTCTACATACTCGATCCGGCCTACTCGTACTTCTACGCGGCAGCGGTATCCATCGCCGCAGCAGCAATCTTATTATATTTGGGGAAGGGATTTAGGGCTTAATGATTGGATGGCTGACGGCACGGCACAACCCCCGAAATTCTCCGCGGAATACATGGACAGGACGGTTGACCCGAGGAAGGATTTCTACACCTACTCGTGCGGCGCGTGGCTGAGGGACAACCCGGTGCCCCCGAACAAGTCGGAATGGAGCGCGTTCTGGGAGACGTACGAATGGAACCTCGCGCAGCTGCGCGGCATAGCGGAGGAGTGCGCGGCTGACAGGTCAGCGGAGCCAGGGTCGAACAGGAGCAGGGTGGGCAACTTCTACGCGAGCGCGATGGACATGCTTAGGATAAACTCGCTGAAGTTCGCTCCCGTGCAGGACCTGCTCGACACAGTGTCAAAGATAGGGTCGCTGGATGACATGAAGGGCGTCATACCTAAGCTGCATCTCGCGGGCGTGGACGTGTTCTTCGGAACGGAGTCTTGGGCGGACGCGAAGGACAGCGGCGTCTATTCCATCTACTTCTGGCAGAGCGGCATATCCCTCCCAGACCGCGAGTATTACCTGGCCGACCAGTTCGCGGAACTGCGCAAGCAGTTCGTGGAGCACGTGCACAGGATGTTCGCGATGGGTGGATTGGACGAAAAGCAGGCCGGGGAGTTGGCCGACGTCGTCATGTCGATAGAGACTGACATCGCGAAGGCCAGCCGGTCGGCCGCGGACGTGCGCGACGTGGAGAAGAACTACAACAGGGTCGACGTCGCAGAGCTCGACCTGCAGCACCCGTCGCTCGGGCCGGCGGCCTATATGAAGGCGATGGGGGTGCCATCGGGCGTGCGGTACGTGGTTGTGGGCCAGCCAGAGTTCCTCGATGCGCTGGAGAAGATGCTCGCACAGCGCGGAATCGAGCAGTGGAAGGCGTACCTGCGCTGGCAGGTGATTCACACCTTCGCATCGGCACTGCATCAGGAGGCGAGGGATGAGAACTTCGACTTCTTCGCGCGAAAGCTGCGCGGGCAGCAGGTGCCAGAGCCCGAATGGAAGAAGACGGTCGCAAGGATAGATTACGAGATAGGGGAGGCGCTCGGGGCGCTGTTCGTGGAGCGGCACTTCGACCATGAGACGATGAAAAAGGCCTCGATGCTCGTTTCCGACGTGGTAGCGGCGTTCAGGGGCCGCCTCGGGAAGGTTCCATGGATGTCAGAAGAGACGCGCAGGAACGCCATCGACAAGCTGGATACCGTCGACATAAAGCTCGGCTTCCCAAAGAAGTTCCGTGACTATTCAGGGCTGGCAATAACGCCGGACGATTTCATCGGCAACATACGGCGCGCCGAGGAGTTCGAGGTGCGCAGGCTCATGGCGAGGATAGGGCAGAAGGTCGACAGGACCGAATGGGAGATGACGCCACCTACCGTCAACGCCTACTATGAGCCCACGAAGAACGAGATAGTCATACCTGCGGGCATAATGCAGCCGCCGTTCTTCGATGCGTCGCTGGATGACGCCGTGAACTACGGGGGTATAGGTACGGTCATAGGCCACGAGCTCACGCACGGCTTCGACGACCAGGGGAGGAAGTTCGACTTGAATGGGAACATGCACCAGTGGTGGAGCGAGGATGACATCAGGGAGTTCGACCGGAGGTCCGTGGCGGTGGTCGACGCATATGGTGCACAGGAGGTCCTGCCGGGCATGTTCGTGAACGGACGGCTCACGCTCGGGGAGAACATAGCGGACCTGGGCGGTGTGGTGATAGCCTACGACGCGCTGGCCGCGAGGCTGGGCGCAGAGCCCTCCATGGGGAAGGCCATTGACGGGCTGTCCCATGAGCAGCGATTCTTCGTCGCGCATGCGCAGTCCCACCGCAGGAACATAACCGAGAGCGCGCTAAAGGAGCGCATGGTGATGGACCCACACGCGCCGGCCAAGTGCAGGGCCGACATACCATCTATGGACTGCCCGACCTTCGACACCGCGTTCCCGCCGAAGCCTGGCGAGCCCGCCCAGAAGAGAATAGGGCTGTGGTAAGCGCGCTGATATGCCAGAACCAATCATCTCCTAAGGGGCTATTTATAAACAAATCCCTATGTAGCGTAATACTTAAATATATATCTGTGTATAAATATACTTACACAGGTAATCAAGTAAGCAGTGGTTGGATGGGTCTTGGGTTGTACGGAACGGTCTTGGGGAGGTGGTTTGCCGTCGCGTGGCGCATTGTTATTCCGACGTTTGTTGTGTTGGTGCTCCTTGCGAGGACCGCCGCGGCCGCGCCGGTGCTTGATGTGATGGCGCAGATATCGTACGTGAAGGATGTGCTGTCGCAGGCGGGGCCCATGCTGAGCGCGATGCTGTTCGTGCTCGCGGGCATATTCTACGCGATAGGGCAGGTTCTGCCGCCGGACAAGAAGGCGAACTTCCATACGACAGCCATAAACATAATGATAGGTGCCGTTGTGGTAGGGGTGCTGAGCGTCGCCTCCGACGGGCTGGCTACCGCTTCTACGCACCTGCTCAGCAACATGACCGTTAACTCTACGTAGGTTGGTCAGGATGGTGGTTCCTTTTCAGGGGTATGAGATAGCTGTCGGGCTCGTCTCGATAATGATAGCCGTGTCGGGCATGATCCTAGGCATCGGCATAGCCGTCGGGGACAGGAGGCTCAAGGAGATAGGACGAGACGAGCTTTACCAGTCGATCATCAATGGAGTGCTGGTCGGGGCGCTCTTCGCCGCGCTCGTACCTGGGGGAATCGTGAATAACTTGGTTAATTCGCTTGCTCCATCAAGCGTGCAGTGCAGTGGCGTCATGTCCGCTAACTACGCAATCTGCTTCGCGAGCAATTTCCTCACCGGGTTGATACCGGTAAGCATCGGAGGCCACCTTTATCCCACGCTCATGGACAGCACACTGGGGCTCCTCGTGCCGGCGGCCGCCATATATGGGACGGTGTCATTCATCGCATCAATAAAGGTGACTGCTGTCTTTGTGTCGTTCGGCTTTGGCACGCTGCTTCAGCCGGTCGTCAGCATGCTGGGATACGTCATAGAGGCGCTGTCGTTCACTTTGGCCAGTCTAGAGATACAGGGGGTGCTCTTGTACTTCGTGGCCGCCACGTCGCTTACCGCCTTATTGCCAATAGGCCTGATCCTCCGCAGCTTCTATTTTACGCGAAGGCTGGGAGGCACGATAATCGCGATAACAATAGCGTTATTCGTTGTCTTTCCCCTGACGTACGTGATGGACGCGCAGCTCGTGTCGGCTTACTCTGCGGGCACGAGCGGGATTGGCTCAATCTCGAGCACTGCAAATTCGCTTAAGGAGAGTGTCGGCGGTTCTCTGATGAGCGCCAATGTGCCGGCAAACGTTCTGGCAGGGATAAGCAGTGGAATCACCTCGTTTGTATCAATGGTGGAGGGCGACTTGTCCGGCATCATGAATGTAGTAGCCATGGTTGTGGTCGAGGCGTTCTTTCTGCCGCTTTTCAGCATCATGCTTACGATAGTGTCGGCGAGGGAGATAGCGAGAATACTCGGTTCCGAGCTCTCATTCGGGAAGTTTGACATGTTTTAGTGTTCAAATGGAATCTGTATTGTACTGGTTTATCGGAGTGTCATCAGCCTGCGTGATGGGCGGCATATTGCTAGCGAGCGTGGCCCTCGCCATAGTCGGGGCGCTTTCTGCGCTGGTGGGTATGGCGCTGTACAAGGGCTGGGAATTCGTCGAGGCATTCCTTGTAAAACGCTCGGGGGTCGTGCAGGTGTTCGCCGGATATGAGCTCAGCGGGGACAGGAAAGTGGCCACGGTGTCGCATGGAAACGGGTTCACGGCAACAGCGGCAGCCATTCTTGATACTTCGAAGGTTAGGGAGCTTGACAGGGGGAAACTGGAGGAGATAATTGGCAGGGCCGAGCGGCCCTTCAAGCTCGTCATGATCGTCAGGCCGCTCGATGTCTCTAAGGTATTGGACAGGCTCAGGACAATGCAGTATAGGGAGGAGATAGAGCTTTCCAAGCTGTACAGGGCCGGCGCGGACGACATCAAGATAAGGCGCGGGAAAGCGCGCCTTAACGCCATCGAGGATGACATAGCAAACATAACATCCGGCAAAGCCCCCCTCAGAATCCTTTACTGCGTTTTGCACGCAGAGAGCTCAAGCGGGAAGTTCGTCGCGCAGGAAGGGGCGGTCTCCGGGCTCCTCTCGCTCTGCATGGCGTTTGATGCTGCGCTCGGGACCAGATCGAAACTGCTCTCTGGCGGTGAGCTGCTTGACGTTCTCAGATTAGACTCGATGGTGGAATGATACAGATGAAGTTCTCAAACTCGAAGGACGCGTCAAGGTTGATGTGCGTGGCTGGCCAGAGCGAGCCGTCCGCGTTGTCAGGCCTTTATCTGGGTAAGACGAAGAAATACTCGCTTCCCTTCTTCTTAGACTTAAACGCGCTTGTCAGCCCGCACGTGGCCGTGATGGGCATGACAGGCTCGGGAAAGAGCTACCTTATGAAATCACTTATCGCGCGTGCGGGGCTTGCAGGAGGAATCGGTGTGGTAGTGCTTGATTGGAATGGTGAATACTCAGGGGTCATCTCGTCATACGGCACAGAGCACAAGTGCAAAGACGCGGATGGTGCAAAGGATCTTACACGCATGGCGCTCTCTAGTGGCCGCGGCGTCTTCGGCTTCAACCTTTCGGGGATAGAGCGCAGGGGCGAAAGGGAGGCGATGGCGAGGATTATACTCTCCACTACTGTGGACCTGCTGTCGAAGCAGGAACGGGGCGATTCGGTACACCACATCATCGTGCTGGACGAGGCGTGGAAGGTGGTGCATGGCGGCGAGGTAGGGGCGCTGTTCAGGGAGGCGAGAAAGTACGGAATCGCAATAATCGCGGCGAGCCAGGGAGCCAATGACGTCTCGAATGAGATAATGGCAAACGCGTCCTGCATCATAGCCTTCAGGATGCAGAGCGAAGCGGACTTCTCGGCGCTCCGCAAGGCCGAGATAATCTGCGACGACGACATCGCCACCGTAGCATCGCTTGACGTCGGCGCATGCCTAGTGATACTGAAGCTCAGGGAATCTGGAGGTACACCTTCGCGAGTCGTGATAGGCAGGGTGCACGGCGCCTTTGAGCGGCATATTGTAGTAATCAGAGATGATGACATGGAATTTGAGGTGGCGGCAGAGAAAATCGCCTCGGAAACTGCGGTAATCTCGGACGACGAGAAGATTAAGGCAGGCGTGTACAGTTTCATCGGGGAGAGGAAGGAGATCGACCTGACCGACTTCATAGGAGCCCTGCGGAGATTGGGTCTAAAAAGGCCGGAGATAGTGACCTATATGCGCAGGCTTGGGGTGGACGATATGTGTGTAGTCAAGGCCTACTCCGAGTCGTCATGCGTGGCATTCGAGGTGTAAGGATGGGGGGCGCGCCGGTTTACGGGACAATCACAGTCACCGGGAGGGTAAAGACGAATTTCGCTGCAATCACAAGCAAATTGGGCGCACTCCCTGCGCTGAGGTGTCTCTCATCGGGCACGATGGCCAGGTACAAGCTAATTGGAAAGCAAGACGAGACGCTTTCCGTCTCGCAAAATCGCATCTCGATAAGGTACGTTCACGATGACGGCGCCAAATCGCGCGGCGCCGCGCTGTCGAAGCTGCTGACCGTGGCAATGTTTCTGCGCGACGACTACGATATCGACTTTGGATCGGCATATCAGGATGTGGTCGAGGCGCTTCTCTGCTGCTCCGGCTTGGGCGGCCGGCAGGACATGGTGCGCATAGAGAGGCTTGAACGGCAGCTTGAAGCGCTTACCATAGCCAACTTCAATCTATCGAACGAGGCGATTGGCCTTGAGAGGGAGTCGCGCCTGAAGGACGCAGAGCTCGAGGTGTGCAGGAAGGTCGGCTTTAAGGTCGTGGAATATTGCGACAGGGCCGTAGCCGGAAGCAGCCGTGTGGAGCGGGTCGGAGCCGTCATAGGCAGCGAACTGGCCCGAAAGGTATGCGAACCGGTAAGTAGCAGTACGCCGTTCGTCGGCAAGATGATTCCGTGGAAACGTATTATGCATTGATATACCTGGCAGCCGGCGCCTTATTTTTCGCACTGGCAACCAGATATTCGGATGCGCTGCTCCTAAGGAAGAAAACCAAGATTGTATACTCGGAGCGTCGCATGACTGATGCAAAGCCGCGGCTTTCGTGCGCCGCGGAGATCTCCAAGGCCAAATCGATGTCGCTGGATGACGTTGCCAGACGCGGGCTGTGGTTGACCGGGCTTGACGGCGGATACATGAACAACCTGTGCGATGACATTGAATGGCAACTTAAGAGCCTCGGACTGGCAGTGCGAGAATGCACAGTGTGCGGCGGCAATGCGCTCAAAAGCCTGCTGACGTATCGGATTTACGAGAAGGCGGTCCTAAACGGCTCGCCCGCTGTCGGGGGCATACCGCGCGAGGTACGTAGGAGCATGTCATACATGAACAGGCTGGACAGCGGACGCAATAAAAACCTACCGGGCCGAGGCAGCGGCGGTTTCGGGACTGTGTACTTCCCTTCGTTTGACAGCGCTGCGAGGTTTGCTTCGTCATTGTGCATGCCTACTGCGGAAAGCGCGGCCCTACTGTTGTCGAATCTGTGTGGGAAATTAGTGATCGAATGACATTGTACGTGGCCGAGGTGGCGAGGATCGGCATGCTTATGTCCATATCCGTACTTACCACATCCATACTCAGTGGACCCGGCATGTTACGGCGCCACGATGCCATGGTTCTGGCCGGATGCGCCGCGTTGACAGCGACATGCACTGCGGTGATAGCGTTATGGTATTGGGGAATGTAAGATCGTTGTATAGGAATGGGGGCGAGCTGGCTGAGGGCGTTGCGGCATCGTTCATGGTTGTGCTAGTTTGCACAGCGGTTGCGGTCCTTTACCCACCGCTCGCCTCAAATGCCGCATATGTGGCCGCCGCAGGCTTGTTTACCATAGGCGCATTCGGCTTCAGGGCCAATGTTGCACATGCTGCATCGAGGCGGTTTTCGGTGCGTCTGCTCGCGCTTTATGTGTTTGTCGCAGTCATAGCGCTTGTGCTCATGGTGGTCTGATGCTGCGGATAGTCTCAATCCCAAGCAGCGGCATGGATGCTGGGCAGTTACTGGGTGCGCTGGGGAGGCGCAAGTTTGCACTAATCTTTGATTTCACAAAGGAGTCAACATATATTTATACCGATGATGAATCTTCTGCACTGAAACTGATTCGCAAAGCTATGCCGGGATTCGAAGCAGAGGCGGTCGAACCTATCCATATTGATAGGGCTGAAATATTTTCGGTTTACAAAGCACCTGAGGAAGATCGCAGCGTTTTATCTGCTATGGCAGCCAAGCTTGACGGTGGTATATTCGGTACGTTCTTTGTCCCATGCTCAGAGGGTGATATCGGCCGGTCGAAATCGGCAATCGAGGGCATACTCAATAGCCAAGCGGTCAAGTCGACGAAATCATCTTACAGCGGACTGTTCGGCAGGAGGCCCGATATCTCCATGCATATGGACCTCTTCGACGAATCAGAAGAGAGAAAAATGCTTGTCTCGATCCTGGAGGATGTAGATTCTACACTATTGTCCGGTAGGCCATTGTTCAACGTTGCTGTCGCGCTTTTCGATGATGACGGGACTATGAGAGAAGCTCTTGATGAAACCACGGTGTTAATCGGGTCACTGCATGGCAGCTTTGAACGTATGGAACATATTTTCTCGCAGATCTCGTCGAGGAAGGCATTGGCCTTCGGTGCAAAGCACGCAGCCGGATTTGTTGACGTAATCGGGGTCAAAAGATTAAGTTATGCCATTGAGACGTTCTTTGGTGACATAACCTGCACAGAGCCAGTCAGACTCGGCACATATTCAAAGGCGGGAGTGCTCGACACGGGAAAGGATATTTCCGTTCCAAGGTCCTCCCTAAACCTTGGTACCATAATATCCGGCCTGCCTGGGGCTGGAAAGACTAGGGAAGCGATGGCTATTGTGGACGACGCAGTCCGAACAGCACCCAGGCCCTGCATCATTGTCGTATCCCCGACGTCTGAATGGAACGGCTTCGCCGCAGAACACGATATGCACATAATCAAGTTGGGCGAGGACGGCACTTCGCTGAACTTCATGTCTAATCCAGAAGGCACAAAAGCAAGCAAGTTCTATGAGGACCTTGCGATGCTCATCTCTTCGGCGTCGAACTCCGGCCCCTATCGGAACCCAATGGAGAAGTGCCTGCTGAACGCGTTCAGATCATGTATGCGCGGCGGCGTAACCGGACCGACCCACATATACGACCGGATAGAAGAGAGCATAATCAAATTCCACGGGAAAAGGACAAACGTGGGCGTGAAGTACACAAAGCACGGGGAAAACATAAGGGCAGCCCTTGAAAACCTCAGGCAAATCCTTTCTGACTGGAGGTACTCTTCAGCGTCAGGGGCTTCGTTCACGGAGCTGGCTGAGGCGGGCGCTGTATTCGATGTATCAGGCGTGAGCAACAATGCCAGGCCATATTTCTATGCATTGCTGCTTACGCAGTTCTATGCGATTGCAGACACGTTGGACGACAATGGCGACAATGAGCTGCGGATGCTCATATGCATAGAGGAGGCGCAAACGATTTTCTGCTCGGACAAGGAGAGCGCGGCCTCGCTTGACCTGATCAACAGGATACAGGACTTCAGGAAGAAGGGCGTTGGGATGATGCTGCTCGCGCACAGCATAACTGACATCACGCTAGAGATAAGGAGGATGTGCCAGAACAAGCTGTACATGAAGCAGGCTCCTGATGTGGCTATGGTTGCGGCAAAAGATTTAGTCTTTACTTATGCGGAACAGGAGGATGTGGTTGCGAAGCTGAAGCACCTTGACTCGAGGATGGCCGCTTCCAATTTCGTCTCAAAGTCAGGGGGCGAGAAGCTCTCGCACGATTCCGTATTCCTGAGAACATGCGATTACGAACCAAAGACCACTGCGTCTGTTGACAGACCCCAGGCCGCAGCCCGCCGCCACAGGAACACGGGATTGATAAAGGTGCGCATTGCGATAGATGACACAAGGAAGGCGAAAAACAGGAAGGTCGCCTTGCTGTCCGTTTCATTCCTTGGAGAGAATCTGTGCCATACGGAGATAAAAGATAACGAATGTGCGTTTGATGGGCTACCTGGGAGACTCTATTCGCTCTCACTCGTCTCGGATGAAGGGAGGCATATGGCCTCCTGCAAGATAACTGCGCGTGCATCAATCAAGCTGAAGCTCGATGAACATGGTGCCACAGTCTCCCTGCCGGGCAGCGATGGAAGTACAGCGGGAACAAAACATTTACAAAAATAAAGATTTAAATATTTTATAGTCTAAATGTATATCATGACAAAGACGATAACCGTGAACGTGGATGACGAGGTGGAGGCGCAGTTCAGGAAGCTCGTTAGGGCGAAATATGGGACGCGCAAGGGCAGCCTCGGCAGGGCGTTCGGCGACGCACTGAGGTACTTCATAAAGCACAGATCAGAGGATGCCGACGCCGAACTGATGAGGCTCGGGAAGCATGGATTCAACTTCGGCGGAATGAAGGTAAAGGATAGGGGCGCGTGGCATGAGCGATAATTCCTTTTATGATACGAACGTTCTTGTCTATTTCTTTGACACGGCCGATAGGAGGAAACACGATATCGCTACGGCACTGCTCGGGAAGGTCTTCGGGGGCGAGGCAGAGGGGACAATATCGAACCAGACACTCGCTGAGATGTTCAACGTATTGACTACGAAATCGGTCCACCGCGGAGAAGTTGACTTCGTGGCAAAAATCGTGGGAGATTTCGTATCGTCGACGAGATGGCGTATAATAAACTACACATCTGACACAGTGAAAAGTGCGGCGTTCGCATGCAGGGCGAACGGAACGGAGTTCTGGGACACGCTCGTGGCTGAGACCATGAAGGAGAACGGGCTTGACACCATCTACACCGAGAACACCAAGGATTTTGAGAGGATGCAGGGGATAAAAACGGTCAATCCGTTCAAATGACGGTGTTTTGCCCTTTCGTCAGTTCCCAGAACCCACCGCCCCTGCTATTTCCATGCCTTTTCATGGATTCGAATAGCTTCTCGACATCCACCAGCCTCCATTTTGGCGTATCGATCCCTGGGTCCACGAGCCTTACTTCGTCGTCTTCGGGATAGACCCTGTCTACAAGTGAGGTGTGCCCGTAATGCGCTCTTGAGCCGTATAACGCACCGTAGTCGAATATAGCGAGCGCATCCATATCATGATCTCCCATTCCATGCAGATAGTCGCGGAAGTCCCCAATCGATTGAAAAGTGTTGATGGGCGCATATTTGACCTTCAATGGTATTCCGAGGCTTGCAAAGGCCGCGTTTATGTCGAACTTCTCGTCTGTGATCTGGGTCCCATAGCCGGCTTTCGGTCTCTTTCCGGTCCTGGCCTTCCAGAAATATTTCGCGGCGCTCCTTGGCACTATTAGGCCTAGGCGATAACCTATCAGCTCCTGCGGAATCAGGGGGATCTTGCGTCTGACCATCACCATCTGTATGCAGGCCGGAACGCAACAATAGGGCTGCTGGGTCAACGGCACATATCTGCTGTCCGATGGTGTTACATCCATCACATCTTGCCGTTCTCGGTCGTGTAGATGCCGAGGTCGTTGTATGTCTTGGTTATCTGGCTGGACCTGATGCCGTAGATCTCGCGGACCCCCTGCCTGTAAGCCAGCTCGATGAGCCTCTGGGTTATTATGCCGTCGAAGACGATGGCGCGGACGCCCCTGCTGTCCTGCACGGACTGTATGAGCTCCCTTATCGGCACCTCCTTGACGACGCTGCCGTCCTCGCCGTACAGCCTCCCCCTCAGGGTGTTGCGCAGCTCCTCCAGCGAGCGCACGTACGCACCGTTCGGGAAGTTCCCGCCCATCGTCGGTATGCTCTCGACCCCACTCTCCTGCTCCAGCTCCTCAAGCCCGGTGCCCGGCTGCTCGGCCACCTGGCGCTGTTCCGGCCTCTCTGCCTCGGCAGCGCGCTGCTCTTCGAACGGCCTGTGGAAGTTGCTTATTATCCTCGAAGGGCTGGGCACGGGCTGCTCCTGCGGCCGCGGGACCTCCTGCATCGGCTGTTGCTGCTGCGGCTGGCCGCGGTCGTTCCTGTCGCCGTGCTGGAAACGCCTGTCTTCGTAGCCGCGCCTGCCCTGCTGCTGCTGTTGCTGCTGCTGGCTGCCGTTGCCGTGGCTGTTCCTGATCCTGTTCTGCTGCATATACTGGTCTATCGGCACCCTCGAGCGCAGGGCCTTGATTATCTCCTTCCTCGTCAGCTCCTCGACCTCCTTGCCGTCCGGTGCCCTGGCGACGTAATCCAGCTCGGCCACGTTGATGACGTTCCTCACTATCATCTCGCCGCCGCGGTCGCCGTCCACGAAGATCGTCGAGTCCTTCGTGTTGGCGAGGTCGACTATCGTCTTGGGTATGACGCCTGCCGCGCCCCCGACCGCTATGCAGTTCGATATGTCGTTCTTCAGGAGGTTGATGACATCCGCCCTGCCCTCCACTATGATGACCTCGTCGCTCTTCGCGATGTCGGGCCCAGCGGGCAGCGCCTCAGGGCCGTACGTGCCTATGACGCTCGACTTGACATCCGCCTCGACGAGCTCGCTTATCTCCTTGCTGTCCGGTATCTCGGTGTTCAGCATCGACTTTATCAGCTCCTTCGCCCTGTTGATTATCTTGTTGCGCTTCTCGTTGCGCGTGTCCTCTACCTTCTCGATCTTGAAGCTCGTCTCGAAGGGGCCTACCCTGTCGACGGATTCTATCGCGGCGGCGAGTATGCAGGTTTCGACTCTTCCGAGCGATGACGGGAGGTATAGCTTGCCGAGGGTCCTGCTGCCCTGTGTGTTTGTGTTGATCTCTATCCTTCCAATCTTGCCGTTCTTCTGGAGCTCCCTCAGGTCGAGGCCGCCGCCCAGCAGCCCCTCTGTCTGGCCGAAGACTGCTCCTATTATGTCAGGCTTCTCCACCAGCCCGGTTATCTCAAACTTGGCCTCTACCATGTACTTTACTATGTCTATGTAAGCCTTTGCCATCCTTGTCAACTCAGTCTAGACAGGCAAAGTATGGATCAGGCATGCGAGTGCTGCGCTGCAGCGTCACGTGGCCTCGGTCAACGGCTGGCTGGCGCTGCGAAGCGCGACAAAATTACCAAACCTTGTAAGAGCGTACACGATAATCACATGCGAGGCTGACCCGCACCTTGACTATTAGAACTGATGGTATAAGGATGCTAATATTTATAAGCCTTGTGCGCAGGCTGGGCAGATGACTAATCCTGATGCAATGGGCCGCGGCAACGGCCGCGGCTGAAGTGCTACTGAAGGAAGGCAAGGTTTGGTCACACCTGACGCTGCGCGTTCTGTTTCACCGGATAAATAGGAGGCAGGGCCCTAAGGCCCTGCCTCAATGTGGGGGTGAAACAATTAGTGTGTTGGTCGCCTTGCCAGCGTCATATTTGTAAAAGACCTTGTGACCAAGCTGGTACCTCAGCAGTATACCGCGCTTGTGGAGTACGCTCAGCCTTGCGCAGGCCGCGTTCCTCGCCTTGTATCTCATCGCTTCGCGGATGTCGTCCGCGCACGCCATCCCTTTTACCTGGATGTACTCCAGGATCCTTGCATCCAACCCGGATACCGGGAGCTCCTCAACGCGAACCTGTGACTGCGCATGCAGCTCCTCTGGCCCTTCTGCCTCTGTGGTCAGCTGCGACACCGCGTTGGTCAAGCCTGTCAGGATCTCCGAGTTCTTCCTGTTCTCGTCGATCATGAACTTGAACAGCTTCAGCATGTCGCTGCTGTTCTGGTCCCCTGCCTTCTTCTCGAGCAGCTCCATTATCTTGGCGTTGCCGGACGAGAATTTCTCGAGCTGCGTCTTTATCTCGATGAGTTGCTCCCCAACCTGTTTCTTTGCTGACATAAATATCACGAACAATCCATGTTTCTTTCATGCAAGAATCATGATTGAATCATGAATATAACATTAGCACATATATTTAAAGCTTTCTTTTTTCCGTCATAGTATACAGGATTAGCGGAAGTGTGAATGGAAAGAATTGCGCCGTCTGCAGTTGACATGCATAGAACGAACGCGGATTCGGTGAAACCTTTATTATTGTATTAGAAGAGATATGTATCGGCGGCATGTTCTTCGGCACGGTCGCATGGTAGCATGGAGGAGGTTCTCATACCAAGGAAGCGCATAGAGTTCATGACTGGCAGCGGAGCCGGCGACCGCATAACGAAGCTCTGCGGATGCAGGATAGACGCGAGCGGCAACGACAATTCCGTGAGGATAAGCGGCGAGGGCGCCTATTCGGAATTCATGGCGAAGAACATAATAACGGCCATAGGGAGGGGATTCGACGTTGACACGGCGTGCCTGCTCGCGAAGGACGGCTACTATTTCTCGTACATAGACCTCAAGCAGGCATTCGGCGGCGAGAAGCGCATGCTGCAGGTGAAGGCGAGGATAATAGGCAGGGACGGCAAGACGAAGCGCTACATCGAGAGCCTCACCTCGGTAAAGATGAGTGTGTATGGTCACACAGTAGGTTTCATAGGGCACATAGGGGAGATAGAGGAGGCTGAGACGGCGGTGCGCACGCTCATGGAGGGCAGCACGCACAGGCTCGCCTACGGCAGGATGGAGGCAAGGCACAGGAGGAACAGGGACGCTTTGTAATAGGGAGGCGGTACAATGGCAGAGAAAGCTGACGACATCTTTAAGGAGTTCAAGGAGCACTCCATATCTGAGTTTTTCAACAAGAACAGGCAGATGCTCGGCTACTCTAGCAAGGTCAGGGCGCTGACGACCGTGGTGCACGAGTATGTGACCAACTCGCTCGACGCGCTGGAGGAGGCGCAGGCGCTCCCGAGCATCACCGTCAGGCTCGACAGGATTGACGAGGCAAAGTATAGGGTGATTGTGAAGGACAACGGCCCCGGCATACCAAAGGGCTTCGTGGGCAAGGCGCTCGCGACCGTGCTGGCGGGCACGAAGTTCCACAGGAACATGCAGCAGCGCGGGCAGCAGGGCATCGGCGCCGCCGGGTGCACGCTCTTCGCGCAGGCGACCACTGGCAAGCCCGTACACGTCACCTCATCCACGGGCGACAAGGCCTACGAATGCGACGTCGCGATAGACACCCTGCACAACAAGCCGATACTCAGCAATGTCGCCGACATAGATACGGCGAAGGTGCCGCAGGGGCTGTCTGTGCGGGGCGAGTTCGGCGGCGTGAAGTACGACAGCAGCGACCACAGCGTCTTCGAGTACCTGAAGAGGACGGCCATAGCCAATCCGCATGCCGAGATAACGTTCATAGACCCTGATGGCGGGGAGCACACTTTCATGAGGGCCGTCGATGCGCTGCCCGAGAGGCCGAAGATAGCGAAGCTGCACCCCCTCGGATTGTCCGTCAGCGACCTGTTCGAGATGGCGCATTCGTCGCAGAGCGGCCGCGTCACGTCTTTCCTGGTCGACACGTTCGCGAGGTTCAGCCAAGACAAGGCCAACGAAGTGAAGGACACGCTGAAGGACATCGACTTCGCGAAGGGCCCTAAGGAACTGACGTGGAACGAGTGCGAGCGCATGGTGGCCACGTTCAAGTCGATGAGATGGATCTCCCCTGACGCGACGCACATAGTGCCGATAGGCGAGGAGCGCATTGAAGCTGCATTGCAGAACATACTTAGCCCGGAATCGCTGCACGTCATAGAGAGGAAGCCGAAGGTGTTCAGCGGCGGCTTCCCGTTCGTCGTCGAGGCCGCGATAGCATACGGCGGCGGCTCAGGCAGGAAGGTGGAAGGTGGATATACTGGGGTCATAATGCGCTTCGCCAACAGGGTGCCGCTGCTGTTCGACAGCGGGTCGTGCGCGATAACCGAGGCGGCGAAGAGCGTCGACTGGAGGCGCTACGGCATGGACCTCGACAGCCAGGCCGTTAGCGTCTTCGTCAACGTATCTTCGGTGTACATACCATACTCTGGCGTTGGGAAGGAGTCGATAGCGCAGGAGGACGACATAATCGACGAGATAAAGCTCGCGCTCATGGACGCCGCAAGGGGGGTGCAGCGCTTCATCAGCAACAAGGAGCACACCAAGGAGTACGAGGGCAAGTACAAGACCGTGATGCGATACACCAGCCAGCTGTCTCAGGACCTCGCTAGCATAACCGGCAGGAGCAAGGAGGGCATAGAGGAGAGGCTGGAGAAGCTCGTGGCCAAGCAGTACAAGAAGGAAGACAAGGATGAGGGTGGCGGCAGTGATGGGAAAGACAATGGATGACGATGGCTTCATGCGCGAGGCGATTAGGGATGCAATGGCAAGCGGCCACAGGTTCGGGGCCGTTGTCGTCAGGGATGGGAGAGTGATCGGGAGGGCGGGAAGAAGGCCCAAGAACGACGCCAGGTACCATGCAGAAACAGAGGCAATATTGCAGGCGGGCAGGGATCTGGAGGGATGCACCCTATATTCGACGTGCGAGCCATGCATCATGTGCTTTTACATGGCGTGGGCCACCGGGATAAAGAGGATCTTCTACGGCGCAAGGATAAGGGACTCAATCGGCCAAGGAATCCCTGAGATCGATATATCCGCAGAGGAGCTTAACGGCAGGAGCGGAGGCGGCATTGAACTCCATGGCGGTTTTCTCATAGATGAGTGCCTGGAGTTGCTCGAAGGAAAAAAGAGGATGGGAGGAAAGTTTTAACCTACGGGTAGTCTGAAGGGTCTGGAAAATCCGACAGGTCTTCAGGCCGGGGATGGAACAGACCCTACCCGAACAAGGAGCAGAAGGCAACCCTCGAAACCACGTTCGACCTCTGCAGGTTCACCTACAACGCGCTGCTGGAGTGGTTTCAGCAGCAGGACAGGGCGGGGAGGGGCGCGATGCAGCGCAAGATAGTGGAGCTGGAGGAGCATATCCTGAACTCCGCAGCGTCTACTCGAAGACGCTGCAGTACGAGTTGTATAGGTTCCTCTCAAACCTGACGGCACTGTCGAGGCTGGGGAGGAATGGAAGGAAAGTAGGGAAACCCAGGTTCAATGGCAAGGACAGGTTCAGGACGATAACCTACAACCAGTCGGGGTCCTCGTTCGAGAGGAAGAGTGAAAAGCGCACCACCATCCATCTCTCCAAGATTGGGGAGATCAGGGTCAAGACTCACCGGGAGATTGCTGGAAAGATAAGGCAGGTCATAGTCAAGGGATCAGCTGGCAGATGGTACATCATATTACAGACCGACGGCAGCAGGACAGACCCCACAGCAGGGAACGGGGTCATCGGGATAGACCTCGGGATCGAGTTCTACCTGACGCAGGACAACAGTATGAAGGTTATTGACCGGGTTAGCACCGAAAATGAGACCTGCAGCATTTCGGCTTTGATGATACCTATCCTGTGGTTTCTTGGGGATCAGACGAGCGAGGCAAGAGCTAAGGTAAAGAGTATAATCAGGGAGGTTCGCGGTTGTGCCCCTCACAGAGGAGATAGTGCGAGCATCATTCAAATCTGAAAACGATGATTTTTGAGGATGCAATACAGCTGAACTCCGCAGTAAAAAACCAGGACAAAGGCAATAATAACGAGGAATGGAAGGGGCTTCGAGTCTTATACGCGAATCCCGGTCATGACTCCTGAAGATCTCCTAGCTATCCTCCAATAAGAGTCATGACGAGAAGGCAGAAACCGGGTTGTCGGCGTCCATCAGCCTTATGCGGCCTCCCGCTATGTACATCTTGAGCAGCTCGGCGTCGTCCCCGACCGCGCTGTCGAGCGCGTCCTTGAACTCCAGCATCTTCTCCGAGTTTATGAAAGCGAGGTAGGTCTGCACGTTGGGAACCAGCGGCACGGACTTGAACTTGCTGCTGCCGGAGAATATTATCACGAGGGCGCGTTCGCCCTTCACCGTGACGACTATGTCGGCGGAGTCGCTCGCGTTGACTTCGGTGAACATGTACGCGTGCGTGACGAACCACACCCTGAGCTTCTTGAACGTGGCTAGGTACTCGATGTCATGGCCGCTCGCCGCCACCCACGCCTTTGGCGCGTATAGGTTGTCGCACGAGACCACGTCGCCGCTCATGTGCAGCTCGTTCAGCACCGACTCGGCGTTGTTGTACGTTATCGCAACCGGCATGTTGCCGACCCGGATGTTCATCCTTATTGCGTTCTTGACCTCCTCTATCGAGAGTGGCATGTACTGCCAGTGATAATACATGTTCAGCTTGTCGAACGTCGACAGTACCTCGGCTGGCCTGAGCTTGACCTCTATCGTCTCGGGCTTCGGCAGCACGGGCACATCAATGAAGAACTCGTCCCTGTTGGGCGCCTTGACCGCTATCACGAGGACCAGCATTATCACGATAACGACCGCCAGCTCGACCTCCGGGCCCGTTATGACTATCGTGCTCGGCGAATTGCGCAGGGTGTAAGTGAAGTTTGTGCCGAGCATGCTGAACGTAAAGTTCAGCTTCCCGATGATCTCGCTGGTGCGCGTGCCCAGCGGCGTATAGTCCGCGGTCCCGTTCGGCGCCAGTACCCCGTAATACGGCGGGCACTGGGCGCAGTTGTCGAACGTCACAGTGTATGGCAGGCCCGAGAGCGTCGTGTTGGCCATCTGCATCAGGAACGTGTAGTTGTTGCTCCTGAAGTTTGCGCTTATCGCGGTTATGTTGAGCGGAGGCACGTAGAATAGGGCGGACGCGTACGTGTACCCTGTGATGTTGCGGAGCGATACTATGTACCTCCCGGGCGGCAGGTCGAAGCGGTCGGTGTAGGAAAACTGCTGGCCTGGCGGCAACTCGAACGTGGGCAGACCGTTGTAGTATAGCGTGTGGAAGTCCGACGCGTTGCTGATCATCAGGTTGAGGGACGACCCCTTTGTGAGCGTGGTGTAGAAGAGCGTCGGCTCCACCGCGACGTTCTGGCCCGGTATGACCTGCGCAGGGATGGAGATCGAGCCCCCGAGCGGGTATGTGCCCGAGTACTGGACGTACGCATATGCGCTGCGGCTCCCGACCCCGTAGCTCGCGTTGTCGTACAGCGTGACGCGTATGTGCGACGAGGCGAGCTCGCCGGCGAG
The DNA here is from genome assembly GCA_021787495.1 of Microcaldota archaeon. GTDB lineage: Archaea > Micrarchaeota > Micrarchaeia > Micrarchaeales > Micrarchaeaceae > A-MIC-10. The sequence goes on along the minus strand of JAJYLX010000002.1, from coordinate 136,767 downwards.
GTAGCTCGACGTGGCGAGGCTCTGGTTCACGAAGAGCGACGTGGCGTTCATTACGACGCCGACCGTGCCGCTTGACGTACCGTCAACGCGCACTACGGTGCTGCCGTGCGCGTAGCTGGGGACCCAGAACTCCTCTGATATCGCCTTGGCGATGTCGAACGCCTCCTGCCTTGCCGGCCACGAGTCAGGATAATTGGAGAACGCGATGATGCTGCCGTTGTACGCGCTCACGTACGTCAGCGGGCCGAATTCCGCCCCGCCTGAGAAGCTGAACGTCGGTTGGGCGAAATTGAACGTGCTCATGCCGGCGCCGATGCCGTTGTACGCGGCGGGGAACGACGACAAGTATGGCTCCGCGGTCGGCGGCGAGGTCAGCAGCGTGCACGTGCCCTGAGTGCAGACCTGCGAGAAGTTCATCCCCACGTAGATGATGCTGGTGCCCCTCCGCAGGAGCGAGTCGAGCGGCACCGTGCCGTTGACGCTGCTGAGCAGCTGCCATGGCAGCTTGCCCGTTGGAAGTATCAGCACGGAGTAAGCGGGGATGCGCGAGACCGATGTTATGTTGACCTTCGTGACGTTGGCGCCCATCCCGAACTGCGAGAGGTATCCGGGCAGGTAGGATTCCATGCTCGTCACGTTAACGCAGTGCGTGCACAGCCCCCCTGAGACGTTCAGGACGTAGACCGCGCCGGGCGGCGGGACGGTGTACATGGAGGCGTTGACCGTCACGTACGAGACGTTCACCGCATCGTAGTGCACCAGCATGTACGGCACCAGCGTCTCTCCGGAGTTGTAGAACAGCAGCCTGGACGAGACGGCCTGGGCGGCGATTGACGGGACCCCGGGATAGACCGGCGCCGTGTAGCCGGAGAGTATCGACTGGAGGCCGGAGAGCGCGTACCAGAAGCCGAAGCCCACGACGAGGGCCGCGGCGACCGCTATTATCACCAGTTTCCTCTTGTGGTGCGGCGAGCTCACACGCATGCTCACACCTCGCCTGCGCCAGTCTTCTTCTCCAGCAGCCTCATGAACAGCCTTGTGGCTATGTTCTCCTTGGAGCCCAGCCTCTTCTTTATCGCGTAGATGCGCATGTATTTGACCCTCTTCCTGACCCTGATGTTGTAGATCATCTCAACCCTTCAGCTCTATGAACCCTGCCGCAACCATCCTGTTCAATATCTGCTCCACCCGCGGCTGCGTTATCTTGTACGCCTTCGCGAACTCCGGTATGTCGATCGTGTCGCCATGCGACTCGATCCACTCCTGGACCATGACCATGAGCGATTCGTCGGAGTAATTCTCGAGCGTCTTGATTTTAGCGGCCAGCTCCTCGTTCTCCCTGCTGAGCCTCGTGGCGTCCGCCGTGAGGGCCTTGTTGGAGCTCGTCAGCTCCAGGTTGAGCCTGCGGAGCTCCCTGTGCTCGGCAAGGAGCGAGTCGTAGCTGTTGAACAGAGTGCTGTAGCCCTGCGACATGGACACGATAACGTCGTCTATCGCCGCATTGATGTATTCGAACATGCTCTTAGCGTCCACCGAGTAAGACCTTGCGGCGAGGGAGAGCACGCCCATGAGGTTGCGCAGCACCGAGAGCTTCCTGAGCTTCTCGCTCGTGTCCTTCGGCACCGAGTACTCCAGCTCGACGGAGTCCTTCCTGAACGTGATTATGAAGAACAGGAGCGGGCGCTTCTGCATGTCGCGCGTCTCTATCTCGAAGGCTATGAGTTTGTCCTCGGAAGACGACACGCCGAGCAGCTGGTTGCTGGACAGGGCCGCCTCTATGTCGCCGAACGGGCCCGTCAGCTTGCCGTCGAATATGACGGTGTTGACCTGCGGCTCTATTATCCCGGCTGCTTCCTCTGCCATCTAGACCATTCCTGTTTGCCTTTACACATTTTTAGCTCTATTCCCACCGTCCCGCGCGCCCTGCCGCGCCCCCGATTGCGGCTGCGGCTCGGCCTCCAGCGCCGGAAGATAACTGACCAGCGAGAGCAGGTACATGAACGCTATTATGGCGAAGCCGAAGAGATAGGCGAACAGGTTCCCGGGCGAGACCGCGACCAGCAGCCCTGCGAACAGGAGCCCCACCACCAGGTAAGACGCCTGCTTGCGCACGTACTTCTTCCTGGCCTTCCTGTAGTTCAGGTAGCAGTCCTTGCAGACCACGAGCCTGTAGTTCCTGTAGCGCCCGAGTATGCGCCGGTTGAACCAGCGTATCGAGGCTATGACCGCGTCCTCGCGCACCGCGAGGCCATCCTTCGCGGAGCCGCAGTATATGCAGCGTGGCTCCCTCTTCGCCTGCCGGCCGGCCCTCATGCCATCCCTCTTTTCCGTTTGCATCAGATCATCCCGTGTCAAGCCTTACCTCGTACAGCCTGCCGGTCTCGGCGTTTATCTTGTAGCTGTCTATCATGTCTATGACCTTGTGTATTGCTATGTCGTCCATCCCGAACCTCCTGAAGACGTTGCTTATCTTCTCCTTGCCGAGCCCCGCCTTCTCGAGGAGCGAGGCGAACGCTATTATGTTCATGTGCCTGTGCGCCTTCTCCATCTGCGCGAGTATGGAGCTTATGTCGCGCTCCCCCAGGCCTGACGCTATGAGCACCCTGCGCATCTCGACCCTCAGCAGCGTGAACGTCTTCCCTTCTCCCATCACAGCACCCTGGATATTATCCTCGTTATTATCACGTCCTCCAGCCCGAGGTTCTTCAGGAAGTTGACTATCGTCCTCTCGTTGACCCCGAACGACTTGAACATCGAGAGCAGCTCGGTTATCTTTATCGCCCTGCCCTGCGCGTCCAGCTTGGAGAACAGCCCGTTTATGTCCTCGGCGTTTATGTTGTACTCTATCAGGCGGTTGCGCAGCTCGTCCTTCTCGAACTCGAAGTCGCGCTGCATCGACGGCATGGACAGCTCGGTGTTCGTCAGCACGTCTGAAAGGTCGATCATGTAGACGTACATCGGCTCCTCGCCCTGTATCCTCTCGAGCACGAACGTGCTGGGGAACCTGATCGACGTCTGGAATGACATGTCGACCGCGGCCTGGCCGACGCCGAACTTCGTTATCTCGGAGCGTATGAAGTCCGAGAAGTTGAGGGACCCCTGTATGTAGTTTATGAACTTCTCGAACTTTATCTTCAGTATGAACGTCGTCCCGACGTTCGAGAAGATTGCCTCGTTTATGTCCGTCGGGTTCTGCGATGCGACGATCAGCCCGAACTGGTACTTCCTGCCCTCCCTTATTATCGTTATCGCATCGCTCTTCTCGTCGCTCGCGACCTTCCACGCCTCGTCGAGCACGACGAGGGTCTTCAGCCCCTTGGACTCGCTCCATCCCTCGAACCTCATCCTCTCCTTGAGGGTCTGGAGTACGAAGAGCGCCGCCAGCGCCCTGAACCTCTCGTCGGGCAGGCCCGACAGGTCGAGGTCGACGAGGCCGGACTGCGCCAGCTTGCCGAGGTCGATCGTGCTCTTCCTGGCGAAGTAATCCTCGCCCTCGCGCGCGAACTGCCTGAGCCTATATATGGTGTTCTCCAGCTCAGCTGGGTACTCATACGTGCCGTCCTGGAGCTTCTCCTCCAGCAGGGCTATGACGTTCTTCAGCGTGGGGGGCTCCTTCCCCTCCGGCGCCGACTCGGATATCTTGAAGCCGAGGTTGGAGTACGACTGCTCGAGCGCCTCCTCGGTGAGCCGCTTCTGCTCCGGGAACGACGATATGTCGGTCAGTATGTCGAACGAGTTCATTATCTGCTTGACCCTGTCGAGCGGCTTCATGCCGGACAGGTCCATGAGGTTCATGTAGCCGCCCTTCGCGAGCGAGAGCACGGTGCCGCCGCTCTGCTTCACCCATGCCTTGTACTCCCCGGCCCAGTCTATTATGACGGCGTTCGTGTCCCATACGTAGCTCGCCCTCACAAGGAAGGTCTTGACGAAGTAGCTCTTGCCTGCTCCTGTTATGCCCACCACCGCTATGTGGGGGTTGGTTAGGTTGTCGAACGACCAGGTGAATGGCACCCTGAGGATCTTCGTCACCCCGACGTATATCGACTTGAGCGGGTCGCCCACGAGCACGTTCGGCGGGGGCTCGGGCGGCCTTGAGAGGAACGACCTCTTCGATATGTCGTTGCTCATTATGTTCTGGAATTTCAGCAGTGTCATTCTCATCCCTGGTTGTCGAAGTATGAAGATGCGGCCGAGTACGTGTCCGGAAGCATGAAGTTGAACTCGAAGACGGTGTTGAGCTCCCTGCCGACCACCCTTGCGAGCTGCACGTCGAGAGAGCTGAGCGCGACCTGCAGGCGCTCAATCTGGCCCGTCAGGCCGTCCGTCGCGGCCTTCTCCGTGACGCCGACCGCCACGGTCTCTACGTACATGACCGTCGAGATGGGCTTCTCCCCCTCCGATATGCGGTCCATCTGGGCCTGCAGCATGTTGAGCTTGCGCCTCATCTCCCCGAGCTCCGAGTCAGAGCTCTTCTGGTTCTGTATCATCCTGTTCATCTGGAACTCGACGTACGAGCGCTTCCCCTCGAGCAGGTCGCGGGCCTTCTGCACGTCCCTGTTCGCGGACAGGACGTGGAACTTGAACGGGAAGTCTATCCCTATCAGCGAGCGTTCCCAGGTCTCGGTCGCGTCCGCGATCTTCTCGTCTATGTCCTCTTCCATGGCCTCCGCCTTGAACACGTACCCGAAGATGTTGGCGGTAAGGAACCCGACGGCGTAGTAAAGGCCGTTGACGTTCTTTATTATCGCGTCCTGCGGCATGTTTATGCTGTAGTCCTTGGCCAGCTTGAACCTCAGGCCGAGACTGCGGAAGACCGCCGGCACGATCATGTAGTCGACCCAGTTGAGCGCCGCCACCAGCACCGCGGCCAGGAGCGCTATCACCACAGCGACCGTGGAGTAGGGGCTGCCGAATGAGTTGGACGCCCCGAACACTATCAGCTCAGGCATCAGCGAGAACATCAGGTATATTATGCCCTGGTCGTCCGTTATATCACCTCCTCCTCAATCTTCTTCGTTATCTGCTCCGAGACCGTGGTGAACGGTATCGCGTACTCTGGCTCGAGCATCCTGATCAGCTCGTCGCCCACGGCGAGAAGCGGCACGATGCCCATCGTGGAACTTATGCCGGACATGAGATCCCTGGCCTTCTGCTGCACCATGGTCGTGGCCTCGAGCTCCGTGGTGCCCGAACCGGACACGGCGGCGTAGCTTACGAGCTCGAGCGACTGCGACGAGCCGGCGCTCGCCAGGATGTTGTTCCACATCTCGATGCTGCCCTTGAGCTTATCGGTCTCCTTCTCGCTGCCTGGCTGCCCCTCGAGCTTCAGCACGTCATTCTCCGTCGAGGTTATCATGTCGTGTATCGACTCTATGTAAAGGTCCTTGTTCATGACGCGCATCTGCGTCGTGTAGCGCACCGGCTCCTTGTTTATGCTGATGAGCCTGCCGACCTGCTTGCCGAAGTCCAGCCTCTCCTCTGGGGACATCTCGGTGCCGGAGACGTAGACCGGTATCGTCATGTACATCGTCGCTATGTATGTCTCGCCCCTCTTGGCGATGATGGCCTCTCCGGTCTCGGACAGCCTGTAGGCGTTCTCCGAGCTCAGCACGATCGACTTCCTGTGCTGCTTCACCAGCTCGACTATGTACGTGTGGTAGTAGCGGGAGGCGAACGCGAGGATGTCGAACACCATGGACGCCAGGAGCAGCAGCAGCTTCACCAGCGTGAAGATACCGGTGGGAGGTATGACTATCGCGGCGACTAGCAGGATGAACGAAAGCATCAGCAGCCCGAGGAACATCACGATCTTTGTGTCCATCCCATCGCATCAGTATATTCGTTGAAAGCTATTAAATATGCAGCATCGGCGCAGTGTCATATGAACGCCCTCAGCCTCCCTGACATGTTAGACGCGCCGCCTATGAAGTTCGCGACCTGCACTATGAAGGCGTACGCCACGGCTATGATGAGCATCGGGTAGAAGAGTATCATCAGCCAGAACCCGGTCATCGCGGCGCCCGCCGTGCCCATGAGCGAGGCCAGCGGGCTGCTCGACGAGACGGAATTCATCACCGCCCCGGAATTGCTCCCGTACTTCGTGACCTGGGTCGCGAGCGCCCCCGTCTGCGATATCGTGGTCGGGGCCGTGAAATAGAAGGCGATGGCGAACATGGTCGGGACGACCAGGTAGAACCCCATCGCCATGGCTATGAGCATGCCGCCCAGGGCCCTTGTCGGGAAGATGGCGCGCAGCACCACGCCCGGCACCAGGAAGGCAGGTATGGCGGATATCGAGAAGAAAACCAGGGTGTAGTACTCGGCGTATATGACCAGGATCGCGTCAGTGAGGAAGCCCATCAGGGTGGTCGCCGGCTGGATGAAGAAGAACTGCACCGCGGTCGCGTACAGCGGCAGGAACAGGTCGGTCGAGAACCCCGCTGGGGGTATGGTCAGAGTCACTTCCAGAGAGGAGTAGAATGACGCAGCGATGAACCCCTGGTAGAGCGAGTTGTAGAGCGCCTCGGCCTGCTGGATCGTTGAGAGCATGAGGCTGAACGCCGTGGCGTACGGGTTTATGCTGCTGCCGGTTACGAACCCGGGTACAACGCCGAACACCACTGCCGACACGTACAGGAACGCGACGACTATTATCCCGCTGGCGAGCGCCTCGTACAGCTCGCCATCGCCGAAGTCCCTTATGCGGTCGCTCTTCGCGGCGACGCCCACCATGTATATCAGGCCTGCCACGGCGAACGAGAGCGCGACGGCAGCGGCGGCGTACACAACGTCGCTCGACCACACGCTCGACAGCTGGTTGTTTATCGGCAGGTACCATTGCGGTGTGTTGCTGGGCAGCTGCGGGAGCGACTGCGCCGCCGAGATGCGCGGCGATAACGGGACCCCGAACGCCCCGACGATCGCTACGGCTATGGCCGCGGCGACGAGCACAGACATTACGCGCCTTGCTTTAGCCATGATAATCATTCCAACGCAACGTTTTCAATCCTTGCCATGATCACACCAGGCTGCCTATGAGCGCCATGAAGCTCACCCTCTCCCCGAGCACCCTCGATATGTCGAGCACGAACGAGTCGAGTATCATGAAGTTGATGAATGGTATGAACGTCAGCCCGGCGAAGAGGTAGCCGAACTGGAGCAGGTAGTACCCGGTGCCCGACCAGAGCGTGCCGGTTATGAAGGTGCCCATCATGCCGCCGATGAACGAAGGCAGCGCGGCGAGCGACTTGGCCGCCAGGTCGACCGCGAACGACCCGGCGGTTATCTGGCACGTCGTGCACAGGAAGGTGTTGAAGTTCTGTATTATGGCGCCATCCATGTAGCCGTACGTTATCGAGACGAGCAGCGGATAGACGATGCCGAAGCCCAGGGCGAAGGCTATCATCGCGCCGCCGAACCTCCTGCTGAACCCGACTATCCACGCTATGACCCCTATCGAGATGAGCATGGAGAATAGCAGCGGGGCGGCCGATATCAGTATCATCTGGATCTCGTTCAGCGCCAGCATGAAGAGGAGGAAGTTGAACCCTATTGAGAGCATGTCCTCCCCCGCCTTCGGGAACACCTTGACCGAAGTCGAGACTCCAACGTCCACCGATCCGGGGATCGTGTACTTTATGTTGAGCTTCGGCGTCGCGCCCCCTACGAACGAGGCGTAGTAGAGGAGGTTGAACATGCCCTCGGACATCGTTATGAACGTGGCCATGTCGCACGCGGCGAGATGGAACATCGTGCTCTCGCTCGACGACGAGCACGTCATCGGCACCAGGTTGGCGGCGGTGAAGTACGGCTGGGGGTTGAGCAGCATCGACGAGTAGAACCCGAGCAGTATCGCCATGAAGACGAGGCCGAGAGCGGCCTCGTATATCTGCGTACGGGCCCAGGCCTGCGCGGCGTTGCCGAGACCGAGAGCGTTGGAGAGCATGTAGACCAGCGCGGAGACCGCTATCACGGCGACGGCCGCCGCCGCGGCGACCCCATACCACGTGGTTATCGCGCCGCCGAGGAGCGAGGCGGTGCCCAGCACCGCACCGGGGGCGGCCCAGGCGCTGCCCGAGAGCATCGCGGCCGCCATCACGATCGCTATCCTGTTCATATTATCCTCCTCAGCATCTGCCTGGACGAGAGGCTCGGCGCGCCTATCACCCCTGCGAGCAGCTCAGACATGTCGAACGACACTATGATGGATATGACCACGACCAGCAGCGTGTAGAACACCGTGTCGACGACATGCGTCACGAAGTTGCTCAGTATGTCAGTTATTGTGAGCGACCCGAAGACCGCGCTGTAGAACGACGACGCGCTGGTGAAGAAGTTAGTAGTGGCCTGCAGCGACGACACCACGCCCCCTCCTTGCAGCGTGGACGACTGCGCGGGCAGGGCGAGCATGAAGAACATCATCGCTGGGAAGAGGATGTAGAAACCGACGAAGAACCCGAGGAATCCCCCGCCCGCGGGCCTCGTGACCGGCAGGGTGCGCAGCACTATACCAAGGAAGAGGAACATCGGGAACACCGAGTACAGGATCCCGAGGAAGACCGCTATGCCCACCAGCATTATCGCGATCGCCCCGGTGAAGTCCATCAGCTTCGTGGTCGTGTCCTTGACGTAGCCGAATCCGGTGAACGGGCTGAACGTAACCCCGAAGTCGTTCGGCGCGGCCTGTATGCCGACGCCTTCGATTGCCTCGAGCTTCATGTTGAGAGGGTAGAAGTAGGTGTACATCGCGTCCAGCACGTTGACGGAAGCCTGGGCGACGTAGCCGCAGTCCGCCTGGAAGACGGTCGTGCTGCTCCCGAAGCTTATGCTGGCTATCCCGTTCATCCCGTAGATGAAGCCCGCGAAGACCGCTATTATTACGGCCGTCAGGATTATCTCCCCGATCTCGGACTTCGCGAACCTGACGAGGTTGCCTATGTTGAGGGCATAGCCTATCGCGTAGACGAGCCCCGTTATGGAGGCCATGACGAGCATTATGTAGTACGCTATCGGTATCATGTCCCTTAATCCCGAGGCCCCCTGGCCGAACGGCTGGACCAGCAGCCCCTGGCAGAACGAGGACTGCGGCGTCGCCGGCTGCGACTGCGCGAGCGGCAGCAGCGCCATGGCTGAGAATGCGGCGAGCGCCAGCACCAAGACCATCGCTTTCCTCATCGTCACACCAGCCTCGAGAGCCCTGCCAGCCCCGTGTCGCCTCCGAACAGGCCGGAGAGCCCTATTATCCCGGAGAGCGTTATCATTATGTTGAATATCGGCAGCAGCACGACCGTCACGACCATCAGCCCGTACAGGTTGAACATCGTGAACGCGATATATTCGATGTCCTGCGAGTCGCAGCTGTATGGTATGAGCAGGTGCGGCGCTGAGCCCATGAGCGACGACCCGCCCTGTATGAGCGGGAGGAGCAGGCGCACCGCGGACGAGTATGGTATCAGGAGCGAGCCCGTGTCGGCGGCTATGGCCAGCGTCATGTCGGTGTTGCCGGCGGGGTCGGTGGGCCAGCACTGGTAGTCCTCCGCTATGAGCCTGACGCTCGGCTGCACGAAGAAGTTGGCCGTGTAGGTCTTCGTCTGCGGCGGCGTGTTCGGAGAGCTTATGTGCGAGTAGTCTATGGCCAGCATGTTCGACGTGAGTATGCCGTTGAACCCGTACACCTCCCCGATGCTCTGCTGAGTGAGGCCGAGCTGGTCGAGCGCCGCGTTCGTGCTGCCCGCGACGTTGGAGACGCCGTTGCCTATGCCGTTTGTCATGTACTCGAGCGCGAACACCGAGGGGTATATCAGCACCACGGCGAGCGCCACCGATATGAACAGCCCGCCTATCTTCCTGGTGAACGGCGTGGCCCTTAGCACGAGCCCTATGAAGAGCAGGAACGGCCACAGGTACAGGAACATCGAGACTATCGAGAGCTGCGCCAGGAACATCTCCAATGCGGTCCCGAGCAGCGTGCCGACCGTGCCGACCGTGTCAGCGGGCAGCGTCATGCCCGCGTACGGCTGGTAGCTGCCCTCTATCATGAGCGCCGCCGGGTTGGCCGGCGCCTGGAGCGGTATTATGCAGGGGCCGAACTCGTTGACCTGGGCCTGCAGGCAGAGGGCCATCGTGGCGTGGAGCGCGCCGAGGTAGTTAAGGTACGCGTTGAGCACGAACGCGTCGTTGAGGTTGTTTGCCGTCTGGTTTGTAAGGTTGGCGATTATCACGCTTGTCGCGGCAAGCGGGTAGTCGATCTGCTGGTCGAGGGTGTCGGTGTGCTGCACGTAGCTGCATATGCCCGGGAAGACCGCCGGCGGCTGCTGGCCGGCCTGCAAGGGCTGGGCGTACGCCCCGCCGAGGAACGAGAAGGTGTTGCTCGAGGTCGCGGCGCCGAGGACCGAGAGCTGCGTCTTGCCCATTATGTTGGCGCAGAGCGAGGATACCGTCGCAGTGCTGAGCGACGGGACCGAATTGAACGCGCCGGTTATGGTGCCGCCCACTGTCGCCATGAAGCCCACGATTATCGCGGCCAGGATGGCCGTGCCCAGGAGCTGGACGAATTCGTTCTTCGCGCCCTCCTTGACCCTGCCGTTTCCGAGCAGGCTGCCGAACAGGTACCAGGCGCCGATGATGGCCGCGTCCAGCAGCAGAGCGATGAACACGAGCGGCAGCAGCTCCGCCTCGACGGACGTGTAGGTCGCCTGCATCAGCACCGGGACCATCATCGACAGCACGATAGGCATCATTGTATCACAGGTTGCCCCAGAACGATATCGGACCGGTAATGCCGGCGTTTAGCGCCCTGGCGAGGCTCTGCGCGAATGCGAGAGTCACTGCGGAATTGAACGCGAAGAGTATTACGGCTATGAAAAGGAACTGCGCCTCCTGCCCGACGAGCGTGATGGCCTGCGAGGGCACGGAGAAGGGATTGAGCGCGGGTATCCCGTACTGGTAGAACGCGTCCACGATCTGCGAGGCCGCGGGCGCCGACGGGAACACCCCGGTGTATACGGCTGTGGAGGAGTCCAGCGCGTTGGAGAAGAGCGACGGCTGTATGCTGGAGACGGACAGCGTCGGGCTGAGGTACTGGTAGAGGGGGTTGCTGGCAGAGTATATCCAGCCGGTGGTGTAGCCGTCGAGCGCTATCGTGGCGGGGTAGACGAGGTAGAGCGCCACCGCTATCCCGATGAACGCGTTCGCGGTGTGCCGCAGGCTGGTGCGGATGCCTCCGGAATAGGCCACGGAGCGCAGTATCAGCGCGGTCGGGAGCAGGACCGTGAAGGCCGTCGCCTGCACAATCGGCAGCACCAGGAACTGTATGAACAGCATCCCTATCGCGCTTATTATGAGGACCGAGAAGAGCGACAGGTAGAATGTCGCGAGCGCGCTGTACGGCACCCCGAGGTCAGGGGACGAGGTTATCGTGACCTTCACCGGTCCCGTGAGCGACCCGAGCAGCTTGTTCGCCCTGTTGAATATCCCGAACGGCCCGCCGCCCGGCATGGCCTCCGAGGCCTTGCTGTATATCTGGGCGTCCATCATGTAGGCGAGCGAGTACGAGTAGACGTAGGTCATGAGCTTGAGGCCGGTGTTGAGCGAGAGGTTGCCGACGTAGTACTCGGCGTACTGGAACGGCGTCATCTGCGTGCCGGCTATCTGCTGGGTGAACGACGTCGTGGCCGTGCACACCGTGTACGACATGGCTATCAGCACGGCGATTATGACGATCGCCAGCATCAGCTGGAAGAGCTCGGACCTGGTGATCGCCGACAGGGTCGAGGAGAGCTTCGCCGGCAGGAGCTTGCTAATCGCGTAGATCATCGCGGTGACCGACACGCCGAGGAGCACCACGATCAGGTTGATAGTTATCCAGTTGGTCTGGTAGTCCCCTCCTGCATAGAGCGAGCAGGCCATCGGATTGGACTGCGACTGCGCGTAGGCGGCGACCGCCATGGCTGAGAATGCGGCGAGCGCCAGCACCAAGACCATCGCTTTCCTCATCGTCACACCAGCCTTATCCTGCCTATGCCCATCTGCGGCCTGAAGCCGCCGAGCGCCGATATTATGTCGTTAGTTATCACTACGCCTATTATTATGTCGAGTATGAATAGGACGAACTGGACCAGCACCGCTATGAACTGCGCCGATACTATGTAGTTGAGTATCGGGAACATGCTGTTCAGGCTCCCGAGCGTGCCCGCGCTGCCCGCCAGGAACCCCGAGCCAGACCCCACCACCTCCGGCGCGAAGTCGTTGTAGGCGGTGCAGGCCGCGTAGCCCAGGTAGCTCGAGACCAGCGACGACGGGTTGCTGATCAGGGCGGAGAAGCTCAGCGGCGCGGGCGTCGCGCACGTTGGCAGCGATGGCAGGATCGAGGGCGGCACGATGTAGTTGCTCACACTCATGTTCAGGAAGAGGAGCAGCGACGGGTAGACCACCGCGGCGCCTATCCCTACCCCTATGAGCGTGCCCCCGAGCGGCCTGAGGAACGGGAACGCGCGCAGCACTATCCCGACAGGTATGAGTATGCCGAGCCCCGCCTCGACTATCCACAGCAATATGTCGCGCTGCATCGTCAGCGCGACCAGGATTATCGAGACCATCGTGCCCGCGTCAGTGGTGATAGAGCCGCACGGCGGTATCTCGTCCGGCCTGCAGACTATGTTGCTGAAATAGAGGTTCTCGCTAACGCCGGAGTCTATGGAGCCCACGGTGTAGAGGGGCACGAGGGGGAACGGGAAGTAGACCTTCAGCTCTATCGACTTGGCGAAGCCTATCGCGTCGTACAGCCCGAAGAGGTCGTAGTACAGGTACGTCGCGGAGTTTATCTGCTCGGTCAGGTAGCCGCTGTTGCCCGTGCCTATGACAGTGGTATAGAGCCCCCCGAGGCTGGTGATTATCGAGCCTTGCGACTGGCTTACCGAGGTCCCGCTGGCGAAGTACAGGGCGGCTATGCTCCCTATTATCGCCACGACCGCGAATATCGACACCGCTATGAGGGCCGACTTGCCGGCCTCCTTCAGCTCCGTCTGGTACCAGTTCCGCAGGCCTGGAAGATCGAGAACGTTCCCCATCACGTACGCGAGCGCGACTATGGTGAGCGAGAGCAATACGCCTATCATAGCGAGCGGTATCGTGGCCGCAACGCACAGCGAGAAGTCGGTGCTAGTGCCGGTGAGGCCGCAATAGAACGTCGAAGGCAGCGGGCCGGCCGACGTGTATGGTATCGTTGGGGGTGGCGCCTGGGACTGCGAATATGAGAACGGGATGGCGAGCGCCAGCATGGCGAGCGCCGCCAGTGCCATGGTCGCAATGGCTTTGCCTCGCATGCTATAATACGACAACCAACGCTTAATAAGGTAGTGATGGGGCCAGCGACGGAGCGGATCAGCGCTTCATCAGCGGGAACCTCTTCATGTAGAGCTCGCTCTGCAGCACCACCAGGAACGGCAGTATGAAGAGAGAGTTGAACACGAGCATCGCGTACCTTGACAGGCTGGTCCCGGATATCTCTATGAAGACAAAGTCGAAGAGCGTTACCAGCACAATCGCGATGGCGAGCCAGAGAAGGAAGTAGTCGAACCTCCTTACGAAGAAGCGGGCGCTCGCCTTGACCGCCCTCGATATCCCGTAGTCGTCTATGACAATCGAGGCGGGGGCGTAGAAGAGCAGAGGCGTCAGCGCCAGCGCGGCCGCATACTCCGGTATGGCCGTCAGGTCGTAAACGTACGACAGCACACCGACCACCATCACTACGGCGGTGTATGCCAGCAGCAGGACGAAGACCTTGCTGGTGTACTTCTCCATGCCCTTGATGACCTCGTCCTTTATGCGTATCCCGACGCGACTATGCTTGACTATGACGTTGATTGCGACTATCGAGAAGCTCAGGAAGAGCAGCGAAAAGAAGACCGCAATCGCTATGACAGAGGTGCTGACCACATTGAGATTCGTGAAGATGCTCGCGGTGCGTATGAAGATGGCCCCCGCATCGTTGTACGTGGGCAGCGACGCGAAGAGAGGTATCACGAACGCGATGATGAACGGCAGTGAGAACAGCAGCAGGAACTTGAGGTGCTTGAAGTACGCCGTTGTTGAGTATGAAAGGACATTGGTCATTTTAGTACGCCTCGCACCCTATACTCGCTGAAAAGGAATAAAAGGTATGCTGGTGGTAGGCATTGGGCCACGCGGCGCCTCAAACGCGCGCAGCATTCCGTCAGCATCCGGGAGGGTTGTTGCCGTTGCCGGGAGGAAACGGGCAGCACTTGATATTGCCATTGGTATCGGTATACGATCCATACTTGCAATTTAGCGGAGAGCCCCCGCCACCGCCTCCACCACCTGCCGCGCCGCCGACCGAGAATATGCCGCACCCAGCCAGGCTCACCTTGCCGGAGGCGCTGGAATTGTTCAGTATGGTGCTCAGCAGGTACGGCGCTACGAGCACGAGGATCACTCCTACCACTCCGCCGATTATCATTCCCATGCCGTAGCCCTGTAGGGCGCCCCTCTGCTGCGCAGGCAGCATGTGCGCCGCGGCGTAGAGAGAGCCCCCGATGATCATCAGGGCGAGCGCTATGAAGAATATTACCTCCTGGACCTGCGTGACGATGCCGCAGAGCGCGGTCGTCAGCGCCGTTGCCTGAGCGGCCACCGGAACGGAGAGCATCGCACCTGCGACGGCAAGCAGGACGAGGATCCTGCTGTGCCCAGCAAGTAACGCAACCGATCCTTTCACTATGTCTGACATGAACACACTAAAGGTTCATACCGCGAAGATGCCGCAGTTTGCCAGCGAGACGCCGCTGCCGGATGCTGCGGAGTTGGTCAGTATCATGTTCAGGACATACGGCGCTACGAGCACGAGGATCACTCCTACCACTCCGCCGATTATCATTCCCATGCCGTAGCCCTGTAGGGCGCCCCTCTGCTGCGCAGGCAGCATGTGCGCCGCGGCGTAGAGAGAGCCCCCGATGATCATCAGGGCGAGCGCTATGAAGAATATTACCTCCTGGACCTGCGTGACGATGCCGCAGAGCGCGGTCGTCAGCGCCGTTGCCTGAGCGGCCACCGGAACGGAGAGCATCGCACCTGCGACGGCAAGCAGGACGAGGATCCTGCTGTGCCCAGCAAGTAACGCAACCGATCCTTTCACTATGTCTGACATGAACACACTAAAGGTTCATACCGCGAAGATGCCGCAGTTTGCCAGCGAGACGCCGCTGCCGGATGCTGCGGAGTTGGTCAGTATCATGTTCAGGACATACGGCGCTACGAGCACGAGGATCACTCCTACCACTCCGCCGATTATCATTCCCATGCCGTAGCCCTGTAGGGCGCCCCTCTGCTGCGCAGGCAGCATGTGCGCCGCGGCGTAGAGGGAGCCTCCTATTATCATGAGTGCCAAGGCGATGAAGAATATCACTTCCTGGACCTGCGTAATGATGCCGCAGAGCGCGGTCGTCAGCGCCGTTGCCTGAGCCGTTGCAATCGTCAGCGTCGACATGGCGACGACCAGCGCCGCCAGTGCCAAGAACTTGTACCTCGCGTGCGTGAACAGCATCCACCTGCCTGTTACTTTATCCATGCGTACACCGAAAAACTAATGTTACTAATGTTACTTATGTTACTTATAACTAACTATTACAGCAAAAGAACAAATAAAAAGCTTTCTATATCGGCATCGATGCTATACTTGAGTGTTCGCAATGGCCCTTGTTGTCGATTACCTTATCGGCTGCCTTGACCGTTACGGGGCGGTGTCGGCGCTGGCGCTGCTCGCCATATATTTCTACATCCTGCCTGCGGCGGTCATCCTCTCGCCCTTCCTGGCTGTGGCCGCCACGGTGTTCGTCGCCGCGACCGTGGCGTACGCGGGCCTGCAGCTTGTGCATCGCAAGGCCCCTAAAGGAAGGCTGGCGCTGCGCGCCTTGCTCCTGGTTGCGTTCGCCGCGTTCGCTTGCATGGCAATCGCAACGTGGGCCTTTGCCCCTGCCGTGGATGCTGCGCTCGCGCGCTTCTCCGTCGATGTGATTGTGGCTGCCATCATCATCATGATGCCTCTCCTGGCGGTCTCTCTGGCGCTCTTTTCGGCAAGGAAGAGGGCGTTCGGGCGCGCATCAATGCTGGTGGCTGTTGTCTTCGTAGCGGCCGCGATAGGCATGACGGCGTTCGCCGTGGCGCTCAACTGGCACGGCATCGCGAGCGACGAGCAGTTCATAGGCACGAGCGCACTCCAGGCGATGCTGTCTGGCCATAACCCGTACACCATGAGCTTCGCAGCGGGGGAGCTGGCCGCATTGAGGGCGAATGAGACAAGCGGCGTGACGCTCTCCGCCGGCAACACAGCGAGCGGCACCCTCATATACCCGGCGCTCTACCCAATGGCGCTCCTGCCATCCTACCTGGCAATGCAGCTTGCGGGGATGGACGCGGGAAGCGCGGTAGGAGTGAGCATCGCGCTCTACCTGCTCGTGCTGGTCTTCGCGTTCGCCTGGTCCAAAAGGGCTGAGGATCTCGCAAGGCCTGATTTCGCCGCGCTGGCCTTCATGGCCATATTCATAAGCATGATAGTGTCAGCTGTCTGGCCGCTCATGCTGGCCGTGCTCCTCATTGCCTACGCGAAGATAGACAGCGGGTATCTTTTCATACCGCTCGGCGTGGCGGCCGCGTTGCAGCAGATCCTATGGCTGCCCGTCCTGCTGTTCATTGTCTACGCATTCAACAACGGCGGGTTCAGGCGCGGGTCGCTGGCCCTCGGCGGCACGCTGCTCATATTCCTGATGGTAAACGGCTACTTCTTCCTCGGCGGCGGGCCTAACCCGCTGAGCAACGGGCTGGGCGCGCTCACCCACTCGGACGTGATGATGCTGCCAGGGTACTCTGGCACGTTCGCTTACCTGCTGTCGCTGTTCTATCCGGTGCCGCTCGGCTCGTTCGAGGTCCTTTTCCTGGCGGCGGTCATCGGCGTCATCGCGGTGCTACTGTACAGGAACGACAAGCGGCTGATAGGCCTGCTCAGCCTCGTGCCCTTCCTGTTCATGTACAGGGACCTGCCGGTCTACTATTCCATGTTCATATGCTTCTTCGTGCTGTCGCTCTCCATAACAGGAAGGCGGATGGCGGCGCGCGGGAGCCTCTTCTCCAGAGCCACAGGGAAGTCGGGACGCTATATTGCGGCAGGAGTGCTCGCCGTGCTGGCGGTCGGGGGCGGAATGTACGTCTACGCGGCGCATTCCGCTTACACCGCCGCATTCGACGTCGCCGTGGGCAACGTTACATTGTCGCGCGTGAGCGGGGGTCTCGTATACTCCGGGACGCTGAGCTATGACCTGCCCTCGCGGGCCAACCTCTCCTTCATGGCGTTCGACAGCGAAGGCGGGATGTACGGCCTGTTCAACCAGACGATACTCTACGTGCATAGCGTGAACGCATCGGCTGGAACCGGGCTGTATGAGCTAAACAGGAATGTGCTCGACGCCGATGGGAGGGGCGACATCAGCTTCTCGCTGAAGACCAATAACAGCAATGCGACACTCGTGGTGTGCGGCATCTATTACGGGGATTATTATTACCAGTGCCCCGTGGCCGCATTTGGGGCCACATGACTGGGGTGCAGGCCTCGCTGGGAGCGCCACGGCAGGATGGATGCCCTGCGACAGCACGGACTTGCACTGCTGCAATTAATAAGTCTTCGGTCCATGAATTCTATTG
This sequence comes from Microcaldota archaeon, assembly GCA_021787495.1. Classification (GTDB taxonomy): domain Archaea; phylum Micrarchaeota; class Micrarchaeia; order Micrarchaeales; family Micrarchaeaceae; genus A-MIC-10. Next base: position 119,058 of record JAJYLX010000002.1, on the reverse strand, counting down.
CTTTTCCGTGGTCAGATGTATATCCTAGGGGTGTGGGACGGGCATGATGCGGGGGCGGCGCTCGTGGAAGACGACAAAGTCGTGTTCGCGGCGAACGAGGAGCGCTACACGAAGCGGAAGCTCGAGATAAGGTTCCCTGTGCACTCGATAAACGCCGCGCTGGCGCACGCCGGCCTCAAGCCGAGCGACATAGACCACGTGGCGTTCACCACGACCGAGTTCACAAAGACGCTCGAGCGCGTCTTCCCCTCGATGAAGGAGAACTACTACATGTTCAGGAGGAGGAAGATGCTCAAGCCGAGATTCGAGACCTTCCGCCACAACCTGAAGTACTCGCTCACCTCGATAGGCGTGACTCCGGGGAGCGCGGCGGTCAGCAAGGCGGTGGTTGCCAGACAGCTCAGGGTGATGGGGTTCAGCGACTTCAGGCTGCACGTGGTGGAGCACCACGCGGCGCACGCGGCCACCGCAGCGTTCACATCCCCGTTCAGCAGGGCGCTGGTCATAACTCTCGACGGCCTCGGCGACGGGCTGTGCGGGTCGGTCAGCATAATGGAGAACGGGAAGATGCACAGGAAGCTCGCGATAAGGGCGAGGGACTCGATCGGCATATTCTACGAGCAGGTTACGAACATAGTAGGGATGAGGGAGCTGGAAGACGAGGGCAAGGTAATGGCGATGGCCGACTTCTCGTACCCATTCGACTTCGAGGAGAACAGGTTCAAGGACTTCTTCAGGGTCGAAGGCACGACCATACGCGCGAAGTATTCCCCCACGAGGCAGTACGATACGCTCCAGAGGATCGCATGGCAAATGCCTAGGGAGCAGTTCTCCTATATGGCGCAGCAGCTGCTTGAGGTCACGCTCTCGAGGTTCGTCAGCAACGCAATCGACAGGTACAACGTCCACGACGTCGCGTTCGCCGGAGGGCTGTTCTCGAACGTGAAGGCGAACATGATGGTCAGGAACCTCGATGCGCTCCATCACTGGTACATATTCCCGCACATGGGCGACGGGGGCATGGCGCTCGGGGGGGCGCTGTACGCGAACTACGAGCTGAACGGCACCACGTCTCACAGGTTCTCCGCCTATCTGGGCAACTCCTACACTGAGGAGGAGGCGAAGGCGGCACTCGAAAAGGACAGATCCTTGAGATTCGAGCGCGACCCCGACCAGTCGGGCCACGCGGCGGAGCTGATACACAACGGCAACTACGTTTTCTGGTTCCAGGGGCGCATGGAATACGGGCCCAGAGCCCTAGGAGACAGGAGCATACTAGCGCCCAGCAATTCCGAGGAGGTGAAGGACAAACTCAACCTCTATGTGAAGAAAAGGGAGTGGTTCCAGCCGTTCGCGCCGTCCATCGCCGAGGACGAGGCGCACAGCCTCCTTGAGTACGACGCGAAGGGCGCGGACAAGTACATGACCATGGCGTACATGGTGAGGGAGGACAAGCGCCCCGTGACGAGGGCCGTCATGCACGTGGACGGATCCGCAAGGGCGCACATGGTGGGGCAGGAGAACAGACCCTACTACGACCTCATAAAGCACGTGAAGCGCCACGGCGGGGACGCGATAGTGCTCAACACCAGCTTCAACATACACGGTCAGCCGATAGTGATGACCCCTGAGGACGCCATACAGACCATGAAGGCGACGAAGACGCGCTACATGTTCATGGACGGCCTCTTTATCGAGAACAGGCTGGGTGTCAAGTGAGGTAAGCGCGCATGATTGACGTCGGCACTGAGGAGTACCTTTTCACGATCGGCATACTGCTCTCGTTCATCGGCATGCTCGTTTCCATTGCCATGTCGCGGAGGGACATCCTCTCCGTGTTCAGGTCTCGAGGATTCAGGAAGGCCTATATCGGCTATGCGCTCATCGTCATGGCACTCTTCCTCGCGGTCGAGCTGTCGCTCGTGAAGCCGACCCAGCAGCTCTTCTTCGACGACGCAATATACCAGGGGGGCGCACAGGCGCTGCTCCACAGCGGGCAGGCATGGATGTGCAACTACGGCACCCCCGTGCAGTGCTTCGCCGGGCAGATCTTCCACGAGCCCGTCGGCACGTCGTTCAACATCGCGCTCGGATTCGGTCTGTTCGGGGTCAGTAGGGCTGTCGTTTTCAACGAGTACATACTGGTATCGGCGCTCGCCGTGCTAGTGACGTTCTTCGCCGCGTTCCTGCTCTTCGGCAGGTTCTGGCACTCGCTCTTCTCCGAGCTGCTCATGGCGCTCTCCCCAATAATACTAGTGTGGGCCGCCCCCACGACCTCGGACATGCTGATGATGTTCTACTCGGTTGTCGCGCTGGTCGCGATGCTCCTGTTCATAAGGAGGAAGAGGGCGTGGACGCTGGCGTTCTTCGCGTTCTCGCTCGCATTCGTCGCCTATACGAAGGTCGACGCGGGGGCGTACCTCGTCCTGTTCCCGCTCATGTACCTCGTCCTTGACGGGAAGTCTGTCGCCGACTCTGTGAAATCTAACCTCCGCCTCATAAGGGGGAACCTGCTCAACACCAAGCTGCTGGTGGTCGCGCTGATTGCGCTGCTGGTCGTGCTGCCGGAGGTGCTGTACGTCACCACGATAGCGGCGAACGATACCTACGGTGCGATAGGCACGCAGATACAGAACACGTGCGGCACCGGATACATGAACGTGACCGGCACGATAAACCTGCAGAACTTCGGGGCGAACATCTGCTCCAACGCCCTGTTCTGGGTCAATGCTTACTCATCTTTGCAGACTAACTACCCGATAATGCAGCCGATGCTCTTCACCCTGCTGGCTGTAATCGGGCTGGCGCTTCTGGCCGCGTACAGGAAGAGGGAATGGGCGGCGCTCTCGCTCTGGTTTGGTGCCATCTTCCTCATCTACACCGCGTTCTACGCGGGTTCCGTCCTGTTCGGGGTCGACTGGAGGTTCATGCTGGCCCTGATCCCTGTGACGAGCCTCCTCGGAGGCTATGCCGTCGGAGAGGGGATCAGGATCGCAAGGGGTACGCGCAGGTCTTCCATCGCTGCCGGGGCGGTCGCCGTGATTGCGATAGCGGTCATAACCTACTCGACGCTGTCCATGGCGCCGCAGCTCGCCATAAACCCACGGAACATAACACAGGCGCAGACCGCGAGGTTCTATGAGAACTTCGTGTACAGCAACGCACAACTGATACCAAGCTCGTGCGCCGTGTTCAGCTTCGATCCCACCCTATTCAATATAAACGGCCGCACTTCGACGCAGTTCTTCAACCTCACCGGGCCGTCGACGCCGCAGTACAGGTACTACAGCTCAACATACCCGTGCCTTGTCATAGACTACGGGTTCTGGTGCTATACCACGTCCGACATGAGGGCGCAGTGCACCAACGTGATGAGGGAGTACAACACCGTCGCGATAGCGACCGCGAAGGACAACGCGAGCGGCAACCTGTACGGGCTCTACAGGATAACAGGAGTGAACTCTAGCTGACCTCGCTCTTGGTCAGCTTCTTAATCATCGATTCCGCTTCTTCGACGTCAGCCTTACTGTCAGCCACCAGAAAGGAAAGGGAATTGGATACGTGCTCCGCAAGGCACCTGTCCCGTATTGGTCTCCCATTCTTCTTGAGGAAAATCTCTGGGGCTATGAACGCAGTCCTCTTGTTTCCATCCTCAAATTAGTGGCTCGTAGCTATCCCATAATAGAGCTGCGAGGCCTTTTTGGTTAGGTTCCTGTATCTATCCTTTACTTCCTCTTTGAGCCAGCCCATGAGCCTATTCCACCGCTTGACCTCCCTGTTAATATACTGCCTTGTGATCATTTCCGCACGTAGCTTTGGCATATATTGGCACATAAAACTAATCAGCTTATGTTCCTGACTATCGTCTTGAGTATTCGCCAGCCGTCCGAGAGGCTCTGCAGCTTGCCCTCGCCGTTCGCCCTCCTCTTCTCGTAGCTCGGGACCTCCAATATCCTCATGTGCTTCTTCTGCGCGAGGATGTTCATCTCTGTCTCTATGCCGAAGCCCTTCTCCCTCAGCCTCAGCTCCCTCACGGCCCTCCTGGAGAAGCTCCTGTAGCCGTAGCAGAGGTCAGTGTACCTTGAGCCGTAGAGGAGGTTGACGAGCATGACGAAGACCTTGTTCCCGAACTTCCTGACCAGCGGCATGTCGTCCGACCCCCCGCCGACGAGGAACCTGGAACCGACGCACACGTCATACCCCGCCTCTATGCCGGCAATGAGCAGCTTCAGCTCCTCAGGCTTGTTCGACATGTCGGCGTCCATGGAGATTATTATTCCGCCCCTTGCGGCGTGCATCCCTTTTATCAGAGCGGACCCCTTGCCATAGTCATCATAAATCACCCGCGCGCCAGCCCTCTTGGCGATTCCTACGGTCGAGTCCCTTGAATGCCCGTCGACAACTATTATCTCGTAGTCGTAGCCGCGGAGCACCCTCTTCACCTCGCCGATGGCAGCGCCGATGTTCTTCTCCTCGTTGAGCGTCGGTATCACTATGCTTATCCTGTTCAAGCGGCAGCACCCTCCACGCCAGTCTTGGGCCTTCTCCTTTTGAGCACGATGGACGCCACTATCAGCGCGATGATGAGCGCGACGACCGCGCCCAGCGCCATCCAGGTCAGGTCTATGCCTTGGCCGCCCGATTGCGACAGCGAGACGGGCAGCGTGTAGAGGGAGGCGTAGCTCCTATTCGCTATGACATACGATATGACACCTGTCAGCGTTACCTGCCCGTTGAAGGCCCTGCCCTCGTCTATGCTCGCGTTAACCTCGTTCACAGAGCTGCCGTTCATGTAGATGGTGGTGCTCTTGGGGCTTATCGTGAACGCGGGAGGGGCAATGAAGTATAGCATGACCGGGAGCCTCTTCCCGTATATGCTGGTTATCTCTGTGGAGAGCCTTCCGTTACTTATCGACATGTTGGATATGTAGGCGAACTGGACGCTAGGCTTTCCAAGGCTGACGAGGCATGGAAAGGTCACCACGAAGGTCTGCCCTCCCTGGAGGTACGAGACGTACATCCCGAAGGCGTAAGTTCCGTTGTACGTGGCGTTCGTCACGTCGAACCTGGTCGTAGAGGTGTTGCCCGGGTACAGCACGGGAAGCGTTCCGTTCCGGGCGCTCAGGTTTATCCCCAGGCTCGCCGGTATAAAGCTCAGGTTTGTGGCCGGCCCGTTGCCGGAGTTGTTGAGCACGAACTCCACGTAATCCACAGAGTTGTTCTGATAAATCCCCTTGCACGTGCCCGTCAGCGTGACGGTCAGCGCGGAACTGGAGCCTATCAGAACGGCCATGGCGAGCGCGGCGAACAGTGCTGCTTTCATGGAAAACACTGTAACAGAGCCCTCGAAAGCTTAAATACCCATTCTGTGAATATGATGTGGAATTAGAGAAGGATTACTGTGGACGGCAAAGGACAAGGATTGGTGAAGGCAGAGCGCCTGCCTAATCGTGATGACCACATAGTGTGGTACAACACCGTGCTGGAGCTTGCAGGCATAGTGGACCGCAGCTACCCGGTCAAGGGCACGTTCGTCTGGATGCCGTACGGCCTAAGCATGATGAAGGCCCTGGTCAGGCATCTTGACTTGATGTTCAAGGAGAGTGGCATAGAGGAGGTTGCATTCCCGCTGCTCGTGCCGTTTGAGTTCGCCAAACAGAATGACAAGTGGTTCAACAGCTTCAGGGACGAGGCGTTCTACACCTCAGAGAATGAGCTGATACTCCGCCCTACCGGCGAGCCTGCCATGTACCCGATTTTCAAGATATGGATAAGGAAGGGCATGCTCCCGATAAGGGTTTATGAGACCGTTTCTTCGTACAGGAACGAGAGCAAGACGACACACACCATGATACGTGACCGCGAAATTACCTACTGGCACGAGATACACACTGTGCATAAGACCAGGGATGAAGCCGCGAAGGAGGCCATGCTTCACAAGTCGTTCTACGAGCGCGTCTGGAAGGATATACTTAAGATACCCCCAATATGCGTTTCTAAGCCCCCGTATGAGGTGTTCGCTGGCGCTGATTTCGCATTCGAGTTCTACACTATACTGCCGGACGGGAGGCTGCTCGAGAACGGGTCGGTGAACAACCTTGGGCAGGCTTATGCGAAGAAGTTCGACCTGCAGTACTCAGATCCCGACGGCAAGAAGTCGTACGTCTGGCAGGTCTGCACGGGCAACGGTGAGAGATTCATTTCAGCTGTAATATCCATACACGGAGATGACAAAGGACTGGTCGTGCCGCCGAGGATTGCACCGGTGCAGGTGGTCATAATACCGATAATCAAGTCGGAGACGAAAGGAAGGATAGAGGAGGGTGCAAGGAAGCTTATGGAGAGGCTCGCTTCCTCTGGTCTCTCCGTCACGCTCGATAGCTCTCCCATCACCCCGGGCGAGAAATTCAACGTGTGGGAGCTCAAGGGCGTACCGCTGAGGATAGAGGTTGGTATTAAGGAACTCGAAGGTGAGAAATACACCATATTCAGGCGCGACACCGCCAAAAAGATCCAAGTGGCGGATGCGGACCTCACCGCAACGATAAAGAGGCTCCTCGAAACCGACATACCGGAAACGATGTTCGGGAAAGCCGAGGAGTTCTACGCGAAGAAGATAAGGTATTTCAGCGACCTTGGAGAGGCCGGAAGGTGGGTGACCGAAAACGGCGTTGCAAAGGCCAACTGGTGCGAGGGCAAGGAGTGCTATGACAAGATAAGTGCGATAGCACCGAGCGTCGAGGCGGTCGGCACCCTCACTGCAGAAGAGAGGGATGGCAGGTGCATAGTCTGCGGCAAGCAGACCGGTAAGCTAACCATATTCGGCAGGACCTATTGATTGTTCTTATTCCAGGTCGAGCGCGGCGGCCATCACGGGCAGTATTATCGTGGCATCGCCGTCTATGGTCACGTACTTCGCCTTCTCCTTGACCTTGCCCCAGGATACCGCTTCTGTGAGGCGAGCGCCAGAAAGGCTGCCGTCGAACTGCGTGGCTGTTGTCATATAGACCGCGTAGTCGAGTCCTCCCTTGAACTGGTTCCACCAGATCACGTGGTGTTTGCTTATCCCACCGCCTATCATGAGCGCCCCGGTGACCTTGTTGTCGAACGCGATGTTGCTCAGCGCGAGCTCGTCCCTTATGAGATTGAGCCTGAAGTCGTGCGTCTGCGAGAATATGGTGAGCTGCGTGCCGAACGCGCCGTCGAGTATGCCCGGGTTGAATATGGGCACCTTGTGCAGGTAGGCCTGGCGCAGTATCGAGTGCTCGTCCCTGATCTCGCGCCCGAACTCTGAGGCGAGCTCGCTGGCGCTGTACTCCTTCTTGTAGCCTTTGGACTTGTAGAGTCTGCCCATTACGTCCGTGAAGGCGTCCTCCACCTTGCCGCCGTACTCCTTCTGCTCTATGAAGACGTTGCCCAGCCTGTATATGCCGAGCCTGTGCAGGTAGGCATCGTCCGCGTTGAACTCGCCGACGCAGTACCTGCCCCCGAAGCTCCTTGCTATGTCGTGGTCGAGCATGCCCCCCGTCGTTATTATCGCATCGAAGTGCTTGACCATATCCGCCAGGACGCCCCTCAGCCCTGTAGAGACTATGTCTGCGGGGAACGAGAGGAAGTTGAACGAACTCCTGTCACCGAGCATTGCCCTAGTTATCTCTATCCCGTTGTAGAGGTGCTGCCCTGAGAATCCGCCCATTGCGGACATGCTGTCCATGAGCTCCGAGACCCTCATCCCCTTGCGCACGCGTATGTCCTTAACTGCTCTGCTGAGCATCCTCTCCCTGATCGCTTTTGCGGAATCTGCTGCCATTGTATCAATCACCTTTTTCGCGACAACCTTTTTATCCCTTCGCGGTGATATATGAGAGACCAGTGATTTTATGACCGATGAAGCTGTGGCCGCAATCAGCCCGGATGATGAGGAGATACTCAGATTCATAGAGACATCGAAGCCAAAGATCTACGTCGTGGGCCTGGGCGGCAGCGGCAGCAACACGATAAACAGGCTCAGCGAGATAAAGGTCGACGGCGCGACGCTGGTCGCGATGAACACGGATGCCGCGCACCTTGTCAGGACGAGGGCCGAGAGGAAGGTCCTGCTCGGCAAGAAGGCTACGAAAGGGCTGGGTGCCGGCAGCGACATCAAGATAGGTGAGGAGGCTGCCATCGAGAGCAAGGACGAGATACGGCACCTGATAGGCAACTCGCAGCTCGTCTTCGCCACATGCGGCCTCGGAGGCGGGACCGGGACGGGCTCGATATCTACGGCGCTCCACGAGGCCAAGGAGGCGGGGGCGCTCACGGTCGCGATAGTGACGCTGCCATTCAGCAGCGAGGGCGTCGCGAGGATGAAGAACGCGCTGTCCGGCCTTGACAAGATAAGGAAGGTAGCTGATACGGTCATAGTCATACACAACGACAAACTGCTTAAGGTCGCGCCGGATCTCCCTCTCAACATGGCGTTCCGCGTGTCCGACGAGATACTAGCGAGTTCCGCCAAGGGGATCATAGAGATGGTGACTAGGCCTGGGCTGGTCAACATAGACTTCGCCGACCTGAGGGCGGTGCTGAGGGATTCCGGCTATGCGGTCATCGGCAGCGGCGAGGCGGTGAACAGCGCGGCCGGAGGGGACCGTGTCAGGATAGCGCTCGAGAACGCGATAAACAGCCCGCTCCTGGAGGTCGACATGTCGACCGCGAAGAAGGCTCTCGTGAATATAATAGGCGGGCCGAACCTCACGCTGAGGGAAGCGGAGATGGTCTTCCAGGAGGTCTCTAACAGGATAGGCGGGGACGCGATGCTCAAATGGGGCGCTAGGATAGATGACTCGCTCAAGAAGGACTCCATAAAGGTCATGATAGTCGTCGGGGGGGTGGGCTTTCCGGAATATACCGAGCGCGGCATAAAGCAGCAGTTGGAGGACCTCGACGGGAGGGATCTCGACCTAGACGAGGTGTGAACGCGGAGATGCTGAAGGCAGGGGTGCGCCCAGATGGCAAAAGATGTATACGAGCTCTATTACAAATGTGAAGGGGGTAGCGAGAGTCACTAGGAAAGGGGGCCATATTACAGGATAAAGAGAGTGAAGTCCGGGTCCGGACCGAGGGGGTTTGAAATACGGGACTTCGACATCCTCGCACAGAGGAAGTAATTTTTCACTTGTGCTGCTCTTTCTTGGCCTTCCTCTCCTTCGCGTTGAACGTCCTACCCAGCACCGCGTCGTTCTTGTAGCAGCGGCTCGAGCAGTAGTACCTTATGACGCCGCTGTTGTGGACGTACATCATGCCGGCGCCTTTCCTTATGTCGCCGGAGCAGTATGAGCATTTCATGGCATCACTTGACGCGTATCTCCTTCGCCTCTCTGTTTGTGTCCGGCAACCTTATGACATCGCCGACCTTGGCGGGGCCCACCATGGTGCGCCTTATGACGCGGTCCTTGTCCCTGCCCTCGAGTATCCTGCAGCTGACGAAGTATATCTCGCCGTAAATGCCGGTGCGCCTCTTGCGGTTTATCTCCACGATCTCGGCCAGGAACCCTGAGAATCTTCCGGGCTGCCACGACTGCTGTGGCTGCTGCGTTGCGGGAGGCTGTGGTTTTTGCGGCGCTTCCATTCAATCCCTTACTTCTTGCCCGTTACCATCGACACTATGTCCTTTATCGCCTGGCCCGCCTGGCCCGCCTTCTCGACCGCTATCGCGGTGCAAGGGACGTTCAGCCCTATGGCCTTGCCGAGGTCGAGCTTCTTCGGCACGTACGAGAACGGAATCTTCTTCTGCTCGCACAGCGTCGGGATGTGCATGACGACCTCCTCAGGAGTCACATCCCCTGCTATGACCACGAAAGTGGCAAGGCCGCGCTCTATGCTCTTCGTGACCTCGTTCACGCCCTTCCTTATCGAACCGGAGCGCTTAGCCTGCTGCAGGGCCTCATAGGTCTTCGCCGCAACTTCATCTGAAACCTCGAATTTCTGGTATGGCATAAAACACGCCTTCTTTTTCGCCCCTCATCGGGCACGGCCATTGAAGATAGTTAGGCCACGCCCATAGGGCAATAGGATTTGTCCTGCAACATTATTATACGTTGCTGATGGCAAAGTCGGCAGGGCTTTGACACTGGTCGCATCGGCATCAAAGACCCGGACGGGCTTTGCGCGGCATGAGGTTGATGGCATCTGGTGACCGTGCAGGGCATCGCCGCGGGCAAGCTTTATCTAAAATATATAAGCCTTTGTGAACTATATTTTGTTTTAGATTTTATTTACTATGAGGACACAAAATCTAAAATTAAGCATAAAGTGCCATATTTAGCAATTTTTGGGAGAAGGCCGATAGATAATATATGATAATCCAAGAAATGGTATAAATATTAGTTTGTCCATATATACCATGAGGATGTTGGGGAGTGAAACTGCATAGTGCTCAAACACTATCAATCACATCCCCTGACTTTTTCTCACCCAACCCAAAGGTGCATGGCATCTGCCATGCACTTTATTTTTGACGCTGAGCGGCAGCCATAAGGCAGTTGTGAGTTTGCCGAGCCAAGTCCAAAGCCTCCGAATATAGAGGGGCAATTCCCCGTCACGGTCGGATAATAGGCAGCATCCATCCAGAATGATATTGATTTGCCATGGAATCTTTTATAAGTATTCCAATCGCGGGAAGAGGCCGGCCCTGACAAAAATCATTCGAGGAACTGCTCCGGCGTCGGCGGCTCCGGGTTCTGGCCCTTCCTTGTTCGGATCTCCCTGACGACCTTGTTCTGGAGCTCCCTGGGAAGCTTCTCATATCCCGCGAACTCGGTATACCAGATTGCCCTGCCCTGCGTCAGCCCTCTCAGGTCGTTCGAGAATCCTTTTATGACCTCTGATACCGGCATCTTCGCGAGTATGGTGACCTGCTCCCTTTCCTGGTTCACGCTCGTTACCTGACCGCGCTTGCTCTGCAGGAACGATATGACGCCGGACATCGTGTCCTGGGGTATATTTATCGTGAAGTTCTGCTTGGGCTCCAGCAGGCTGACTCCGGTGGTGAGCATGCCCGCATAGATCGCGTTGCGTATGGCTGGTATTATCTGCGCCGGCCCCCTGTGAACGGGATCCTCGTGTATGGTAGCGTCTACGATGCTGACCATGACGCCCGTGACCTTCTCCCTCGCGAGCGGCCCGTCCTTCACCGCGTTGTTGAACCCCTCTATCAGCAGTTCCATCACGTCGTTGAGGCCCTGCACCCCGTGCGTCGCGTCGACCAGCACGTTCTTGTTCGTGACCTGCACGACGCCCTTGGCCGTCGGGCGATCCATTCCGGCCTTTATCATCGCCTCTATGGCGGCCTGGCCCTTCGGCTTGCCTTCGCGGATCTCGCCCTCGTCGAACGCCTTCTGGAAGAGTTCCGGGACGACGCCCACGTTTATGTAGAACTTGTTGTGCTTGTTCGCGGACTTGCCGACAACCGGGCCGGCCTGCCCCTCTATCGTCTCGGTGTAGAGCACGATTGGCTCGCTCGTGACTATCGGTATGCCGAAGTCGTCCTTGAGCTTCGTCTCCTTGATCTCGAGGTGGAGCTCGCCCATCCCGCTTATAAGGTGCTCCCCAGTTTCCTGGTTGATTACGACCTGCATCGTCGGATCCTCCTTCTGGAGCTTCCTCAATGCCTCCACGAGCTTCGTGGTGTCCTTCGGGTCCTTCGGCTCGATCGCTTTGGTGACGACGGGTTTGGAGAAGTGGACGATCTGCTCGAACGGGTCTATCACGTTCTCGCTCATCGTGTCCCCGACAGCAGGATCCTTCAGCCCTATCAGGGCGGCTATGTTCCCGGCCGGTATCTCGTCCACGACGATCTTCTCTGGGCCCATGTAGAGCGCCACCTGCTGCAGCCTCTGCAGGCCGTTGTGCCCGGACAGGTAGAACTCCATGCCCTTCTTTACCGTACCGGAGAAGATCCTGCCGATCGCGACCTCCCCGCTGTGCGGATCGTTCATTATCTTGAATATGACTATGTCCGCCTTGGCCTTCGCGTCCGTAGTGAGCATCGCCTTGCCGTCCTCGCTGTTGACGTCGCCCTTCCATATCTGCGGTATCCTGTACCGCTGTGCCTCCTTGGGGCTGGGCAGGTGCTTCGCTATCATCGGCAGTATCGCGTCCTCCACCGGGGCTATCTGCTCGAGCTTCGCCTCGTCCCCGTTGGCCGTATACTCGAATATCTGCCTGAACGATATGTTCTTCGCCTTCATCGTGTCCACGGACACCGCCCACCTGTTCGTCGCGCTGCCGAAGGCGACGCTTCCGTTCTCGACGCTGACCTTCCACTCCTCGGCAAACTCCTCGGGGGCGTAGTCGCTTATCAGCTTGTTTATGTTCACTATCAGGTCGAGCAGCCTCTCCTGCGTCTGCTCCGGCGTGAGCCTAAGCTCGTTCAGCAGCCTATCAACCTTGTTGACGAACAGGATGGGCCTCGCCTTCTCCTTCATGGCCTGGCGTAGCACCGTCTCCGTCTGTGGCATGATCCCCTCTACGGGATCCACAACGAGCACGACGCCATCCACAGCCCTCATCGCTCTCGTCACGTCCCCTCCGAAGTCGACGTGGCCCGGCGTATCTATGAGGTTGACCAGGTAGTCCTTACCCCCATAGTCGAACGCGAGCGAGATGTAAGCCGACTTGACGGTCATGCGCCTGTCCTTCTCGACGGCCTCGTAGTTTGTATAGAGCAGATCGCCCGCAGAGCTCCTCGGGATCAGCCCCGCCTTGGCGAGCAGGGAATCGGTCAGGCTCGTCTTCCCGTGGTGGACGTGCGCTATAATCGCTATATTGCGTATGTTGTCGAGATTGCCCATTATCTTGGTAATCTCCTCTACGACGTACTCTTTCCTTACCATCAGAATCACTACTTGGCGCTCCTCGCCATGCGCTCAATCTCGTTCTTGCGCTTTATCGCGTAGCTGTTGACATCCCCCTTAGAGGCGAGCACCAGCTCGTTAGTTATGGAATCGACAAGCGTCCTCTTGTTGCGGAATGCGCCGATTATTGCCGCCATGGCGATGTTCCTGAGCGCTATGTCCAGCCTCCTGCTCGCGCTTACGTCGACCGCGACGTTCGATATTATGCCACCGTACCTTACCCTTGTCGTGTCCTCTATTGGCGCGCTGTTCTCCAGCGCCCTGACGAGCACCTGCAGCGGGTTGTCGTGCGTCTGGTCGCTTATGTGGTCGAACGCCTGCTCTATGGAATGCATGACCTTGATCTTCTTTCCCTGAAGCCTGCCCTTCGTCCTTATCACCTTCCCGCCGATCTTGCTCCCCGTGCCGCCCTTCATCAGGGCATTCTCAAGGCGCTCCACGACGTTTATGCCAGACTTGGAGAACGGCCTGTTGTTCTCCCTCCTGAACGTGCTCGGGTATTCCATGGGCTTGAGGTTGATGTAGTTCTTCAGGCTAAGGTCCTCGACCGTGACGTCATAGCTGTACTTGCCGAAGAGCATGATCGCTGAGGGGCTGCCATCCGTCTCGTCTTGCTGCTTCTCCGCCTTCGGCAGCGCCTTCCTTGCGGCGCGCTTCGGCTTCTGCTCTGCGGCGGGCTGTGCGGCGGGCGCCTGCAGGGCGCTCTCAACAATGGCTGTAGGCTTCTCCTCCATGAACGTCATCTCTTCGGCTTCTCTATCTTGCCCTTCCTCACGAGGTCCATGTCCGCGCCGTTGACCTCGACGACCTTGTACTTCATGCCGGGTATGCAGCCCATCTGCCCCCTCTGGGAGCCCCCGAGGCCCTCTATGGTGACCTCGTCGTGCTCATCAATGAAGTTGACGGAACCGTCTCCGGGCACGAATGCGCCCACGACCTTGTTGTTCTTGACCAGCTGGACGCGGACGCACTTTATCTGCCCAGAGTGGGGCTGCTTCTGCTCCACGGCGAACTTCTGCAGCACGAGGCCGGTGGCCCTGGGGACGGTCCCCATCGGGTCATACTTCTCCTTGAGCTTCAGCACCTTCCTCTTCAGCCACTTCTTGAGCATGCGCTGCCTCTTTCTCTGCCTTACGAGTTTCCTTGCAGCAAATTCGCCGTTCGGCATTCATTCACCACTCCGCTGCTCCAGTATCTTGGAGTTGCCCGCACTTATTATCGAAAGCATTGACACGGAAAAGGGCTTCCCGCAGAGGGTTCCCAAATCGGCGGGGGTGCCGTTGTACTCGTATGTCCTGATGCCGGACACCTTCGCGAGATGCTCCACATTGCTCCTGTTTGACTCCTTGTTCTTGGACGCGATTATTACGAGCTTGGCGCTGTCGCTGCGTATGGAACGTATGACGCTGCGCACACCGATGGCTGTCTCGCCGCTGTCGACGGCTAGCCGTATCTCGCTCGATGTCTCTGCCATTTAAAACCGCCTCACTGCCTTTCAGCAGGAAAAGGCTGAATTCGTTATTAATCTGTAGGAAAACATATATAATCCTGACTATTCGGGGCCGTCAATGTATGACGGTGGTATTGCACCCTGACGGCTGGGAGAGCTGGCCGCTGACGACTATCTTTAGATAGCCGAGATAAGGTATGCTGAATATGGTCGTGCCGGAGATGTCGTTCGCCGATATCGGGTAGTTGAGGTACTGCATGTCCAGGCCCGGGTTGTTGTCGCCCTTCGTCAGGGCGTAGTAGCTCCCCGAAACGTTAAGGAGCGCGTAGACGCGGTGCACGACGAACGCGTCCCCCAGTGAGTAGAAGTAGTCCTGCGGCACGGTCCTGTAGACTATTATCGAGTTGTTCAGGTCCTCGCCGACCGTGGTGCCGTTTATCGTTATGGACTTCGTGTAGGCCTCGTTCACTATCCCGGTCGGGGTGCGCACGGGCTGAGCGCCGCACTCGTACTGCACAAGGTTGGTCGAGGGCTGGCTCTGCACCTGCTCGTACGCGGTGCCGGTGAACCTGAAGAGGCCCAAAGCGGAACCCGGCTGCTCGTACTGGCTGACCTGGCCCTGCCCGTTCTGACCGCGTGCGTAGTACAGGCAGACGAGCGCCTCGCTGGGCATGTCGCCGACCATCGAATCGAACGACGATCTGGAGATGTTGACCACCGGGGCGCGCAGGGCCGCCGGGCTGACGCCGTGCAGGATTATCAGGTCACCCCTGTCCAGGGCCGGCAGCATGCTGCAGCTCGGCACGACGTCGAGCGGGTCGCTCGTGTTGAGAGCGTACACCATCGTGATCCACAGGCCTCCTATTATGGCGATCGCTATCGCTATCTCGAGCAGGCTCTTGCCATAGCCCTCCTGCTTCCCAGATATGACGAACTCCATGACGAGCAGCACTATGAGTATGAGGAACGCGAGCGCCCCGAATATTATGGAGAACGCGCTGCCCTGGTAGACTATGTAGAGCGCGAAGAAGGCCAGCAGCAGCAGGTACATGGGCCACGTCGCTATCTGCTTGGCCCTCTGCTTTGCGGCCGGCCTGGCGGAATGCCTCCCCTTCCTTGCCTTTGATGCCGTTCACTTCACCTGTTGATTGCTATCCCTATGGCGCGGGACTCCCTGCCCTGCATGGCGATGCCTATGCCCGTGGCCGCGCTTGTTATCATGGAGTCGTTGTGCGTGACCACGATGAACTGGGACTTGGAGCTCAGCTCCCTTATGAGCGTGGAGAGCTTCTTCGAGTTCTCCTTGTCGAGCGACGCGTCGATCTCGTCGAATATGTAGAAGCCCATCGGGTGCATCATCTGTATCGCGAAGAGCAGCATCATCATCACGAGCGTCTTCTCCCCCCCGGACAGCCTGTCGAGGTGCCTGCGGTGCTTGCCCTCGGTCATGCCTATCACCAGCCCGGAGTTGAACGGGTCGCCCGGCTTCTCGAGGCTGAGCTCCGCGTCGCCTTCGAAGACGTGGCCGTACAGCTCCCTGAAGTTCTTGCCCACCAGCGAGAACGTCTGCATGAAGACGTTGAGCTTCTTCGACTCTATCTCGTCCATCATCGCGAGTATCGACGACTTCTCGTTCTCGAGCACGGAGATCTGCGCCTGCGCCTCCTCCACGTCCCTCTTCTTCCTGCCGTACAGCTCCGGCGCCTTCAGGTTGACCATGCCGAGCTCCTCGAGCTTCCTGCGCGAGATCGCTATCTCCTGCTCTAGGCTGTCGGCCTTCATGGCGACCATCGAGGCGTTCTGGTAGGAAGGCAGCTCGGCCCTTATGTCCCCGAGCCTCACCTCTATCTGCGCCTTCGCGGTCTCGTTCTCCAGTATGTCACGGTTGAGCCTCTCGAGCGCGCCCTGCAGCCTGCCCTTCTCCATCGCCTTTGAGGCTATCCTGTCGTCGAGGCCCTTCATCATCGAGTAGAGCCCCTGCGTGTCCTTGTCATACGTCTTGGTCTTCTCCTTCAGCGCCGCGAGGGCGTTAGACTTCGCGAGCACTTCGGCATGGACCCTCTTCTCGTCCGCCGAGAGCTTGTCGGAGTTTACCCCTATGTCGAACAGCTCTGACTCCATTTCGGCGAGCCTCGCGTTTATCATGCTGTTCTCCTTGTTGAGCTCGGCGAGCCTCACTCTGCACTGTTCCGCCTCCTTTCTCGCGGTCCTCGCGCGGGCAGCGTCATCCTGCGAGGTGCTTCCGCCGACAAGCAGCTTCGTCAGGTCGCCAGACAGCCTCGAGTTCCTCGCCCTTTCGGCATTGAGCTCCGATACTGCGGCATCTAGCTCCGCAGTCAGCTTCTCCATGACGTTCGCAAGCTTGAGCGATGACGCCTCGGCCTCCTTCAGCCTCGATGCGAGCGATGATGACGTAGACTTGGCCCTGCCGAGCTCCTCGGAGGCGTACCTCTCCTCTATCTCGGCCTTCACCATCTCTGCCTCTGATGCGGAGAGCCTCTTCCTGGCCTCCGCAACCGCATCGTCGGACGCCTGCAGCGACTTCCTCGCCTCGGCCATCATGGCGTTCACCTCGTTCAGCTTGGCATTTAGGCTCATCGCATTCGGCTGGGCCTTGCTGCTGCCCCCCGAGACTATGCCCGACGCCTCGACGATCTCGCCTGACATGGTGGCATACCGCGCGGTGCCGATCCCCTGCGCCTTCGCCTCGTCTATCGAGGCGACGACATATGTGTTCGAGAATATGTACTCGAATGCCTTCCTGAACTTCGCGTCGAACTTGATGCACGACAACGCGGTCCTCGCCCCTCCCTTCTCGCGCTGCTGCTGCACCATGACCTCATTGAGCGGTATAAAAGTGGCGCGGCCTGCCCCCTTCTCCTTCAGCACCTTTATCGCCTGCTCTGCGACCTTCATGGAGTCGACGATTATGTAGTTGAAGCGCGATCCTGCGGCCGCCTGCACCGCCAGCGCATACCTCTGCTCGTACGTGCAGAGGTCGCCGGCGCGGCCGTGGAATCCAGACCTTATAGCGGAAGACAGCAGCAGCGAAACCCTGTCCGAGTTCCCGTACATCGCGAGCTGCTCCCTCACGTTTATGCTCTCGGCCTCGAGCCTTGAGAGCGCATCGCGGGTTCCGGCCGCGGACTTCTGCAGCCTCGACACTTCCGAGGATAGCGATGACGCCTCCCCCCTTATCTTCGAGAGCCTCTCCCGCACGGCGGCATGCGCTGCCTCAAGCTTTGTGAGCGAGCCGGCATTGCCCGACAGTTCGGAGCGCAGCCGCTCCGCCTCCTTGTCGGTGTTCGAGACGTCGAAGGCTATCTGCGAATGGTCCTTCTCCAGCGAGTCCCTCCTCGCAGACAGCTCGGCCAGCTTGTCCTGCGAATCCTTATATGAAGAGGCGAGCTTCCCGGCCTCCTCGTCGGTGACGGGGTCGCCGACGTCCATCCTGGAAAGGTCCGCCTCGGTTATCGATATGAGCTTCCTGTTCTCATCGTGCTTCAGCGAGAGCTTCTCGCGCTCGGAGTGCAGCTTCCGTTCGCGCTCCGAGAGGCCGGACTTGCCGGAGGCTATCGCTTCCAGTTTCGACTCCCCGAGCGCTATCTCCTTGCCGAGCTGCTCCATCGAGCGCGTGTTCGCTGACGCGTCCAGCGAGCTCTCGTTCAGCCTCTTGGCGAACTGCTCCTTCTGCGACGAGAGCGAGAGCACCTCCGCGTCTATCTCGGTCACGCCCTTCTCGCACTTCTGCTTTGAATCCTGGTTGGACTTGAAGGCCTCGAACCTCCTCTCGTACTCCTTGCCGAGCTGCTCCTCCTTGAGCTTCAGGAGCGTGTAGTTCATGTTGCGGAGCGATTCCTGCGTCTTGGTGTACAGCTCGGCCTGCTCCTTCTCCTTCTCCAGCTCCTGCAGGAACCCCGCACGCTCGTTGAGCAGGACCTGGGCGTTGCCCATCTTGCTCTCGACCCTCTCGAGCTCCTTCTTCGCCTCCTCCTTCTTGATGTCGAATTCCCTTATCCCGGCTGCGATGTCTATCAGCTCCCTCCTCTCACGCGGGTTGAGCGAGAGCAGCCTCGCCGTCTCGCCCTGCGTTATCGTGTTCGTCTCGTTTATGTCGCAGTGGCTGTCCCTTAGGGTGTCGACCATCTCCTGCCTTGTTATCGCCTTGCCATCCAGCCTGTAGACTATGTTGCCGTTGCGTATCTCCCTAGAGACTTCCATCTGGCGGTCACCGTCGAACGCGACCTTGACGTAGGTGTGCCTGTCGGAGTTGCTGCCGGAATCGTTGACGAGCTGCGCGGCCGTCGATACCCTCATCCTCCTCAGGGACTGCTCCCCCAATGCGAAGAGCAGCGAATCGCAGACGTTCGACTTGCCGGAGCCGTTCGGCCCGGCAATGCAGTTGAATCCGCCGCTGAATCCTATGCTCGCATGCCTGAAGGACTTGAAGTTGTGGATCACTACCCTGTCTATTCGCAGCATCAGTACACCGTCGCCTGTAATGATATGGAAGAAAAGGCTTTTAGCCGTTGGTGATGCCACGATTCTGAGGCCGGCCGCAAGACCGAAAAACCGCCGTGAATCCCGAGGCCTCCGCGGCCTATGCGCCAATGCGCCGCGATGGCGTTCAGGCCCTCTCCGAAGCTATCAGTTGCGCCTTGAGCGCCACTATGTACTCGACGTGCTGCGCCAGGAGTATGCCCTTCAGCCTGCCCCTGTCTACGACCGCCAGTATGCCGACGTTGGCCGAGCTCATCGTCGTTATCGCGTCGTAGAGCGACCTGTTCGGGCCTATCGTGTGCAGCCTCTCCGATATGTCGCGCACAGTATAGTACTTGCGCCTGGCGTATTCCTGCTGCGTGGGTATCCTCTTGACGACCATGAGCTCCTTTCCCGACCTGGCGAGTATTATGTGGGTGTGCGCCCTGACGAGCCTCCCGTACAGCGACTCTATCTTAGAATCCGCGTCCACTAGGACATAGTTCCTGCTGAGCGCCGCATTGACCGGCAATCCCGAGGCGTAGTGCTTCATGTAGGTGCTCTGCAGCTCCGACTTGGCGCCGTCGTAGAGGAACATCGCTATTATGAGATCCCAGAAGATTATGAGTTCGCGGCTGGAGAGGTCATAGTTCGGCGCCAGGGCCGCGTAGGCTATCGTTGCGGCGATGAACAGGGCGAGGAAGATGTTGCCGACCCTGACCGCCTTCCTCGTAGCGTCTATCAGGCTGTTCCTCCTCTGCAGGTAGCTGCGCAGCATGCGCCCGCCGTCGAGCGGGAATCCTGGCATGATGTTGAAGACGCCGAGAAGTATGTTGATCTCGAACAGGAACTGCATCGACTCCCTGATGATGCCTGCGGGCGAGTAGACCGCGGCGATGCCGAAGATTATCCCTAGCAATATGCTGGCAATAGGGCCGACTGCCGCTATCCTGAACTCGATGCCCGGATCGACGGGCTTCGACTCGTCCATGACGGAAGCGCCGCCCAGCGGCAACAGCACTATCTTCTTTATGACAACGCGGTTGTGCCTCGCCGTGACGGAGTGGAAGAGCTCGTGTATGAAAACGCACACGAAGAGCAGCACTATCAGCGTGAAGAAGTAGTAGAGGCCGAACGCAAAAGCTGCCAGCAGCGCGAGCAGCATCAGGGCCACGAACGTCCAGTGCAGCTGCACCTTTATCCCGAGTATGCTGCCGATATATGGAGACAGGTCAGCCATCCGAATCCAACTTTATTTATTGCCGAGCATTTATAAGTAATAAGGTATCAACGGGGTTTGCGTGGAGCTCAGATTCGTGTATGACAGGCCCGCCGCGGTGATAGGCGATGGCAGGCGCGGCCTGCTTGTCGCCGGGGACGTGCATGTCGGCATCGAGAGGAAGCTCATCAAGGAGGGTATAAGGCTGTATAGCGCCACGGAACACACGGCGAACAGCCTGAAGGGGATTGCAGATGAGTTTGGCATAAGGAAGATCGTGCTCCTGGGCGACATAAAGGACACCATAATGAGGCCCGACACGTCTGAGAGGAACGCGCTGCAGAGGTTCTTCTACGACCTGAGGGGCTACGAGCTGGTGCTCGTCAGGGGCAATCACGACGCATACCTGGAGGACGCCGTGAAGCACAATCTTGTCGACGAGCTGCTCTTCGACAGGTTCGCCCTGCTGCATGGCAACAGATGGCCGAGCGAGGAGGCCATGGGGAAGGACTATATTCTAACGGCGCATAACCACCTCGCTATATCGTATACCGACAGGGTCGGCACGTACAAAGAGAAGGCTTGGGCCGTGTGCGGCATGGACGCGAGGGCTGCGGCGAAGAGGTACGGATCGTTCAACAGAGGGATAAAGCTCGTGATAATGCCGGCGTTCAACGACCTCATCCTAGGGCCGGAGGCGCGGGACATGCGCGACCCGAACACCAGCCCCCTGCTGAGGAACAGGCTGTTCGGCTATAGGAACTGCAGATTCTATACGCTGCGCGGTGAACTCATATCGCCGCGAAGCAGGGCCGCCGCAGGGCGCGGGGTCACTCCTTCCCGAGAATCGTTATCGGTATCACGTTCTTCTCGAACTCGAGCTCCGCGAGCCTTATCGGGTCGACCGTACCCTCCGGCACCTTGATTAGCGGCGGGGCCCCGTAAGCGAGCTCGAGCGCCCTCGCGCCAATTATCCTCGCCTCCTCGTATTTTGTGTACTCCATGGAATCAGCGTCATATCGGATTGGGCTGGAAGCGCTCCTTCGCCTCCTCCATCTCCTTGAGCACCATGGCCTTCCACTGGGGGAACGCCGATGGGTCCTTAGGATAGCCTTCGTATATCCCGTTCAGCGCCTTCATCTTCTTGACGACATAGAGGAGGTTCGCGAACGCGTTGACGTTGCTGGCGCCCTTGAGTATCATCTTGAACTTCGACGCTATCGAGAGTTTGGGCACACGCCCGTAGCTCAGGTCCTCGGCCTCCTTTGCCGACAGGAATGTCCTCATGCCGTAGTTGATGATGTCGTTGTTCAGCGACTGCAGGTATATCCTGAAGACCTCCAGGCCAGCGGTCTTCTTGCCATATTCCTCGTTGAACGCGAGGTTGTAGTGCCACAGGCCCCTGACGCTGAAGTCGTTGTCGCGCACGGCCTTGACCGCAGCCTCGCCAGAAAGGATACCGGCTATGAGCGCGGGCCCTATGCCTCCCGCGCTTATCGGGTTCGGCATCGCCATGCTGTCCCCTGCGCCCATGTAGCCGTTGTACACGAGGCTCTCCATCTGCCTGCGCACGGCGACCGACCAGTAGCCCTTACCGTTCCTGTCGGTTTCATCTATCTTTATATTCTTGACGACGGGGTTGGACCTGATGTAGTTGTCGATTAGCGTGTGGAGCGTGTCTGTTTTGTTGAGTTTCTTGTTGCGTATCTCGAGGCTCCTCCTCTGCACGCCCAGGCCTATGTTGACCCGGTTCCCCTCCTTCGGGAAGACCCAGCCGTAGCCGCCGGGCGCCAGCTCCTGATTGAGGTGTATGAGCGCGTTGTCGGGGTCGTAGAACAGCTCGTCCTTGTGGTCCGGCTCGAAGCTGCAGATGTACCGGCCTGTCGACTCGACGTCATCTATGCTGACCTGACGGTCGACATACGGGTTCTCGGGCAGCTTCCTCCTCAGGTTTGTGGCCACCCCTAGGGCGTCGATCGTGACCTTCGCGCGTAGGCGCACCTGGTTGTGCTGCCTGTCCCTGCCGAACACGCCCTTGACGAACCCGTCCTCTATTATCGGGCCCTCGACCTCGAACTCGTGCACGCATTCTGCGCCGTCCTTGGTAGCCTTCGCGAGGAGCTTGCGCTCGAATGCGGGCCTGTTCAGCACGTAGCCCTCGCCCTCGAACAAGAACTTGGACTTCAGGTCTGGTGAGAGCGCGTAAACGCCCCTGACCTTTTTCTCGAGCTCCGGGTACGAGAACTCCAGCCCCAAGTGCCCCTTGATGAAGTCTAGGTGGCTCTTCGCGACCGCATCCCCGCAGACCCATCCCCAGTTGGTCTTCTTTCCGGCCTCCTGGGGGGTGTTCCTGTCCAACAGGAGCACGTTGAGGCCCTGCTTCGCGGCCATTGCTGCAGCGAGCGACCCGGACATGCCTGCCCCGGCGACTATGAGGTCATATTCCTTGCTGTTTTGCATGAAAAGCACTCGACAATCAGCTCGCCTAATCACAGAAATATTGGAGCAACAGGTATTTATTCTGTGCGGTGCCTATCACGTGCCTTGGCGCAGCCCGCGGTCGCGCTCGCCTCTCCTTTCCATGAGGCCGAACTTCAGCATCAGGCGGTCCAGGGCCTCCGAACGGCCCCCTCCGGAATACGGAAGGCGGGAAAGGCTGCCGAGCGCATCGGGCCACCTGGACTCAGGCAGCTTCTCCAGCAGCCTGAACAGGGAGGTCACCTGCTTGGCATCGTTCGATGACCTTGCGGCCTCGCTTATGGCGGAAGGGATTCCCCAGAACATGCCATGCTCCGAGGCGGTGTATATCAAGCTTGCCGCGGCCAGCACGGCGAGGCGGCGGTCATCCACACTGCCCACAGTGTGGTAGGCGACGGAGCCGAGGGAGTTGACGATCTCGTGCGGCTTCTCCGAGCTCACGGTCTTGAAGGCATTGCTGTCGCGGTCGGGCATGAACCCCGAGGCGAAGTCGACCGTGAACCGGACCATGCTCTGCCTTTCCGGCCGGTCTATCGATGCGAGCGCAGCCCTATACTCATGCCTCATCGCGTAGAGGCCGCCCCTGTCAGTACGCTCCTCGTGCGTGGTGCGCACCATCTCGGTGTCGTCCACCTTCGCCTGAACGGTTTTTGCCATGCCAATCCCCAAAACGTCTAGACCATCCACTCTGCGATATTCACGTATTTATCCCTTTCGCAGGGCGGCTTTCCGCTGGGTACGCGCCAGCGGCTTAACATGTGCAGGGGGTGAGATTCGAACTCACGAAGGTGCTAGACCACAGGATCTTAAGTCCTGCGCATTTTTCTGTGGCCGAGGCCAAACCAGACTTTGCTACCCCTGCGTTAAGCGTACATCGAAGGGCCGGCCTCCTTGCTCCCGTTCACGCCGTCCTTCGTCTCCTTACTCTTCTTCAGTATGCTCTTTATGCGCTCCTCCACCACGCTCGCCTCCTTCTCAAGCTCGTCGGTATCTATGTTGAGCTTGAGCAGCTTGTTTATACTCTTTATCGCGAGCTCCGCGTAGCGCGGGTCTATCATCTGCGGGTTCACGGGCACGAGTATGTTGACGTCGTCCATCCCGTCCATCGAGGCGTACATCAGCATGAGGGCCCCTATCCCCGCTGCGACGCCCTCGCCTATGCTCTTCATGCCGAAGCCCTTCAGCCTGTCCACGGTCCCCTTCTTCGACGCCAGGGCGAACACGTCCTGGTTGTTAGGGTTCTCCACAGGGACCCCGCTGAGAGAGATTATCTGGGACATCTTCCCGGCCTTTATGAAATCGCGCAGCTTCTCGGACATCTCGTAGATTGCAGTTTCGGACACGACGTTCGCTTCTGCGAACAGCGCGACGATCCTGTACTTCTTCGAGTAGTAGAGCCTGCATGGGGGAAGCGGCACGTCGCCGTGTATCGAGACCAGCGGCGGGAAGGCCGTGCCGACTATGTAGCCGATGTAGTCCATGCCGAGCTTGTTGACCATGTAGCTTATGCTCATCGGGCCGACCAGGCCCGCGCCTGGGAACCCTTCGATGAACGTGCATCCCGTCATATCGACCTTCTTGAGCGTCTTTATCTCTATCATGGAATCAGTAGTAGTATTCAGTGATAGCTTTTTATATAGTTATGCGGATAGGACAGAGGTCGCATGCGGGGTAACGGGCGCGTTGCACTGTTCGCCGCGGCGGCAGCATCGCCGTCGCATGCACGGCAGGGTACGCAGTTGGGCAGGCTGTCGGCTCGCCGGCCGGGAATCCGGCGCTCCAGAGGTTCGAGGCGGATTACTCCAGGTTCGCCGACACGCAGAACATTGTGGTGACTTACAGGGCATTCGCCGGGGAGTACGGCGGCACCATACTGCAAGGCCTGCTGTCAAAGGTCGGCCTGGTGGTTGGTAGGACGGTCAGATTCAGCCTTTGCCTCGACACGCAGCACGGGTATCCGAGGACGCTTAGCGGCTACGCAGGCCAGTACAGCGTGAGGCTCGACTCGATCGGCGAGGTGACCGGCGGCGCCCAAGCATCCGACGTCACGCCTCCTGTCAGCTTCGTGGCTGACTGGGCAACATGCAACGGGAACAGCATTGAATTCTATTACGTGCCGATCAATGTTTCCGGCCCCATACTCTCAATCTCGGCGCTGAATTCTCCAACCGTGTCTGCGCACGGCTACCCGGACCTCGTCTCGGCGCTGCTCAACCGCAGCGGCTTTGCCCCGTACAGCATGCATCGCCTTAATTTCACCACGGCCGCTTCGGTGCACAGCGGTGAAGACCTCGACGTCTGCTCGGGCAGCGACTGCTACGTAATGCAGTGCCAGTGAGCTTTCACCGTCGTGAAACCCCATATTTGACGATGGAGGATGCACATCAGATATTTAAGCATTTCCGGTTTAAAAGCCTGGGGCTGTGTAATTTTACGACGGAAAATAGACGATAAATATTTAAAGCTGCCTTCAGATATGTGGCTTGTGATAAGCATGGCCGAAAGAATCGGAAGCGAAGCTATAGAGAGGGAGGACGGATACCTGTACTACCTCGGAAAGGACGGATTTGTGTGGAGGACGCCGATGAGGTCGAACAAGCGCGGACGCAAGGCCAAGATCGGAAGCGAGCGCGTAAGGAGGGAAGAGGGATATCTGTATTTCATAGACAAGAAGGGCTATGTCGCAAGGTCGAAGATGAACAGGAGGGGAAGGAGATAATCCTTCTCTTTCCTGTCTGTCACATCGACAGTCGCATCCCTTTTTTGAGTCTCTTGGCACTGATGAGCCCGGATTTGCCTTCGAGCACGTAAAGCGCGGGGCGCATCGGTGAGTAGGTCCTGCAGCCCAGCAATGAACCGCAGGGGCGCAGCCTTTCCTTCATGTCCACTATCTTGAGGGAGCGGTCCAGCCAGAGCACGTCTATGTCGAAGCGCATATTCTTCATCCAGAGGGAATGGTAGCCCTCGCGCGCAAAGATGAAGAGCATTCCCGCATCGTCCTTGATTGAGGGCCTGTACATGAGCCCCAGCATACGCTTGACCGGCGTGTCGGCCACCATGGCGCGCAGCCTGGACCCGTTTGCCGTTACCATGACGGTCCTATAACGCTGCCTCTTCTGCAGCCATTCCAGCATCATGCGCACACTACTGCACCGACAGGCTCTGCTCCCTCATGAACTGCTCCAGGTAGAACCTGCTGCCCGTGCCCTTCCCCGTGAGTCCGCTGCCCTTCCATCCGACGAAGGTGTGGGCGCCGACTATCGCGCCAGTAGTGGCGCTGACAGCCCTGTTCACATACACCACGCCGGCCTCTATGCGCCTCGAGAACTCCTCCACCTCCTTTCTGTTCTTCGAGTAGAGCCCAGCTGTCAGCCCATATTCTGTATCGTTCGCCATCGCCACCGCCTCGGAGAAATCCCTGTATGGTATCAGCAGCAGTATCGGGAGGAAGAGCTCCTCGTGGACCAGCTCGTGCGACTGGCGGAGCTCCGCCAGCACCGGCTCGACGTACAACCCGTTAAGCGCGGCGTCAATCCTCTCTCCCCCATAGAGGAGGCGGCCGGAAACCTTGATCTTCTCGACGCTCTCGGTGTAGCGCTTGAGCGACTTCTCGCCCATGAGCGGGCCTATGAAGACGTCCTTCTTGAGCGGGTCGCCGATCTTCAGCGCGCGCATCCTCTCGACGGCCTTGCTGACGAAGATCTCCTTCACGGACTCGTGGACGTAGACCCTAGACAGCGCGCTGCACTTCTGGCCGGCGTAGCCGAACGCGGCGCTGACCGTCCCCGAGGCTGCGGCGTCGAGGTCGCACGTCTTCGATACGATTGCAGGGTTCTTCCCACCCATTTCTACTATGAACGCCTTCTGCATTCCTGCGGAGTAGGTCTCTCTTATCATCCCGATTCCTGTGGAGCGCGACCCGGTGAAGACTATCCCGGACACGCCCTTGTTCTTCACCAGCTCGTCGCCGACCTCGCTGCCCGGGCCGGTAACGAAGTTGATGACCCCGGGCGGCACCCCGGCCTCGCTGAACAGCCTGTAGAGCTTGAGCCCTGTCATCATTGTCATGTTGTCCGTGCACGATGGCTTGAATACCACGGTGTTCCCGGTTATCATCGCACCGATGCTCATGCCCGCGGATATCGAGACCGGGAAGTTGAACGGCGCAAGCACGCCGAACACGCCGTACGGGCGCATCGAGAGCGTTATCCTCTCGCTGGGGGCGGGAGCGCCCTGGAACCCCTCCTTTACGGTCGACGTGCCGGCCAGCCTCCTCTTGGCCGCATATCCCTTGTTCGCCTCAAGCTCATCCGCATAGTAGCGCGCGAAGTCTATCGCCTCGTCGACCTCCCCGACAGACTCGTACCTCGACTTGCCGTTCTCCATGCTGAGTATCGCCGCGAGCTCGAACTTATCTCTAGAAGCGAGGTCGGCGAACTTCCTGAATACCGAGGCGCGCTCCCTGTAGTCCGAGTGCTGCCACGACGCGAACGCCTTCATGGCCGCATCTATCGCCTCCTGCGCGTGCGCCCTGCCGCCCTTCTGGAATGTGCCTATCACGGAACCGTCTATCGGCGACCTTTCGACCAGCTTCGTCGTCGAATAGGTATCCTTTCCGTCGATGTATATCGGGTAGATGCGGCCCATGTTGCGGCGCAGCTTTTCCACCGCTGAATCGAACAGCCTGTCGAACTCTCCCTCCCTGCCGGATTCGAGGAAGCGTCGATACGTGAACTCGTTGGTGAACTTCGGTCGCAATGAAACACCCGTTCCGTTATTACGCTAACGAACCTTTTATAACTTTTCAAGCGAATCCTGTGTGTTCGCATGCGCATAATGCAGGAGCTCAAGAGGGAGCTCTTATCCGGCAAGAAGATCAATGTCGTCTTCCTCGGCGACAGCATCACTTCAACGGAATGGGTTCACCCCAACTGGCGCGAAATAATCGAATACGTGCTGAAGGAGGAGTTGACCAGAGCGGTCGGCGAGGGAAGCTGGAGGATACCTTCGTGGGGGATAAGGTGCTTCAACTTCGGCTTCGACGGCTCCACCACCACGGACCTGCTCGACAGGCTGGGCGACATGCTGCGCGTCGAACCTTACATTGCCATATATCTTGAGAACACGAACGAGATCCATTACGATTTCACCCCGCGGCAGCACAGCAGGAACGTCTCCATGCTGGTCGGCGGCCTGCTGAAGGCGTGCAGGCACGTAATAGTTTGCAATTCGATTGCCGGAAACAAAAGGGAATACAACAAGCGCATCGCTGGTTACGCCGAGGCTGTGCGCGGCATGAGGTTCGGGAGGGGTATCACGTTCATAGACACATTCTCAGAGTACGCCAAGTACGACCTGAGCAGGTTCTTCACCTTCAAGTCAGAAGGCAATCCGTTCCTAAGGCTCAAGCCAGGCGACACGGACTTCGTGCACCCTAACCAGCTCGGCAACGCATACATCGCGAAGATAGTGCTCGA
The DNA here is from genome assembly GCA_021787495.1 of Microcaldota archaeon. GTDB lineage: Archaea > Micrarchaeota > Micrarchaeia > Micrarchaeales > Micrarchaeaceae > A-MIC-10. The sequence continues at coordinate 91,056 of JAJYLX010000002.1, read as the reverse complement.
GAAGGGCTTCGGAATAGGGTTCGATCCGGAACTCTACATCAAGTCGACCAGGAGGGGCGAGATGTTCCCGAGGTACTGAACATGGCAGACCTCAACGCATCGAATTCCGTGATTAAGGCCGCGGCCAGCGGCGCAAGCGTCGAGGAGGTGCTCGGGTTCGTCGAGCTGGAGAACTCCAAGAAAAGGCTGTTCCAGGTCTTCGGCTACGACAGCGTGATGGGAGAGGCGCACCTCAAGGCGGCGTATGTCAACACGCTCCTAGCGTTCGACGACAAGTCGAACATCGCCAAGGAGCGGCACATCGAGATGCTGCTGTTCGCCGCGATGACAAGGCAGATAGGCGACGCGATACGCGTCTGCGGCATTAAGAGCACGAGGGGGTTCGTCGCGTTCTCGGACAACGCCGAGTCGATGAGGAGGTTCGGCAAGATCGCAAAGCTCGCGAGGTTCGCAGGCACACGGGAGCACGCCATGGAGGCCGCGAGGAGGCTCGGCTTCAGGGGAAGGATCCCCGACGAGCATGAGATACTGGCGAGGATGGCCCAGTCAAGGCTAGATCTCTGATGCGTAGTTTTCCGACATTATCTCGCGTATCCTGGCGGCCTTCTTCTTACCTATCCCGTCGACCTCGGCAAGCTTCTTCTCCGTGGCGTTTGCGACGTTCGTGATGCTGCCGAAATGTGTGAGCAGCAGCCGTGCCGTCTTGGCGCCGATCCCTGGAAGGTTGCCTATGACGTACTCCCGGTACTGCGCGTCCGTATGCGCCCTCGCCCCGCCCTTCGGCGAGAGCTCGCGCCTCTCGCCGCGCTGCTCGTGCCTTGCGAGCGCCGTTATTATGCGGGCGGTGTCACGCACGCCCTCAGACATGATGACCTGCACCCCAACGTCTATGTAGAGGTGCGCTATCGCGCCCGTGATTACGTTGGCCGATAGCATGAAGTCCCTAGGGCCCTCTATCACGACTATCGGCGCGGAGTAGTGCTCCTTCAGCCGCTCCGCCTGGTCGAACAGCCTCGTGCTTACGAGCGAGCTCTCGAAGTCGCTAACGGTCTTGCGCTCTATGCAGACCCGGTCGGAGATTAGGTAGTCGCCTACTGGAAGCGTCCGCACCTCGACCGACGCGCCGCTCTCGATCAGGGACTCTATCAGCTCGGAGTTCCTCTCGCGGCTATCCACTATGACGGACGGCCCCACCTGACATCACCGCCTGCTGAATGTTATGTTGCTTATCAGCGCGTAGCTCGAATTGTATGATGCGACGGGGGCGAAGAAGAGCGTGTTCGGCAGGCGCGGGCCGGAGGTCAGCACGACATTGGCCGTGTAGGTCGTCATCGCGCCCGTGAGCGGGATCTGCGTGATCTGGTGTACGTGCCCGTACTGGTCGAGGCTCTCCAGATATATCGTCACGGGGCCGCCGGTGTACTCTGCCTGGAACGAGATGGTGGTGTTTATGTCGTCAGAGTACCCGGAAAGCACCTTGCGCTGCGCGTCTGTGTAGTTGGCAAACGGGGCGTACGTAACCACGGCGCCGTAGCCGAGGGGTATCCAGACGGTCCTAAAGCTGCCGTTGATCACCGCATACTTTGGGCTCCAGTCAGACAGCACGGGGTATGAGACGTAGTTCTTGAAGAGCGAGGAGCCCATGGCCTTCGTCGTCGTGTAGACCAAGGTGGAATTGGACAGCACGGGCGTTCCGAACATGGAATTCAGATAGCCTGTGATTTGGTTGAGCGAGCTCTGATTGTATGCCGTGCCGTCGAGCGCCACTACGCCCACGTTGTAGTTGAACATGGTGAGCAGGGTCTGCGCGGTGTAGTTCTCTTGTATCGGCGAGGAGTACACCATGTTGCCCGAAAGCTGCAGGTTGTACGCCTGGACTATGAGCGGCATGTTGAGCAGGTAGGCCTGCTCGCTTGAGTTCCAGCGCGTCAGGTAGGCGCCGACAGCAGGCTTGCGCGTAATCGCGGTGTAGAGCAGCGCCTTGCCCCCATAGAGCTGCGGGTATGGCGAGCTCTGGTCCGGCAGCAACGGCAAGTTGAGTACGCTGAAGTTGCCGGCCGTGCCAGCGATGCTATAGTAGACCGCCGGCACGCTTATCTTAGTGGTGGTGGCTGCGGCGAGGGCGCCGGTCATCATGCCGCTCCCCTCGAGAACTATCAGGGCGCCAAGGACTGCGGTGACAGCCAGCGCGTGCCTCTTCATGCGGCCGTCCGAAAGGACCAGCGACATGCCGAGAGCTGCCAGGATCGAGGTGGCCATGCTCACCACAAGATCGAACCTGCCGGCCTCGCGGATCACGTTGAGCCCAGGTATCCTGATGTACGCCGAGTATATGCCCGGTATGCCGGTGTTTACCGTGCCGACAGTTAGGTTCGGCCCTATCGCGAGCCAGCCGAACAGCAGCGCGACGACCGCCCATAATGCCGCGCGCTTCCTGTCCCTGTACACCGCGTACAGCGAAAGCGCCAGCGCCACGTAGCCCACATACGCGGTGGTCTCGGTCGGATCATAGCCGAACACGTAGGAAGACGAGCCCGGGACCGCGAACAGCGTATTGAACGGCCCCGGAACGAAGAACGAAAGCAGGTTGTCGCTCCATGACTGCAAGCTCTGCACGGTGTTGTACTGGTTTATCGATGAGATGGCGCCCGGCTGCAGCAGCGACCCGATCACTGGAGCGAACCCGAACGATCCAACCGCCAGAGTGACCGCGGCCGCTATGCCGATATCGGCCCAGAACGCCCTCCTGAGAATGCGGGCGCGCCTGAACACCAGGTAGGCGAAGAACAGCGCAAGGAGGAGCAGCATCAGCATTATGCCCTGCTCGAAGTCCCCCATGAATATGGTTAGCACTACTGAGAGGCCGAGGCCCACGGGCTGCAGCCTGCCGCCGTCGCCCCTGGCAATCCTTATGAAGAAATATGCGGAAAGGGGCAGCCACGCTATGAAGAGCCAGTCTATGTGGGCGATCGCCTGCATGAAGTGGAACGCGCTGAAAGAGAACGCGAGCCCCGCTATGAACGCCGCGTAGCCGCTCTTCGTCAGGTAGCGGGCCAGCGCGAACATCGTGATGCCAGACACGGCGAACGAGACGAAGAACACCACGTTGTAGGCGAAGGCGAGGCTGACGCCCTGAAAGGGAGTGGACAGCAGCGATCCTATCGGCATCATGGTCTGGAATGCCAGGCTCGCTCCTATCGGCGGGAACACGAGGTTCGTGTACCAGATGCTGGAGTGGAGCGTGAACGTCGAGTAGCCCACCCACCATATGTCCCAGAGGTTCTGGTATACGTCGCCGCCGGTGCCGGGCACGATAGTGGTGATGTTCGCCGCGACGGGCGAGAAGACCACCACGGCTATGGCAAGGAATATGACGAAGAGGGCGGCGTACACCGGGGCATTGGCCCTTACTGATGAGCGGGCGCTGGCCAGCGCGGACGCATACCACCTTTCACCTCCCTTCGCCATCGGATCAACAATCTTTGATACCTGTTTTCGCCGCAAGTCTTTAATACACTGCCGAGCGGATGCGAGTCACGGCAGTAGGCGCTCCTTGAAGACCGCAAGGAACAGCGCAACGCCGTCGCGCCAGGCTATCTTCTTTCCCTCCTCCCACGACCTGCCATTGTATCTGATTGGCACGTTCGCTATCCTGTAGCCGTTCTTCGCGAGCGCGGCCGCAATCTCTATTTCTATGGTGAAGCCGTCCTCGTCCAGCCTCCTGCCGCCGAGCATCTCCTTCGTGAATGCCTTGTAGCAGACGTTCACGTCGCGGACCCGCTGGCCGAAGAGCAGGTCGAACGCCGAGCTAGTCACGCGGTTGACGACGTTGCCAAGCCTGTAGCCGTAGTCGCGGCCGTACGCCAGCCTCCTGTATCCGAAGACGGGCTGTCCATTCCTCAGCTCGCGGAGCAGCTTCGGATAGTCCTCCGGGTAGTACTCCTCGTCCGCGTCCTGTATTATTATCGGACCTGACCTGACGCGCCCTATGCCCAGCCTTATGTTGCTGCCCTTGCCGTGCAGCCTCCTCTTAAGCAGCAGCACCCTGCCGTCTCCCTTTATCGCCCTCGCTATCTCCGGTAGGGTGCCGTCGCTCGACCTAGTATCGTACACGATTATGAGGCGGTCGACCTCCTTTCGCGCGAGCACCCTCCTTATTATTCTGTGGGAGGTGCGTTCCTCGTTGTACACCGGCATTATGACGCTGAAACCCCGTCTCGCACTCATCCCAACACTGCCCGCAATTATATGGTCTTTGATTATGACTTTGCCGTGCAGGTATTTTATTCTTTGCATGGGCCATGCCTGCATTTTTTAGCGTTTTCCAGCAATATAGCAGTATGGACTACGGCGACCTCACAATAATAATCCCAACGTTGAACGAGGGGGGCAACATAGGCAGGCTCGTCAGAATCCTCGCGGCGCGGTATGGGCGCGTGCATATAATAGTGGCCGACGACGGCTCCAGGGACCGCACAAGGGAGGAGGTCGCCAAGTGCATGGGCACGGCCGATGTGCTTTTCCTTGACAGGAGGCGCGCGGCTGTCCACGGCCTGACGGCCAGCGTCGTTGACGCTGCACTCCGCGCAAGGACCGATTATATCATCGTGATGGACGCTGACTTCCAGCACCCCCCCGAGGTTGTGGGCGAGCTTTATAGGAAACTGCTCGGTGGCGCTGACCTTGCAATCGCGGTGAGGACAAAGGTGATGGGCTGGAGCGCCTACAGGAGGTTTATGTCAAGAGGCATAATTGTATTTTCAACCATCGTATTCAAGCTCAGGCGCAGACCTGTAGTCAGCGACATGATGTCGGGGTTCTTCGGCATAAGAACAAAACTCTTCAAGAGACTAATCAAGAGCCGCAGGGATGGCTTTGTCATGCCAGGCTACAAGGTGCTCCTTGATATACTGCGCATGGATGGTTCAGGAATAAGGATGTCGGAGGTGCCGTACTCCACGTTCCACGCAAGAAAGTATGGCAAATCCAAGCTCAGGCCTGCGCGCATCGCCGATGCGCTGAGATCGGTCCTGAGATAGGCTATGCTGTATCACTTAGGGCTGCACCTAAAATTCTTACCTACCAGGAGGGAATAGGTGGTGTGCCGGTGGAGCCGCAGTACCTCGTGGGGTGGTGGCCGCTCAACGGAGACACGAACGACCACTCTGGAAACAACAACAATGGGGTTCCCACAGGCATCGCTTTCAACGGGACGTGGACTACTGGGTACAACATACCCTGACGCGGGGAGGCCGCGCGGAAATGCGGCTGCCAACTGGTATTTTTAACGTTTCGTTGGCAATATCTTTGCATGACATCTTCGCACAATAGGCCATCGTCCAAGCGGAACGTCAAGCTGGAGTCGGGCCGCAGGGCCGCGGGCATGGTCGGCGCGATAATGATCGCGAAGATCGTCTCGTTCGTAATGCTCGCCGCCGCGTTCCTGGTTGTCGTCAGGATCCTCGGTCCGAGCGTCTACGGCATATACACCGTCGCGATAGCCGTCGCGGGGTTCTTCGGCGCGATAGGCGGCCTCGGGGTCAGCACCGCGATAACGAAATTCCTCCCGGAGCACCTCGCAAGGAAGAACAGGCCCGGGGTCGAGAAGACGCTGTCCGACAGCTTCGCGCTGTTGCTCGTGATAGGCGCCATCCTGACGGTCGCGGCGTTCCTGGTCAGCGGCGCGCTCGCCTCTGACATGAGCAACCCGGCATATGCGCCCGTAATAGCACTGGCGTCGCTCGTGGTCGTGCTGACCATCCTCTTCGGCGCTGGGACGAACGCGCTCATCGGGCTGGGCAGTGGCAGCCAGTACGCCTGGGCGACCGTCGCCATGACAATGGTGCAGTCGAGCCTGGCGATAGCACTCGCGCTCATGGGATTCGGAGCCTACGCGCCGCTTGAGGCACTCATCGCAGCCTATGCGATCGGGTTCGTGGTCTGCCTGTTCTTCATATACGCAAAAAGGAGGCTGAGGTTCGCCAGGCCCACGCTCGGTGGGATGAGGAAAATATTCTCGTTCTCCTGGCCGCTGGGCCTGTCAGGAGTGCTCAATTCCATGGTGACAAACCTCGTCCCGATACTGCTAGGCACGGTGGCGACGGCGTTCGTGCTCGGCAACTTCGGGGTCGTGTCCAAAGTTTCGTACCTCATGGACATCGTGATAGGGTCGGTCAGCCTGGCGATCCTGCCAAGCTTTGCCGGCAGCTTCGCGCGCGGCGAGTCGAAGAGGCAGGTAGGCGGCTATTATTCGTATTCGGTGCACCTGTCCTTCGTTCTCCTCGCGCCTGTGTTCATAGCAGTCGTCATGCTCGCCGTGCCGGTCGCCATCACCGCGTTCTCCGGCACGTACACGCTCGCGCCGACATATGTCGCAATCTTCTCGTTCGGCCTGTTGCTCAGCATATTCGGCGTGTATGCGCCGCAGCTGCTCATAAGCGCGGGCAAGGTCAAGGAGATAATAAAGTACACAGTCATAGAGATTGCAATACAGCTCGCCCTCATGCCGCTGCTGATACTCCCATTCGGCGGAATCGGGGCGATAGTGCTGCTCTATCTTATAACGCCGCTCCTGACCGACATACTCTTCATGTACGCTGTGTGGAAGGACTTCGGCATCAGCCTGTGGTCAGGCAAGCTGACAAGGGCGAGCGTCGCGAACGCGATCATGGCTGCGATACTGGTGCCAGACATGCTGCTGCTGGGCAATAGCTTCATCTCGATCATAGCGGCTGCGGCGCTGGTCTTCGTGGCTTACCCGCCGATACTTTACATGGTCGGCGGGATAAACAGGAGGGATGTGGAGCTGCTGAACGACATGACCGGCAGGATACCCGGGATAGGGGCGCTCGTCAGGGGGCTGACGGCCTATGCCACCTACTTCTCGAGGTAATACTATGGTCAGGGCGTTCGTCGCAGTCGAGCTTCCTGAGGAACTGAAGCGCTCCCTCCTCTCCTCTCTTCCTGAGATGCGCGGCGTCAGGGCCCTGGATGAGAGGGTGGTGCACATAACGCTCGCCTTCCTGGGCGATGTGGAGCGTGGCAGGCTCGGGGCGCTGGAGGAGAGGCTGGACGCGATAAGGCTCTATCCGTTCGAGGTCTCGTTCAGGGGCGCCGGGCTGATTGGATCGCACGGCCATGCGGTGCTGCACGCGAGCGTGGAAACCGGGGCGGATGCGCTCTCCACATTGAGCAGCGCTGTACGCGAGGCCTGCTCGGCCTCGGGGATTGCGCTCGAGGACAGGAGGTTCCTGCCGCACATGACGGTAGGCAGGATAAGCGACCTGTCGAAGTGCGATTCGAAGCTGAGGGAGTTCGTGAAAGCCTCCCTGAACAGGCTGGCGGGCAGCTTCATGTGCGGCTCTTTCTGGCTCGAGTCCAGCGTGCTCACCCCGTCCGGGCCGTTCTACACCAGGCTGCACGAGGTCAGGCTGCGCGGCTGGCAGTGAAGGACGCGGAGAGGTCTCAGACGGAACGGGTTCGGCCCTTCATCTTCTGGAGCATGGCAGGCACCTCACTGAGGCGTCTGACGGTTGCGTCAGCCGGGTACTCCGAAGAGAATATCTCCTTCCACGTCCTGTCCACGGCTTCATTCACGTCCGCCGGTATCCCATGCTCGGCAAACACCTTCTCGAACATGGCGCTGTGCCTCGTCCCGGCATACCTCTTGGTGACCTGTTCGGGGCTGAGGTCGATGCCGTAAGACTTAAGGACATCCAATTCGACGCTCGCCGCGAGCAACTAGGTGTCCGAGATTACTCCGTCCATGTCAAATATGACGGCCTTCATAATTATCACTCACACGGTGCTACCTCACCACTTGGCTGCTTCTGCATCCACCTTATCCTTCGCCCTCCTTAGGATATCCTCTTTGTTCCGGCCTTCCAACCTCTCGCCCTTGAGCGCCTCCCTGGCCGCGGCCGAGATACCGGCTATGAGCACCAGCTTCCGCGGCATGGTCGCGCGATCTACGTTGTTTGTCGTGGAGTTGAGTTCCGCCAGATACTTGAACATGAGCGTCTCGGAGATGTCGGCGAGCTTCTCAAGCGGACTGAGCTCGTCAGAATGCATCGCTTCCAGATACGGGACTTGGTCGTAATGATCGTCCGCCATGTGGTCCACTATCTTCGAAATTGTGTTGTTGCCAATTTCAACCCCGTGCGCGAACGAGGTGTGGCCGAGCTGCAGCTGCGTGCCGATTTCGACGTCGGCTGTCACATATCTGCTGCCTGTCCCAGGGCCATCGTCACCGACATAGCGTCCGGCCCCCTCTCTCACTTCGAGGACCAGCCCTCGTCTGTACTTTGGGTTGTATCTGTCGTCCGCCATCTCTATGGCGAACCGCATGAGTTGGGCGTCCTTGTCGGCATTGCTCTCCTGATACAGTATTCTCACCGCCTGGTATGCCTGCCTCACATAGATGCCCGCCGAAAGGGTGGTCACGTCCCCGCTTTTGACCTTGCTTTTGTCCACAAAACCACGCACAGTCCCTCTCTTGGGAAATATTTATTTCTATATTTCTGCTCCTGGCTTGGCGCAGACGGCGCACCTATCACTTTAAAAATATTCGTGAGCAATACTATAACGGCTGTTTGTACAGTGTCCGCGCAGTGCCGCTACCGCAGTGCATCCTGCGCGGTCTCGAGTGAATGCATGAAAATCGACGTGAAGGAGAACGACGACAAGGTGTTCAGGTTCGAGCTCAGCGGGGCCGACACCGGCTTCGCCAATGCGCTGCGCCGCACCGCGATGAGTAGGATTGACTGCTTCGCGATAGACAAGGTGACGTTCTACGAGAACACGAGCACCATGTTCGACGAGTACATAGCTCACAGGATAGGGCTGGTGCCGATAAACAGCACGGGCAGGCACAGCCAAGACGAGGAAGTGCTCTTCACCTGCGAGGCCCAGGGGCCGTGCACCGTCTACTCCAGGGACCTGAAGAGCTCCGACAAGGAGGTCAGGGTCGCGAACGACAACATACCGATCATCAAGCTGATTGATGGCCAGTCAATCAGGATAGACGCGAAGGCCGTGCTGGGCATCGGATACAGGCACGCGAAGTTCCAGGCGGGGCTCGTCACGTTCGAGGAGGGAAAGGAGGGGACGTTCGACTTCTACGTCGAAACGTTTGGGCAGCTGGCGCCGCGCGACATCGTCGCAAGGGCGGTAGATACGATAAAGGACGAGATGAAAGAGCTAAAAAAGGAGGCGAAGAAATGATGTTGTGCGCGGGGGTGGCAGAGCAAGGTCAAATGCGCAGGACTGAGGCTCCTGTGTCTTTAGTGGCTGCGTGAGTTCAAATCTCACCCCCCGCATATGGTGATGCTATGAAGATAAACGCCGAGAAGAAGAACGTAAAGGAATGGGTGTCCACCACCGGCGGGGCGAAGCGGGCTGAGCTGCACGGGAAGATGTGGGCGAAGATAAACAGCATCGTTGCGGTCCCGAGGCGCAGGAGGGTCGACGTCAACATCAACAAGATAAACCGCTTCTCCAAGGAGGGCGACCACGTGATAGTGCCGGGCAAGGTGCTCGGCATAGGGAGCATGGACCACAGGGTCAAGATAACCGCATTGGAGTACTCGAAGGGGGCGCTGGAGGAGCTCGAAAGGGCGAAGTGCAGCATCGTGAAGCTCAGCGACGCGTACGCCGATCTCGGCAGGGGCAAGGCGAGCGTGAAGATAATAAAGTGACGGTCATGAGAATCGAATCAAAGGACTACTCTGTAATCGACGCCGACAGGCAGGTGCTCGGCAGGGTGGCGAGCATTACCGCGAAGATGCTCATAGAAGGCAAGAGCATCGTTGTCATAAATGCCGACGCGGCGATGGTAAGCGGCGACAAGAGGGTTATGGTGAAGAGGTACAGGACGAGACTGAACCTGCAGGACAAGGCCAATCCAGAGCACTCGCCGTACTGGCCGAGGAGGTCCGACATGCTGTTCAAGCGCATAGTCAGGGGCATGCTCCCATACAGGCTGCCGAAGGGCAAGGACGCGTACAAGAGGCTGCGCGTCTTTTCCGGGGTCCCGAAGGAGTTCGATGGTATTAAGCCGCTCGCGATAGAGAGGAAGGACGTGCGCGAGATGTACGTCAGGAAGACGAGCCTGAAGGAGCTTTCTGGGCTCCTGGGCTACGAGAGATGACAATCATGGAGGAACAGAAACAGGAGGCGGAGACAGTCGCGGCAGGGGAGACCAAGCCCGCTCAGGCGGAAACTAGGCAGGAGAAAAGGCCAAGGAGGAAGGCGGTCGCGGCCAAGAGGCCAGCCAAGAAGGAGGTCAGAGTCGTGCTCGTCAAGAGCAGGCGCAAGTCTGCGGTGGCGAGGGCGAGCATAAGGAGCGGCGACGGCAGGATCAGCGTCAACCGCTCGCTCATCGACGTCGTGCAGCCGGAGGAACTCAGGATGCTGATGCTTGAGCCCATCGGCGTGTCTGAGTCCACGAGGAGCCTGGCGGGGAGCGTTGACATAAAGGTCACGGTCATGGGAGGCGGGTCCACGGCGCGGGCGGAAGCGGTTCGCGGCGCGATCGCAAAGGCGCTCGCGGGCTTCGCTGGCAATGACATAATAAGGAAGGAGTACCTAAGGCATGACAGGAGCATGATAATCGACGACTCGAGGAGGGTCGAGCCAAAGAAGTTCGACGGCCCGAAGGCGAGGGCGAGGACGCAGACGAGCTACAGGTGATACCATGATGATACCGGTGCGTTGTTTCAGTTGCGGCGCTGTAGTGGCGGACAAGTGGGAGGAGTATGACAGGCGCGTCAACAAGAACCACGAGGATGCGGGCAAGGTGCTCGATGAGATGAAGGTGAGGCGCTACTGCTGCAGGCGCATGCTCATAAGCAACCCTGAACTTATAGACGAGTTCATAAGCATCGGCAACAAGGTGTAAATTGTCGTTATTATTAATCTTGCGATAAAAATATGTTTGTGGGGCCGTGTGCTAACCTGGCATGCTTCTGCCTTGGGGTGGCAGCGATCCGAGTTCAAAAGGACAATGCTGAAAATCTCGGCGGCCCCACATGACTGAAAAAGAAAGTGTTGGAATGGAAGAGCTTAAACAAGAGGAGGGGCACCAGGCCGAACAGCAGCAGCCGCAGATGCTGGTCAACCAGAACGAGTACCTTGAGGAGGGTATACACATAGCGACGAAGGTGAAGGCCCAGGGCATGGAGAGGTTCGTCTACAAGGTGAGGGAGGATGGCCTGTTCCTTTTGGACATCGCTGCCATAGACGAACGCATAAGGATTGCGGCGAAGATGCTCGCAAGATACGACCCGTCGAAGATAGTGGTAACGGCGTCGAGGACCTACGCAATTTTCGCTGCAGAGAAGTTTGCTACGCTCATCAACGCGAAGTTCATCAAGGGAAGGGTGGAGCCCGGCGTATTCACGAACCCGAATAGGAAGGAGTTCATGGAACCTGAGCTTATATTCATAAGCGATTCGAGGAACGAGAAGCAAGCCGTCAACGAGGCCAGCAAGAGCAGCATAACGGTCATGGCCCTCTCCGACACGGACAACCTGACCAAGTTCGTCGACTTCATCATACCGGTGAACAACCGCGGAAGGCGCTCGCTGGCGTTCGTCTACTATCTCCTATCGAGAGAAGTAATGAGGGAGCGCGGATCCATAAAGTCGAACGAGGAGTTCCAGTACAAAATCGACGACTTCGAGGCCAAGCTGGAGACCAGATAAGGCGGCTAGTCGTTAAGCTTTATCGTCTCCCCTATCTCCGGTGCGAATGCATCGAAGCCCTCGCCCTTCACCTCCTCGACGAAGGCGGTTGCGCACTCCTCATCCGAATGCACGCAGATTACGGTGTTCGGGGCGCTCTCCCTGACGTACTTCAGCAGGTCGGAGTTCCCGGCATGCGCGCTAAAGTCATAGACGCTCACCGGGGTGCCTATCCGAACCTTGCCGTCCTCGGTGCTTATGTGGCCGTTCTCGACGAGTGAGCGGCCATTCGTGTCCTCCGCCTGGTATCCGGTTATGAATATCTTCGAATTCGCGTTCAGCTTGTGGATGTAGTTCAGTACGGGGCCCCCCTGCAGCATGCCTGCTGTGGTGAGTATAATACTCGGTCCCTTCATTACCGAAGGACGCTCCCTCGCCTGGACGAACTCCGCCTCCTCTATCGCCTTCGTGAGGGTGCTCGCGTTGTCTATGAATTTCGGGTTCCTCGCCACTATCTTTGTTGCCTCGCGCGCCATGCCATCGACATACGTGCTCCCCGCCAGGCCGTTCTGGTATAGGATTGCGAGCATCTCCTGCGCCCTCCCGACCGCGAATACCGGTATGAGCGCGTTGCCTCCGCGGCCCAGGACCTCTTCCACCTCGTCTATGAGCCTCGCGATCTCCTTGTTGCGGTCAGGGTGCTCCCTTCCGGCATAGGTCGCCTCCGTTATTAGGACGTCACTCTTGACCACCTCGGCGCCCCTGTGCAGCGTCTGCGGCTCCAGCTTGAAGTCGCCAGTATAGACGACCCTCCTGTTCTCCTTTGCCCTCTGGCGCTCTATCAGCGTCACCGCGGAGCCGCTGATGTGCCCAGCGTCGCTCATCGTTATGTTGTAGTTGCCGAACGTCACAGCTTTGTTGTAGTTGACCGGCACGAAGTCGTTCCTGAAGAGGTTGAGCTGCCTCCTGTGGAACGGGGGCTTGAAGTGCTCCTTCCTCGCTATGCTGAGCGAGTCCTCCAGCAGGAGGGTGGATAGCTCGAGGGTGGGGCGCGTGCCGAACGTGGGGGCGTGCGACGTCTCATATAGCGCGGGGGCGTAGCCGCTGTGGTCGAGGTGCGCGTGGCTGAGGATGAATGCGTCTATCTTCGGCACCTCGATGGGATACTCGTTCTTCCCGTCGAGCTTCACGCCGAAGTCCATCATTATCGAGCGCTCGTCCCTCATGAAGATTGAGGACCTGCCCACCTCACGCGCGCCGCCGTAGAACTTGAATATCAATGAACCACTAGAAATGCGAAAACTGCATCGCCTGATAAACTATGCTCACGCAGCTTAATAGATGTTGGTACTTCGTCCGTCCGAGAAAAACCAATAAAAAGATATCATGCGGATAGGTAATTACTTTAGGCGACCCATAGATGATGCAATGAGCGACGAACCGACATTCTTGGACCTGTACGCACTGACAAAGATAACGCCCGATTCGGTCGTGGAGAGGTTCGGGAGTTCCATAAACTCCTCCTTCTTCGACGCATCTAACATACTGGGAGGCTTGAAGATAAAGAAGCTGATAGACTTCACGACGCTGTTCGGCAACCAGAACGCGATAACCATAACCGACGAGGGGAAGAGGCTGCTGGACGAGGCGGGCGCCAAGGCAGCAGAGCCGTTCGATCACCTGGACCTTTCCGTGTTGACGCAGCTGTCCAGCGGCAGCAGGAGCCCGAACGACCTTTCGACCTCGATGAACATAACGCCTAGGGACCTCGCCATGCACATCTACAAGATGCAGTCGCAGGGCTTCATATCCGCCGAGTTCAGGAACGGCAACCTCAGCATGTCGCTTACCGAGAAGGGATTCATGCAGGCGAAGGCAGGTATGCCGAGCGCGGCGGCGCCCATGGTGCAGCAGGCGGGCGCGGTCGACCAGGCCGGGCAGGTGGCGCAGCAGATGGGCGAGACCGTGAAGCAGGAGCTGCAGCCGGAGCAGAGGTCGTCCAAGCCCATGGTCATAGCGGTCATCGTGATAGTCGCGATAGTGGTGGCGATATTCGCGCTTTGGCAGCTGCACATAATCAGCCTGCCGTGATGAGTTGGTCGGATGGAGGGAAGGAGCGGCTTGATGGACTACATGGACGCCTATAGGCTCGTCTCCAGCTACGGCATACGCACCGTCCCTGGCAGGTACGTCGGAAGCGCCGACGAGGCGGTGAGGTTCGCCTCCGGGAAGCCGATAGTGATGAAGGCGCTGTCCCCCAAGGCGCTGCACAAGTCGAAGAGCGGCCTGGTCGCGCTAGGCGTGGACGGGAAGGAGGAGATAGGCAGGGCGTTCTCGTCGCTGAGGAGGAAGGCCGAGAGGTACAGGCCGTACAAGCTGCTGGCGCAGCAGATGGTGCCTTTCTCGGAGGACAACGTCGAGATAATAGTGGGCGGCAACGAGGACGCGCAGTTCGGCAAGATGGTGCTGCTCGGCCTTGGCGGGATATACGTCGAGGCGTTCAGGGACTTCTCGCTCAGGATCTGCCCTATAACGAGGGAGGACGCAGAGAGCATGATAGACGACCTCAAGTCTGGGCACGTGATGGCGAAGGACGAGAGGTCGAGGAGGATGATAGTGGACCTGCTGCTCAGGGCGTCTAAGATGCTTACGGAGAACAGTGGCGTGAGGGAGCTGGACCTGAATCCAGTCATACTGCACGGCGACACGTACAGCGCCGTCGACCTTAGGATACTGAGGTGAACGAATGTCGCACTACTCAAGCTTCAAGTTCATGATGGAGCCGAGGTCCGTCGCGGTGGTCGGGGCCTCGGACAACCCGAAGAAGGTCGGGCACATAATACTGCAGAACTTCATCGACATGGGCTACGCCGGGAAGATCTACCCGGTCAACATAAACAGCACGGGAAGGATAGCGGGACTGAAGTCCTACAAGAGCCTGAGGGACATAGGGGAGAGCGTGGACTTCGTGGTCATCGCTGTCCCGGCGGAGGTCGTTCCGAGCGTCCTGGACGACTGCGGGGCGGCGAAGTCGAAGTCTGTCGTGGTGGTCAGCGGAGGGTTCGCCGAGGTGGGGAGCGTGGAGCTGCAGAGGCAGCTGGCAGACAAGGCCAAGAAGTACGGGTTCGCGCTGCTCGGGCCGAACTGCCTCGGGGTCATGAACATGCGCAACCACGTCAACACCATGTTCCTCCCGCTCTACAAGTTCGACTCGCCCAAGCTCGGCGGGGTCAGCTTCGCGTCGCAGAGCGGGGCCGTTGGAAGCACGGTGCTCGACATGGTCTCGAACGAGGGGTTCGGGATAGCCAAGTTCATATCGTATGGCAACGCGGTCGACCTCGACGAGGTGGACATACTGGACTACCTCGCGCACGACCCGGACACCCGCGTGATAATCTTTTACCTGGAGGGCGTGAAGCGCGGGCGCGAGTTCCTCGAGGCGGCGAAGAGGACCACGAAGGTCAAGCCGGTGGTAGTGATAAAGGGGGGAATGAGCCCGGCGGGGGCGAGCGCCGTGCGCTCGCACACCGCATCCCTTGCCGGCAGCTACCAGGCCTACGAGGCCGCGTTCAGGCAGTCGGGCATAGTGCAGGCCGACAGCCTTGACGACCTGTTGGACTACGCGAAGATATTCGAGACCGAGCCACTCTCCAAGGGGCCGTCGGTCGCGGTCATAACGAATGGGGGAGGGGCGGGCGTGCTCGCCACCGACTCGATATACGACAACAGGCTCGTCATGCCGGAGCTGGAAAAGGAGACCGCAGCTACGCTCAGGAAGGCGATGCCGCCGATAGTCAACATACGGCTCCCGCTGGACATGGCGGGCGACGCAGACGACAAGAGGTTCGAGGCCGCGCTGAACGCGATAGGGGGCGACCCGAACGTGGACATGATAATAACCATCGCGCTCTTCCAGACGCCGGGCGCTGACTCTGCGGTCGCGGCCAGCATCATAAACTACAAGGCGGGCATAACGAAGCCGCTCGTCGTGGTCAGTTCTGGCGGGTCGTACACGCAGGCGCACAGGCGCATGATGGAGAGCTCGAACGTCCCAGTTTATTCGTCGCCGGAGCAGGCGGCGAGGGCGCTCGCGGCGCTGTACAAGTACTCGAAGACGAGGGGAGCGATACGGAAGACAAAGTGAGCAGGACCATAAGGAGGGACAAGGGGCTTTTCCTCACCACCACCAGGGAGGACTATAACTTCGTCGCCGACCACGGCGAGGGAGACTTCGCGTACGACGCCAACGGGAGGAGGTACATAGATTTCTCCAGCTTCATATCCGTGTACAACCTCGGCGTCAACGGCAACGCGGAGATACGCAACGCCGCCAAGAGGCAGATAGACAGGCTCATGCATGCCGCCTTCACCGACTTCTACGCCGAGCTGCCCGTGCAGTTCGCCGAGGAGATGCTCAAGCTGCTGCCTAGGGGCTTCGGAAGGTTCTTCCTCTCGAATTCCGGCACTGAGGCGAACGAGGCCGCGATGAAGTTCTCGAGGCTGTTCACGAAGAGGCAGTACTTCCTCGCGTTCTACAACGCGTTCCACGGCCGCACCATGGGCTCGCTCGGCATGACGGCCTCGAAGGCGGTGCAGAGGGAGCACTTCGGGCCGTTCCCCAATGTCGTGCACGCGCCGTTCGCCTACTGCTACAGGTGCCCGCTGAAGCTGAAGTACCCTGACTGCGGCATAGCCTGCGCCGACTACATCAGGAAGTACACGATGAGCAAGGACGCGAGCGGCAGGGAGTTCGCCGCGGTGTTCATGGAGCCGATACAGGGCGAGGGCGGCTACGTCGTGCCGCCCAAGGAGTTCGTCAAGGAGGTGAGGAAGATATGCGACGACAGCGGCGCGCTGCTCGTGGCGGACGAGGTGCAGTCCGGGTACATGCGCACCGGAAAGTTCCTGGCGCTCGACAACTTCGGCGTCACGGCCGACATCTACACGATGGCGAAGTCCGTCGGGGGCGGCCTGCCGATGGGCGTGACCGTCACGAGGAGGAGCCTCGGGGACATACCCTCGGGAAGCCACGCGAACACGTTCGGCGGCAACCTCGTCGCGGTAGCGGCCGCGCTCGCGGCGGTGAGGCACGTCATGAGGAACAGGGCGAAGCTCTCGGCCATGACGAGGGAGAAGGGAAGGGCCATAACGAAGAGGCTCGAGAGTATGAAGGAGAGCTACGAGATTGTCGGCGACGTCAGGGGCATAGGACTCTCGATAGGGGTCGAGTTCGTCAAGACCAAGGAGGGGAAGGAACCCGCCGTCAGGGAGAAACAGAGGATACTCGACTACTGCTTCAAAAACGGGCTGCTGCTGCTCCCGGCCGGGGAGTCGACGATAAGGCTCATACCGCCGCTCACGATAAGCCATGCCTCGCTGGAGAGGGGCATGGACATATTCGAGGACGCGGTCAAGGCGGCGAACGCGGGCAGGTGAGACTGTGGGGAACGCAGCCGTCAAGATAACCTATTTCGTGCACGGGACGACGGTAGACAACGAGAAGGGCCTCGCGTCCGGATGGAAAAATACGAAGCTCTCAAAGCTAGGGACCCGCCAGTCAATCGAGCTTAAACGCCTTATAAGGGGCAAGAGATTCGACGCCATATTCACTTCTGACCTGGTAAGGGCGGTTGATTCTGCAAGACTTACATTCGGAAAGGACGCAAAGATAGTGAAGGACACGAGGCTCAGGGAGTGCAATTACGGCAAATACACCGGGAAGGATTCGAAGGTCGTGGACGCGCTCGCTACGAAGTGCATAACCAGGCCTTTTCCAGGAGGGGAGAGCTACAAGGACATCGAAAAGAGGATGAAGGGCTTCCTCGGCGACCTTCGCAGGGAGCACGCAGGCGAACATGTTGCAATAGTCGCTCACAAGGCGCCACAGCTCGCTCTGGAAGTCATGCTGAGGGGCAGGACGTGGAGCAGGGCCTTCAAAGAGGACTGGAGAAGGAGGGGCCACGCCGGCTGGAGGCCTGGTTGGAGTTACACCTTAGAGGCGTGAGCACGCTGCAGTGCGGCTTCGCCAGCCCATTTCCAGAAGGGCCTCACTTTCACTTCCCTACCGTCCACCTCGAGGTTGTCTTCCTGGTCGTAAGTGAGTATCAACCCTTCGCTGAGGCCTAGCTTTTGCATCGCCTCCGACAGTCCATTGAGTTCCCTCTTTTTGTTACCCTCATGCAGTTCGTAGGTCGCCTGCACCGCCATTTTCACCCTGTCGCGCTCCTTCACGATGAAATCGCACTCATTGTTCCCCTTGAAGTAGAATATCTTGTCGTACGCCCTGCGCAGCTGCATAAAGACCATGTTCTCCAGCTTGGCGCCGTTGTCCGACGAGAACGAAGCCGAGTTTATCGCGGAAAGCCCGTTGTCGACGCAGTACACTTTTTTCTGGTTTACGGCCTGCTCCTTCAAGGAATAGGAGAATTTCGGAATCGTGAATATCATGTAAGCGTCCTCGAAATACGAGACAAAGGCGCTCGCCGTGGTGACCGATCCGAGTCCGAATGTCTCCTTCAGGCCGTTGTACGAGAATTCCTTCCCTATGTTGGTCAAGAGGTATACCGCCAGCTCCTTTAGGGCCTTGGAATTCCTAACATTGTGCCTCGATATTATGTCGCGCTGGATTACGTCGTTCAGCAGCTCATTGAGAATCTCGACCCTGCCATACCTCAGGTATTCCGGGAACCCTCCGGAGCTTAGATAATGTGAGAACTGTGAGGCCGACGCTTTTTTCTTCTCGAACGAGAGGGCTTCGAGAAACGAGAACGGGAAGAGTTCCACGTTTATGTGCCTCCCGGTCAGCCTGGTACCGAGCTCCTTGCTCAACAGCGAGGCATTGGAGCCTGTGATTACGAACCTCCTCTGCCTGTCGAGCCGGGACCTGACGAACAGCTCCCACTTTTCAACGTTCTGCACCTCGTCGAGGAGGTATACCCCGGACTGTCCGTATTCCTCCAGGAAGATATCATCAAGCTTTTCGAAGTCTGAAGGCTCAAAGCCGGCCAGGCGTATGTCCTCGAACCTGAGGTAATAAAAGGACTGCAATGACCTTGATACCTGGCGCATCAATGTGCTTTTGCCGCATCTCCTTATCCCAGATACTATGGTGGCATACGGGACGTCGACGTCTATAGACCCCAACTTCTCGCGGTCCACGCCGTAATCGTACGACTCGAATTCTGCCCGCTGCGACCTAACGATGGCGCGCAGCGTCTCCTTCAGGATCATGATGAGCTATCCTTGTCAGGCTATTTAAAAGCTTCCATTACAATTGGATACTTTTATCCATTACTAATGTAAACTAGTTTCCATTGACAATGGAAACTATATGCCCCGCCTGGCCTTGGCAATGGGCCCGAATCTCTTGCCGGACGGGTTCGCCGATTGCTCGCTCCGCCTGGCTATCGTCTTCGCTTCGGGTGAGGTGAGCGCGGCCCTGAGCTCTTCCGCTCTATCCTTCGATTGGAACTCCTCGGGAATCCTCAGGCCCTTTTCCCTGATGAACTTCAGGATTAGCTGCCCCAATTGATCGCCCTCACTTCTTCTCCTGCTCCTGGATCTTTATGGTGCTGATGCCCAGCGGGGGTATCAATCCGAGCGAGTAGGCGACGAGCGTCCCGGTCGCGCTGCACCTGAAGTTCAGCCCGTTCATTATTTCTTCTGCGAGCTGCGTGGGGAGCGTGTGCTGGTCGTTCCACCTCTTCATTATCGATGATATCTCGTCCTTGCTCTCCTTGACTTCCACAGAGCCCGTCAGCTTCAGCTCGCCTATGCTCTCGGAGCTGCTAGACTCGCCGTCGAGGTAGTTGGCGACGAAGCTGTACTTCACGGAAAGCTTGTCATTCTGCCCGGTGACCTCCTCGAGGTTCACGTTGATCTTCGGGTACCTCTGCTTGGCGAGGGCGTTGACCGAGTTTATCTTGCCCTCCACTTTCGATATTGTGAACTCTGTTATCATTTCACCACTGTCAGTAGGGGTTGTGCTGGGAAAATATATATAACTGTTGGAGCCCCCCGCCTGCCCGGGCGCGCACGTCAGGTTATTAATATTTCCCAGTTCAATAATCTGGATTGAGTTGATTGTTTGCGCGGAAAGGAGACGATAGTCATATGCGAGCAGTGCGGCAGGAAGGTACCGAGGAACAAGGCTGTGAGCTTCCAGAAGAACGTTAGCTTCAACACAGAGCTCAAGAACGCCAACGACGTGCGGTTCTTCGAGCGCATGAAGATCTACTACTGCATAAGCTGCGCCAAACACAGGGGAATATTCGAGAGGAAGAAGAGGATGGCGGAATCGCGCTCCAAGAGATGGGCCTGATGGATCCGAACGAGCTTCTGATATTCAAGGAACGGATGGAGAGAGGGGAGGAGAAAAAGGCGGAGCCGCAGAAGGCGGAGGAAAAGAGGGCCCAGGCGAAGCCCGCACCCGCGGCAAAGCCCAAGCATGAGAGGGACATGCTGGATGACCTTCGCAGCAAGATAGAGGCCCACGAGGCCAAGGCCGCGAGGGCGAAGGCCGAGAAGGAGCAGGCGAAGGCTGCGGTTTCCGAGGAGAGGCGCAAGGAGGCCGAGGAGGCGAGGGCGAAGAAGGCCGAGATCGGCTTCGAGGCGCACAGGCCGAAGCAGGCGAGGGAGACAAAGTCGGAGGTCATAGCAAGGGAGAGCGCCTCTGGGCTGAACTGCATATGGCATCCGTGGAGGCAGGCCTACGCGATATGCAGCTACTGCCACAGGGCGTTCTGCTTCGAGGACATAGTCGCGGAGCGCGGCAACTACTACTGCCTCGAGGACATGGACACGGCCATACGCTCGAGGATGGAGACCGCATCGAACAAGTCCTCGAACGTGAGCGTCATCGCGGGAGGGGCGTACCTGATCCCGGTAATCGTATTCATATACTCCTACAACGCCGCCCTGGCGAGCGCGGTGTCGTACATAGCGGCCATAGGCTTCATACCGTTCGTCTACAACCCGGTCTACCAGTACGCCTTCCCGCTAATCGGGGGCGCGGCCACGATGCTGAGCTTCATGCTCGGGCTCTGGCTCTTCGCGGGCAGCAGGAAGGTCTTCCCCGGCCTGGCGATAGGCGCGACCACCTCGGCGATCTTCATCTACGACTACCTCAGCTCGGCGAGCCTTTACGACCTGGTGATAGGCCTCACCTCCCTGGCGGCGCTCATGCTGTTCGTCTACTCCCTGTCCATCTACATACCGGCGGCCGACGACGTGATAGTGCCGAGAGAGGAGGACATAGTGCCGCAGTGGAGCAACGTGGGCAGGTTCTGAGCCCCGCGCCCGCTCCGAGATAATCGCGAAAGGTAGCGCGCGCCCATCCCGGCCTCCCGCTTGCAGGGGGAGAGATTTGAACTCTCGAAGGCGCTAAGGGTTTGAGGGTGTTTCCTAGCTGTTTCACGCCTATATTCCTAGCCATATTTCACACCAAACAAAACAAACTTTTCTAAGCTTAAGCAGGTTCATCTGAACCATGAATAATAGCCGAGCAAGGTATATAAGCAGCTAGCGTTCAGATTTCTGGAAATCTGGACTTTCATAAGGCTATGCAAACAGTAGCGTGAGCCCCAATATAAGGAATATGATTATGTGGCCGTATAGTCCGAACCTGAGCGTGTAGATTGCCTTTTCGTCTAGCTCGCCCTTCTTGTAATCTGACCGTGCGCCGTTGTATATGAATAGATATACGCCCAAGAACAGCGCTGCGAAAGCAATGAGCGAGTATAGAATCATTGGTAGGTTCAGTTGCGCTGTGGCGCTAGGAAGGTTCGATATGTTCACCATTATGAAGATTATTACAATCTGGAACGCTCCCTGTACGCCGGCGAGTCTTATGTTTATGCCGTTGAGCTTCGCTATCCTCTCCTTGCTGGGATTTGACTTCGCGAGCTCTATGAATATTCTCATGCTGTTCGGCATGAGAATGACGAAGCCCTGGACGGTCAGTATGGCGACTATGAACAATGCAGCCACTATCCAAAAATACGCGAGATTAAAGACTCCAAGAGACATTGCAAGGTATATGCCTGCTGTTATGGTAGTTGCCGCCAGCGAGGGCAGTATGAAGAATGTGGATGGAGTGAGCCTTTTGGCCACCTCCACCCTCCCAGCTATGTCAAGAGACCTGAGCACCCTCCCAAGTATCAGCGCCATGAAGAGGTCAAAGCCCGTCCACATCACTGCCGACATGACATGCGTGTAGGTCAACAGCATTAGGTTTTTTAGGATGATCGCGGCTACTAGCGCGATAGGAGGTATAAGCCCAAAAAGAAAACTCTGAATCAGAAGACGGCTTGTATAAGGGGGAAAGCCGCTCTGTATGCTCTCCCTTTGCAGATGCATTCCGCGCACATTCGCATCTGGCGGTATCGCGCCTTGCATCGAATGTCTGTGCTTTTTATCAATCACAAGATCAAATCTGGATATCTGTTATAAATATGGTATCCGTTAGGCTCGCTACAGGTTAGTCCTGTAAAACTCTAGTAGCATGCCCCAAGCCTCTTCGGCTGCCTGCTTGTTATAGGTCTGAGGTCGTGCGTTGTTGAAGAACCCGTGGTACGCTCCGGGGAATACCCGTATAGTAAATGGTTTATTGTATTCCACCATAGCCTTTACAAGCTCTCCCAATCCTGAGTTTATTCTGCGGTCCTCGCCGCCGTACAGGCCCATGATGCTGCCATTGACGTCCTTTATCTTTTCTATGGAGCTCGGGTTCTCACCGTAGAATATAACACATGCTGCTATCTTGCCCGTGCAACTTAGATTTATTGACATGCCGCCGCCGAAGCAAAAGCCAACGCTGCCTATCCTATCGCTAACATTTTCCAGTGTTTTAAGGTAGTCTACACCGTATGACAGATATCCTGTTAGCAGATCTGTTGGCCTGTTTGCAAAAAGCAGCTGATTTACACCTGATACTACGTCTCTCTCCTGTTCGCCGAGCTTTGCAAGCGCCTCGGACCTGTACTCCTCATCCCTCTGCTTCTCCACGGGTATGGACATCATAAACTTCATTGCAGCGGAGATATTTTGCTGCGAAAGAACCTTAGACAGCTTGCTGCTGGAAAAGAGATGCGGTGCCAAGACTACGTACCCCTCCCCTGCAAGCCTGTCAGCGATTTTCCTGATATGGTCATCAAGCCCGAATATCTCGTGTATCAGTACCACTCCGGGATGCTTTTCTGCATCGTCAGGATATGCGAGATATGCTTCGATCGAATCGTTGCCCGCTACGTAGCTTATGCTCTCCGATTTTGCCACTTCATCTCCACGCGTTCTTATTATGCGAGGCACCTCACTTGGTGTAGTTAGCTACCGTTACATTTGCAAAAGTGTTGTTCGCTATGTTTGCACCAGGCGCATTTCTCAGCCATATGCCATAATACTCGTTACTTACGTTATTGTACTTTATTGTAGTATTCGATATGGGCATCACATCTCCAGAGGCCAGAATGCCAGTCTTGTTCATCGCACCTACTTCCGCATCGGCGCCGTTGCCGCTTACCCTATTTAACTCTACCGTGGTATTCGACAGAACATCCCCCGGCGCATTGGAATGCACTATTATGCCAGGTATGAAATTTTCTGTAACGGTGTTGTTGATGACTTGATTGTTCAGCGCGGTGGAATTCGGTGTATCGGTAGCGACAACTATGCCTGCCACACCAAAGCCCACGAAGTTATCTTCCACGATATTGTCTATTACGCCCTTGTTGTAAGAAGCGACAACTATGCCACATCCGCCTTTGTTATACATGACTCTGTTCCTGATTATCCTGTTGTGCGTAGCGTTCACTAAGATATCGGTAGCGACGAGGCTTCCGGGATTTATGAATCCGAGATCTGCCACGCTGATGCCTCCATCGGCCAGGTTGTTTGTCACTATGTTGTTCTCTACAGTAACGTTGCTAGTTCCTACAAGCGCTATTGGCTTATCTTCATTTATGCACGGCCCGGTAGGCTTTGCCGGAGGGCTCGGGCAGGTTGTGGCATTAACGCCATTGCGTTCTACTAGGTTATTTACAATCTTTACATTGCCAACATCCTGAGCGTATATTCCGTGGTTATCGGCGTTTTCTACTGTGAGATTGCTTACCACGGTGCCGTTAGCCCCTGGCCCGATAATGTTTATGCCGTTCATCTGGCCCGAAGCGTTTATTATCGTAGTATTGGTGCCTTCGCCTTCAATTATGACTCTGGATGTTATGTTTATCTGCTCGTTGTAAGTCCCTGGTTCTACTATTATGGTCTGGCCCGGCTTGGTTAGTGTTATTGCGCGGTTTATCGTTCTTAGTGGAGTTGAACTGGCGCCATTCGCCGAGTCTGATCCCAATACGCTGACGTACAGCTCTGCTGGGGCTTGTGCTACCGTAGTGGTGCTGTTCTGCAATTGCGATATGCTCGTGCTTGATGGGCCGCTGCTCGGCTTGCCGACATAGCCAATCGCAACCACGATTACAAGCACTACTATTATGATGCCAATTATCCATCTGATGGGCTGAGAAGCTGCCATGAAGATCACGCACAAGGGGTATATGCAATATGAATGTTTATATTTGTTTTTTTTTTGCCTGTAACTTAAAATAAATGCAATCCTTTCAAAAACCCCAGCTCGTTCACTAGCTCAAGATGGTCGTTCGTGCCTCTCTCCATCTTTCGCAGTTCACGAGGGGGCCGCCACAACTTGGCTTTAAGCTAGCAACCTAGCAGCGGCCTCTGGCCTTTAAGGAACCTCTGCGGCTGCTTCTGCCCCCACCCAGAAGCAGCCTTGCCCGTTGGGTCTGGTAGCCGTAGCCGCCGTCCGAACGAAGTTCGGCACGCCCGAACCTGCCCAGAGCAGGTGAAGGGAGTGAGGCGGAGGAGGCTTATTAAAGACCTCAACTTAAGAGGTATGCTGTATTATTGATGGTTAGAAGTCCCTCGTAAATCCTAGGTCGTTTCAGAGCTTGTCATCGTAGGGCTTACTAAAGACCTTTTTCAGCTATGGGTCTTTAGTTGCTTGGAGGTCTTTAGTTCAAGGTCTCTTCACGAAACTCTACATGGACAGCTCTTATAATGCTGTGCAGTAGTGTAGAGAGAAAAAGGTCTTTTTACAAGGGTTTCCCTCGAAACAGTTCTCTACACGGATTTAACTAGGTGTGTAGAGAAAGATGAACTGTGTAGAGAAGTAGATAGTTGCTTACTCGTGATGCTCGAATGAGGTGAAGACTACCTCGTGCGCCTCTTCGTTTATCCTGTATGTAACGACCAGATGACCTACGTGGAACCTGCGTATGCCATGAAGCGGTGCGCGCATCGGCTTGCCTATGTCTGGATTTTCAAGAACCAGTGCTATCTTCTTCATGGCCTGTTCGTACGATGCCCTGTCACGCTTCTTCCTGTACGCCAACTCCTCCTGCATCTTGTCGCTGAATGCAGGTTTGTAGGCCATGAAATCAGCCTATCGCTCTGTCAAAATCAGCCAGGCTCTTATAGTGGTGAACCTTCATCCTGCCTGAATCTATCGCCTTCCACTCCTTCGCTATCCTGCTTATCATCTTTTTGTCTGGCTCGGCCTCGTCCATGCGCTCGATGACTATGCTGAGCATCTTGGCTATCCTGTCAAGCTTGGCGTTTAGCTGCCTGTTTATGGTTTGCTGTGTCTGTATGCCGCCCATATAAATCAACAATAATATAACGCAGTTCATGATTTTAAACCTTTCCGGCAGGAACCCGGCTAATTGCCGGAGATGCGCGCTTTGAGGCTTACTGCTTGGTTCAGCCCGAAGGCGTTGTCTATCTCCTTGTAAAGCTCCTCTTTCCTAGTGCTTATGTAGGTCATCGTGGTGCTGGGATCGCTATGCCTAGCGAACCTGCTTGTCAGCACCAGATTGCCGTTAGTCTGCTTTGCGAAGGCCGTTATGGCGTAATGCCTAAGGCTATGCGTTGTAAGCCTGTGAAGCTGCCTTACGCTCCTGTCTTGGCTTGATTCATCTGAGGTGTCATACACCTCGTCCAAGCCAGCCATCCGTACGTATTCCCTGAATATGTGCCTTACGTAGTTCTGCTCCAAGTAAGGCTCTGGCCTTTTCGTTCTCAGCTTGTCAGCGTAGAACAGGAATCCCTGCGCCTTCTCAATCTCCGCTCTGTGCTTAGTGATGAAGGCTATGGTATCCTTGAATAAGGGCATTGGTATCAATAACGAGTCCATAACCTGAGCCTTTTCGGTCTTCAAGGTAAGTTCCCTCGTCTCTAAGTCTATTGAGTTGATATTGACTCTGACCGCCTCGCCTATTCTAAGCCCAAGCTGCGCTTGGTAGCTGAATAGCAAGCGGAACTTATCAGAGTCTATTACGTGAAGGAACCTTTGAAGCTGCGACTCGGAAAACGCCTTTGAGATTGAGCCATATTTCGGCGTCTTCCTCTTTCCGGCAAACCTCTTGGTTTGCGTTTTATGTAATACAGATTGCAGTTTCTGTAATTGGTGCCATGAAATGTTCATGGACACCTGCTTGAGGGTTTCGGAGAAATCCTCGAAATCTTCCTTCCTTGGAGATTTACGTTTCGGATTTCCGAACCCTGCTTTGACGTCGCAAATTGGATTTGCAGGGGGAGAGATTCGAACTCTCGCATCCCTAAGGAACAAGGTCCTAAGCCTTGCGCGTTTGACCTGGCTCCGCCACCCCTGCGCTTCCGTAATGGATTCGGCAAGAAGGTTTATTACACTTCTCGGCGAGATATCTGAGGCGATTCGGTGGCAGCCAGGAAGCAGGACAACGAGACAGCTGCGAGGCTCAAGGCCTTCGGCGGCGGGATAGTCGACACTATCTACAGGGGCAGGAACCCGAGCTTCGAGGCGCCCACCAGGTCGAGGTCGAACATAAAGTACGACGAGAAGGAGGCCGTGCTCAGGCTCGGCGCCGCGAAGGAGGAGCGCAGCTTCATCAACATAGCGCAGTCGAAGAAGTTCATGCAGACCATCGCGGTCGCGTCGAGGTGCCACACGTTCCTGAACGAGAACCTCCACACCTCGATAAGGGGCCTCTACTACCAGCTGAAGTTCTCGCTCGGGGAGGACGTAGACGAGAACCTGTTCGAGGAGCAGAGCGAGTCCAATCCCCTGATAGAGGACCTGGAGGTCGCCCTCGGCGTGAAGAGGGAGGACCTCAACCTGAGCGCGGACAGGAAGGGCTTCCTCGCGGGCAACATGCGCATTGTGGACAGCTTCGGGGACGAGCGGCAGGAGATCGATGCGACCAAGCAGGGGAGGGGCGGCTGGCCGATACCGAGCGACGTTGACAACGACATCGAGTTCGTGGACGTGAAGGCGAAGTACGTCCTCTCTGTGGAGAAGGACGCCATATGGCAGAGGCTGAACGAGGACAGGTTCTGGCAGAAGGAGAACTGCATACTCATAACGCCGAAGGGCCAGGCGTCGAGGGGCACGAGGAGGCTGATAAGGAAGCTGTCGGACATGGGGCTCCCCGTTTACGTCTTCAACGACTGCGACGCATGGGGGTGGTACATCTACTGGACGATAAAGACGGGCAGCATGAACCTCGCCTACATCAGCAACGAGATAGCTACCCCGAAGGCGAGGTTCTTGGGCGTCACGATGGCCGACATCGAGCGCTACGACTTCCTGAAGAAGCTGACCATGAAGGCGAACGAGATGGACCTGAAGCGCGCGCAGGAGATGCTCTCCTACCCGTGGATAAACCGCCACAAGGAGTGGGTGGCGGAGCTGAAGAAGGTCATGCAGACGAAGACGAAGCTCGAGCAGGACTCGCTCCAGGGGCCGAGGCTGACGTTCATAGGCGACTACATCCGCGACAAGGTGCGCGCGCAGGAGTTCCTGCCGTGAGCGTCATATCCTTATCGACGGGGAGAGGTTGCCGAGGCCCAGCTTCTTGAGCGTGGCCTCAGGGCTGTCGTAGTAGTCCTTGACCATGTTGTTTATGCTGACTATGTCGCGCATGCCCTGCTTGTTCATCGCGTAGAGTATGTTCGCCCTCACGTCCTCCTCGGCCAGCAAGGCTGGAGGGGGCACGCCGAGCAGCTCGCATATCGTGTCCCTGTAGGTGACGCTCGAGAGTATGGGCGCGGCCTTGTGGGTCTTGTAGTCGAACTTGTACAGGTCCGAGAGGAGTATCTGCGTCTCTATGCCCGATATCTCGGATATCTGCGTTATCTTCCTGACGGGCTTCCCGCCCTCGTAGATCTGCGAGAGCGATATGAGGCTGTCTATGACCGGTATGATGTCCTTGGGCACGTTCATCGGCGAGTGCTGCAGCCTGTTCACTATGTCCCTTGCCGAGGACGCGTGGATGGTGCCTATGCATATCTTGCCGATGTTCATGGCCGTTATCATGTCGTTGGCCTCCATGCCCCTCACCTCCCCTATCACGATCATGTCGGGCCTCATCCTGAGCGCGTTCTTCACGAGCTCCTCCATCGGCATGTCGGTGCTGGTCTCGAGGCGGACGCAGTTCTCCTGCGTGGTGGTGTCGAGCTCGTACGTCTCCTCTATCGTTATTATCCGGGCCTCGGGGCGGAAGAACGAGAACATCGCGTTAAGCAGCGTCGTCTTGCCCGCCGCCGGCATGCCCCCTATGAGCATGTTGGCCGGCCTGGCCCTGAAGCCGTCGGTATAGATCCAGAGCCTGGCGGCAATCTGGTAGTCGAGCTCGCCGTAGTTAATGAGATCGATGATGCTCATGGCCTTCTGTTTGAACCTCCTTATCGTGACGTTGTACCCGACGGGCGAGGTCACGATGTTGGCACGGCTCCCGTCCGGCATGTGCACGTCGAGTATGTTGTTGCCCGCTATCTCGTTGGTGGCGAAGAGCTTCAGCTTGTCGACCAGCAGGTCGAGCTCGCGCCTGCTCTGCACCTTGTCCGGGAGCTTTTTCTCACCGGTCTGCGAGTCGTAGACGAATATGTTCTCCGTGTTGTTGACCATTATGTCCTCGACGGTCTCCATGTTCAGCGCGGATTTGAGAGGGCCGAGGTCGAATATGTCAGTCGTCATGGCCGCGATCTCCTCGTCGGTGGCGTTCGGCTTCAGCCTCCTGGCCGTGGAGGCTATCAGCGCCTTCCTCTCGTCCTCGAGCGATATGGAGACGAACCTGCCCTTCAGCTCCCTAAGCACCTGCGTCTCCAAGTCGTAAGACTTCCCGTCCATCGCAACATCCTGAGCGATAATTGCATGGCAAAGCTAAATACCTTAGCTGCCTCGACATAGGCGCGGAATCGCCCTGCTGTCACGGATACGGTAGCATCGCGTCAAGTATGACCTGAGGGTCGTAGGGCACCAGGTCCGCGTACTTCTCGCCGGTGCCGAGGAAGAGGATCTGCACGGTATCTCGTCAGGTACCAGGATTATGCCGCTGCTCTTCTGCGGCGCATTGGTAAGACTTTGGTTGCACCAAGTCAGTTAGTGCGCTTCATTTCATGCAATTTCTGCTCCTCTTTTAGGACTTTAATCAGCTCTTCTTTGGTAATTGCAAACGCGGTCACCGCGGACACGGCACGTGCCGTGCTGCCCTCGTGTACCATGCTGCCTACCTGCTCCAAGACCTCTGGCTTGAACTGTTCTACCTCTTCGGGCTTCAGGCCGAATGTAGTTACCGCATTGGTGGCATCTTCCATTTTGCCATCGTGTACCAGGATGCCTACCTGCTCCAAGACCTCTGGCTTGAACTGTTCTACCTCTTCGGGCTTCAGGCCGAATGCCGTTGCCACGTTGGTGGCATCTATTGTGTTGCCCTCGTGTACCAGGATGCCTAACTGCTTCAAGACCTCTGGTTTTACCTCTTCGGGCTTCAGGCCGAATGCAGTTACCGCATTGGTGGCATCTGCCGTGTGTCCCTCGTACAACAGGCTGCCTAACTGCTTTAAGACCTCTGGTTTTACCTCTTTGGGCTTCAGGCCGAATACCGTTGCCACGTTAGCGGCACGGACCGTGTTGCCCTCGTGTCTCTCGTGTATCAGACTGCCTAACTGCTTCAAGACCTCTGGCTTGAACTGTTCTACCTCTTCGGGCTTCAGGCCGAATGTAGTTACCGCGTTGGTGGCACGTGTCATGTATCCCTCGTGTACCAGGCTGCCTAATTGCTTCAAGACCTCTGGTTTTACCTCTTCGGGCTTCAGGCCGAATACCGTTGCCGCGTTGGTGGCACGTGTCGTGTTGCCCTCGTGTACCAGGATGCCTAACTGCTTCAAGACCTCTGGTTTTACCTCTTCGGGCTTCAGGCCGAATTCCGTTGCCGCGTTGGTGGCACGTGTCGTGTTGCCCTCGTGTACCAGGCTACCTAACTGCTTCAAGACCTCTGGTTTTACCTCTTTGGGCTTCAGGCCGAATAGCGTTGCCACGTTGGTGGTATCTGCCGTGTTGCCCTCGTGTACCAGGATGCCTAACTGCTTAATCTTCTCTCTATTTCCGATATAAATTGATATTATTGCTTCTGCTTCCTCCTCGCTGAGTGCGCTGACCGCCTTCTTGTCATTACTCTTCCCTATCATCATATCATCACTGCAGTATACTAGATAGTTCCTCATATATATAGTTTTCTAATGGCTTCATCAATTGTTGAATCCATCTTCGATGACCAAAGCTGCAGGACCGGAAACCTTAGCTGCCCGGCAGCATCGCGTCCAGTATGACCTGAGGGTCGTAGGGCACCAGGTCCGCGTACTTCTCGCCGGTGCCGAGGAAAAGGATCGGGATGCCTGTCTCGTTCGCTATGGAGATCGCACCCCCGCCCTTGGCGTCGCAGTCCAGCTTCGTGAGTATGATGCCGTCGACCCTTATGTGCTTCGTGAACTCCTTGACCTGGCTTATTATCGCGTTGCCCCCGGTGCTCTCGCAGACGTATATATTCAGGTCGGGCTTTATTACCCTCTCCATCTTCTGCAGTTCCCCTATGAGGTTCTTGTTCGTCTCCTGGCGGCCGGCGCTATCGATGAGCACGACCTGCAGGCCGTGCGCCTTCGCATAAGCCACCGCATCGAACGCGACGCTGGCGGGGTCGGCGCCGTACTTGCTCTTTATGACCGGCACGCGTAGAGCCGCCGCGTGGTATTCCGTCTGCTCTATCGCGGCCGCGCGGAATGTATCGCTCGCCGATATGGCGATCGTCGCGCCCCTCTGCTTGAGCAGGTGCGCAACCTTCGCGATTGTGGTCGTCTTGCCGGTGCCGTTAGGCCCTATGAAAAGTATCTTTATCGGGATCTCTGCTGCCTCTATCCTCCGGGCTACGAAGGCCTCGAGGTTCACGCCGTGCGTCTTGGATATGACGGCGAGCAATGACTCCCTGACGTTTCTCATCAGCTCCGACCGGATGTCCTTCGCGCCTATCCTTTCCTCCCGCAGCGAGCCTTCGAGCCTTGACAGGAAATCCTCGGTGTCGCCGTAGGCGACGTCGGACTCGAGCATCGACATCCTGAGCGTGTCGAGGAAGCCCTCGATGTCGGATTCGCTTAGCCTCACCTTGCCGAATATCGCACCCTTTACCTTCGTGGCTGCCGATATATGTATGCCCCCTTCCGTCCTGTTGGGCCGCCTCTGGACCTGCTGCGGCGGCCGTTGCTCTCGGCCGCGCTCTGACTTGTTTGACTGCAGCGGCTCGCGGGCCTCGGGCCTCGCAGTAGCATGCGGATTGGGCGGCTCGGGCGCCTGGATGCGCGGAGGCTCGGTCCGCGGCGGCCCATTCTTCGCCCCCTCATCCTTCCCATGCTGTGCAGGAGCTTCTCCTGCCGGTTCGGGCTCCCTCATTTCTGCGGCGGGCTCGGCGGACTGCGGCGCCACATCAGCCTCTTCCCCGCGCTCCTCCAGTTCCTTCTCCTCCTTGCTGGAGAAGGCCTTTATGACGCTCGATAACCTCTTCTTCAGACCGTCAAACATGCTCACGCCAGCATTTCCTGCATCCTTGCGGACAGGTCGTACATCGCTCGCTCTATTTCCTTCCTCTCGGACATCAGCTTCTTGAGCGCCTCCTCCCTCGCGCTTATCCTCCCGGCGGCTATCGCCTTCGCATCCTCTACGCTCTTCTCCGCCAGTATGCCGCCGCCTATCGCGACCGTGACGGTTCTGGCCTCCGCCACCTTAGCGTCGAGCATGAAGCCCATGCCCGCGTTTATCATCGCCCGCTTCCCGCCGCTGTCCGGCAGCTTGGAGAGCGCGGTCTCCACATCGCGGAGCGATGAGACCTCTTCCATCAGCCGGGTTATTCCCGTGGTCATGGATTCGTAGCGCTCCTGGTAGAGCTGCAGCGCGTACTGCATGCCCGCCATCTCCTTCTGCCTGGGATCCTCTGCCAAGGTCATCCCTTCTTGACGCCAGTTATGGAGATCGCGGTGGCCTTCGCGCCCCGTGTGCTGCCCATCTTCGTGACGGCGAGCCTCTCCGCATGGCGCTCGCTCTTCGCCTCCACCTCTATGCTGAACTTCGTCCTGCCCCCAACCGTGCCCGAGACCGTGTACTTTGCCATCCTATTCACCTTACATTGATGTTGAGACCCTCAAGTATCTTAGCGAATTCGTATCCGGTCGTTGACCCGCCTATTACCGCCCCTGAGGAGTTGGCGACGACCGATATGCCTATCCCGACGCTGCCCGTGTTGGCCGTGCTGACAACGGAGTCGAAGCCCGTGGCCGCATCGAGATCCTCCTTCTCCTTCTCGGTACAGTGGTTGTTCATCACGAGGCCTCTGTTCGTCAGTATGTTGTTCGCCCCCACGGTGTTGAAATCCCCGACGGTGTGCCTGATCACCTCCACATCGAGCGCATCATGTATCGCGGCGGCCTCCTTAGCGGAATACTCGGCGTTCACTACGGCCACGCGGTCGTTGGCTATGACGTTGTTCCCAATGGCATTGAGCGGGCTGTCGAGGACCTGGACGCGAAGCTCCGGGAACTCCTTCCTTAGGTACGAGACCTCGCTTTCCGTGGCGAGATTTGAGAGGAGCATGCCCTTCGAGTTTGCGCGCATGAATATGCCGACGAGGTTCGACCCACCTATCGAGACCGGGGCGCATTTCGCGCCGAGCGAGTCGGAGAGCACGGAGCGGTCGTGCTCCGTCAGGCCGTTGCCCACGAAGACGTGGCCGTCCGTGGATGAGGCAAAGACGCCTATGCAGTCACTGCCGCGCAGCAGGTACTTTACAGCGCGCATCGCAATCATTTCGTTTGCTTTACAGGGGCCGGCTTCTGCTCGGGCTTCGCCTTCTGCGGCTTCGGCTCCTTCCCCTTGGCTTCGGCGGACCTGGCCTGCTGCTGGGACGACTCCCTGAAGAAGTCTACCTTCGCCTCGCCTTTGTCGATGCTGACCTTCAGCCTGAGCGGCTCCATGCTCTTCGCGTAGCGCTTGACTATGCTGTTGTTGAGCTCCCTCGAGAGCGCCACGCCCTCGAGAGGCGTCTTGGTGTAGTGGGCGACCCTGTCGCGCACGTATCCTGCGGCCTTCCTGGCCCTCTTGCCCCTGTGCTGCGCCACTAGGTAGCGCCTCATGTTTATCGTGAGCAGTCTCTCGGCCATGTCAATCACTCAGTTTTAGCTTTTGCCTGCGCCACTGCCTCGCCAGCCTGTTTTGCTGGACGCGCCTGTGCGTCCTCACCGATGCCAGCAGCGGCATTCTCCTTGCCTGCTTCAGCTTCCTTCCAAGCCTCATTTTCTTGGAGCGCGTCTTCTTCGACATCCTTGACACCTTACTTATGCTTGAACGAAATCGTGGGCTCGTGGCGGGCCGTCACCTTCTTCAGTATGGAGAGCAGCTCGGTGTCGGTGATCTTGCCGGACAGCCTCTGCGCCTGCACGAACGATATGAGCAGGTTGAGGACCTGGTTGTAGAGCTCCTCGTTGCCGTTCCTCACGTTCATGAGGCGTTCGTACGCAGCGTCGTCGAGCAGCCTCCTCGCGAGCTCCTTCTTCTGCTGCTCCTCCTGCATATGCCTTACTGCGGCCTCGTAGCGCTTCCTGAGCTTCTTCTCGTAGTCATCGCCGTTCTGCTGCTCGGCCACGGGCTCACTTCTTCGACAGCTCGCCGCCCACCTTGTCCAGGAAAGAGCGCCCCTTCGGCGTTATCTCCCTGCCCTTCTTCGTCTTCTTGACGAGACTGGCCTGTTCGAGGGCGTTGAGCGAGTCGGTTATTATGCTGCCGCCGGCGTCGACGTGGTGCTTCCTGTGGACCTCGTGCTCCTTCCTCGAGCCGTATTTTGCCTTAAGCCTCGACACACCGACGGGACCGCTCGTGTATATGTAGCGCAGCAGCGATGCGCTCCTGACGTACCAGAAGTCCGGATCCTGGGGCGGCCTCTCCTTGCTCGCTCCCGACTTCACGTAGTACATGTAGCCGGGCTGCTGTTTTATGACGCCCTTCAGCTTCGCGGCCGTCGCGCGCACAAGCTCTGAGGCGTCCACTTCGTACACATTCGTCATTCAATCAACTTATGAAGAGCTGAAAGCAGCAAATCAGGTAATATTGACACGAAAACCTATAATAGCCTTATCGTGCCAACTTTCACACAACATTTGGGCAAAGGCTTTAATATTTTCCACGCTGTAAAGAACAGAAGGTGTTTGGCATAAACGTCAAAGAACTCAGGAGCCTGCAGGATTCCGCACTAAAGGCGAGGGCGGATGAGCTCGCACTCGAGCTGTCGATAGAGAAGAGGAAGATTGCCTCAACAGGCGTGTCGAGCAAGGTCATAAAGGTGAGGGCGATAAAGAGGACCATCGCGCAAATTAACACTATCCTTAACGAGAGGGGTGCCAAGAAGTAATGCCTGACATGTGCCCGAGGTGCGGGCTGCCCAAGGAGATTTGTGTCTGCTCTGTCCTCGACAAGGAGGTGGAGGGCAAGATAAAGGTCTACACGAAGAAGGCGAAGTTCGACAAGATTGTGACGGTCGTTGACGGCATCAACCCCGACGAGCTGGAGAGCGCCACGAAGAACCTCAAGAGGGCGCTGGCGTGCGGCGGCACAAGCAAGGACAGCATGATAGAACTGCAGGGCAGGCACGTCAACGAGGTAAAGAGGGCGCTCGTAAGCATGGGTTACAAGGAGTCCAACATCGACACGACGTAGCTTGCGGCTGCGTTTGGACAGGCTGCCTTAGCCGCGACCGCCCGGAGCTGACCGATTTCGGGCCTTCAATCGCCTGGATGACATGGATTGAAGACGCCCTGCGCCCCCTTTCCTCCCTCATGACCGGGTCCCACAGGAGGAAGATTTGGATGGGGTTGCCTATCAGGCGCGCTGCTGAAGCAGATTTAGAGGTCAAATATAGTTCATAGATTTGCGTATACCGCAGGACAACGCGCACAGAAATCATTAACTAGCTGCCGCGACAATCTAACTTGTTTTGCATGGCTGTGATAGGCATAGAGAGCAGCGCCCACACGCTCGGAGTGGGCGTCGTCGCGGACGGGAGGGTGCTCGCTAACGAGATGCGGATGTACCCAATAACTGATGAGGGGATCATACCGTCGAAGGTCGCCGACTTCCACGTCGGGAACGTGCGGAAGGCCATCTCCTCGGCGTTGAGGAAGGCGCGCGTCTCACTGGAGGACATAGAGGCCGTTGGGTACACGAAGGGACCCGGGCTCGGGCCGTGCCTCGGCGTCGGCAACCTGGCGGCGAAGTCACTCTCGATGAAGTACGGAGTGCCGCTGCTACCGGTGAACCACGCTGTGGCGCATCTGGAGATCGCGAAGCACATCAATGGCTTCGTGGATCCACTCGCGCTCTACGTGTCAGGGGGGAACTCGCAGGTCATAGGCATGGAGGGGGAGCCGTTCCGGCATTACCACATCTACGGGGAGACGCTCGACATCGGCGTCGGCAACATGCTCGACAACTTTGCCAGGAAGGCTGGGCTCGTGCCGTCGTGGGGGTCCACGGTCGCGAAAGCCGCTGAGGGAGGTAGGTACGTGCAGATGCCGTACACAGTAAAGGGCATGGACTTCACGTTTACAGGTCTGCTGACCAACGCCGTCGCGCAGCTGAATGAGCACAGCGTTGCAGACGTCGCCTTCTCGATGCAGGAGACAGCCTTCTCCATGCTGTGCGAGGCCACTGAGAGGGCGCTCATGCTCACGAACAAGCGCGAGCTGATAGTCTGCGGGGGGGTGGCGCAGAGCAAGAGGCTGAGGGAGATGCTGCTCTCGGTGTGCGAGGCCCACGGGATAAGGTTCGGCTTCGCGCCGAACGAGTACAACGCGGACAATGGCGCGATGATAGCGCTTGTCGCGGAGCGCATGCTCGAATCCGGGCAGCGGTACGCGATTGGGGACTGCGGAATCAACCAGCGCTACAGGATAGATTCGGTGCGCATAACATGGAGATGAGAATGATTGCCGAAGGCGCGGAGGCGAACATATACAGCTGCAGTTTCGTCGGGATGCGCGCGGTGGCGAAGCGCCGCGTGAGGAAGGAGTACAGGATCGGGAGCCTGGACATGTATCTTCGGACGCACAGGACCAAGGTGGAGGCGAGGGTCATGCTGGCGCTCTCCGGCAGGATAAAGATGCCAAGGGTGCTGGCCGTGACCGCCGACACGATCTACATGGACTTCATAGACGGCAGGAGGCTCTCCACGCTGCCCGTTGGAAAGGGCATCGAGGCGTATCTGGTTGAATCGGGGCGCTGGCTCGCGATAATGCACGACAGCGGCATAACGCACGGGGACTTCACTCCAGCGAACATAATTGTTTGGGGCGGGGCCGCCTACGTGATAGACTTCGGGCTTTCGTACTTCACCGATTCGATAGAGGACAAGGCCATTGACCTACTGCTGATGAAGCGCTCTGTGAACAAGGAGCTGTTCTCCGTTTTCATGCGCAGCTATGATTCTGCGGCGAAGTACAGCAGACCGGTGAAAGAGAGGCTCGCAGACATAGAGCTGCGCGGCAGGTACCAGTCCCGGAGCCTGGCGACCGTCAGGAGCTGACCGATGGCAGCCACATACAAAGCTTTTTAAGCTTGAGCGGGGCAAATACTAGAGATACGAGAAAAGCTGCACAGCTAATCCTACGTATTAAAAGGACAGATTCCATGGACGGAGACGAAGAAGAGAGACAAGAGAACGGAAGGGAGGAAGGGAGGGGCAGAAGGGAAGGGATGCAGATGCGTCCGAACTACTTCATGCCCAAGCCAGTGAAGGTCGGGGACGTAATCGACGTGAAGATAGAGGCGGTCGCGCAGAAGGGCGACGGCATCGCAAAGGTCGACGGGTTCGTGGTCTTCGTGAAGGGCGCAAAGCAGGGGGATGAAATCAAGGTGAGGATAAGCGAGGTAAAGGCGAGGTTCGCCATAGGGGAGCCGGCCTGATTAGGTTAGCTTCTTTTCCTTTTTTATCCGGTTTCACGCGCATCGCAAACCGTAGATATCACATCGGAGCATACAAACCTGTGATACCGTGATGAAATCAAGGAAGGCTGCAGCCATGATAGCGGCTGCTGTGATGCTGGATGGCAGCATGGAAGCGGGCAGGACGCCGGACCGCGGTCCGGTCGAAATCGCCAGGGCGGCCGAGGCCAGGGACTTCCCGTTCCTGAGGGGGCCGATCCTCGGATGCTCCACCGATATGCTTGAGAGTGCCATAAAGGCATCATGGAGCGCGGAAACGTCCGGATGCAGGCCCAGCAGCATCTACAGGGACTACATGGACATGAATCCCTCTCTGGGCCAGTGCGTCCCGACGGCGCTGGTCATACAGGACTATCGCGGCGGCGCGCTGATAATTTCGAGGTTCCACCTGTTCTACGACGAGTACCACCTGTTCAACAGGCTGGATGATGGGACATTCAGCGACCTTACGCGCCTGCAGTTCCGCAGGAGGCCCTACCCGAGGGGTATCACGCTGTCCGCACCAGAGGAGATAGACCGCAGGAGGGTCCTGACGCGGGCGGGCAACCTCGACAGGTACGTACGCCTCAGGTGCAAGGTGGACGATGCGCTGGAAAGGATGCTGAGGAGGACATGAGGCTCTGCCTGGCAATGCGTCCGCAGGTGGGTGCGGGGCCATGGGGATCTGACCGGGGCTTGATGGGGAACTCGCTCGAAAGGCCGACCCCTGCTCTGCGCTTGGAGGATGGTATCAGACCCTCCTTCCGCGCTTGCCGCCGGGCCTCCTCGTAGTATCTGTGGGTATCGGGGTCACGTCCTCGATCCTATTGATGCGGAGACCTGAACGCGCAAGAACCCTCACGACCGCCTGCGCCCCCGCGCCCGGCGTCTTGGCGCCGTTCCCTCCAGGCGCCCTTATCTGTATCTTCACGTTGTAGATTCCGCGCTCCTTCGCCTCCGCGGCGATCTTGTATGCAACCTGCATCGCGGCGTACGGCTCTCCCTCCTGCGAGTCCGCATTGACCATCATGCCGCCGCTCGCGACCGCTATGGTCTCTGCGCCCGACATGTCCGTGAGCGTTACTATGGTGTCGTTCTTCGATGAGTAGACGTGCGCCACGGCCCAGCGCTCCGCCTTCGGCCTGACCTTCGATTCCTCGAGCGCCTTCGCTTCGTAGGACTGTATCACCTTCTCCTTCTTCTTGGTCGTCGCCTCCTCTTTTGCCCCTGCTTTCTTCTTCTCCTCAGCCATGGTCATTCGCCTTTATCCTCCTTCTCCTCCGCCCTTTCCTCGGCGACTTCCTCCTTCGCCTCCTCTATCTGCTCGGATGATTCATGCACTTGGGCGGCCTCCTCCGCGACCTCTTGCGCCGCGGGCTTAGGTGCAGGGGCGGGCTTGACGTTGACGTTTACGTCGATCTGCCTATAGTATGAGACATGCTGCTCCTCCTCGCTTGTGAGCATGCGGCCAGGGCGGCTCGCCTTCTTGCCGTTCACTGATATGAAGCCGTGGGTTATGAGCTGGCGGGCCTGGCGCATGCTCCTGGCCATGCCCTTCCTGAACACTATGCTCTGAAGCCTGCGCTCGAGGAAGGAGTTGACCTTCAGGTCGAGCAGGTCGTCGAGCTTGGCGGTATTGCTGACTATGCCGTACTTTGACAAGCTGGCGATTATGTCCGATTCCATGGCCTTGTTCGGTGCGCTGCCGGACAGCAGCAGGCGCACGTTCCCCCTTACCCTGCTTATGTTCGACTGCACCTTCCACAGCTCCTTCATGTTCTTGAGGGCGTACTCGTTCTTGAGCGCGTTGTCGGAGTTGATCCTCTGGAGGTTCCATATGTCCTTTGGCTTGTCGAACTTTGTCCGGTTCCTCCTCGGCGCTCCCACAGCATTACCTCATTATTTCTTCTCTGCGACGGCTGGCTTCTTCTCCGCCGACTTCGCCGCCTCCTGCTGCTGCTTGATTGCCTTCTTCATGACCCCGACAGCGGCGCCGGTCCTGCCCGTGCTCCTCGTGTGCTGCCCGCGCACCCTCTGGCCGTACTGGTGCCTGAATCCGCGCCACGTGCGGTTGTTTACTTCGCGGTTTATGTCCTGCCGCGTGTTGAACGTAAGGTCGTTGCCGACGTAGTGCATGTCCTTTCCGGTCTCGTTGTCCTTCCTCCTGTTGAGCATGTACTTTGGTATCCCCGAGCTCTCTGGGCTCTTTATCACGCCCTCAATGTCAGCTATCTGCTTCTCAGATAGGGATTTGAGGGCCGTGGCCTTCGGTATGTTGAGCTTCATCTCGACCGCATGGGAAAGCGAGTGTGACATGTTCATGCCTATACCCTTGACTCTGGAGAGGGCGCGCTCTATGTTGAGCGCCCCGTCTATGTCGCGCCCTGCTATCCTTATGATGGACTGAGCGCCGCGCTCTTCTCTCTTTTGACGTTGGTCTTTCCCTTCAGCCATTCAGAGACCTGTGGGTATCAAGAATAAAATGCCTTCCCTTTCGGAGAACACGCATTTCCTCTTGCTATTCTATTCCTTACGAATAAATACCTATCGTTTAGCGGATGCGCCAGGGCTGAACTGTTCCTGGTTTGTGCATAGTCTCACCTATTCTTAGTGTACGCGTTATACATATGCCATGCCAGCTGCCATACTCTGTTCACCTGACATCCCACAGCGGTCCCTGCTCGACGTACTCGAAGCGCACGTCCGGAAACCGCTTCGCAAGCACCTTGGCGAGACTCGCCATCCCCTCCTGCTCGGTGAAATGCCCTATGTCGATGAAATTTATGTTGAAGAAGTGAGCATGCTCAGCGAGGTGGTGGCCTATGTCGCCTCCGAGATGAGTTTGGGACGAAAGTCAGGTATTATCTTCTCCAGTTAACCACAAGAGATTATGCCATACTCCTTTACATATAACTGCAGTACCTATTCTCTCGTCTAACTTCTGAGACACCTTCCACCCATCGAATCTTTTGTCAGCTGTGAACCCACTTTCTGAGTTCTCTCTCCGATAATACTCAGCGGGAAAAGCGATTGTATCCGTAATCAATGCTCTTATGATGTCTTTCCATTGTGGAGGGCCTCTTATTGTAGACTTTCGTCCCAAACTCCAAAAATCCGATAGATCTTTATTCTTTGCATTCGCTACGCTGTTCATATTCTCGCGTCGGCGGCAGAAAATCCGACCGCGTTGACCGCGGTCACCCCGCCGCCACATGATGATTGATGCGAAAGGATAAAATTATGCAGCCCTACTGCGCTGCACCCCCGACGAAGTCGGGGGAAAGCTCCTGCCTATTCTATGCTCCGCTGGCATATGCCCGCAACACTGACTAGCCTGTCCACATCTGTGCAGTCAGCGCCGATTAAGGTCACATTCCGCAATGTCCTCTGCGAGGTTTCCACAGAACCTTTCGCAGATTCAAGCGACTTATTCGGCATTTATATCGATATAACTTCCTGTCTTTGGAGATATATAAGCTAATATGTAGTGCTGAGATTTGGTAGCTTATTTTTGGTTTGGCAGAGCTCCAGACTATTGCCGATTATTTGAATCTGCTTAGGAAAGTGTTATTAGAGAGAGGGAGTAACGTGCCTATCTTCGTGACGTTTTTGCCATACCTGTTCTCCCTGTCTACGAGTACCGCATTCATTTTGTGCCTCCTCGGTTCTCTATAATCGTTTACGAATTCGTTCCCGACAAACAGTATCTCACGTGGTTCGCATTTGGCAATGCTTATTATGTATTTATACGCGCGTGGATCAGGCTTGGGCGCATTTGTAGTGTCCTCGCCTACTATGAAATCAAAATACTTAAGCAGGCTTAGCTCTCTCAGCTTTGTTCTGTAGCCGCCTACCGTGCCAGCAGTCAGGATGCCAACCCTGTATCTGCGTTTCTTCAGCGAATTGAGCACTTTTACTGTTTCCGGGTATGGTTTGGTCTTTCCCGCTGCCAGCATTTCCCTGCATATTTTTTTAGCCAATCTGGTTACTATTTTTCCTTCGAAGCCGAGCAGCATCATTCTAATTTCATTTTCCACGAGATATCCATCGCCGTCTAATTTTATTAGACCCTTCTCACGCAACAGTTTTGCTATATCTCTAGATAAGAAGAAGGCGTCATTTATCTTATTCAGGCCTAATTTATAGCCTTGTGACATCAGTATGTTATTTATTCTCTCCGGTTTGGGAAGGCTAGCAACCAGGGTTCCCCCACCATCAAATACGATCACTTTTATCATTTAATCGACATCATTGTCCTTTCCCATGAATAAAGCTAAATACGTATTACCGAGCACCATCCTCACGGTGCCGTAAGCCAACGGTTTCACCAGACCGTTCTCTCTGGTAAACCAGAGGTTCGCCTCTGGATTGTCCCTGTCCGGGTGGCTCTCCATGAACTGCCTCAGCTGGTTGGCATACCATATTATTGGTATGATGCGCTGGCCCGTCTTGCCCTTGACTGACAGTCTTGCCCCATAGGTGTTGAAGCTGACGTTCTGCAGCCTCAGGGTCAGAATCTCGCCTATCCTGGTCCCGGACTCGTAAACGATGCCTAGCAGAAGCCTGGTTTGCGCGTCAGCTGACGCGTTTATCAGCCTGCATATCTATCCTCGCTCAGCAGATACTCTGGCATAAGCGAGTTTTTGGGCGCCCTGTGCCTTATCCGTAT
The DNA here is from genome assembly GCA_021787495.1 of Microcaldota archaeon. Lineage (GTDB taxonomy): Archaea > Micrarchaeota > Micrarchaeia > Micrarchaeales > Micrarchaeaceae > A-MIC-10. The sequence continues at coordinate 49,367 of JAJYLX010000002.1, read as the reverse complement.
CATGAGGCCGAGGTCGTACTGCTCGTTGAGCCAATCCAGGAAGTTCCTCAGTATGCTGGTGTAGCTGTACTTCGTCCACTCCTTCCATTGCTGGTTGCCGTTGATCCAGATGGCGAGGTCGTTTATCTGATCCTGCGTAAGGGCTGTGAAGTCTATGTTGTGGGTCTCCAAAAGGTGCCAGAGGAAGTCCGCCATCCTCTGCAGCCTGTGATATCCCACACCCTGGCCCTCATGTAGTCCGTGACCTGCTTCCTCGCGCTTCCGTCGAAGGCCTCGTTTGCCTTCAACCTCTCTGCCTTCCTCCTGAAGTTCCGTTCCCGGTCCTGCATGTAGTAGCAGCTGCTGTCGCTCTTATTAAGGACGGGGTCGGGCGCATCACAAGCATGAATGCGCCAGGGCTGGGATTTTCAGCGCGAGGCTTTTGAACCCAGAAGGCCGTGAGGCCATGCGCTTGCCGGAACAGGTTTCCAGGCGCACGCGATACCGGTTTCCGCCACCCTGGCACGGTATAGGATTGCCGTTTCAGCATTAAAACTCTTGCGGTTGCCGGTAACGGCGGCCGCGCATCCCATGGCCGTGCATGTGCATGCTGCCATGGTGCGCCATGCTCCCTGAGAACCTGTAGTTGCCCCCCTCTATCTTGATAGCACTGCCCTCTACCAATGCTGTCGCTATCTTCTTCCTCGCGGTCGAGACGAGCCTGTGGAACGTCGGCTGCGATATGCCCATCTTGGATGCGCATTCCTCCTGCTCGAGTCCCTCCATGTCCTTCAGCCTCAGGGCCTCAAGCTCGTCTACCGTAAGGACCGATTGCTGCAGCTCGGCCATGCTGACCCCGGCGGGCTTGAAGTATGTCACATCGGGCCTGAATCCGACCATTCTGCAGCGCATCGGCCTTGGAGGCATCCACTCAACCCGTCACTCCAGTTCCTTCAGCTTCTGCTCGAGTTCGGCCTTCCTCGCCGTGCTCCTCGCCGTGACCTCCTTGAGCCACTTCTCCAGGACCGCCTTCTTCTCCTCCTTCGTCTCCGCCAGCTCGTATTCGCGCCTGCGGCACGGCCTCTGGTGGTGCAGGCCGTAATGGTCCTGCCTGTGGACGCCCATCCCGCGCCCGCCGCCGTAGGCCCGCCTCCCATGTCCGTATCCGTATAGTTCGTCTTCCGTCTCCATTTTATCACATTATGAATATATATTCATAATAATATTTAAGCTTTACGCTGCAATATTATTATAAAGTTTGTACATGTTTAGCTCTGGCATAGGTTCGATAGCAATATCTTCCTGAGTTCTACTTGCGCATCAAGACCGCGCATTTGCCATGTCGCAAAGAGGGATGCGAGTCTTTCGTAATACCTCGGCCCTTCCTTTGACCTGAATGCGCCTATTGGGGAGTGAGTCAGACGTTGCCCCCCGAGACTATCGCGACCGCCTTCGCAGATCCGGGCAGGTGGAGCTTCCTGTAGGCCGCGATGCCCGCGACCCCTGCCAGCTCGGCTATCATCCCGTACTCGCTGATGAACCGGTTCTGTTCGAGCGCCATCTCCCTCTCCGTGACCGTCATCATGCTGCCGCCCTGCTCGCGCAGCATCCTTATCGCCATGTCTCCGAACGTGGGATATCCCACGGCGATTGCGTCAGCGATTGTCCTGGGTCGTTCATATCTCATCGACCGTCCGGATTTGAATGCCTTGAACATCGGGCTGCACCTATCGGCCTCGATCCCTATTATCCTCGGGGGCCTCTTGAGCATTCCGGACGCCTTCATCTCTTCCGCGGCCCTGAGCATGCCGGATATGAGCGTCGCGTTGCCTACTGGCACAATGACGTACGTCACGGCCTTCAGCTGCGCAGCAATCTCGTAGAGCATCGTGCGCTGGCCCTCCTGCCTGTAGCAGTAGTCCCCGGAGAGGAACGCACCGTTCCTCTTCGCATAGCCAATGGCCCTCCTCTGTGCCTCGGTGAAATCGCCGTCGACCCTCGTTATGTTCGCATCGTGCGTCTCCCTTATGTCCCTTATCTTGTCTCTGTTGGCGTCGCTGCTCACGAATATCTTCGCCTTTATCCCGGACAGCTTGGCGTAGTACGCAACAGAATAGGCCATGTTGCCCGTAGAGGCGCACACCACCTCCTTGTAGCCGTATTCCTTCGCCTTCGCTATCTCCACCACTGAACCCCTGTCCTTGAAAGACCTCGTCGGGTTCTGCAGCTCGAGCTTCAGCCACAATCCCTGGATCCCCGACTTTACCAGCTCCGTGTTGCCGAGCTCGTAGTGCCTATACCTTGACTCCGGCAGTATCGGTTCCATCGACCAGAAGTCGCCGTCGAACCTTGCCTTCCCGACCTTCCCTTTGTAATCGACGCGGAGTATGCCGCCGCACCTGCCGCACGTCTGCCTCCTGTACGAGCCCTTGTACACCGCGTGGCAGCTTCCGCATGAGAGGGTGTAGTCCAATCCATCACTTCAGCTCTCCCTTGAGAGCAGCATGTCGAGCATCGCCGCGATGTACGCCTTTTCCTTCCCGTCCGGGAGCCTCTTCCTGAGGCCGTCCCACGCCTCAGATATTATCGCGGCGCTCCTCTTGCGCGCGTAGTCCGTGGCGCCGGACTCCTCTATCAGAGCTATTGCCTCGCCTATCTTCCCCTTGTCCTTCGTGTGCTCCTTCAGTATCGAGGCGAGCCTCTTCGCCTTGCTCTCCGGGAGGCTGTGCAGCGCGTGCACCACGAGCAGCGTGACCTTGCCCTCGGTTATGTCCTCGCCGGCGCCGCCCTTGTTCTCGGCGACCTTGCCGCCCCCTATGTTGAGTATGTCATCCTGTATCTGGAACGAGACGCCTATCGCATTGCCGAGCTTCCCGAACGACGACACCGTGTCGTCGTCCGCCTTCGCTATCAGGGCGCCGAGCTTGGCGGCGAAGCCCAGGAGCGCGCCGGTCTTGTCGAACACCACCCTCAGGTACTGGTCCTCGGTTATGCTGAAGACGTCGAGCATCTGCCTGTGCCAGACTATGTCGGTCGCCTGCCCGACGCCCAGGCCGAGCATGCGCTTCATGTACTCGGACGAGATGCGGCGCTTCGTCCCGTCGTCTATCTTCCTGCTCACGTCCAGCATGGGCATCGTTATGAAATAGAGGATGTCGCCGACGTTCAATGCCATGTCGAGGCCGTAGACCTTGTGGAGCGCCTTTGCGCCCCTTCTCATGTCCGAATTGTCCTGCACGTCGTCGTGTACGAGCGTCCCGTTGTGTATGGTCTCGGGTATAATGGCGAACTCCACGTAGTTTGCGGAATCGACGCCGAGCGCCTCCATGCTGAGCATCGTCATGAGGGCGCGCACCCGCTTCCCCCCGAGCTCGACGAGGTACTTGACCGGCTTTATCACCCCTTCTACGAGCGCGTCGGTGTCGAACTCGTAGCCGCTCCTCTCGAGGACCCTCTTGAAGTAGTGCTCCGAGTTCTCCTCGTTGAAGAACTCGTCGAGCTTCCTGTTCACCAGGCCCACCCTCTGTTTCATGAAATTTGAGAACTCCGCGCCCCTCTGCTCTATCTGATCCTGCGGCACCTCGCTGCTAAGAAAGCCCATATTGTCTGCCTCTTCGATCCAAGCAGTCTAACGTTGTTAGAGAAGGCTTAAAAGCGCTGCGCCGCATGCGTCAGTTGACGAGGCTCCCGGGCTTGCAAGCATAAACGGGGCGGCGCGGGCCGCCCCTTCTGGGTTGCCGGAAACAACAACCGGCGCTACTATATGGAGATGAAGGCATATAAGCATTACTTTGGTATTAGATAGTATAGTAAGGTATAAATAGTTTATTGCAGTAAATAGAGTAAGGAAAGTGTTCTGACCCGACGCTATATAAATTGGGTCCGGCAAGGCGCGGGCATCAGTCTCATTTTTGGGTGAGCCAAATGGAAACAACGAACGACACAGCGGAAGCTAGGATGAAAGCGGCTCTGGACCATCTTGTGAGAGGAGACGGCGAGGAGCAGACGGACGGGGCCATGGTGGAGCGGGACGTGGAAGACCTGTACAGGGCGCTGCAATGGCTGAGGGCCCTCAAGGGCTGGGCCAGGCAGTACGGCAGGTGCACGGGGGACTACAGGGCATTCACCGCGACCTTCAAAGTAGACAGCCTGAGAGCTGCGGAGCTTGTCAGGCTACAGCCAGTCTGATCGGGATGGTACCCTCACCATCCCACCTATTTGGCATTCGCAGCCGCAGAGCGCGCGCCCTGCCATCGAGGTGTTTCCGTGACCGATGGCATTTTGGCGAAGATAAAACGATTGACAGGTTGGACATGGGAGTGGAACGGGAGAGGCTTCCACATAGAGCTAGGAAAGAGGAGGAGAAGGCTCTGCAACGCATGGATGGCGGAACCCCGCTTCAACGGGCGCGCGGTGACCTACTCGTACATGCGCACCTTCGTATGGAAGAGGGCGTTCGGCAGGTTCCGGCTGCTGCCGGAAAGGGAGGCCAACCCCCATACGGTGATACTCGGGGCGTCAGGCTATGGGAAGTCCACGCTGCTCAAGACCATGATAAGGGAGATAGCCGGAGCGGGGAAGCCGATCGTGCTCTTCGACGGGCACAGCGAGCACGAGGCGCTGATAGAGGGGCTGGGAGGGAAGGCGCACGACGCCTCTAGGGAGAACATAAACATCTTCGCGCTCGACGGGCTTACGATCTCGCAGAGGATAGAGGAGCTGGCGAACCTCCTCTCGGACGTGTACGGCCTAGGGTACCTGCAGAGGGTCGCCCTGAACAGCGCGCTCTACTACACGTACAGGAAGTGCGTGCGCGACATGAACGGCAGCGAGCTCAGCAGGGTTCCGACGCTGCGGGACCTTGTGGGCGAGCTCTCCATCTTCGCGAACAACGCAAAGGGGGCGGCCGAGAGGGAGAGGCTGGAGCACATACGGCAGAGGGTAGCCTCGCTGCAGAAGTGCATGCCGATCAGCAGCCACGTAGGCATGGATGGCCTGGCAAGCGGGATAAATTCTTTCTCCCTGTCGGGCATCCAGAACACGGAGGCGAAGGTCATCTACATGCATGAGGCCGTGAAGAGGCTGTACGGCGCCATGAGGGGCAACCAGATGGAGAGGGGAATCAGACTCTACATCATCATAGACGAGAGCAGGTTCCTGCTCGACAACGCCGGGGCGCTGCTGACGTCGCTGGTGAACGAGGGGAGGAAGTTCGGCTACGCGATAGTTATAGTCACGAACAGCTCGGCGATGCTGCCGAAGGACATAATCGCCAATTCCGCGACGTTCATCGCCTTCCACATCAACGAGCCCTCCGAGATCAACTACGTGGCCAGCGCGATAGCGAAGGGCGACGCGTTCAGGGCGAACGTCGTGCGCGGCATGCTCGAGCGGCTGGGGATAAACGAGGCGATAGTCTCCGGAAGGGAGGGCGCGGTCGTCGTAAGGACGCGCGCGGCAAAGCCGCCCAACGGCGACGGGAATGGGGCGGCCATAGTGGCAAAGCCCGCCAATGTGAGCGATGAGCACGAGGAACGCGTAAGGGAGATATCAGAAAGGCTGGGCGGGCTTCACATAAGGCACTATGTCAACAGGCGTCCGGGCGGTCCCGACATCGTCGCATATGCCGGAGGCAGGATCGCGATAGAGTATGAGACGGGCAGGAAGAACTTCGGCGAGACCGCGGCGATGATACGCGACAGGAGCGGGGCGTACTCCAGGACGATAGTGGTGGTGAACGACGACCACGCCAGTAGGTACGCTGGGCTTTCGGGCAACAGGATTGAAGTGCTCCCGTTCTCGCGGCTCGGCGCCCTGTCGCCTTGACCGGCGCAAGGCGTATTATTCTATTGCGAGATTACCGTACATGCAGAAGCAACGCGGACGCGCGGGCCGCCCGGCGTATCTCATAGGCAACGGGTCCGATGACCACAGGATAGAGCCGAACGATGGGAGCCGGAAGCCGCTCAAGCTCGCGGGGGTCGTCGTGTCGGACGGGTATACCCCAGTGGCGCACTCCGACGGCGACGTGGTCTACCACGCGCTCGCCAATGCGCTGCTGCTCGCGATAGGAGAGCGCGACATCGGCTTCCACTTCCCGGACACGGATCCCGACTACGAGGGCATAGAGGGCGGCAGGCTCCTGGGCTTCGTGATGGGGAAGGTCAGGGAGGCGGGATACGCGGTCAGCAACGCCACGGTGATGATAACCGCGGGCAGGCCGCGGCTCAGCGGCCACATCGACAGGATGAGGAAGAACGTCGCGACGGCGCTAGGCGTCGATGAGGGCAGCGTCGGCATAGGCGCCACCACTGGAGAGGGGCTCAGCGAGCACGGCAAAGGCAGGGGCATAAACGCGGCGGCGAACGTCATGCTCAGGCGTTCCGAGGGAGAGTGATCGGTTGGAGAGGGTGAGAGACAAGGTTTACAGGGGCATTGCGATGAGCGGCAGTACTTATTCCGCGTGCGCGATGGCGAAGCTTAACATCGGCCTCTCGATAGGCGAGAAGGACGGCAGCGGCATGCACGAGGTGTCTGGCGTCTTCCAGACGGTGTCGCTGCACGACCGTGTCGCGCTCAGGAGGACAAGTAGCAGAGAGGCTGGCATAGAGGGGCCGCTCGTCCCGGGCAACATAGTGGAGAAGGCGCTGGACGAGCTGTCGAAGGAGGCGGGCATGCGGCTCAGCTGCAGGATAACGATATCGAAGTCCATACCGATGGCGGCGGGCATGGGAGGGGGCAGCTCCGACGCGGCCGCGGCGCTCAGGCTGGCCAACAGGGCGTTCGCGCTCGGCATGGGCGCCGCGGACCTGCAGAGGGTCGCGGAAAGGGTCGGCAACGACGTCTCTTTCCTGCTCTACGGCGGCAGGGCGATGGTCAGCGGGTCCGCAAGCCATACCATAAGGAGGATGGGCAGCCCCAACATCTACTACGTGATAGCGCACCCTCGCATGGAGCTGAGCACGAGGGAGATGTACGCTCTGCATGACAAGACAGGCAAGGGCTTCACGCAGCTGGCATCGGAGCTCTGCCCGGACACCGCCAGGCTGCTGAGGGAGTTAAGGCACGGCTCCGAGGAGTGCGGGGTTACCGGGAAGGGGCCAACCGTCTTCGCCGGCTTCAGGACATTCAGGGAATGCAGCGATGCCGGCATGAGGATATCCTCGTGGTTCAGGGGGGATGCCTTCATCGAGAGGGCCGTCGGCCCGTACATCTGGTAGAGGGAGGCTTCCATTTCGGCAGCTCAGCCTGGGCACGGGCCCGTCCACTGCAGTTCCTCGCACAGAGGCATGACTGCGGTGCCTACGGCGCGCGACTTCCCTATCTCTGGGTCGCAGTCCATGAGCAGCAGACGCCTGGCTCCCAGGTCCATCCTGCCGCCGGAAAGCTGCACGAGCGCGTACGAGCCAAGCAGCTCGGCCATCAGGTGCCCATGGCCATTGTGGTCACCTGCGGTGCGATGATGGACGTAATCCGCCCCTTCTGGGGCGAGCCTCATTAGGAAAGATTTGAGCCTCTCAAGCCCCTCGCCACGCTCGGCGGCCATTATGCCGACGGTCGTGTGTGGCGTCGAGACCAGCACCGTGCCGTCCTGGACGCCAGCCGCCTTGACCTCGTTCTCGACCTGCGCGGTTATGTCAACGACCCACGGCCCAGGGACGGAAGGAGTGCCGTCGTCGCTGTGGCGCACCTCGAAGGCCGAGGCCTTCGCCCCGACGAGCGAGAGATTGATGCCTGATTCCACGCTGGACTGGTTGGCGTCGACGTACGCTATGCAGCCCCAGCCCTCGCATCCGGCGCCCCTCGTCTTTATGTTCTTCCCTATGAATATTACCGGCAGGTAGGAGCGCAGCATCGCCCCGGGGGAAAAGCCGTCTCCGACAGCCTCCTTCATATCCGCGATCAGCCGCTTGTAGTCCGCGACGGAGCCGTCCTCGTACTCCATGAGCGTGAGCCCCGTGTCGGGCTTCGGGCCGGTGGACACGAACGCCACTCCTGTGTGTATCTTCGACAGCTCCTTGACCGCGCCGTCCACCTTCCTCGTTATGTCTAGGACGTGCACGCCGACGTCCGGCTTCGAGATAGGTATCGGCTCGAATGCCTGCGTCGATGTGCCGTTGTTCTCCGTGTAGACGAACGAGAGCCTGCGCGCCGAGCCGTTGCTAGCTGCGCCCTCGAGGAAGGCGCTGCTGCGCAGCCTGCCTTGAGAGGATGCGACGGTGTGCAGCTTCTCTGACATGATCGCTATCGGCGATGGCGCGGAGACGTCAATCGCTTCCGCTACCGATGGTGTGCTGTGCTTCCCTGGTATGTAGGGGCCTCTTGACATTGAAGTCACCTGCAATGGGTGTCGCATGAAGCGATATAAATAAGCATAGGCAGGATACGTCATTAGTCGTATTCAGGGCGCCGGACGGGGCCGCTATTCGTAATATGCGCGTCCACCACGGGGAATATGGACTTGACAAATTATAAACCTTCGCAGTTACGCCGACGCTCTTCTGTCGATATGGAATGCAGCGGCAGACCACTGTTTGTGACCAATCGGATATCAGTGGCCGGCCATGGGTGCCTAATCTCCACACCGGTCCTGAACGGCGAATGCGATGGGCCTGCCCAGAGATTTGCCATTGGACCGATTGTCTGCGCCCAGGCAGCGGCCGCGATAGGCCGTCACGCCTGTCCTACGGCAGGATTTTCAGCGGCTCCTGCACGCTGTGATGCGGCGCTATTGCTATAAATATAAAAGCCGCCAACCCAATTATAGCATGCAAAACAGGATCGGGGGCTGCGTATTCTGCGCCCTCAGGGAAGGAGCCGAGTTCATAGTGTACGAGGGGAAGGAATCGGTGGCATTCCTGGACTTCAGGCCGGTCTTTCCGGGGCACACGCTGGTCGCGCCGAGGAAGCATTACGAGACGATAGACAAGGTGCCGGACGAGGAGCTCGGCCCTCTCTTCACAGAGGTGAAGCTCGTCGCCAGAGGCATCGAGATGGCGATGAAGGCCGACGGCGTCTTCATCGCGATGAACAACAGGGTCAGCCAGAGCGTGCCCCATTTTCACGTCCACATAATACCGCGGAGGTTCCACGACGGCCTGCACGGCTTCTTCTGGCCGAGGAAGGGCTATGCGAGCAAGGAGGAGCAGGAGGCCATAAGAAGGAGCATAAGCGATGCGATAAAGGGGCTGCAATGAGGATCTCAATAATCAAGGGCGACATAACGAGGCTGAGGGTGGATGCAATAGTCAACGCCGCGAATCCGATGCTCGGAGGAGGCGGAGGCGTCGACGGGGCCATACACGCCGCAGCGGGACCGAAGCTCGAGGAGGAGTGCAGGCGCATACTGAGGAGGGAGCGCATGGGGGGCCTGCCGACTGGCGAGGCAATCATAACGCCCGGCTATGATCTCCCGGCAAAGTATGTTATACACACGGTAGGGCCGGTATACGGCAGGGACGACTTGGCGCTGCTCGGGAACTGCTATGTCAACTCGCTTAGGATTGCTGAAGAGAACAACTGCACGAGCATCGCATTCCCCTCGATATCCACAGGCTCCTACGGCGTGCCCGTGCAGACCGCGGTAAAGATAGTCAGCAGAACGCTGTACGGCTATGCTGCAAATGTGATAATGAACACAGTGCTGGTGCTGCACAGCGACAGGGACTACTCGATTTACTGTGGGGAGTTCGGCGGCGCATCCGTCGAGACATGACTCTTTTTATAGTTTAGCTGCCAATGACTGCTGATCTGATGTCGATACGCTACTGGGAGTTCGAGGACGCGGCGCTCAAGGAGAAGCTGAAGAGCCCGAACGTCAAGGAGATAGCAAAGCTCTTCTTTGACAATGAGACAGAGGCATACAGGTTCTCATTCCTGCTGCTGGAAACGAAGAGGAGGGGGCAGCTCAGGCTGAAGGAGGTGCCGAAGGACGTGCCGATAGCGACCGCGAAGCGCTATCTCGACTATGCGGTGCAGATCGGGCTCATGAAGCACGAGGACAACGCCTACGCATTGACGGACAGGTATACCAAGCCGCTGAGGAACATCTCCGCCTACATAAAGGAGTGGATGGAGAGCAAGGCAGAGGAGGACCTGCAGGTCGAGTTCGTCAATGCAAGGTTGGGGAGGCAGTCGAAGCGCGGAGGCAAAAGGCAGCCCGCCAGCGCGGAAGAGGCGGCGGAGCCGCAGCAGGCGAAGGAGGCAAAGGCGGTGTCATAATCCTTGTAGCGGCCGAAGCGGATTACATAAGGGCCATCGGGGGCTCTACAAGGTAGAAGTGCACGTTGGTGCTGTCATTGGACCTCGACGCCGCAGCTGTTCCTTTTCAGGTCCATCACCTTGAGCCTCTTGTCTCTGGACCAGAGCCTAATCGTGTCATTGTATGCCGCAGCACCGTCCCTTGCCAGGAACAGCGCCGCTATCGCGTCGTGTCCGCCAGCCCCTGGGCTCTTGGCCACGAAAGCGCCGCTGTTGACAGTCTGCTCTATCAGCGAGGTTATGTCATCCGGTTCTATATCTGCGTTGCTCGCGGCGCCCAACCGCTTCGAGGCCTCCCTGCCCCTGTTGAATGCGCGTTTGAATTCTCCTAGGGGCTCGGCGGCGCCGCTGCCAATCTTCCTCAATGCTGTTATCGCCTTCTCATTCTCGCTGTTGATCTCCCTTATCAGCGACGCGTATTCATCTGGGTTTGTGCGCTTGTACTCGTTCACCGTGCCGACCATCGCCTTCGTGGCTGATGAGCCACCAACGAAGTTGGCGGCAGCGAAGCTGAACGCCGGGGGAAGCGGAAGCCTTTCTATCCGGTAGTCCCATTCACGTTCCACGAGCTCTCTGATTTCGTCAGCGTCGAACTCCTGTGGCAGCGCCGCGAGAATCGACGGGTCGTACCTCGAATATATTATGTCTCCGTAAATCGCAGCTGCGATGTCGAACCCGCTGCCGGTCTTTCCGGTCGCGATTGCGTGCGCGGCTTGGGAGATCTTGTGGAGTGCATCGTCCTTGTAGGGGTCTGCCCCAAAATGCCTAAGTACGGCAGCGGCGGTAGCGACGGTCACGGCGGCGCTGCTCCCGAGGCCCGACTTTGATAGCCCTGAACCTGAGGAGAACGCCTTGTCGCTCCTGGTGGTTATCCCGAATCCCGATACCTTAAAGCCGATGGCCTCTGAATAGCACGAGGCGGCCTTGATGGCGCAGTACACCAGCTTAAGCTCCTGCGGCACGCGCATCTTTATGTCCCCTCGGCCCGGATCAATCTTCCCTGAGGCCTCCAGGGAAAAGTCCGGCGCCGATATCCTTACCACATTGCCTGCGAGTGGCACAAGGCTGGCGCTTACAGCGGCATCCACCGTGGTGACATAGCCAGGATTGGGCCTTTCCAGTATCGAGTAGCCGCCGAGCCACAGTATCTTCCCGTGTGCGCGCGCATGTATCTTTTCCATAGCTATCACGGCTCAAGCCCCGCTCCGTCAGCGCTGCCGTCCAGGTTCAATCTTGCGGAAGGGGCGTCATCGTCGACGCGTCTATCAGGTGCTCCTCCGCCAGCCTCGGGCCGCCGCCGACCCCCGCCTCTATGAGGCTCATGCCCCCGATGTCATGCAGGGCTCCAATCACCAGGGACCTGTCTTGCCGGAGCGTTATTATGTGGGCGTTCGGGCCCGCGTCGAATGTATATGCTGCAACATTGCGCCCTTCCGTTGAATTGAGCTCGTTTATCCTGTCGACAATCTCGCGGGAGGCATCGTTCATGTAGAATATCGGTGGCCATGTGTCGAGCATTGTGGCGTGCATGTTGTTGCTGTCCCGCATCGTTATCGCGGCGAGGCGCTCGAAATTCTTATCGATGATGGACTTGACCATTTCGGCGACCGCGCCTTCCACGTATTCCATCCTGCCCTTGTAGAGTATGCTGCTTTCGACGGTCTGCTCCATGCCGGCGCGCGACGGCGTCTTTTTCCTTTCCCTGGAAACTACCGCCACGATGTCCATGATGCCGGGCCAGTGGCCCGGGGGGGCGACCTGCTCCGCGAACGAATCGCTGCCGTCGGATGAGCTGCCCCTGTTCCATTTGACGAACCCGCCGACCATGCTCCTGCACGAACTCCCGCTCCCCCTCCTGGCGATCATCGAGAGATCCTTGCCAGTTATCTCAAGGCCGAGCGAATGCGATGCCGCGAAGACCAGCGCGGCTATGCCCGAGGCGCTCGAGGCGAGGCCGCCTGCCGTCGGAAACGAGTTCCTCGAGACGGCAAGGAATTTTGCCTTTACCCCGGCCATTTTCCTAAGGATATCGATTGGTGTTACATGCTCGATCGCATCCTTGCCTGACAGGTTGATGCGCTCGCCGTTTATGTAGAGCGCATCCTCCTTCAGCCCATCTGAGAACATCACGCTCGTCCTGGTATTGAGCGCCGCGTCCAGTGTGATGCTCACCGACGAGTTCGCAGGCAGTATCAGCCTTCTGTCTCTCTTGCCCCAGTACTTTATGAGTGCGATGTTCGGCGTTGCCAACGCGGTTGTCAGGTTTTCTCGCCATGTTGCCATCCAACCACCAGGTTCGTTTCGATGCTAAAATTTATAGGCGTTGCAGCAGCTTATGTGGGACAGCCGGTGGCCGCCGGCTTCGCGCCACTTTGCATGAAGTCCCTTGCTCCGGAGAACGAAGTGGTTATCTCGCTCACGTGGAAACCGCTCCCCTCCAGTGCCTTCTTGAGCGGGTCGGGATTGCCCCTCGGGAGTATCACTGCCATGCCGCCACCTCCGCCTCCGCTGAGCTTGGCTCCGTATGCCCCCCCTACCCTTGCCAGGCGAACTGCTGTATCCAAGGAACCGCTTGACACTCCGAGCCGCGCAAGGCTTTCCTGATTGTCGTACATCAGGCTCCCCAGCTTCTCCAGCCTGTCCGGCGAATCGCTCCCGAGGGCTTCAATCCCCTTTATGCCGCACGAATCTATCTCATCCAGGATGGCGATGGTCTGCACGGGATCGGATTCGTATCTGCTCCTTACCGCCTCCACCATCTCTGACGTCTTCTTCTTCGGTCCGGTATCGACAAGCAGGAGACTGAGCGGCTTTGGCACGCGCTGCCTCCTCGCCGAGCCCGCAGAGAAGCTGACAAAGCCACCGTAATATGAGGTGCTCACGTCTATGAACCCGCTGTTCTCGTTGGCATGCTGCACCATCTCGCCGATCCTCGCCAGCTCCATGAACTCCCCGTCCGGCAGGCTCAGGCCTTTTGCCTTCACGAGCGCCGCAAGGAACGCGGTCGAGCACGCCGCGCTGCTTGCCAGGCCCTTCTGCACAGGGATGTCGGATGTGACCGTAACCTCATAATCAAGCCTTGCCCCATGCCGCGATGAGAGGGCCGCCGCTATGGAGGCGAAGGGGAGCAGGTCGCGGTCCATGCCCTGCCCGGATATGAACCCGCCTATGCTTTCCCTGGAAGAGAAAGCGCCGTAGATGCGGTGGAGATCTTCATCTGGTAGGGTTGCGCTCTTGCCGATATCCGGCAGCGCTATCGACAGCCGTCCTGCGCCTTCGGCGGATGCCCCGGCGTACAGGTCCACGGCCATGGCCACTGCGGTCTTCCCGTACACCACGGCGTGTTCGCCGAACAGCTTTATCACGGCAGGCGCTCTCACGTCCATATGGCCACCCATCCAGGCGTGCGCGATGCCGCGGGAATCCCTACCCACGCAAGCGCGGACGGCCCAATAGCGCCAATGGTAGCCCAATATGGAACAAAGACCGCGACCTTTGCCAGGTTCTGCGATGCCATCGCCATCGGAATGCGCCGGTTATTTTATAGTGTGTTCGCTTTCCCAAATTTATAAGCCTTTTTGGGCTTGCCTTGGCGGCCTCGCCTCGCACGGCTCATTTCCTGAGCAGCGAGCCATGCGCTTTCGTGAGGTGGCCGCTCGTTTCCGCCGCAAGCAGGTTCAGCTCCCCCGCGAGGCAGGTCGCGGCTATCAGCTCCGCAAACCGCATCTTCGTCACCCCATCCTCATCGCCGCCGCCGTAGACGCCGCTTGCCTTGAGGAGCTCCTTCTGCACCTCCCTCCTCGTGCCGCCACCATATGTCCCCACCTCCAATGAGGGCAGGTTGACCGCGAAGTAAAGGGAACCGCTGTCTGTTATGTCGGCGTCGTCCATCGCGTTAGCACCGTCGACCACCTGTGCGAGGTCCTGGCCGTAGGCGATGAATGTCGCAGCGAGGACGTTCGCCACCTGTGCGTTGTTGCCCATCGACCCGGCAAGGCTAGATCCGACGTAATTCTTTTTGTAGTTTATCTTGACTATCTTCTCCGGTGTGGTCTTGAGCACTTTTTCGACGACGTCCTTTGGTATGACCGCTTCCGCGGTCACCGAGAGGCCTCTGCCGAGCAGCCTGTTGACGTGCCCTCCTTTCTTGTCTATGCAGAAGTTAGCGCTCTCTGTGATGATTTCCGCGGGGAGGCCGTTGGCATTCATCAGCTTGACGAGCTCGGCTGTCGCGTTGTTGGACGCTATCGTCACCATGTTCATGCCCATCGCCGCCTTCGTCTCTACGTCGTATCTCATGAACAGCGTCTTGCCTTCCGCGAAGTACTGCACGTGCTTCAGCCTCCCGTGGTTGGTATTGTTGTAGAACTCCTCTTCTATCGTCTTGTTCCCTGCAGGGCTCCTTGCGAGGTCAATGGCTGCCTTCACCTGCGTTATGCCCGACAGCTCTATGGCGACGCTCCTCGTCATATGATCGCGGAGCACGCGGGCTGTCGCGCCTCCGCTTTCGTTTATGGCTTTCATGCCGCGATTTATACCTGAGATGAGCTTGCCCTCCGTCGTGGCGAGGAACACGGGCTTCGCGCCCGCCTTGGCTGACTCCTTCCTCGTGTTGAGATACTCGCCATCCACTATGGCCTCACTGAATCCTATAGGTATGCTGCCCATGGCGCCTATCATGTTCTCGGCGCTGCTCTTCGCCGCATCCTCATAGTCTATTATCGAGGCTTTTGCGACGTTTACGAGGCTGCACCCGTACTTGTCTTCCAGGTAGGCCCTCCGGATCGCTGCGGCCCTCTCTTCCCCGTATTCCCTGCCAAGCTCGTGGAGCTTGAGCTCCCCGCTCTGGATGCGGCCCAGCGCCTGCGTCTTCCTCTGGGCGTCCTGCAGCCTGATCTTATCCAACCTTGTTGATGGCATTTTAGCACGTTTTGGTATCTTCATGGAGATATAAAAGGCAGTAAACCACGGTTCGTTGAAGAGCGAACTGGCGCTTTGCTGGGATCGGGACGCGGCTGCGGGCGGGAGGGCCGGCAGGAGTCACGTTAGGCTGAATGCCAAGCGCAGCGGGAGGTGATCCGACACGTTCTCGCTTATAACGCTGAATTCAGAGACCACCACTCCAGGCGAAGCGAACGCGTAATCCGTGAGCCTGTACGATCCAGGAAGAGCGAACGAGTTCCTCGTGGTCCTTATACCGCGCTCCTTGGTGATGTTCAGCATCCTGCCCTCTATCATCGCGATGCTCCTGGTGTTCCCCTTGAGGTTGAAGTCGCCGCACAGCACCGCCGGCCGTCTGAGCCTGTCCAGCGCTGCGATGACGTTGCGCGACTGTCTCATCCTTTCTGGAGTGTCGGAGTAATGCAGCCTCTGGTCCTCATGCGGGACGAACAGGCCGTGGAGATGCGCCACCACGGCGCGCCCGCCCCCCACCAACATCTCCGCGTACTGCATCTTGGCCCACGACCTGACTCCCTTGCTGCGAGGCTTCACGAGCACTACGGAACCAGCCCGCGCCATCTTTATCCCGTCGCGCAGGAACATCGTTAGGAACTGGTCGTTAACCGTGTAGGGTGTGGTTGAGTGGCATGAAAAGCCATTCAGGGCCGATTTGAGGACCTCATATGTCCTTTCGTCGAATTTTATCCTGCCAGGGAAGCGCGGCTTCCTCGCGACCACCTCCTGGAAGCAGAAGACGTCGGTACGGCCGCGTTCCTCCATTATGAACTGTTCCAGCTTATCGAGGAGCATGCCTCCGGCGACGTTCAGCGAGATGAGCCTGACTGTGCCTGGACCTGAATTTTTTACCGTCATGCGGCCGCCTCCCTATTGCAGTTTGTCTAGATGGTTTATTATCTTTTCGCCTGCACCATCAGCATATACTGCTTTTGGGCGAAACTGTTCGCCCTGCCTGAACCTGACGGCCTTCTCTGAATGTAGGTCCTTGCCGTAGAGCCTGTAGAGCTGCACGGCGCTTATGTTGCCGACTGTCTTTCCTTTTATCCCGAGCGCCCTTATGCAGCCGTATACGTGCTTCGCGCTCCGGCCCTCCACTTCCACGTACGGAGGTATCTCCGGCCATGTGTTTATATCGACCGCGGCGCCCTTGTAGAGGTACGATTCGCGCAGGTTCTCTTGGTAGTACCGTTCCTTGATGATTCTCGAGAATATCCGCGCGGCCTTTTCGAAGTCCTCTATGCCCGTCTCTATCTCCGTCGTGTTCCTGAGTCCTTTCCCCTTCCTGAACTTGTATGTCAGGGTTGCCTTTTTCCCGTCGGTGCGAATGCGCACGTAGTTGTCCTCTCCCTCCTTGTTGGAGAGGTTGAATACGTACCTCTTAAGAAGGAATTTGCCGAGGAACTTTGCCTTCCTCGCCTTCAGGCTCTTCCTCACGGACGGAACGTCTATGCCTATGACCTTCGTCTCTATCTCGAGCATGCCATCGATTTTGCTTTTGAGTCAGACTTAATAAACCTTCAATCCACATAATTGGATATGGGAGGCAAGAAGCTCAGGGTCGGGTGGTTCTCGTTCACCTGCTGCGAGGACAGCACGATGGTCTTCATCGAGCTTATGAACGACCACTTGGATGAATGGAGGAAACTGATTGAGTTTAGGCACGCGCGCGTCCTGAAGAAGAACAACACTCTCAGCGACATAGACGTCGCATTCGTCGAGGGCGCGATAACCAACGACAAGGATGCAAACTACCTTAAGGAGATAAGGGAGAACTCGAAGAAGCTGATAGCGATAGGCGCATGCGCCGTGACGGGCATGCCGGCCGCGCAGCGCAACAATTTCGACCAGGAGACGAAGAACGAGATCCAGTTCCTGATAAAGAGATTCGACCAGGCCGACAGGGTAAGGAAGGTGAGTGAGGTGGTCAAGGTGGACGGCGAGATACCGGGCTGCCCGATGGAGGAGCCGATCTTCCTTTCGGCGCTGCAAGGCTGCCTGAAGGAGTTTGGTGTTGTGAATGCATAGGGACGAGACGGACATAGGCCCGGAGGGGCACATACACCTCGAGGGCATAACCAAGATAGAGGGCCATGGGAGCGTTGACATACGCATACGCGATAGGAAGGTAAAGTACGCGAAGCTCAGCATAACGGAGAGCAAGAGGTTCTACACCGAGGCGATAGTGGGCAAGCCCGCGCTCTCGCTCCCGCTCATGACCTCGAGGGTGTGCGGCACGTGCAGCATAGCGCACCTGACGTGCTGCGCTGAGGCCGTTGAGAACGCTGTCGGATACACGCCGTCCGACCAGACGCTGCTGCTCAGGGAACTCTCCCTCTACGGCATGATGATACGCGACCATGCGATGCACCTCTACCTGTTCTGCCTGCCCGACATCTATGGCAAGGACTCCGTGCTCGATTTCGACGACTCGCAGAACGACATGATAAAGAAGGCATTCGAGGTGAAGGGCGCCGGCAATAACCTCTCCAAGGTCGTTGGGGGCAGGGCGATACATGAGACCTACGCCGAGGTCGGGAAGTTCTCGCATATCCCGGAAAAGGACGCCGTCAAGAAGCTGATAGACGAGCTGAAGGACGTGAGGGAGCACGCGCTCGAGTTCGTCGGCATATTCTACAAGAGCACGTTCAAGCTGGAGCGCGATACGGACTTCGTGTCCCTCCTCACTGACGATTACTCTTTCAGGGGAGGCGATGTCGTCGACACGAAAGGGGCCGTGATACCAGAGGGGCGCTACTGGGACTATGTGGACAAGGTCGTTATACCGTATTCAGAGGCCACGGGCTACAGCTTCGAGGGCAAGGAGTTCATGGTCGGCGCGCTGGCGAGGATGAACCTGAACAGGGATAGGATGTGCAAGTCGACGCTTGACTCGGTGCGGGAGTACCTTGGCGCCTTCCCGTCCAAGAACATATTCCACAACAACCTCGCGCAGGCGATCGAGGTCGTGCACAGCATAGACCGCTCGATAGAGCTGCTCGAGGCGCACGACTTCAAGGAGGAAACTCCCGAGCCGGTCGTGATAAAGGCCGGCGAAGGCGTCGGGATGCTCGAGGCCCCGAGGGGGACCCTATACTACATGCTCTCTGTCAATAAGCAGGGCAGGATAGGCTACGGGCGAATAATAGTGCCCACGCAGCAGAACCAGATAACCATGGAGAAGGCGATCGGCGAGCTGGTGGAGCAGAACATCGACGCCTCAAAGGAGCGGATAACGTTCGAAATCGAAAAGCTGATAAGGGCCTACGACCCGTGCATGAGCTGCGCGAGCCATTTCCTCAAGGTAAAGTGGAGCTGATCATCGCAGAGAGCTGGAGGAGCGCCTCTTCCTTCCTCATGCTCATCGGGACGCCGAATATCCTAACCGTGTCGATGGCGTGTAGCTTCTTGAGGAGCTTCAGGCTGTGCGCGAGGTCGAAGTCGTGCATCGACCAGATCCTCTGCGCTTCGAGCCTATCTATATCCTTCTCCGTAAGCAGCGTCACCTTGTCTATGCCCTGCACCGTGTCTATGATGTTCAGGTTCCTGCCCTCCTTCTCCATGTCGTCGTTAGGGTCGAACTCGATGAACTCTATATGGGGGAACATCCTCGCGAGGCCTGGCACGAGCCGCAGCGGCAGGCTGTCCTCCTTCAGCATCGGGTTGCCGAACACCAGAACCTTATGCCTCCTTCCTGCGTTCACTTTTAACACCTATGAGCACGTATGCGCTCACGAGCATGATTGCCGAGCCTATTATCTGCAGCGGCGGGGCGGGCTCCCCGAGCAGCAGCGCACCGCCTATCAGCGAGATCACCGGGGCCACGAGCAGGAGTGCCGTGGCCTTCGAGACATTGATGTACATTATGCTCCAGTACCAGAACAGAATGTCGCCGAAGAGCAGCAGCGTCGAGAGCAGTATGTTCACCCAATCCTGAATCGAGAGTGATAGCAGCGCCCCGGTGTTGCCCAGCGCTATGACGAACCCGAAGAGTATCAGCCCCCCGAAGAACATCCTCGCGAACGATATGACGAAGTTGTTCTCCCCGAATGCCATCGCCTTCTTCACGATTATATATTCTATGGACCAGAGCAATGTCGCCGCAATTATGAGCATGTCGCCGAGGTTCGGGTTCGCCCAGAACTGCGAAGCGGGGACCTGGGACAGGTAGAGGATCGCCGTGCCCGCGAACATCGCTATGACCGCATATGTCATCCTCCTCGGCACCTTCTCACTTAGGAAGGTGAATGCCAGTATGGCTGTGAAGACCGTGAGCAGGCCGTGGTAGAGGAAAGCGGCCCTCCCGGCAGTGGTGAGCTGCAGCCCTGTGAAATAGAGCAGGAACGCGAACGCACCGCCCACCACGGCTATCGCGAGCAGGTACGACCATGGCGCCTTCCTGAAACTCGCGCGGCGCTTCCTCGCGACGTATTCGGCGACGGCGAAGAACACCGCACCTATTATGACGGCCCTGACTGCAGTGAACACCGATGCGTCGAGGTTCACGATGAAGAATTTGTTGGCCGGTATCGCGATCCCGCTCATTATGGCGGCTAGGACCGCGAGCGCCACGCCCTTAGTCTCCCTTTTCATGCCTCCTCCTCGCAGATTCCATGTCATTCGCGGTGGATTGCGGTATGCGCTCCACCACGAAGTCCCAGTGCACCACGACGGTATCGCCTTTCTCCACGCCATTCGCGAAGTCCGTCCTGTACTCGTGCCTGCCAAGCCTGGTCTCCACAATGGCGCGATCGCCATCGGTAGAGACCACCCTACCGGGGTACGTCTTGCACGATGCCGGGCTGAAGTCTCCCATCAGCCTGGCACGCTCGTCCACGACCTCGCTGTGCTCGAGAAGGAAGTATCTCCTGATGACCTCTGCGTCCACCGCTTCCTTGCCCATCGCCCCGGCATAGTGGTCGAGCATCGCAATCGCCACCTTGAAAACTGTCTCTGCGCCCGGCTCCGGCTCGCTTCCCGAGGCCACCTGCGTGATCATTTCGTCCAGCTGCCGCTGCGATATCGTGCCCCTCTTCACAAGGGTGCCCGCGCACGGCAGGGCGTACCTGAAGAACAAAAGCCTGTCGCTTATCCTCACTTAACCAGGCCCAGCGCGAACTTCGCCTCCTCGTCGTCCGCCTTGCCGATGGCGATCGGGCCGGCGAACTCGACGTAGTCCCCTATCTTGACGTCGACGAGCTTGGAGTCCAAGACCTTTGTCTTGCCGTTGCATGACACTGTTATCTTCCCGTTGCCCACGCTGACCACCTTCCCTATCGGTATCTGGCACACTGCGACCACCACAATGGACAGGATAGATTAGGCATCGCCGCTTTATAAGCATTGCCGCGGCCGCGGTTCACTCCCGTGCCTTTTTAAGCGTTAGGTGCAAATAGGCAGCTATGGCTCCAACGACCAAAGGGTCGCGCGGCAAGGGCATGACCGCACGGGACGTCATTGCCAGGCTGAATAGGATACAGGTGTGGGCATTCCCTCCATCCTTCCTCGCAATCATAGGCATGGGCTATTTCTTCACCTTCTTCGACATAACCAACATAGGCTTCGCGATGCCCGCGATAGCGGTGCAGTTCGGCCTTACGGGATCGGAGAGCCTCTTCGTGGCGCTCGCAATCGGACTTATAGGCTACATATTCGGGTCGTACATAATAGGCACGCTCTCCGACCGGTACGGAAGGTTCAACATGATGCTCGTCACGATGGTGCTCATAGCCGTAGGGTCGTTCGGCGACGCGGCCGCGACGGGCATAATAACGCTCTCGCTGTGGAGGTTCATAACGGGCATGGGGGTGGGGGCCGACCTGAACCTAGTCTCGACGTACATAGGGGAGCTGGCGCCTTCGGGCAAGCGCGGAAGGATATCGATGCTGACCTTCCTGATAGGCATAGTCGGACAGTCGATAACGCCGTTCGTCGCCCTGGCGCTCGTGCCGAACATGGTCATAGGGTGGAGGCTGCTCTTCATGATAGGCGGCGTTATCGCCATAATAGCCATCGCGATGAGGTTCAAGCTTGCCGAGTCGCCGAGGTGGCTCGCGATGCACGGCAGGATAGAGGAGGCGAATGCCGTCGTGTCGAGGATGGAGGAGTTCGCGAAGAAGAAGGTGAGGCTGCCGGAACCCAAGCCGGGAGAGGTCGATCTTTCCAAGGGGAGGTTCCCGACAGCGTATCTCTTCAAGAGGCAATACGCGAAGAGGCTGCTCGTGTTCGCATCGATGTGGTTCTTCTGGTACATAGGCAACTACGGCTTCCTAGGGGACGCGGCGACCCTGCTCGCGGCCCAGGGGCTTACGATAGGGAACTCGATACTGTTCATAGCGGTCGGGGCCGTGGGCTACCCGGTCGGCGCGCTGGTCATGGCGAAGGTCGCTGACAGATCTGAGAGGAAGTGGCTCATACTCTGCGCTGCCGCCATATGGCTGATCGGCATGCTGCTCATAGGCACGCTCTCGGATTATGGCATAATGCTAGGCTCGTTCCTTGCTGCGCTGGCGCTCGGACTCTACCTCCAGATAGCCTATACCTACACCGCTGAGAGCTATCCGACACGCGCGCGGGCGTCCGGCTTCGCCCTCAGCGACGGCATCGGGCACGTGGGCGGTGCTATCGGCGCACTGGCGCTCCCGATTATGGTATCCGGCATCGGGTTCGGGCCGGGGTTCGCGGCCATAGGCGTGACCGGGCTCGCCGCGGGGTTCATCGCAATTGCAGGCCCGGTGGCCTCAAGGAGGCCGCTCGAGGAAGTATCCTCTTGAGCGGCATTGATAGATAGCTGCGCACCAAATATGGTATAGCGAAAAACCTGGTATCGAGTTGATAATCTGCACGGAAGAAGCACATTCAAGTTCCTCATAGCGTCGAGGGCCTTCAGGAGCACGGGGCTCATATATATGACGCTCGCCGCGCCACTGTACCTCAGCCTGATCAATTTCAACATAATCCAGATAGGCCTCGTGTACGTCGCGGTCATGGCGTTCGCGGTCACGCTGTCGCTGCTGCTCGGGGCGCTGGGGGACAGGCGCGGATACAAGAAGGCGCTCATAATCAGCGAGGTATTCCCTGTCGTCGGGGCGCTCGGGCTTGCGCTGTCCACCTCGCCCCCAGTTATAATCCTGTCGATTGTAGTTGCGGGGGTGACGGGCCTGTCCGGAGGCATGCGCGGCGCCTTCTCGCCCGGCATGACGGCATTCATAGCCTCGGAGAACAGGGATGACAAATCCAGGGTGGGCAGACTGAGCCAGTTGACGCTCGTCTCGTCGCTCTTCAGCATCGTGGGAGCGGGCATGCTGATAAGCCAGTCGCTGCTCGGCGGACAGTTCGGCGGCGAGGGAGCTTACAGGCTGCTCTTCCTAGCGGCGGCGGCGCTGCTGGCCGCTTCGCTCGCCAGCCTGCTTTTCCTGCGCGAGACAGAGAGGCCTCGCAAGACCAGCAGGGTCATGCAGCGCAGCAGCCTGAGGTACACGCTCAACGTCATGGTGATAAACGCATTCAACGGCGCGGGCATCGGCATGGCGGTGCCTCTGTTGCCGCTCATACTTGCAATAGCTTTCAGGTTCCCCGTCAATGATGCCGCGCTGTACGTTGGAATAATCTACGTGCCTTCCTACGCCGCAACGATGCTTGGGTCATGGCTCTCGGGCAGGCTGTCCGGAAGGTTCGATGTCCTCAGCGTGGCGTCGTTCGGCAGGGTGGGCGCGGGCCTGCTCGGCATCGCGCTCGGCGCGATATTCGCACTGCAGTACTACGGCGTGCTGACCTTCCTTCCGCTGCTGGCGATGGCGATGGCCGTCTATGCCTTGAGGTCGCTGGTCGCCGGGTTTGGAGGACCATCAATCAGTGCATTGAATGTCAGAGGCATACACAGTCAGGATTATGGTACGGCATCGAGCGTGCAGTCGCTGGCGCAGAGCCTGGCGACCGGAAGCAGCGGGCTGTCTGGATACCTCGCCGACGCAATGCTGCCTGCCCCGATCCTTATAGGGGGCGCGCTGCAGATTGTGAGCGGCGCGCTCTACCCGAAGTTGCTGAAGGGTGTGCAGTCAGGTGGCGGAAAGCGCCGCGCGACGGCCTGAGGCTGAGCCATTGGGGCGCTTCTTGGGCGATCCCTTCCTGCGTAGCAGCGCATAGTAAATGGTCACGATGATGAGCATGGCCGCCATGAAGTAGAGTATGTCCGTGGTAAGGAAGAAGATGAGGGATACTGCCGATATGACGCCCATGATAGGCACGGCAGCGAAGTACTTCGACTTGAACAGGGTGCTGCGGCTGCGGAGGGTCAGCCTGATTGCGGCGACGTTCGCGAGTGCATAGCTCAGCAGCGCCGCGGCATTGCTCAAAGAGGCGATCTCTGTGAAGTTTATGGCAAGCGCTGACAGCGCCATTGCGGCCGTTATCACGATCACCGCTATGCCAGGGGTGCCGAACCTGTTGGTCCTCCTTGCCGCCTTGGGCAGGTTATCGTCCCTTGACATGGCGAACGTGACCCTCGACACGCCGAGTATCATCGAGAGCGTGACGTTTATCGTCGCGAAGAGGGCCCCTATGGCTATTATGTAGCCCAGGATTGGGTCTCCTGTCGCATAGCGTATCGCAGTCTCGAGCGGGGATTGGGAGGCGGCAAGCGAGCCGTACGGGATGATACCGACCATCACGGTCACCACCGCGACGTACAGCACGGCCGATATCAGGATGGAGTAGACCGTCGCCTTGGGTATCGTATGCTTCGGGTCCTTGACCTCGTCGCCGAGCGCGGTCGACCTGGCGAAGCCCGTGTAGGCGAAGAACACGAGGGCGGCCGCGACGAAGATGCTGCTGGAGCCCTCGGGTGCGAAGGGTACGTAGTTTCCTGGCCTTATGAAGAAGGCCCCGACCGCTATGAATACCACGAGGACTGTTATCTTTATCACGGTCAGCACGAGCGAGGCCTCGGCGGTCAGCTTCACCCCCACGTAGTTTATGGTCCCAAGAATCGCGACCAGCAGCGCCGCAACCACGGGAACGCTCAGCGCGGCGCCGAACAGGCTCGCGAAGTAGCTGCCGAAGCTGAGCGCCATGACCGCCCCTCCCACTATGCCCGACACGACGAACGTCAGCCCGACTATGAAGCCGGGATACCTGCCAAGCTCGCGCCTCGCGTACTCGTAGTTGCCGCCCTCCTTGGCATATGAGTGCGCCAGCTGCGCGAAGCTCAGCCCGGTCAGGATCGAGACGATGGCGCCTATGACGAGCGCTATTATGACTGCGGGGCCGGCTATGCCCGCGGCGAGGCCGCTTATGACGAATATCCCGGCGCCTATTATGGCCCCGATGTCTATCGCGAGCGTCTCCTTGAATCCGAGCGTCCTCTTGAGGGCCATGCAACCGTACTTTTATTGCAGCGTGGCTTTAAATTCGTGCGCTGCGATGCATGTGCGATTGCATGACCGAGATTGTAATAAAGTCGATGAGGAACGGTCCGAACCTTGTCGTGGTGGACGGGGCGACGAAGTTCGCCCTCTGCAGGTGCGGCCAGTCGGGCAGCAAGCCGTTCTGCGACGGCACGCACGCGAAGGTGGGCTTCCGGGCCGAAGAAAAGGAGGTCAAGGTGCTGTGACGGCGGCCTGAGGGCCGCTCGCCCATCACTCCTCGTCCCTTATGGCGGACTTGACTGCAGACATCGTCTTCCTGTCAATCTTTGCCATACCGTGTGCCTCCTTGGCGTGCCGCGCTATCCGCTCCATCAGCTCTTTCTCCGTGCCCGCGCTTGTGCTGAATCCGCAGGACATCCCTATGTCCCTGCATGCGAAGCTCTTTGCCATATTCTCACTGCCAACCTACGCGCCGCTTCGGGTATTTAAAGACATGCGGCGCGGCAAATAGCGGAAGAATCGGCGTGCGCAGATGCTATGGCTTTTTATAGCCAGTACCCGCAGAGATACACTGTATTGGTGATCGAATGGCAACGGAAGCGTATTGCGTGAAGTGCAAGCAGAAGAGGGAGATGAAGGACGCGAAGGAAGTGACGATGAAGAACGGGAAGAGAGCCAAGACTGGCGTCTGCCCCGCGTGCGGCACGAAGATGTTCAAGATAGGCGGCTGACCGCCAGAAAGGTTTGCCCAGGGGATCCCTGGGCCTTTCTTCTCCTGCCTGTCACTTTTTGAAGTCCTCTATCGCGTCCTCGACGAGCTGGTTGTATGCGAGCGCCGGCCCTCCGCCCATCAGCACGGCGACCCATCCTGCCTCGCGTATCTCCTGCTCGCTCGCGCCGGAGTCAAACGCGGCCTTCACGTGGTATGCCACGCACCATTGGCAGTGGCCCGATACCGACAGTCCGACAGCTATCAGCTCCTTGGTCTTCAGGTCTATGGCGCCGGGCTTCTCTATCGCCTCAAGCATCTCCATGAACTTGCCGATCTGCGTCGAGCTGTCCTTCTGCCACTTCCCAATGGAATCGTAGAACTCGTCCAGCAATCCCTTCATGTCTTCCTTCATGTTCTCACCATCGTCTTTTCGACTCGCTGATATTGCGAAGGAAGACTTAAAATGCTGGCGCATGGTCAGGGCTCCTCATCGAAGTCCTCGTGCGCTGAGATAAAGCTCACGACCTCCGTGATTCTGGATTCGTCCGGCTCAATCCCGAGGCTCCGGACTATCCTGGCGACCTCATCATTGGAGCCGTGCCTGCCGAGAGCGAGAAGCAGGTAGTAGGCGTAGACGTATGGGAGGTGGTTGCGCAGCCCCACGGCAAGGAGCTGGTCGATTATCTTCCTGTCCGGCTCTATTCCCGCCGCCCTGAGCACCCTCGACACGTTCTCCTCGGTTATCTCCCTTCCCGAAAGGCTGATCACCGAGGCCGCGTACATGTACGGCACGGCCTCCCTGACGTGGCCCTTCAGGGTGTCGCTGGTTATGACCTTCTCGAACGAGAGCTCGATGAGATCCTTCTGGCACGACGTCAGAGACTCGAGGATGGCCTTCACGGTGTCTATGGCCACGCCGAGATATGCGTCGGCTTGCTGCCCGGCCGCCGTGCCGCCGTTCCCGTCCATACCATCACGCAGTTGGTTGAATTTCTGCCCAAAAGCTTAAAGAGGCATCGTTCATGTCCTGGCCTGTCCGGACCTGTCACTTCGCCTTCTGCACCCCGACGACCTCAATGGTGAACACCAGCGTCTTGCCAGCCATAGGGGAGTTGAAGTCCACCGTTACGGTGTTGGAGCCCACTGCGGTCAGACGCCCTGCGACTGCTGGCCCGCCTGCGACGTGCCGGTCACTACCATCCCGGCCTTTACGCTCTGGTTGTTGAACTGGCTGAGCGGCACTGTGATTATAAGATTGGGGTTGGTATTGCCATAGGCCTCGCTTGGCGGCAGCGTGACGGTCTTGTTCTCCCCGACCTTCATGCCCACCACGGCCTTGTCGAACCCGCTTATCATCTGCCCGGAGCCTACTGTGAAGTTCAAGGTCCTCTTGCCGACG
Organism: Microcaldota archaeon; assembly: GCA_021787495.1. GTDB lineage: Archaea > Micrarchaeota > Micrarchaeia > Micrarchaeales > Micrarchaeaceae > A-MIC-10. Next base: position 22,696 of record JAJYLX010000002.1, on the reverse strand, counting down.
TTGGAATCGAATACCGTCCCGTTCATGAACCTGCCCGTGTAATACACTTCCACTGTGTCTCCGACCGCTACTGTCTGCGCGCCAGGGTTGGCCACTACCAGGTACACCACTACGGCCGCAACCGCTATTGACGCTACAATCGCAATCGCCAGTCCTGGCGCCGGCATCCATTTCATCGAGTCACATTGAATTATATCCAGGCATGCTTAAAACCTTACTTCCCGCGGTCCGAAACCTCAGAGGGCCGCTGTCCGTAGGCTGCGCTGACCGCAGGGCCGCTGCGCGGATTGCGGCGCGGAGCATGGAGCATCGACCCTATTATCGACTGGTACGCCTCGCAGGAGGTCCAGTGCACTGGGTCTCTCCCCTCCCTTATCAGTCTCCTCATCCCGGCCGCCTTTTCGCCGCGCCAGACCTTGGTCAGGTCGTAGCCCATGTCGCGTATGTTCACCACCGGCGCATCCCACATTATTGATGGATAGATGTTGCCGGTGCTGTCCAGGAAGAGCGAGGCGTCAAGGCTCCTACACCTCAGTGGCGGACGACCCGTCTTCACGAACGCCATAAGGCCGTCCAGGAACCTCCCTTCTGTAATCTGCATGAGCCCGAACCCGCGCCTTCTACCGGCCTGCACCGCCTCCAGGTCTTTGCAGACGGCGGAGCCGTCAGGGATTACACCGCCGCCCACATTGTGGTAATAGTTGTTGGAGAGCTGCGCGACGTTTATATGGAAGTCGTTGTAGGTTATCCCCGGCAGGTCCTTCTTGACCGACTCGAACGTTTCCTGCAGGTGGCCCTGGTTCGCGGCACTGATTGTGTAGCCGAGCACGACAGAGAGGTTCCTGTACGTCTTGCTTAGTTCCTTCAGAGCCCTGTACAGCGCGATGACCCTGTCGTAGTTGCCCGGCACACCGCGGACCATATCGTGCGTCTCCCTGTTACCGTCGAGGCTGAGCGTGACGACGACCTTCGGCACGCGCAACGCCAGTATCTCGCCCATTCTCTTGACAACCACATCATGATTGCAGAGCGAGTTCGTGGCTATGGTTATCATGTAGAGCCCTTTCGAGCTGTCGTTGAACGCCCTCGCTATCTCAGCTATGTCGCTCCTAAGGAACGGCTCACCCCCTGTTATCGCAAGCCATCTGAAGGATCTGTTCTTGGAGGCGAACTCCCTTATCTCTTCGATCGTGAGCTCGCCCTTCGGCTTCAGCTGCCATATGTTGCACATCGTGCAGCGGCTCTGGCAGTTCATCGTTATCGCGAAGTTGAGCTTGTAGGGGCTGCCGAGCGTGCCGAAGTTGCTCCTTGCGCCCTGAAGGGCGAGTCCCAAAAACCTGAAATCCAAGATTAACCCCCGTACTGCGGACACTGTAATGGCGCTGATGAAATCTAAATACCTAACGCACGGCAGCCTAGCCTTGCGTGCCGTTCAGGGGCACATAATATAGCCGCCCCAGCGAGTTCGTCTCTGGGTCGTACACCGCATATGGATACTCTGGGGTGAGTACCTCGCGCCAGGAGGGACAATACCCGCCCGGGTCAGGGGTGTAGTCCAGGCCTGCTATGTGGTCGTAGGCGGGCAGCATTATGTACGAGCCCGCGGCCATATCAGTGCAGTTCTGGATATAGTCATAGGACACGAACCTGCTGGGGTTGTCGTAGCCCATGTACACCATCAGCAGATCGAACCTGTTAGGCATGTAGATGACGGTCGAGTTCGGCAGCGCTCTGAGATAGTTTGAAACTGAGAGTATATCGTACCTCTCGAACGCGAGCATGTTGTGCTGCACCATTGATATCGGGAGAGACGTCGCGACCAGGAACGCCACCACCGCGAGGGAGGCGCAGAGGGCGACCGTGCGCCTCGCCCTGCGCCAGATCTCAGCTACCGCGCATCCTACGAGCAATGCGGCCGCTGGCGCTATGAAAAGCAGGTATCTTCCCCACCTGTTCTGAAGCACGTACATGAAGGGTGAGAACGACACCCTGAACGGCAGGAACTCGAGCACGAGGAAGCCGGCGGCGAACCAGAAGACCGCCAGGTAGGCGCGCTTCCTCCTGAAGACCGCCAGGTAGACCCACGAGGCCAGCGCAGCGTACATATAGAAGCCGTAACTGTTCTGCGACGTGCTTGTGGTGCCGGCTATGCTGCCGGGCATGCCGGTAAGGTCGCCCTTCGCAGCGGACGCCGCCATTGCCGACACCATCGTGTACGAGAGCATCTGCTGGGGGTAGAACAGCGGCGCGTTGTTGCTCGGCGGGAAGAAGCCCGATGATTTTAAGTAGCCGAATTCTGAGAGGTTCTGCGTGAACGTCATCAATGGGTTGCCGCAGTCCGCGTAGTTGAACAGCATTAGCACTGCGAGCGCTGCCGCGAAGCCGTATAGCAGGTACAATAACTTCCCTCTCTGACGCCTGCCGTTGGCGAGCAGCAGCATGACTACGTAGAGGAGCACGACCGGCATGACGGCGAGCCCCAGCGGGCTGGCAAGGGGTGCGGCGACGATGGAGGCGCCGGCCAGCAGGTACCACCTGCCTGACCCTCTCCGCTCACCGTAGAGCAGTCCCAGGATTATGAGCGACACGAAGAGGGCGAGGGGCACGTCCGTGCTCATTATCGACGCCTCCTTCACCATCTCCGGCATGAACGCGAGAAGGAGCGAGGCCATCACCCCGGCTGCATCGCCCCCCATCTCCCTGCCTATGTAGAAGACCGCGGCTATGCACCCCAGGAATGCGGCGATGGGCCATGCCACGCTGGAGAGAGGGGTTATGCCGAAAATCCAATAGAAGAATGCAACAGGGTATATAAAGAGCAGCCTGAGGCTGAAGACGTCGCTCGTCTGCATGAACTGGTGGGTGATAATTTGGTAGGCGAGCCCGGAGTAGGCGGTGTCGTCGCCGAAGTATGCGGGCCCCACGTAGAAAGCCGCTGCATGCCACAGCGAGTAGGCGAGCAGCACCGCCAGGGCGATCTCCCCCTTATGATGATAGAGGAAGCCAGAGAGGCTGCCTGTCTCAGTAGACTGACGCACCCGCTTCCTGCTGGTCCTGGTCTTGGGCATGCATCCGACCAATGTCGGCGTGGCCGAATCCCGTTGGAATGGGCCTACGCAATCGATACAGGGCTTGCCCAGGGGAGGAATATAAGCTTTCCGTGGCCTGGTGCTGAGCTGGGGCAACTGCTTTAAGATTATCCTCGTAAACCTTATATGCTAGTGCGGAAACGCTTGGACGAAGGGGCGGGAGCGCACAGCAGGCGCATGAAGCTGGCTGTCATGGCGCTGATTGCACTGCTCATCCTTGGAGTGAGGCTGTACTACAACAGCGGCCCGTTGTTTGGCAACCTGCAGGATGAGGGCATATACCTTAACATCATATCGCAGAGCGTTGTCTTCCATTCCCAGCAGAGCTTCACGCAATTCAGGGGCCTGAACTTCTCGGATTACCTGCAGCCGGTGTTCAACCCCGCGAACGTTTTCAAGTTCTACGTGGGCTTCCTTTATCCGCAGGAACTGCTCGGCTACGCCTTTGGCTTCTCGACAGGGATTGCGGTGTATTACGTCATATTCACCTCGCTTGTCGAGGGCATTGCCATCATGCTGATTGCGGACTATCTTGCGGGGCTCAGGGCCGCGGCGGTATCTGGGGTGATATTCGCATTCTTCCCGCTTGATGCACTTTTCTCGAGTAGGGTTATGCCGCTCGTGCCAACGGTGGCGCTGCTCGCCCTTGCAGTGCTGGTGTTCGTCAGGATGGACTCTGCGGGAAGCCAAAGGAAGAGGATGCTCTACGCTCTTCTTACCGGAGCTCTGACGGGCTTTGCATACCTGACGCATCCGGAAGGCGTGATTCTGCTCTTCTTCCTGTTTCTGTACTGCCTCGTGCTGCTCATAGCAGGATTCAGCTTGAAGTCGACAAAGAGGACGCTGCTTGACCTGGCACTGATAGCGGCCGGGTTCCTGCTGGCCTACTCAACCGTGGGCTTCTATTACCTCGGCAGTGCGGGCAACTTCCTCCTCTATCCTGTAGCGGACCGCGACGTCTTCCTCTACCAGGCGGCCACACAGCCGCTTAGCAACATTACGGTGATGAACGGCGTCACCCTCACATACACGACCGGCAGCCCTTCCGCATACATCAACCTCCTTTTCAGGACCCCGGGCATCGCAACCTCGCTTTACCTGATTTACGGGATGTTCTACTTCTCCATCCTAGGCTACCTTGCTGTCGTCTTCTCTGTCCTCCTTATAGTGCTCAGGGCGGGCAAGCGCAGATGGTTCTTCATATCAATGCTTGTGTTCTACCTTTTAGCGCTCTCGCTTATGCCTACTGAAATAAGGTCCGTAAACGGGGGCGTGAACCTTCTGATTGTCAACAGCGCGGACATGTACGGGGAGGTGCTGGTGCTGCCCACCGTCATCATTGTGGCGATGGGGCTGGACAGGCTGTTATCGAGCAAGAAGAAGGCTCTATGGGCCGTGGTGATTGCTCTGCTCGTCGCCTTGATCGCCGTAAGCATATTGGAGATGAACGGCGACGCCGCTTTCAACCGCAGCTCGATGTCCACTGTCTACTCCTTTATCGGCTTCCTGCAGCAGCACCCAAACGTCACGTTCTATGGTCAGCCGCAGTTCATCGGAGATGTCAACATGCTGACGGGCTTCAAGTATGACAGCACGGTTAAGCCGCTGTTCTCATGCTCTAATGATAGCATTGGGGCGCTCAATGGCACGTACATAGCCGTGGGCGGCACGGTGAGCATGGAATTGTCCCCAGGGGTTATGCAGGACTTTGACAGCTGCGTCATGGCCAACATGACCGATGCCACGCTCGCATTCAATGCGCCGAACCCGTTCTCTCCGTCCCTCCCGCTGGAGGTATTCTACAAGCGGTGAGCTGCGCAGGGTCAGCGGTTCATGCCGCTGAATATCCCATCCCTTTCCTCCTTAGTAGCGGACAACCACTTCGCGACGCCTCCCACTGCGATCTCGTACCTATCCTCTGCGATGCCGGTCATGGCGGCGTCCGCGACCTCTGCCGCAGACAGACTCCATTCTGTCCTCTTCATCGGCTCGCCCTTCAGTTCCGTGTCATACACGGTAGGAGGGAGCAGCTCGAACACCTTGATCCGGGTCGGGGAGAGTTGCTGCCTGAGCGAGATGCTGAACGAGTGCATCGCGGCCTTTGTCGCACAGTAAAGAGGGAATCTGGCAAGTGGGACTATCGCTAGCCCTGAAGACACATTCACTATGGCCGCGGTTTCCCTCCCCATGAGCATCGGTATGAATGATGCGGTCAGGCGTACCTGCGCCGTGAGGTTCGTCTCGATCTCATCCTCTCCGCTGAGCATGTCGTCCAGGCCGTTTTTCAGGTCAATGCCTCTCTGTATGCCGGCATTGTTTATGAGCACATTAACCCCCAACTCAGATGCTGCCCTCCATAGTGATTCCCTGTCCGCGCTCTTTGAGATATCACACTGTATTGAGGTCACTCCGGGAAGGCGCGCGGCCGCCTCCTGCAGCTTGTATTCTCTCCTGCCGCATATCAGCACCCTGTTGCCCAGCGAGGCAAACCTCTGTGCCAGGGCAAGCCCTATCCCTGTAGCGCCGCCCGTTATCGCCACGACATTGCCTGAGACCTCCATCCAATCAACAATCAATTTTATGCAGCACAAAATTTATCCCTTTGTAAATCGTGCCCGGGCGTGGAAACCAATATAAAACCTAACATGCAAACAGGCTTGATGATATCCGTAGGCCTGGTTTTCGTAGCCGTTGCCGGCATCTCATTCCTCGGCTTCACCATAAACGCGCTGTTCGGCAGGATACGGATAACGAACATAGTTCCGCTGATGCTGATAGGCATACTCATAGGGCCGGTATTTGGCCTGGTCAACGTGGGCTCTACCGGAATAGTGTCGCAGCTTACCCCGTTCGTGACCGCAATCGCCATAGCCTTCATACTCTTCGACGTCGGGCTGAACCTGAACATAGACAGCATCAACAAGACGGCCGTCAAGGGCAACGCCTTCGCGTTCGGTACGCAGATAATCATGGCGCTCGCCATAACAGCAGTGTCGTATTTCATATTCGGCTGGAACCTCATAGTCGCGCTGATACTCGGGTTCGCATTGTCCAGTTCCAGCACCCCGGCCGTTCAGGCCATAGTTAGGGTGGTGAAGGTCCCTGACCAGATAAAGACCGTCATAATCTATGAGAGCGTGGTGACGGACGCGCTCGCTCTTATTGTGCCGCTGCTCCTGATAAATATGCTGGCCGGGACGGGTATCACATACTCGTCGGGCTTCTTCATGGCGTTCACCATCATAGTCGGTGCGGTCGTGCTGGGTGCCGCGTCCGCGCTCTTCTGGCTGGTCATACTCACCAGGTTCTCGAAGCAGAGCAAGGGATATATGTGGATGCTGACACTGACCATGCTAATCGCGACTTACGGGATCTCCTCGATACTGGAGCTAAACACGGCGATAACCATATTCGTGTTCGGGATAACGTTTGCTACCCTGGGCACGCTAAAGGAAAAGCTGCCAAATAGGGACTGGCTTGTAAAGCACTTCACATTCACCGTGAACATGAGGTACATTAGGAACTACCAGCGAGAGATAACGTTTTTCACGAGCACGTTCTTCTTCGTCTACATAGGGATGCTGTTCTCGTTCAGCGACTTCAGCGGCGCGGCGGCGGACATTTACCTCGTATTGTATGCCGCGGCGGCGACTCTGGTCGCGCTTGTAGTGAGGTACCTTATGGCGCCTGTGCTGAGCGAATACATGAACAAGGACAGGGATAAGCGCTCCGTTGACAGGGGGACGGTAATCTTCAGCGTGGGCAGGGGGCTCTCCCCCGCGGTAATAGCCACACTGCCGATAACGATGGGGATCGTGATACCGAACTTCCTGGACGCCATCTTCCTCGTCATACTTTTCAGCAATATAGTGTCTGCGGTTGGCGTGTTCTTCGAGACCAGGAAGTCGGAGGGGTTCCAGACTACGCTGCGCAGAACGGCACGGATAAACGGATGATGTGCTACAAATATGACGGTGGATAGTCCGCTTGCCGGTAGGATAGGACTGCCGAACAGTAGCCATCGAAGCCTTAAAGGCATCCTGCAGAATACGATATAGAGCGACGCAGACGCTTATCCCTCTCCTTCCCCAAGCTCTCCGATTGTGCCTTCCTTCTTCTCTATTTTCTTCTCTCTTGTCTCTTCCTTCCTCTGCTCCAAAACTGTTTTTCCAGACTTGAAAAGCTTCCTCATCCTGTCCTCCATTTTTATGTAGGACACGGACACCACGGGTTGCACGATTCTGAGCAGTGCCGGCGGCACCAATGCCCCGGGTATCGCAGTGACAATCGCAATCGCCGAGGAGATGTTCTCATTCTCCTTCAGTTGTTTCTCAAGTTCCTTATGCCTCTTGATGAGTTCTTCCTTAGAGAGAGATTCTAGGTCTGTCATTCAAGCAACACCGCTTTGACTTTCTTACCCTGCCAATGTTTGGGCACATAAATGCGGGCACTATTGCCGCCTACCTGAGCAGTTTTCTCCACTACTTCAATGCCCTGCAATCGGATCTGCATCATTCCTTTCATAGTAGTTACATTGTAACTACATATCCTAAAAGGTCTCTTGTGAAAAGCATGTAGATGACTACACAAGATCAGACGTATTAGAGGATTAGATCGACTTTGTATGCCAACGGACTTCAGATGGCTGAACTCTTACCCCCTCTCCCTGGTCTTTTCTTTGGCCTAGGCACTATGGTGATGCAGATAATATTCGGCGCTGTGTTTGCCAGCATAGCAAGATCGAAGAAGCTCAGCGAGAGCCAGATAAAATGCGTCGGGAGGAATACTGCTGGGAGAACCCTTCTTTATGGAGGTGTCGCCTTTGCCGCAATAGGGGCGCCGATACTACTTTTCCCGTCCATTGATGCATTCGCCCTGCAGACAGACGTAACGATACCGAACCTTGACTCTGTTGGGGTTTCCACCTTCCTCGTCTTGCTGGTGGTCGGAGGTATAGGTATCGGGAGTCTTGCTGCTGGGATGAGGCGTATGCTGAAGACTAAAAAATGCGAGATGTAGCGCTGTAACCTCCGGAAGAAAGGGCCGGCGCGCCTCCTGCAAGAAGGCATCACGACCCGATTTCGACCGGTTGTGAAAATGGCTCTATAGGCATGTTTGTTTATACTTTGCTTGGAATAACACATCATGCTTATAAGTAGAGCATCGGATTCGGGCATGCGGAGGGGGCTGACATCCAAAGAGGCGGCTGGACTTATTGCCAAGTACGGATACAATGAGATAAAGTCCAAAAAGAAAAGCCCGTACCTGCTTCTGCTCACTAAGTTCTACGGGCCTGTCCAACTGCTTCTTTGGCTTGTTGCTGCCCTCTCGTATGCCACTGGCAGGGCGGATGATTTCTATATAATAATATCTCTGCTAATGTTCAATGCTGTTGTCGGGTTCTTGGAGGAGTACAGGGCTGACAGGTCAGTGGAGGCGCTGAAGAGCATGATGGCATCCACTGCAAGGGTGCTTAGAGACGGTGGGTGGGGCACGATCCAGGCCAAGCTACTTGTGCCTGGTGATGTGATAAGGGTAAGACAGGGCGATATAGTACCCGCGGATGCAAGCATTGTTGAGTGTGAGCTGCTTGAAGCCGATGAGTCGATATTGACTGGAGAATCGCTGTTTGTGGACAAGGAAAAAGGAAATGCGTTGTACCAGGGATCAGTCGTGAAGCGCGGCGAAGCCACATGCATCGTAACCGGAACGGGCTACAACACAAAATATGGCATGACCGAGAAGCTTGTACAGGTGGCAAACCCAAGTTCGCATCTTGAGGAAACCATACTCAAATTGGTTAAGTATCTCGTCGCAGGAGACTCCATAATCGTCGCAATAATGTTGGTTTACGGTACCATAGCTTTTCATGAGGGCGTGCTCACCCTTCTTCCGTTCCTGCTGATTGTGCTTGTGGCCTCGGTGCCGGTGGCATTGTCAGCGGCATTTACGGTCGCAATGGCATTAGGCACAGAGAATCTTGCGAAAAAGTCGGTGCTTGTCACGAGGCTCGAGGCCGTAGAAGACATAGCGACAATGAGCGTGCTATGCGCCGATAAGACAGGCACACTGACGCAGAACTCAATAACTGTTAGGTATGTGATACCATACAAATGCAGCGAGAAGCTCCTGATCGAGTACGCAGCTGAGGCATCAAGGCTTGAGGACAACGACCCAATCGACAACGCAGTACTCAAGTACTCTGACGAGATACATATAAGAGCCGGAAAGCAGGTATCATTCAGCCCATTCGATCCGTCTACCAAGATGACGAGGTCAGTGATTGCAGGCAAGGGGAAGTATGAGGTCATAAAAGGGGCTACGCTTTCCGTCATGGAATTAGCAAGACCTGGCCCTGCAATCAAAAGAAAAATCGACTCTGACGTAGAGATGCTGGCCGGCAAGGGACTAAAGACCATCGCGGTCGCGACTAAGGGCAGGATTGGTGGCTGGAAGTTCGCTGGCTTGGTAGCGCTGTACGACCCTCCAAGACCGGAATCAAAGAGCCTCATAAAGGAGCTTAACGACTTAGGCATCTCCGTGAAGATGATTACCGGTGACAGCCTACCCGTCGCGAGGGAGATAGCGGAGGAGGTAGGGCTCGGCAATAATATCCTGATGCTGGATGGGGTACGCAGCGGCATGGGCAGAAGGATAACTAAGGCCGATGGGCTAGCGGGTGCATACCCTGAGGACAAGTACACTATAGTGAAGGCGCTGCAGGCAGATAGGCTTGTAGTTGGGATGACTGGGGACGGAATCAATGATGCGCCGGCTCTCAAGCAGGCAGAGGTCGGCATCGCTGTCGCGAATGCGACGGACGTGGCAAAGAGCTCTGCTGCGCTGATTCTTACGAAGAATGGCCTTGGGGTGATAATCGATGCGGTGAAGGAGAGTAGGAAGATATTCGAGAGGATGGCGACCTATGCAATTGCAAAGGTCGCAAAAGTTTTCCAGATTGTGGGATTGGTTGCGATAACCTTCATCGCGTTCGGATTCGAGGCGATAACGCCTTTCATGCTCATACTACTGATATTCACCAATGACATAGCTAACATAACAATCTCCACAGATAACGCGTTATATGCTAACAAGCCGGATTCATGGAACATAAGGTCTATAATGTATTCATCTGGTACTATCGGCATTCTGCTTGTGATTGAGGCACTGGCATTCATACCGCTGGGGTTTGACCTTCTGGGAATGACACTCGTCCAGTTCCAGACAATGATATTTCTGATGCTCAACGTTACTGACAAGCTCACCGTGTTCAGCATCAGGGAGAGGAGGGTGTTCTGGAAGTCGAAACCCAGCCTCGCGCTTATCATTGGTTCGTTGGCAGGTGTGACGGCGGGCATTATTTTGGCATACTTTGGGATACTGATACCTAAGATAGGAGCTGTACCGATATTACTGGTTCTTGCTCTATCTGCCGTGTTCATGCTGGTAAATGACGCTGCTAAGACGGCAGCATTCAGGCGCTTCGGGATATCGTGATATTGATCCTATCTTGGCATCCTGTATAGTCTTGGGCCTCCTGCACTCCCGTCTCTCTGCAATTCGTGCTGTTTTTTCTTCACCGCCTACCTCTGGTATAAGTCCCTTGAACGATATACCACCGAGCAATTGGAATATCCATCCTGCTGCAATAAGAATAACACAGATTACTGCCAGAGCTTCTGCGATGCTATAAAAACTGCGACTAATGCTGAATGATTTCCGTAGCTACGAATATGGCAACCATCATGTCAATAAAGGTAAACATCGTCGTTACATATGGCATCCCTTCTGGAGGAGAAGCTGTGGGAAACCGGCGAGGCGCGTCTCTAGGGGTGATCTTAAACACTATGGATTTTTTGATGTGTCTGCTTGAACTATGTGCATTCGAAGCCGCCATAGCTGCATGGTACTGAGTTTGGACAGATTGTGGGGCACGAATATCCCGCTATAATAACCTTATTGCACACACCACACTCGTAGTAGCCGCCATGCACTGTTGTTGATGTAGTAGATGATGTGGACGTGCTGGTGCTTGCAATTGAGGTGCTACTTGTCGATGACGTCGAGGTAGTGCCATATATCGGTATTGCGATATGTGTCACCGCGCCATCTGTGATGTTTAGGTAGTTGGTGCTATTTGTCATATTGTTATATGTGGCATCCACTTCGTATGACCCGGGCGCTATTATGTATCCACTGTCATATTCGCCATTTGAACCGGTGTACCATCCACTATAAACCTGTACTCCAGGGGAGAAAGCTCTCACCTGGGCGCCTCCTACCGGCACGCCGTCGTAGTAGACTGTCACATTAAGCGCACCGTATCCGAAGCCGCCGCTTACAGTTGTGGTAGGTATTGTTGTACTGGATGTTACCGTGGTGGTGGAGTTGGTTATGATATGGTTGCCGGAGTAGACAACAACAGGCATCGAGTATGTTTCTGCTGGTATGAAGGCTCCATGGGTTGTGAAGTTTATTTCGTATATCCCGCTTCCGCTGCTGGTGTTCCACGTGAAGTTCGCAGTCCCATTGCTAGATGTTGTCACGGGGCCGACTATCTTCCCGGATCCTGCAGTTGCATGTATTGCAATGTCTCCGGCGCGGAAGTCCTTTCCGCCTGCATAAAGAAGCGTAAGGTCTATAGGTATACTGCGGTTTTTGGGTGCTTCCCCGTAAGGATACTCCGACGGCCACGAGATATTGAAGATAAATGGGTTTATGTCCACCGCAGACACTCCTTCGTTGCCGTTCAAGCATATCGGATTGGGGTCCACGATGAAGCTGTAGCCTTTCTTATATGTCGTGAGCCGGTAGCATGCGGCCGGCAGCGTCTGCGTCGTTACGGTTCCATTGCTCCCAGTCGTGTTTGCATACACTGTGGCACCGCTCATGCTGGAGAGTGAGACGCTCACGTTTGGTATTGGGACTACGGGAATGTCGCCGCATTTCAGTGGCGGAGGGCAGGACTCGTAATCCCCAATCGTCATATACTCGCTGTTTATAGTCACCTTTCCGGGGGAGCTCGTACTCGTATAGACTGCTTGGGCCTGGGTCGGGCCTATCACCCTCAATGTGGCGTTAGAGGTGTTGAACTGCTGATAATACTGGTTGCCGTCAAGCTCAGAGTATACGCTCCAGTAGCTGAAGTAGTAGGTCCTTGCTGAGGAATTGACAACTTTTGGTGTTGTGAGTGTGATGGGCTCCAGCACTGCGGTGTAATTGCTGTACGGCGCCTGTGAATATCCATGCGGTGAATATACCGAAACACTGTTTGGTATTGTAGAAGAGATGGTCACGAGAGCGTATATGCTGTAATTGAATCGCATTCCGCATAGGTCGCTGGAACACGAGTATGTCGAGGAAGAATTCGTTGCATTGTAAACAGTGAAGCTGCCAAGCGGGGTCTCGCCTGTGGGTGCGGAGAACATCTCCACGCCTGCATTTTTGAGCAGGGATATCTCTTGCTGATCAGACACGCTTGCCTGGAATCCTGCGGTGGACTCGCCGACCGAACCTGGCCCGTAAGTCCACCAAGTCAGAGGCAGGTAATCGTAGACAGGGCCGGTTGTGCCCGTCATCGATGGAGGGACAGAGCTGCCTGTGGCCGTGAAGCCGTAGTAAACGCTCGGTATGTCACGGTACGGAAGCTGTGGGTTTAGTCCCGAAGCCACCCAGCCCTCCGCGTCTATGCAGTCGCTTATGCCGAAGAAGTTGCAGTCCCCGGTGTCGTAGCTCCACTGAGGCGCGGTTGGGGGCTGACTGCCGACCTGCATCATCGGCATGGCAACATAGTCCCCGATACACAGGGAGGACCCATCGGGTGGCGGTGGGGGGGGTATACAGAGAAGAGCATCCATGGGAAGGCCGGAAGAGCTGTTGCCTTCAAAGCCCGGGGCGTATGAAGATACGACCGGCGCATAATAGAGCAGGTATGCAAAGCTGTCATAGTAGCTGTATGGATAGTAGAGCGATGCGTCGTGAGAACCAAGCTCATAAGTTCCATCGAGGTACGCGTCTATTACCGGATCGTTTGCTCCCATGCTATTGCTGTTTTTCGCAATTCCGTTAAATGAGACAAATGTTCCGGCCACGCTCTTGGGCGCGTAAACAGGCTGCTTTATGAAAAAGCTCAGCAGTGCGGCCGAGAGGGTGTTCTGATCCTTGTATCCTACGAGGACAAAGACAGTCTGCCCGTGAGTCCATACATCGCTGCCGTTGAGGATTGCTCCGGTGGTGTTGTCCATCGCGTATGCAAGGGCGGATGCGTTAACCGCTTTCAATGCAAGATCTGCATATGCAGAGCTTGTAGAGTTCACAACGATTACTATGAAAGATGAGTTTTCCACTTTGTTGAAGCCTGTCGCATTGGAGTAAGAGAAGTCATATGTCTTGCTTGCGAGGTCGACAAAGCGCTGGTTTCCGCTGTATACGCCATAAGGCGAGACGAGCGCGAATGTTGCATTACCTAGGTGCGCGTATATGTCCGCATTTAGATTCTCTTGGATATTGCTTTGGCTTGGTCTGGATAGCAGGTACACTGCGATTATAAGCACCGATATAGCCGCTATCGTTGCTAATGCCGCAACCAGATCGACGCCGCGCCTCCTCTCTTTCATATACTCCATATATCACTAGCACAATAGGCTCTTTAAACCATATTATTAGTTTAAGCGTCCCCAGAGCACAAGATGCGCGTCAGGCACATCTCCAGCAAGGAGGATATAGATCGTGTTAAACTATGGGCCATTCTTGCCCATTATTTCTTCATTTTGGGATTATGCCAGGGCTCTGTACCACATAACTGCAGCCTAGTTCATTAAACATACATCCCGAAACCACTGTAACGAATTCGAAGCCCGGTATTGAACTGTTGAGGTTCGAGGTTATCGCCAATTCTATTACTCCTGCCGAACCTTGCTGGGAATGGCTTATATATGTCCAGTACTTTCCGGTTGCCGAATCATATCTTCCCGCAGGAACACCTCCAGAGTTTTGAACAAGCATCCCGTCGCTTAACCCGACTATTGGTGTGAAGTTACCAAGTAACTTTGGTGAAGAATATGCAAGCGTGCTTGGTCCTTGTGATATGTATAGTATGTAGCCGTTAGGCGCAGAGAATATTGCCGGATCCGATGCTGTTTGCATCCCGCTTATTGATATCGAGGCTCTTGTCCCGTTGTCTATTACAAAGCTGTCGCCATCGCTTCCCTTGACTTCGGTGGCACTCATTATGTGCTTAACGCAACTTGTCTGCCCAACCGGGCAACCGGCAGGATCCTGGCCGATTATCCCAGGAAGGTAGAAAAGTATTATGCTCCCGTTTGGGGCTAAGATTGGGCTCGGGTCGACAAAGCCGCCTGAAGGTCCGAATCCAGATGCGCTTGTGCCATTCTGGTATTCAATGGTCACTGGTATTGGTGCGCTCTCCTGCCCTGTGCTTATGTTGTATCTCACAAGATGGTTTGGCGTGTATATGTAGAGAGTATTCCCACGCTCCACAAGGTCAGGGACACTGCCATTGAATGGCACAAAGCCTGGAACATGCTCCAGTTCATCCCATCCTTCGACTGAGCGAGATAAGTTTCGTCTCCAAACGTCTGCATGCAGCTATATTTTGCCGTGTCGCAGGCAAAGAATACCATAAGGTAATTTCTAGTTATCTGTGATTGTGGTATTGTTGTTGTCGCTACCGATGTCGTGGAGATAGATGTAACGGTCGTCGAAGTGTTTGCCGATGTCGAAATAGTGGAGATTGACGATTGTACAGAAGTGCTCTGAGTTGATGCGCTGGTGGTTGTACCGTGAGGCTGATAACTCATTCCGAGCGCCAAGTAGCCTGTGATTACCACTATCGCTATTATTACAATTACAACAAGAACTATGGATGTTGTCTGCATGAATATCTTATGTAGTGAATGTTTAAGAAATATCTTGTCCCGTAGGGGCATAACCTGAAGCGCATCGCCCGAAGCACAAGATGTGCGTCAGGCACATCTCCGACAAGGAATATTTTTATACCGTCGATTCTTGGCCTGTTTTCGCATATAAGTGTGTATACCAATTATACATTCATTTAAATGAATTTACAAGAGTGTATATTGTTTAAATTCAGGTATATTATTTAAATTATAGTGGGCGTGGGTGTCTGGGCGTACGTGTTAGGCCATCAAGCGTAGGCCCTGACTTTCTCTGGCCTTGCCCTCTTCCTTATTATCTCGATGTCGGAATCAGCAGCTTGCGCCCTTACCTTCCTAGGAATCCTTGTCTTCTTGGGAACGAAGATCGCTGCCTTCTTTGCGGATAGCGTTGTCTTGTAGCCTTCGACCTGCTTCACGTTCTGCGGAGTAAGCTCCTTCACGAACTTGGCATCGGCCACTGCCTTCTGTTGCGGATTTTCCTTCGAGACAGCCACATAGTCTGGCCTCTTGCCAGTCTCCAGCGTCTGCTGCGGCTTAACCTTATACCCTGCGAAGAAGCGGGAATTGCGCACCTTGTCCTGGAAGGTTCTCCACCAACTGCTCAATGTCATAGTCTAGCTATCGCAGTCAAAAAATAAAATACTTTGCATGTTATTTATTCTGTTCTGGTTGCTGAGACTCTGTTTGTGTCTTTATATCTAGCACGTTAATACGCACTTTACATATATTTTTCCAACCTTTTGGATATCTCCCACTTTCGTTCAAGAAGACACGTGGGGCAACAGTCTTTACCTCTTCGCCTTCCAATACGTTGATGATAGGGCTATCAAGTGCATCTTTAACTGCGTATATGAAATACTTCTCGTTTGGCTTCCTATCGGTATTCAGCGTTGCATACTCATTAGGTGATATATTCATATCGAATGTTCCGTATTCTTTTGTACCTTTTGACTCTATGAGTTTTACTTCTCCTTTAGGCGTAGTGGACTTGAGGTCGTAGCCTGGTGACATACTTAATCCCACAGGACGTGGATCTTCCACTGTACAACCTTGGCTAAGCTCATAACGTTTTGTCGATTCTATGCCAACCTCTTCTGCTAGGTCTTTAAGTGGTTTCTCATCATCACATTTCAACTTCTCTCTTAGGAAGCTTCTCCACACTCTCTTGTCTGTACTTCCAGATTCCATCAGTGTTGGACTTACAAACTTGGGTTTCCTTTCTTTTATGAGTCCCAACCCTATTAGTTTTTCAATTTTGTATTCGGATTCATACTCCTCTGGTATAAAGAGCAATTCTGGTTTTTCCCATCCTCCATCTTTGGTTGGTAATGTCAGATATGACAACTGAACTGTTAATTTATCTGGGTGTTCCTTCAGGTATCTGATGAAGTTTATTTTTTCTGCATCTGCCAATGCTCTCCATTCTTCTGGAGTATATTGGTTAAGGTCACGGACGTCATCCATAGTTAATTGTTTAATTTTGAGCTTATCTTCTAGGAATTGGAGTATCTTTGTATTTGCACAGATGCCTTTACTTACAACCTCGAACTCGGATAGTTTGCTTTCAGGTATGCTTGTATCTTTCACTATACGGACATCTTTAGGTGATAACACTCTGTCAGTGTTAGTTAATACTAAAGACACGCTCTGGAGTTTGATTAAGTCGTTAGCATCTGGCACAGCTTCTATTAATTTCAAGTAGAAGTCTTCAAACCACTTCGTATCCTTTGACTTTGCCTTATTAGCGAAAAGGGTGGCTGCTTCTTTGCTGTCCATAAATGACGTAATAGAGTCTGGGCCCTCTCTTATGCCACCCAATCCAGGTGCGTACTCTACACTCTGGTCCAGAGGCATTGCACCATAAGCATTTTTTACTTCATCTACACCTAACAAACCAGTTATCTCGTTTGATATATCTATAACCTCCTTCATTGAGGATAGTTTACCAGTGACATCAAATACAACGAGGCTTGTCTTAAGGTAGTTCCTTAATGGTTCTATTATTTTCTTGTTTATTATCTCGTTAGCAGAAGTTTCTGCATAAAATACGTTGCTTACCTGATATTTCCACTTTTCATTCTTGAGGAAGGCGGATATGCATGACTTGACTATTAAGTCATAAAGGCATTCTGCTGTCCAAAGGTTCCATGCTGCTTCTCTGTTAATATCGCTTCGGCCAGGGTTTGTCAGGAAATCTCCTTGCATTATGAACCTGAAGGTCGTGCTTACGTCTCTGAGCGGCAAGAAGCTATAAACGCCGAAATGTATAGATCCACGTTCAAGAATAATGCCACCATTCTCATCGAGTTCAAACGCTATTAGTACCTCTCGCCTCTTGACTTCGTCTCTCTTGAATTGTCTGGTAACTTCATCATTTTTTATCGCTTCTGGAACGTCGTATGTCTTTTTGAAAACCGCCCATTTACTCGATGTGGTCTTTGATCCGCTTTCTTCCTGTGTTTGATAAACGTCATAGTCAGAAGAGGTGTCTGGTACTGTAACTTTCCTTATAGTTTTATTTACAGTCTTGCCATTAATTGTAGAGGTAATTCTGATTTCCTTCAGGTTTTTGAGAAACAATAGTAATTTGCCAGAGATCACTTCTGACTCTAGTTGGTTCGCTATTATCTGCTTTATCTTCACATCATTAATCAGCGGCAGTTTGAATGACGTTCCATTAGTTTCTATATTGGCGTCCACCCATAGGGGCATCAATTCATACGGGAGGTTAGGGTCTGATATGGTTTCTCTGTCGAATTTGAAGGAGTATGCACCAGAGCGTATCTGGGGACTATTCGATATCTTGAAGCACGACTTGAAGCCCACGCCTAGATACCCAAGGTTGTATTCTGGGTTTTTTCCTGAGGACGCAGAGTTGCATATGCTTTCAACATCCTCTTTCGAGAACGGATCCCCATCATTCGTAATTTCTATCGAACTATCAGAAGCATCTAACTGGAAACTATTACTGTTTGCGTCGTCGGCATTCTGTATGAATTCAATTATAAAGTGCCCACTTGATGGAAAGTTTTGGAGGTTCAACCTCACCGTATTTGCAAAACCTTTTAACACAATTTTATCAGTGGTTTCGTATCTTTTGTATATCTCTGATATGTGGTCCTTGGCGTCTTTGGTTTGTTGGTTCGGCATGATCATCTTACCTTAGTGGCATTGTCAACCATCCTGCAGAGTATGCTAGCAAAGCCCAGATACTGCATGGTGGCTATCGGGTCATTTTGCGCCACGACGCTATGTGCCTTTGGGTCTCTTATGCCAAGTACTGCTCCAGAAAATAACATCATAAAACCTTTCTGCTCGGCTTCGTCAGAGTCAGTTGTATTTCCATTTACTCTAAGAATAGGATTATTTGCGCTGAATACCTCTTGCATCAACGCTGTGCCAAAGTTACCTTTTATAGCTGCTTTTTCTTTTACCATGATTTCTACTTGTTTGAATGCCTCTAAGATAGCTGATGGGTAATGGCCATCCAAGAACAGCTTTTGACTTGCCTTTCGGATTCTAGGATGTATACCAAACACTGCGAAGTAGTCAACCTCCTTCCTACTGCCTGCCAGCTTTGCTTCATAAGGCCCAAGTTGTCTCCACTTGGCGTGGCCTATTTTCCTTAGAAACTTCTTGCAATTTTTTAGTGTGGATGTAAGGTTTGTTGTGCTTATCTTGTAGTCGCTGTCAAGTTTTTTGTCTATTTCGCCCGTGCTCCTTACGCTCTCAAAGTACCCGTCTTTCCAAAGGGCTTCTAGGGCTTCTTTCGGTCTCATATTAACTACTTTTTAACAACGTATTTGTATATCTTACCCTCTTTGATTCTGGTAATAAGTCGCTTCTTCTTCATAAAATCTCGATTAAGAGCGGTCTGCATTGCAGCTCTGCTATAATGGTAGCCTAACCTAGCAAGCTCAGTATGTATCTCGTCTCTCGATCGTGGCGTGTTGATAAAGCCGTCCTTTATTATGGAGTTTATACCGCCCTTCAATCCGCCATAGTCTTCTGCGTCTTCGGCTTTTCCTTCCTTTCTATGCGCTGTATCTTTACTCTTAGCAATAAATTTTTCAACCTCACGTAGTCTAGAGTCCATCTCTTCCATAGCTTTTTTCACATCGTCATCCATACGTTCACCACTACACTTTAATGTATGCCCATTTTCCACCAATCTTTTCTCTTTTCAGCATATTACGTCTCACAAGCTGTCTAATTGGAAGCGTAAGGTCTGCTGCTTTGAAATGGTAGTCCTTGGTCTCAAAGCGGTTAACCTGATCGGCTAAGGTTCTATGCGTATCGAAAAACCCTTCGTTTAGAAGCCTGATCAGCTTTGCGGTTGTACTATCTTTCTTGTACCATGATTTATTCTCTATTGTGCCAGAAACACGTCCTTTTGGTGCTGGGCTTCCTTTCTTGCTCTCCAATGCAGAGAGTCTGCGCTCGTGATCTTGCACCATTTTTATGAGGTCTTCGTCGTTCATTTGCTCGCCCTTATTTCCTTTTAACATAAGCCCATTTGCCACTCTTCTGGATTCTTGTTAACGTCTTTTGTTTACCAACAAAGGTTATCAGCAGAGTGCTTGCTACTCCTGCGTGAGTGTTGTAGTAACCCTCTCTGTTGAGCTCCCCTATGATTTCGGCTATGGCCTTCGGCTGGTCGAAGAAACCGTTAGCAATGAGCATCTTTATGCCACCAGTCAAGCCCTCGTAACTCTCCTTCTGGATTACTGGTTTCTTTCCGTTCTCTGGAAATACAACATTCTCAAGCTTCTCCACACGTGCAGCGAGATCATTAAGTGTTTCTTGAACATCATCCATTATATCACCGCTATGTACCACCGAAAAGCTGCCTCACGTTGTTGATGGCATAGCTAGGAATCCAGTACTTTCCATCCTTCGATGTTACAAGTCTGGCAGTCTCCAACTCCCTGAGCGCTGGGTACACTGACCCACGTGCAAGGCCTGTAGAGCTCATTATCTCGGTTCCTGCAGTCTCCTCATCCATGTTGATCTTAAGCTTGAGAACTTTGCGTGAGAGCAGGATTACCAGGATCTTCTTCTTGTTTAGAAGATCAGCAAACTCTGACTTCGTAAAGATTTTGCCTTCGCTTGTGAACTGTACATAATTTACAAGCAAATCCCTCAGGACCTCGTTGCTTATATCTGCTTCTTGCACGAACAGTGCGTCTAGTGCGTCTTTGTCTTCTGCAGTCATTTTATTCACCTACCACAAGCATAACTACGTTTTCCCGTGTGTTTGCAGTACATGATTGTTCTTTCCTTTAGGCTTAAAAGCTTTACTGTAAAAGCCGATTACCGCACTTCCACTTTTGAGTAGCACACCTTGGTAGTGGCACCATAGTGTATTATGTAAATTGGGTTTATATGGTTGTTGGTTAAGCTATCTTACATGGAGTAAAACATCAGCACGTCCTGCATAACCTACAGATTTTATAAAATATAATATGAAGCTTATCTCGATAAAATCAATTATAATTATATTTATACTATAAATACTAATAGCTAACGCCTCTCCAGAGCAACTATATTTTAGATAGCCGCATTTGAATTGAACCGCACCAGAAGTTACTGAGCTTCATTACTCTCATCCTCTATATACGGGGCAGATAGTATGCGAAGTCGACTCCGTCCATGCGATAGCTAATTCTGATGGGCTCTTTTGTAGTCAATTGAATGGTTACGGACGTGTCCTTCTTTAGCCCTTTGAGCATACTCTCCACGTATTCCGTCTTATATGCTGCGATTTGTTCCTGAGCGTCTGCCTTCACTCTTACCTGTGATCTGTCGAATGTTCTGCGAGTATATCCCCCACCCTCCAGCCTGGTAGCCAAGCCGAGACCGTCCTTGCTTATCTTTACCGCTACAGTAGGATCATCACCAGCCTTAGCAACCTCACGGATGATTTTATGCAGCAGCTTGCCGTCAATCTCTGCGACGGACTTGAAAACTACATGCGGCTCTTTTTCCATTCCTCTGACGCCTTCTTCAATGGAAACACTACTGACATTCCCTTCACATTCCAGCCTTAATCTCTTCTTGCCATCTTGTTCCAGTACGGCTATGGTTAATTCCTTGTCGTTCGGCATGCTCTCTATCAGCCTTGAAACTCTCTCCACATATATGCCTATGTTCTCAGGGCTGCCGAGCCTATATGATACGAACTGCGCTTTCGGAATACGGGCAACGATCATCGCTATTCCGCTTGACTCTAGCTGCTTTATTTCGATGCCATCCATACCAACTCGGATTAAGGCTTTCTTGGCCTTATCAGTATCTTTGAGCTTGACCATCCCTTCGATCAGTTCCTTGAATATCTGAGCGTTTATTACAAGGAGCACATTGCCCGTATAACTTATTCCATTTTCAGGTTTTGAGGCTCTACTTATTCCATTTTGAGAGGGATTTTGCGCTATGCTTATTCCATTTTTAGTAAGCTCGAAGTAGCGGTTTGAGGTAGCTCCATGGCCCATGACCCAGCCTCGCTTCTCCATGCGCTTAAGCTGTTTTGATATGGCAGACTGCTTGGTTCCAAGCTCTTTGGCAAGCTCGCCCTGCGTGTACTTCTTGCCCTGTGCAAGCAGCCTTAGGAGCTTGTCCCTGGTCTTGTCTTTCTGCATGATATACTATGGGCGGACAATGCTTTTATAGAATGTCAGCGAATAGTTATGTAAAAATAAGCCCTACGTTAATACGCCCCAGAAGGTCTAAAAGCTATTTAAGAGTTAATAACTAAGCAGATTATAGCGGTTTCGCTCTATTGTGGTTTGGATGGATAAGGACGAAGTTAAGAGAAAGATAAATGCCCTTATTGAAAGATATAGAGCGGAGGCCTCCAAGCGACATAATGAAGAAGCCACTAAAACTGACTTTATACTACCGCTGTTTAGAATACTTGGCTGGAACACAGAAGACTCCAACGAGGTATCCAAAGAGGAGAACATATCTGGCAAGAGAGTCGACTATGGATTTAGGATAGACGGCATACCTAAGTTCTTTCTTGAGGCAAAAGGGCTTGATGAGAGCCTGGATGACGCACGGAAGGTAAAGGGCAGGGATGTTACTTATGCAGAGCAGGCTATCAATTATGCTTACTACAAAGGGTGTAATTGGGCCATACTAACGAACTTTAAGGAGATTAGAGTTTATGATGCGTGGGCTAAGGTAAACCCTAATGCAAGTTTTAGGTTCGCTATAAGAATTGACACATTGCTAAGCGACTTTGACAGTGGCATATATCTGCTATCTAAAGAAGCATTCCAGCAGAACCTCCTAGACGAAAAGTACGGTATGAAGTCAAGGAAGAGGCCCATAACAGAGCAATTGTTACTTGACTTTACCCACTTTAGAGCGATACTATGTGAACTACCTCGGGCTGAAGCCCGAGGCTTCCACTGCGTACCACTCAGTTAAAACGTAGCTGCATCTGCTTCCTGTCATTCTCAGGATGCAGACTCGGACGGTCGTGTTTGTCGATGTAATCCTTGACTGTCTCCTCTGTTATGCTGCTGACGCTCCTCGAGAAGTGCCCAGGACTCCAGAAACTTTCCTTCCTGAACATCTCTTCCCTGAATTCCGGGTGCAGGATGTATATCCTGTGCGCGGATATCCCCTTCAGGTACTGCAGCGCCGTCGAAACCGACATCCAGAGGGGCAGCGCGACAAACAGGT